>NZ_JARVKU010000030.1:0-90774 GCF_029813805.1 Streptomyces sp. DH10
GGCGCCGCCCTCGCCGTGTCCGCCCAGCCGTCACCCGGAGTTCATCCTTCCGGCCGGCTCCTGTCCCCGGGAGAGACGTTGGATGCCCCCTGTGCACGGTGTCCGTGTGCGCCCAGGAACCGGGGGGATACATGAGCCGTTCACGAAGACTCGTCCAGGCGGCCGTCGGCGGGGTGGTGGCCCTGTCCTGCACCGTACCGACCGCACCCGCGCAGGCGGCACCCCAGGCCGACGAGCCGGTCGGCACGGTGCGGCTCGTCACCGAGAAGCGCGTGACCGTCGACTACCCGTGGGCCGGCGCGTCCGGCTTCCAGTACCGGCCGGGGACCACCTCGGTCACCACGGTGGACTACCCCGACGCGGTCCCGCCCGCCCACGCCGGCCCGGACGACCTGGCCAGCGGCACCGACGTCGTGAACACCCGCGACGGCCAGACCGTCACCCAGCGGCACCGCTCCACGGGCGTCACCGCCACCGTCACGATCCCCTCCGGGCACGCCTACCGGGCCGCCGCGGGCTGGAGCGTGCTGACCATGGACGGCACCGGCGCCCTGCACGTGCTGCGCACCGCCGAGGAAACCCTCACCGTGGACACCCCGGTCACCGGCTTCCCCGCGGGAGCCCGGCCCGTCCTGTACCGCACCGGCGGCTCGGTCGGCCGTCTCGCGGTCGTCTACGTGCTGGACGGCAAGACGTCGGTGGGTCTGGTCGACCTCGCCGACGGCGCCTTCCGCACGTACGTCACCAGCGACGAGGCGACCCCGCAGCTCGCCTTCAACGACCGCTGGCTCGTCGCCGACTGGAAGGCGATCCGGGTGGACGCCGGACCCGGCACCGAGCCCACCGCCCTCACCAGGACCGACGCCCAGCCCGAAGCAGTCGTGGGCGACCAGCTCCTGCTCGGCAACCCGGCCTTCGTCCAGGGCGGCACCGAGGCCGCGCTCACCGCCCGCTCCCTGGTCACCGGGGCTTCGAGCACCGTGCTCACCTCGTCGTTCGGCGGCATCGACCCGACCCTGGACGGCGGAGCGCTGGCCACCGCGGGCCGCTCCAGCCTCGACTGGAACATCCACCGGATCACCCTCACCGGCAGCGGCGGACTCACCACCACCAAGGTGGCCCGGGTCCCCGCTGCCGCGACCGGAGTGCAGGGACTGGCCGTCGCCGGCGGCGAGTTGTTCCTCCAGGGCGCGACGCCGGGCGCCTCGCTCCGTTACAGCGGCTTCCAGTTGGACGCCGACGGTCGGCCCACCGGTGCGCAGACTCCTCGCAGCCCGGCGCTGAGCGGGACCACCTGCCTCCCCGGCGACGCCGCCTGCCCCCAGCTGGAGGCCCTCGGAGACGGCCGGGTCGGCTATCTGTGGACCAACTCGGCGGGCCAGGAGTCCGTCCTCAACGTCGGCCTCGACACCAGCACCATCCTCAGCGAGCGCACGGACGGCGACTCCGGTGGCCGCCTCGCCGGCGGCACCGGCCGCTACGTGCTCTACAACGGCTCCTCGGGCAAGCAGCGGCTCGTGGACTTCCCGCGCGCCGCGACCGGCGGCGAGACCATCCTCACCCGCGACCGCACCGCGGCCGCCGTCTGGGGCCAGACCCTGTGGACGCCGGGCAGCACCCAGGGCTCGGTCTCCGGCCGCAACCTCAAGACCGGGACGACCACCACCCTCGCCACCGGCGCCTCGTGCACCCCCACCGACATCCAGGCCGTCAACACCTGGCTGTACTGGACCTGCGGCGGCACCGCGGGCGTCTACGACCGCGCCACCGACCGGAAGATCACGGTCCCGGCCGACCACGGCCCGGCCCGCCTCGCCGACGGCTTCCTGCTCCGTGAGAACCGCACCACCCACGAACTGCTGCTCACCGACTTCCACACCGGCACGGCGACCACCCGCACCCTGGTGAAACTGCCGGCCGCGGACCAGAACACCGGCGGCAGCAACGGCCGCTGGGCCGTCGACCGCTTCGGCGGCCACATCGCCTACCTCAACGGCACGTACGGAGAGGTCTCGATCGTCGCCGCCGGCGTCCCCACCTCACCGCTCGCGCAGATGGAGGCCCAGGTCTACTCGCCGTCCGTGATCGGCAGGTCGATGCCCTGGTCACCGGTGTGGCAGCTGAACAAGCCGTCCACCTGGACCCTGACCCTGACCAAGGCCTCGGGCACGGTCGTCAGCACCCTGACCGGCGCCTCCACCGGAGCCGCCGTACGCCCCGCCTGGGACGGCACCACCGACACCGGCGCCGGAGCCGGGTCCGGCCCCTTCACCTGGCGGCTCACCGCCCACCCCCGCGACGGCCGGGGCCCGGACCTCACGCTCTCCGGCACGATGACCCTGGGCTGAGAGCGCCCGGCGGTGGGTACGGTCCGACCATGAGGATCCACGCCGTGGTCTGGGACGTCGACGACACCCTCTTCGACTACACCACCGCCGACCGCCTCGGCATGCGCGCCCACCTGACGGCCGAGGGCCTGCTCGACGGCTACGGCACCGTCGAGCAGGCCCTCACCCGCTGGCGGGAGATCACCGACGCGCAATGGGCGCGCTTCGCGGCCGGTGAGGCCACCTTCGAGGACCAGCGGCGCGACCGCGTGCGGGTGTTCGTCGGCCAGGACCTCTCCGACGCCGAGGCCGACGGGTGGTTCCACCGGTACCGCGCCCACTACGAGGCGGTCTGGGCCCTCTTCCCGGACGTCCTGCCCGTCCTCGACGCGCTCGCCGCCAGCCACCGGCACGCCGTGCTGTCCAACTCCAGCCTCCACGTACAGGACCGCAAACTGCGCGTCCTCGGTGTCCACGACCGCTTCGAGAGCATCCTGTGCGCGGCCGAGCTCGGCGTCTCGAAACCCGAGGCCGGGGCGTTCCTGGCGGCCTGCGACGCCCTCGACCTGCCGCCGCACCAGGTCGCCTACGTCGGCGACCACCCGGAGATCGACGGACGGGGTGCCGCCGACGCCGGGCTGCTGTCGGTGTGGATCGACCGCGGGGGTGCGTACGCCACGATCGACCCGCCCGTCGGGCCGCACCGCATCGCCTCCCTCGCCGAACTGCCGTCGCTGCTCGGCGCGGATACTCGTTTTGGAGCCCCGTCCACCTTCGGGTAATGTTCTTCCTGCGCCGCGGGGAGCGGGCCGGAAGGCAGGAGCCCCAGGCGCACTACTTGAACAAGATCCCCCTCCGGGGCTTGCGTTCCAGTGGCCTATGGTGTAATTGGCAGCACGACTGATTCTGGTTCAGTTAGTCTTGGTTCGAGTCCAGGTAGGCCAGCTCGCAGAGCTCATCTGCACCAGCGGATTCCGATCCGCAAGCCCCCGTTGTGTAGCGGCCTAGCACGCTGCCCTCTCAAGGCAGTAGCGCCGGTTCGAATCCGGTCGGGGGTACTGGTTCCGAAGATCGACGATCATCTCGGGACTGCTAGGGCCCCCGTTGTGTAGCGGCCTAGCACGCCGCCCTCTCAAGGCGGTAGCGCCGGTTCGAATCCGGTCGGGGGTACTGACTGGTCTAAACCACATTGGTCTATGGTGTAATTGGCAGCACGACTGATTCTGGTTCAGTTAGTCTTGGTTCGAGTCCAGGTAGACCAGCTCGGGCCTGCGGAAACGCAGAGTCCAGGCCCCCGTTGTGTAGCGGCCTAGCACGCCGCCCTCTCAAGGCGGTAGCGCCGGTTCGAATCCGGTCGGGGGTACGTACGAGAAGGCCCTCCACTTCGGTGGAGGGCCTTCTTGGCTTTCAGGGGCGCGGGGAACTCTGTCAGGGCGCCTGGTCGGGGAAAGCCTGCCGCGGCGTTGAGGCCGACCCTCCCCGAATGCCCTGTCGATCAGCCGGTGCGCCGCAACGCTTCGGAGAGACGCCCCGCCGCATCGATCACAGCCTGCGCATGCATCCGGCCCGGGTGCCGAGTCAACCGCTCGATCGGCCCGGACACCGACACGGCGGCCACCACACGGTTGGAAGGCCCCCGCACCGGCGCGGAGACCGACGCGACTCCCGGCTCGCGCTCGCCGATCGACTGGGCCCAGCCCCGGCGCCGTACGCCCGACAGGGCCGTCGCCGTGAAGCGCGCGCCCTGGAGGCCGCGGTGCAGCCGCTCCGGCTCCTCCCAGGCCAGAAGGATCTGCGCCGAGGAGCCGGCCTTCATCGTGAGCGTCGAGCCGACCGGGACGGTGTCCCGCAGTCCGGACAGACGCTCCGCCGCGGCGACGCAGATGCGCATGTCGCCCTGGCGACGGTAGAGCTGCGCGCTCTCGCCCGTGATGTCACGGAGGTGGGTGAGCACCGGACCCGCGGTGGCGAGGAGACGGTCCTCACCCGCGGCCGCGGCCAGTTCTGCCAGGCGAGGGCCGAGAATGAAACGGCCCTGCATGTCGCGCGCCACCATGCGGTGGTGTTCCAGCGCCACGGCCAGGCGGTGGGCCGTGGGTCGTGCCAGTCCGGTGGCGCCGACCAGACCCGCGAGGGTGGCCGGCCCGGACTCCAGAGCGCTCAGGACGAGGGCCGCCTTGTCCAGAACGCCGACGCCGCTACTGTTGTCCATGAAACGATACTCGCGTCTCACTCTGTGAAACGCAAGTTCAAATTCTCGTGGAACCCGCCACTCTGGAAGACACGAAGTCACAGCGGCCCGTGACGTACGGGCCTGGCGGCGGTTGCCCGGAAACGCAGGGGCGCGGGCCCGCCTCTTCAAGATCTCTAGTTGGGTCGGCGGACCGTCGTCGACCGGAGGGAACAGCGATGGGTAGGACACTCGCGGAGAAAGTCTGGGACGACCATGTCGTCCGGCGCGCGGAGGGCGAGCCCGACCTTCTCTTCATCGATCTGCACCTGCTGCACGAGGTGACCAGCCCGCAGGCCTTCGACGGCCTCCGCAAGAGCGGCCGCCAGGTGCGGCGCCTCGACCTCACCATCGCGACCGAGGACCACAACACCCCCACCCTCGACATCGACAAGCCGATCGCGGACCCGGTCTCCCGGATCCAGCTGGAGACGCTGCGCAAGAACGCCGCCGACTTCGGCGTGCGGCTGCACCCGCTGGGCGACGTCGAGCAGGGCGTCGTCCACGTCGTCGGCCCGCAGCTGGGCCTGACCCAGCCCGGCATGACCGTGGTCTGCGGTGACTCCCACACCTCCACGCACGGTGCCTTCGGCGCGCTGGCGTTCGGCATCGGCACCTCCCAGGTGGAGCACGTGCTGGCCACCCAGACGCTGCCGATGTCCCGCCCGAAGACCATGGCGATCACCGTCGACGGCGAACTGCCCGAGGGTGTCACGGCCAAGGACCTGATCCTGGCGATCATCGCCCGGATCGGCACCGGTGGCGGCCAGGGTTACGTCCTGGAGTACCGCGGCGAGGCCATCGAGAAGCTGTCGATGGAAGCGCGCATGACCATCTGCAACATGTCGATCGAGGCCGGCGCCCGCGCGGGCATGATCGCCCCGGACGAGACCACCTTCGCGTACCTCAAGGGCCGCCCGCACGCCCCCGAGGGTGCGGACTGGGACGCCGCCGTCGAGTACTGGAAGACGCTCAGGACCGACGAGGACGCCGAGTTCGACGCCGAGGTCGTCATCGACGCCGCCGAACTGTCGCCGTTCGTCACCTGGGGCACCAACCCAGGCCAGGGCGCGCCGCTTTCGGCGTCCGTCCCCGACCCTGCTTCGTACGAAGACGCATCGGAGCGCTACGCCGCCGAAAAGGCCCTGGAATACATGGGGTTGGAGGCCGGGCAGCCGCTGCGCTCCATCAAGGTGGACACCGTCTTCGTAGGCTCCTGCACCAACGGCCGCATCGAGGACCTGCGCGCCGCCGCCGAGTTGATCAAGGGCCGCAAAGTCGCCGACGGCGTACGGATGCTGGTCGTGCCGGGCTCCGCGCGGGTGGGTCTCCAGGCCGTCTCCGAGGGGCTGGACGTCGTCTTCAAGGACGCCGGCGCCGAGTGGCGGCACGCGGGCTGCTCGATGTGTCTGGGCATGAACCCCGACCAGCTGGCCCCGGGTGAGCGTTCCGCGTCCACCTCCAACCGCAACTTCGAGGGCCGACAGGGCAAGGGCGGTCGTACGCACCTGGTGTCGCCGCAGGTCGCGGCCGCCACCGCCGTCCTTGGCCACCTGGCCTCCCCGGCCGACCTGGCCGACGCCGACACCCGTACGCCCGCTGGAGTCTGAGAATCATGGAAGCCTTCACCACCCACACCGGCCGGGCCGTCCCGCTGCGCCGCAGCAACGTCGACACCGACCAGATCATCCCCGCCCACTGGCTCAAGAAGGTCACGCGGGACGGGTTCGAGGACGGGCTGTTCGAGGCCTGGCGCAAGGACGCGTCGTTCGTGCTCAACCAGCCGGAGCGGCAGGGCGCGACCGTCCTGGTCGCCGGCCCCGACTTCGGCACCGGCTCCTCCCGCGAGCACGCCGTCTGGGCGCTTCAGAACTTCGGCTTCAAGGCCGTGATCTCCTCCCGCTTCGCCGACATCTTCCGCGGCAACTCGCTCAAGAACGGCCTGCTCACGGTCGTTCTGGAGCAGAAGATCGTGGACGCGCTGTGGGAGCTCACCGAGAAGGACCCGCAGGCCGAGATCACCGTCGACCTGGTCGCCCGCGAGGTCCGCGCCGAGGGCATCACCGCCTCCTTCGAGCTGGACGAGAACGCCCGCTGGCGGCTGCTGAACGGCCTCGACGACATCTCGATCACCCTCCAGAACGAGGAGGACATCGCCGCGTACGAGGCGAAGCGCCCGTCGTTCAAGCCGCGGACGCTGCCGGTCTGATCCGGCGCACGATCCGCCGCCCCTGAACAAGGCGACTTTCGGCCACCGCAACACCCCTCTGTACCCCCGATCAGCCCGATCGGGGGTACAGCCTTTTCTGCACCCGAACGGCCCTGCCCGCCTTGAGCCTGGCAGCCAACTTCCCACGTTAAGCCGGTGGTTGTTGGGGTACGCGAGATGTACAGCCGTGACTTCCGTGTGCGCCCGGAAGACCGTTTGAGGCGGCAGTTGTCCCCTGCGCAGGCGACAACTCGCCCCAGATGGCACAATCTGTGCATGGAACACGACGGCCAACTCGAGCTCTATACGGCAGTCGCGGGCCAACTCAAGGAAGCGCACGCAAGGGTGCGCGCACTGCAAGTCCCGGAGGGCGTACGGATGGCGCTGACCCGGAAGCTGCTGGTCATTACGGCCGCGGCCAAGCACGATCTCGCCGACGCGGCAAGGCGGCTGGATCGGTTCACCGCGGACCTCGAAGAGGGACGTCTCCCCGACGAGGAACGCTGACCCGGACGGCACCGCCGAGTTCGTTGCGGCACAAGGGTGATAAGCCCGTTTCGTGTTTGATTTGCGGTATATATCTGCCTAACGTGCGAAAAAGCTTGAACACTTTCGTTCTGGCGATGTCTCCGAAGGGGAAGACGTGAACAAGGCGCAGCTCGTAGAAGCGATTGCCGACAAGATGGGCGGCCGACAGCAGGCCGCCGATGCTGTCGACCATGTACTGGACGCCATCGTCCGCGCGGTCGTCGCTGGTGAGAGGGTCTCCGTCACCGGCTTCGGTTCCTTCGAGAAGGTCGACCGTCCGGCCCGCTACGCCCGTAACCCCCAGACGGGCGAGCGGGTTCGGGTCAAGAAGACCTCCGTTCCGCGCTTCCGCGCGGGCCAGGGCTTCAAGGACCTGGTCAGCGGCTCGAAGAAGCTGCCGCGGGGCGGCGAGGTCTCCGTCAAGAAGGCTCCGAAGGGCAGCCTGACCGGCGGCGCCGGCGCGACGGTCAAGAAGGCGGCGGCGAAGAAGGCGACCGCCAAGACGGCCGCCGCGAAGAAGACCACCGCGAAGAAGGCTCCGGCGAAGAAGGCCACCACCAAGACGGCGGCCGCGAAGAAGACCACGGCCAAGAAGGCCCCGGCCAAGACCACGACGGCCAAGACCACCGCCGCGAAGAAGACCACCGCCAAGAAGGCACCGGCGAAGAAGGCGACCGCCAAGAAGGCGCCCGCCAAGAAGTCGACGGCGCGCAAGACCACCGCGAAGAAGACCACCGCCCGCAAGAAGTAGGGGCGCTGGGGCACTCACGCGCCGGGCCGGACTCCGTACGGAGTCCGGCCCGCGGTGTGTTCAGTCAGTGGTCAGAGGGTCTGGAGGGTCACCAGAGTGATCCGGAGGTCCTCCTTCGCGCCCTCCACCTCGATCCGCACCCGCTGTCCCGGGCGCAGCAGCCTCAAGCCGCCCGCGTCGAAGGCCGCCGCGTCGAAGGGCACCGGGGTGCCGTCGTCCAGGAGCACCTGCCCGCTGCGGCTTTCGGGGTCGTACGTGTACGCGGTCGCCTGCATGGCCGCAGCCTACTGCCCGGGTATCAGCAACCGCGCGGCGGCCGCGGCCGTATGAGGGCCGACCCCCAGGGCCAGCGCGGTGCGCAGGTCGTCGCCGGTGTCCACGTCCTGGCGTACGGAATCCACGGCGGCGAGCGACAGTTCCACGGCCCCGGACGCGCGGTGCCGGGCCCGGGAATCGATACCGAAAGCCGGGGACAATTGCCGGCCCGGGGCGGCGGCCAGCAGAGTCGTGCCGATTGCGGCCGCGTCCGGGAGAAATGCGCGCGGGAATTCAGCGGCGGCGTCGAGCACCCGGGCCAATTCCGGCGGGCGCAGCGCCGGCAGGTCGGCGTTGAGCGCGGCCACCGGGCTTTCGGGACGTGCGGCCCGTACGGCCCCCGCCGCATGTGCGAGGGCGGCGTTGAGGCCGCTTCCCGGCTCGTCGGGGATGATCGCGGCGCCCAGCGCGGCCAGCTCGCGGCCGGCCCGGGCGTCGTCCGTGACGACTGCCACATCCCGTACCGCCGGGCACGCCAGCGCTGCCGCCACCGTGTCCTGGGCGAAGGCGAGCGCCAGGTCCGGCCGCAGCCCGTCGTCCGCGGTGTCCGCAAGCCTGCTCTTGGCCTGGGCCAGGGGCTTCAGGGGTACGACCAAGGTCCACTGCACAGATGTTCCGTCCCTCTCTTGTCGCGGTCATTGTCACCCGGGGCCGACGGCGCCCCGCGTGTCGGGGCGTACGGTGTTCTCGACAGACCGGCGGCCTGGGGCGACACTTGTGCGGCCCCCCGTGGCCCCCGCATCAGGCCCAAGAGGAAGGTGTCCGCGTGCCCCGCCGCAGAATCGGCTTCTGGTACCGCTTCGCCGCGGTGATCTGCAAACCGCCGCTGGTGGTTCTGCTCAGGCGGGACTGGCGAGGAATGGAGCACATTCCGGCCGAGGGCGGATTTATCACCGCGGTGAACCACAATTCGCACATCGACCCCTTCGCTTACGCGCACTTTCAGTACAACACCGGGCGCGTCCCGCGATTCCTCGCGAAGAGCGGGCTTTTCAAGAAGGGATTCGTCGGCGCCGCGATGCGCGGCACCGGGCAGATTCCCGTCTACCGGGAGAGCACGGACGCGCTGAGCGCCTTCCGTGCCGCGATCGACGCCGTGGACCGCGGGGAATGCGTCGCCTTCTATCCCGAGGGCACCCTCACCCGCGACCCGGCGGGCTGGCCCATGACCGGCAAGACCGGGGCCGCCCGCGTCGCCCTCCAGACCAAGTGCCCGGTGATCCCCGTCGCCCAGTGGGGCTGCAACGAACTGCTGCCGCCGTACGCGAGGAAGCCGCACCTTCTGCCGCGCAAGACGCACCGCGTGCTCGCCGGACCGCCGGTGGACCTCACGCGGTTCTACGACCGGGAGATGACCACGGAGCTCCTGAAGGAGGCCACCGAGGTCATCATGGCCGCCATCACCCGCCAGCTGGAGGAGATCCGCGGCGAAAAGGCGCCCGAGACGCCCTACGACCCGCGCCGGGAGCGGAGCGAACAGCGGCGCCGCACAAAGGCGCAGACGCAGCGGGGCGCGCGGCAGGCGGCATCGCAGGTGCAGTCGGCACAGCCGGCGCAGTCGGCACAGGAAGAGGGGCTGGGCAAGTGAGCAAGCCGGTCAAGGCGGCGGTCCTGAGCGCCGGTTCGTGGGGCACGGCCTTCGGCATGGTGCTCGCCGACGCCGGGTGCGAGGTCACCCTGTGGGGGCGCCGCCCGGAGGTCGTGGAGGCGATCAACTCCACCCGCGCCAATCCCGACTACTTCCCGGGCGTCGAACTCCCGGAGAACGTGCGGGCCACCACGGATCCCGCGGAAGCGGCCGCGGACGCCGACTTCACGGTCCTCTCGGTCCCCTCGCAGACCCTGCGCGGCAACCTCGCCGACTGGGCCCCGCTGCTAGCCCCCGGCACGGTCCTCGTGTCGCTGATGAAGGGCGTCGAACTCGGCTCCGCGATGCGCATGAGCGAGGTCATCGACGACGTCGCCAAGGTCGGCCCGGACCGCATCGCCGTGGTCACCGGACCCAACCTGGCCCGCGAGATCGCCGCGCGGATGCCGGCCGCCGCCGTGGTCGCCTGCACCGACGAGGCCGTCGCCCAGCGGCTCCAGGCCGCCTGCCACACGCCGTACTTCCGCCCGTACACCAACACCGACGTCGTCGGCTGTGAACTCGGCGGCGCCGTCAAGAACGTCATCGGCCTGGCCGTCGGCATCGCGGACGGCATGGGCCTCGGCGACAACGCCAAGGGCTCGCTCATCACCCGCGGGCTCGCCGAGACCACCCGGCTCGGCATGGCGCTCGGCGCGGACCCGCTGACCTTCTCCGGACTCGCGGGCCTGGGCGACCTGGTGGCCACCTGTTCCTCGCCGCTGTCCCGCAACCACACCTTCGGCACCAACCTCGGCAAGGGCATGACGCTCCAGGAGACCATCGCGGTCACCAAGCAGACCGCCGAGGGCGTCAAGTCCTGCGAGTCGGTACTGGATCTGGCCCGCCGGCACGGCGTCGACATGCCCATCACGGAGACGGTCGTCGGTATCGTGCACGAGGGCAAGCCTCCGGTGGTGGCTCTCAAGGAGCTGATGTCGCGCAGCGCGAAGCCGGAACGACGCTGAGCGACGCGGGTCCGGGGGCGCTGTATCCCGGCCTTACCAACGGGTACTCTCAACGCGATATGAGCACCGAGAACCTCCCCCAGAGCCCCGAGCAGCCGCCTCGTAAGCCGCGTGTGGCCGTCGTGTTCGGCGGGCGCAGCTCCGAACACGGGATCTCCGTGGTCACCGCCGGCGCCGTCCTCAAGGCCATCGACCGGACGAAGTACGACGTCCTTCCGATCGGCATCACCCAGGACGGCCGCTGGGCGCTCACGGCGGACGAACCGGAGCGGATGGCGATCATCGACCGGCGCCAGCCGAGCGTCGACCTGCTCGCCGAGTCCGCCGAGGGTGGAGTGATCCTCCCGGTCGACCCCGCCAACCGCGAAGTCGTCTACAGCGAGCCGGGATCGGTCCCCAAGGCGCTCGGCGAGGTCGACGTGGTCTTCCCGGTGCTGCACGGCCCCTACGGCGAGGACGGCACCCTCCAGGGCCTCCTGGAGCTCTCCGGCGTCCCGTACGTGGGCTCCGGTGTGCTCGCCTCGGCCGTGGGCCAGGACAAGGAGTACATGAAGCGGGTGTTCACCTCGTTCGGGCTGAAGGTGGGCCCGTACCTGGTGATCCGGCCCCGTGAGTGGCAGCAGGACGAGCCGGCCGCCCGCAAGAAGATCGTCGACTTCGCCGGGGAGCACGGCTGGCCGCTGTTCGTGAAGCCCGCGCGCGCCGGTTCCTCGATCGGCATCACCAAGGTCGACGACCTCTCCGGCCTCGACGAGGCGATCGCCGAGGCCCAGCGGCACGACCCGAAGATCCTCGTGGAGGCGGCGCTGCGCGGCCGCGAGATCGAGTGCGGTGTCCTGGAGTTCGAGGACGGCCCCCGGGCCTCCGCGCCCGCCGAGATCCCCTCGCCCGAGGCGCACGCGTACTACGACTTCGAGGCCAAGTACATCGACTCGACGCCGGGGATCGTGCCGGCGCCGCTGACTCCGGAGGAGACGGCGGAGGTCCAGCGCCTGGCGGTCGACGCGTTCGATGCGGCGTCCTGCGAGGGCCTGGTCCGCGCGGACTTCTTCCTCACCGAGGACGGCGAGTTCGTGATCAACGAGATCAACACGATGCCCGGCTTCACGCCCATCTCGATGTATCCGCAGATGTGGCAGGCGAGCGGGGTGAGCTACCCGGAGCTGGTGGACCGGCTGGTGCAGGCGGCGCTTCGCCGTTCAACGGGCCTTCGCTAGGAACAATCCCGGGACGGCGTTCACAGCACGGCGTTCACAGCACGGCGTTCACGGCACGGCGCTCAGGAGGCGATCCCCTCGGGGATCGCCTTCTTCACGGCCGAGGCCAGATCGATCAGGACACCGGAGCTGTCCACCCCTTCCGGCACTCCGACCTCGACATACGCCTCCCGGTTGGCGGTGGTGAACCGGTACGCCCCGTCGTCCTGCTTCTCCATCAGCCAGTCGACCCCGTTCACACCCCCGGCGACCGCATCCGGATCGTGCCCGTCGGCCACCTTCGGATCGACCATCTTCGGCGGCTGGGGCACACCGCAGCGAAGTATGATCGCCGGGCTGCCCCAGCCCGCCGTCAGCGCCGACGCGGGCTCGGGATCCTCGCGACGCTCTCCGTCCACCTTCGCGGGCAGTACCTTGTCCAGGTTCCGGCACAGTTCCGTGACCTTCGCGTCCGGACTGGGAACCGCCGCCGGTCCGCTGTCGTCTGCTGAGGAGCAGCCCGCGGCAGTGATCAACAGCGCGAGAGCGGGCAGGCGGAGGAAAACGCGGAACACAGAGCGGTGCCGGTGACGGAAAGAGTTCACCGGCACAGGGTAGACGGGGGCTACAGATGGACGACCGGGCAGGTCAGGGTGCGGGTGATGCCGTCCACTTGCTGGACTTTGGCGACCACCATGCGTCCGAGGTCGTCGACGGTGTCGGCCTGGGCCCGCACGATCACGTCGTAGGGTCCTGTGACGTCCTCGGCCTGGATGACTCCAGGGATCTTGCTGATCGTCTCGGCGACGGTCGACGCCTTGCCGACCTCCGTCTGGATCAGGATGTACGCCTGTACCACGGAACCTCCAGGGCGGCCACGAGGATCATGTGGGGAAAAGGAACGCCACGGTATCGCGTCGCCGCTCGCCGCGGGGAGACCTGCGGGGACCGGGTCTTGCGCGCCGGGGTGCAGGTCCGGCAGAACTTGACGGTCACTTCGACCGTAGCGAGGACCGAGAGGCCTCGCGACCGGGCACGTACAGGTACAGAAGGGGAGAAAGGGCAATGAAGGGCACTGTTGGTGAGCTCGGTGAGTTCGGGCTCATCAGGGAGCTCACCTCCCGTCTGACCACCACCCCGGCGGTCCGGGTCGGCCCCGGCGACGACGCCGCCGTGGTGGCCGCGCCCGACCGCAGGGTGGTGGCGAGCACGGACATCCTCGTGGAGGGCCGGCACTTCCGCCGGGACTGGTCGACGGCCTACGACGTGGGCCGCAAGGCGGCGGCGCAGAACCTCGCCGACATCGCCGCCATGGGTGCCGTACCGACCGCGCTGCTGCTCGGTCTGGTCGTCCCGGCCGAGCTGCCGGTGACGTGGGCGAGCGAGCTGATGGACGGCCTGCGCGACGAATGCCAGGTGGCCGGTGCCGCCGTGGTCGGCGGTGACGTCGTACGCGGCGACTCGATCATGGTGTCGATCACCGCGCTCGGCGATCTGCGCAACCAGGAGCCGGTGACGCGGGCGGGCGCGCAGCCCGGCGACCTCGTCGCGGTGACCGGCTGGCTGGGCTGGTCGGCGGCCGGGTACGCGGTGCTGTCGCGCGGGTTCCGTTCGCCGCGCGCCTTCGTGGAGGCCCACCGGCGGCCCGAGCCGCCGTACCACGCGGGTCCGGCCGCCGCGGGGCTCGGGGCGACCGCCATGTGCGACGTGAGCGACGGGCTGATCGCCGACCTCGGGCACATCGCCGAGGCAAGCAAGGTCCGTATCGACATCCGCTCCGGGGCGATCGACATCCCCTCCCAGATGAACGACATCGGGCAGGCCGTCGGCGTCGACCCCATGCAGTGGGTGCTGACCGGCGGAGAGGACCACGCGATCGTGGCGACCTTCCCGCCGGACGTGAAGCTGCCCGCCCGCTGGAAGGTCATCGGCGAGGTCCTCAACCCGTCGGCGCTGCCCCAGGTGACGGTCGACGGGGCGCCGTGGACCAGTAAGGGCGGCTGGGACCACTTCGGGGACATGGACTCATGATTCCCAACGTCCTCACGGTGGCGGGCTCCGACTCGGGCGGCGGCGCCGGCATCCAGGCCGACCTGAAGACGATGCTCGCGCTCGGCGTGCACGGCATGAGCGTCCTCACGGCGGTGACCGCACAGAACTCACTCGGTGTGCAGGGCGCTTGGGAGCTGCCCGTGGAGGCGGTGCGGGCCCAGTACCGCAGTGTCGTCGACGACATCGGCGTCCAGGCGGTCAAGACCGGGATGCTGGCCTCCGCCGAACTCGTGGAGGCGGTGGCCGGGTTGATCGCGGGCACGGACGCCCCGGCGGTCGTCGACCCGGTGGGCGTCTCCAAGCACGGCGACTCCCTGCTCGCTGCCTCGGCCCTGGACTCCGTCCGTACGAAGCTGCTGCCGGTGGCGACGGTCGCCACCCCGAACCTCGACGAGGTGGCCCAGCTGACGGGCGTGCGCGTCGAGTCGGAGGAGCAACTGCGGCGGGCGGCGGCGGCCGTGCTGGAGTACGGGCCGCGGTGGGTGCTGATCAAGGGCGGTCACCTGTCCGGGGACGCCGTGGACCTGCTCACCGACGGCTCCGAGGAGCACTGGCTGCGGGCGCCTCGCCACGACAACCGGCACACCCACGGCACGGGCTGCACCCTCGCCTCCGCGATCGCGTCACAGCTCGCCAAGGGGCACTCGGTGCCCGAGGCGGTGACGGCGGCCAAGGAGTACGTCACCGGGGCGATCGCGGCCGGGTTCGCGCTCGGCGGGGGAATCGGGCCGGTGGATCATGGCTGGCGGTTCCGGGACGGTTCCTGAGCACCGGGGCCGGTTCATGAGCATCATGACGGCGGCAAGACATGGCAAAGAGCCGGTCCACCTGAGGTGGACCGGCTCTCTGAGCGAACCAGCAGTGGCCGCGCGCTAGCTGAGCGTCAGCGCGAGACCTTGCCGGCCTTGATGCACGAGGTGCAAGCGTTCACGCGCTTCGGCGTCCCGCCCACCACGGTACGCACACGCTGGATGTTCGGGTTCCAGCGACGGGGCGTACGGCGGTGCGAGTGCGAGATGTTGTTGCCGAAGCCCGGCCCCTTGCCGCAGACGTCGCAGTTGGCAGCCACGGGTCACTCCAAAGACTTCAGATGCACTTACGGTTGATCCCGGCATGCCGGGATCCGGATCGGAGGATCGGAGTGGCGCTGCCAGGGGAATGGCCCGATTCGGATCGGGCAACCGGAGCAGCATACAACGACTGCGCCCGTGCAATGAAACTACCATGGTCGGCCCGGGTCCTCTCCCGGCCCACTTCCGGTGGACACCGCCCCGCGGTCTACGCTGCGTGCCACGTCCAGCAGCTCAGGGAGGCGCAGTGGCGCAGGTGCCGCAGCCATTCTTCGATGCTCTCGCGGTGCGCACCTGGTGCGGTCTCGCACTCGAGACGCTGGGGCGGGCGCGTGAGGAGATTGACGCGATCAACGTCTATCCCGTCGCGGACGGGGACACCGGCACGAATCTGTATCTGACCGTGGAGTCCGCCGTCGCGGCGGTCGAGGCCGTGTTCGCGGGGCATGCGGCGGGGTCGGGTCCCGAGGGGCCGACGCTGGCCGACGCCACCCGGGCGATGGCGCACGGGGCGCTCATCGGGGCACGTGGGAACTCCGGGACGATCCTCGCCCAGCTGCTGCGCGGCATGTCCCAGGTCCTGGCCGGGGGCGGGACCCCACAGGCCGTCGGCGAGAGCGCGCACGCCGACGGCCGGGGCCTGCGGCTGGCCCTGCGGCACGCGGCCGACTCCGCCAGGCGGGCCGTGGCCCACCCCGTCGAGGGCACGGTCCTCACGGTCGCCTCGGCCGCTGCCGACGCCGCCGACGCGGCCTGTGGTGCCGAGGGTGACTGCGGGACGGTGGCCCGGGCGGCCTATGAGGGAGCGCGCGCGGCGCTGGCCGCGACGCCGGGCCAGCTGCCCGTTCTGGAGCGCGCCGGGGTGGTCGACGCCGGTGGACGGGGACTGGTGGCGGTGCTCGGGGCGCTGGTGGAGACGTTCACGGGGGAGCGGCCGCGGGAGTCGGCCGCGACGGTGACGGCGGGTGCGCTGCGGGTCGGCGCGGGGCCGGCCGGCGCGGTGGTGCCCGAGGCCGGGGTGCCCGGAGCCCTGGTGGCTGGGGACCCTGGGGGCCCTGGGGTGCCGCACGCGCGCGTGGTGCCCGGTCAAGCTGACGGTTCGGCATCGGGTGGGCTCGCGGGGCCGGCCGAGGACTCGCAGGGCTTGTACGTGGACCCGCGGGGCCCGCACGCGCGCGTGGAAGCCGCCGAAGGGCCCGCCCCGGCCGTCGGCGCCCCGAGCGGGGAGTGTGCCGACGGTGCCGCCGCGGCCGACGTGGACGGCCCCGCCTTCGAGGTGATCTACCTGCTGGAGGCCGAGGACACGGCCGTGGAGCGGTTGCGGGAGCGGCTCGACGGGCTCGGGGACTCGCTCGTCGTGGTCGGCGGCGACGGGCTGTGGAACGTCCATGTCCATGTCGACGACGCGGGTGCCGCCGTCGAGGCCGGTATCGAGGCCGGGCGGCCCTACCGGATCCGGATCACGCACTTCGGCGCCGGGGACGTGCACACCACCGGCGCCGAGCGGCCTCCCCGCGAGCGCGCCCAGCGTGCCGTCGTGGCCGTGGTGCCCGGCGAGGGCCTGGCCGGGCTGTACACGGAGGCCGGCGCGACCACCGTGCTCGCACGCCCCGGGGAGCCGCCGGCGAGCGGTGAACTCGTGCAGGCCGTGCGGCGGGCCCACGCGCGCGAGGTCGTGCTGCTGCCCAACGACGGCGAGCTGCGCCACACCGCCGCCGCGGCGGCCGAGCAGGCCCGTACCGAGGGCATCCGCGTGGCCCTCATCCCGACCCGCTCGGCGGTCCAGGGCATCGCGGCGCTGGCCGTGCACGAGCCGGAGCGCCGCTTCGACGAGGACGTGGTGTCGATGACCTCGGCGGCCGGTGCGACCCGCTACGCCGAGGTCACCGTCGCCGAACGGCAGGCCTGGACGATGGCCGGCATCTGCCAGGCCGGCGACGTACTCGGGCTGATCGACGGCGACGTGGCCGTGATCGGCTCGGACGTCACGGCCACCGCCGAGACCGTCCTGGACCGCATGCTCGCGGCCGGGGGCGAGATGGTCACCCTGGTGCTAGGCGACGAGGCTCCCGGCACCATCGCCGAGCGCCTGGAGGGCCGGGTCCGCGAGGGGTACCTCGCCGTCGACACGGTCGTGTACCGGGGCGGGCGGCAGGGGGCCGTGCTGCTCATCGGCGTGGAGTAAGCGGAGGCACTCCTACTCGTACTCCTACGCGTACGCCTACTCGACGAGCCGGAGCAGCTGCTCCGCCTCCGCCCGCCGAGCCCGCACCGCTTCGCCGTCGCCGTCGCCGTCCCCGTCGCTGGTCTCCGACGTGTCGCGTCCGCCGTACGCCGCCAGCACCGCACGCGCGCGTGCCGCCGCGTCGTCCGGGCGGCCCAGTTCGGCCTCGAGCCGGCCCGCGGCGAGCTCGGCGCCGGTGCGGCTGTGCAGGGCGGCGTCCCCGAGGGTGGCGAACACCTCGGCCGACCGCAGCACTTGGGACAGGGCATCCTCGAACCCGGCCCGGGCCGAGGCGTCGTCGGCGTCCTCCGAGACGGAACGGGCCAGCAGGTCACCGAACTGCCTGTGCGTATGGCCGAGTTCGGCGACGAGCTGCTGCCGGGAATCGGCGTCGGACGCCATGTCCCGTGCCGCCTCGCCCTCCCGGACCGCCTCCGCCATCAGGGCGCGTGCCTCCTCAAGGCCGTCCCGCGCGCGCAACGCCAGCCAGGCGCGGGCGCGCAGGGAGCGGACCAGCCCGTGGACGTTGCCGAGTTGGCGCCACAGGTCGCCCGCGCGCGCGTAGGCCCCGTCCGCCTCCTCGGCCAGCCCGGCCTGCCCCAGGGACTCCCCGGCCAGGTGGGCCAGGGTCGCGTGGTCGTGCTGTTCGGGCCAGTGCCGGGCGATCTCGGCGGCCTGGAGACGCCGTTCGGCGGCGGCACGGTGCTCGCCGAGTTCGCTCAGGCAGTCGCCGAGCCACCACTGCGTCTGCACGATCGCCCCGTCGCCGTGCGTCTGGGCCGTCAGGTCGGGCAGCGCCGACTCCAGCACCTCCGCGGCCTCGGCCCACCGCCCCTGCCGCAGCAGGAATCCGCCGAGCTGCTGCCGGGCCCAGGCGCCCAGGGTCGCGCTCTCGCCCGCCTCGTCGGCCCAGTGCGCGGCCTCCAGGGCGTGCTGGGCGGCCTCCACGGCATCGCCCCGGCCGCCGGTCAACTCGGCGAGCTGGAGGTGCAGCTGAGCCCTTCCGGGCGCCTCCAGCTGGGCCCCGCCGTGCTCCAGGGCCGCCCGCAGCGCCCGTTCCGCACCGGCCATGTCGCCGAGGTGGTGGGCCAGGGAGGCCAGCCGGGCCTCGTACTCCACCGCGAACCACGGCAGCCCCGCCGCGACGAACGCCGCCGCGCCCCGCGCGAACAATCCCGCGGCCGCCTTCAGATCCCCGCGCAGTCCGGCCAGCTCGGCGAGCATCGCCTGGGCCTCGGCGGCCCGCGCGGCCAGCCGCACGTCCTCCCCGGTCCGCCCGTCGACGAGAGCCAGGACCTCCCGGACAGCGGCTTCGGCCTCGCCGAGCACCGCCTCCGGGCCGTCGCCCTCGGCGTCCTGCGCGAGACCTTCCCCGGCCTCGTGCGCCCGGCGCATCAGGATCCGGGCCCGGCCCATCAGGACGGAGGCAGTCTGGCGCATCCCGGTGTCACCGGCGGCGTACAGCGCGAGGACCTCGTCGCAGGGGCCGGACACCGCCGCGAGTGCCGCGTCCACGTCACCCCCGAGAGCACGCACGTACGCCGCACGCGCGTGTGCCGCCAGGGCCTCACCGGGGTCACCCGCGGCCGCGTACAGCTCCGCGGCCCGTTCGAAGAGGGCGGCGCCCTCCGGACCGAGACCCATCGCCTCGTGGTCGGCCAGCTCGGCCCGGTCGCGCGGGTCCAGCTCCACACCCTCCGCGGCTTCGGCGACCGCCGCCCACGCCTCCACGGCGTTCGGCCGCAGGTTGTCCGACAGCCGCCGTGCCTCGGCCAGCAGGGCGGGCAGATCCGGCTCCCCGGTGGCCGCGGCCGGGACCACCGGGGGAGCGGGCGGCGGTACCGGCCGTACGGACCGCACCCCCAGCGGCAGCCGGTCCGCCGACGGGCACTGCTCCATACGCGTGCGTGCCCGCTCGCTGACGTGCGTCGTGCCGTTGCGCTCGTCGAAGCGGGCCGCCAGGGCGAGGGCCTCCGCACGCGCGTGCGTGGCCAGCTCACGGGCGGTCCACTCGCGGCCGGCCGGACCGGGAACCTGCCGGTCGCCCAGACCCAGCCCGGTCAGGCGGTCCATGAGCAGGGCCACCACGCTCATGAAGTCCAGCCTGCTCTGCGGCTGCCCGTCGTCGGTGAAGTACGCCGGCCGCTCCGCGAGCAGTTCGAGACCGCGCGCCTCGTTGCCGGTCAGCGCGCAGAACTCCACGTGCTCCGCGTAGGCGCCGCGCATGCTCTCCATGGCCCGCACGAGCCGCAAGCCCCGCAGATGGTTCCCACGGGCCTCGTCCAGCCGGCCCAGCCGCAGCAGCGGCACCAGGGAGGAGGCCAGGGCCGCGTGCGGTTCATGGGCGCAGGCGTACTCGCCCTCCAGCACCGGCCGCCACAGCTCCAGCGCCTGCGCGTCCCGGCCCCGCTGCGCATGCCACCAGCCCTGCGCGTGCAGTTCGCAGGCGTGGCAGTCGGACATGCGGTCCCGGTCGGCGTCCAGCCACGCGGTGTACGCCCGCTCGGCCCGCGCCAGGTCCCCCACATGCGCGGCCACGCTGTGCTCGGCGCTGCGCACGGCCCGCTCGGAGTACCCGGCGAGCCGGTAGCGGTGCTCCATCTCGCCGAGCCACTTCTCGATCGACGCGAGCGGGATGTGCGGCTGGTCGAGCATGCCGGACGACACCCACTTGAAGACCCAGTGCAGCGTGTGGGTCTCGTACTCGTCGAAGTCCTCGGGGTGTTCGTCCCACATGCGCAGCAGGCGCGCGAAGGGGACGAACATCTTTCCTTTCTCGGAGCTGTAGTTGTAGACCTTCAACTGGTGTCCGAGCGCCTCGATCACGGCGAGCGGGACGTTCAGCTTCTCGGCGGCGGCCAGCAGTTCCTCGGCACGCGCGTTGCGGGCCGGGCCCTCCGGCTGCCCGGAGTTCTCCGCCATCGCCCGGCGCAGCGCGTCGAAGTCGGTGATCTCGCTCACGCCTGACCGTCCTCGCTGTGCGTGGCCCACTCCAGGAGGCCGATGAACGCGCGGTTGAGCAGCGCCGAGTCGGCGGGCCTGAGCGGCCGCTGCGCCATCAGCAGCGCCTGCCCGTACAGCGACTCCGTGGCCGTGCCGATCAGCTCCGGGTCGTGCAGCGAGCTGATCCGCCTGACGAGCGGGTTGAGGTGGTTGAGCACCAGACGCGCGCGCGGGGCGCTGCCGCGCAGGGAGCCGAGGATTCCCGCCCACAGGTCGTCGGCCTGTGCCTCGGCGTCCGCCCGGGCCTGTTCGTGCCGGGCGTCCCGGTCGTCGAGGTGCAGCGCGGGCACGGAGAGCGGGTGGAAGGCCCGCAGCACGACGTCACAGCCCAGCGGGTCGAGCCGGGCCCGCGCCGCCGCCAGGAAGCCGGACAGGGCCAGCTCCTCGGCCGGATCGACCGCGTCCAGATGCGCGGTCACCGTCTCGGCGTCCAGCTCGGCGACCACGGTCCCCGGCCGCACCGAGGGCAGCGCCTCCACCAGCTCGCTGTCGTACGTGTAGCCGCCGTTGATCACGCCGATGCCCTGCGCGGACGCGATCGGCGCGACCTGCCGGTACTCCTCGACGGTCCGCGTGAAGTGCACCACCGGGTGCCGCTGCGCGAACTCCTCCAGGGACAGCCGTCCGTCGGTCGTCTCGAACGGCAGCCACGGCAGCATCGTGCGCAGCATCTCCCGGTCGTGCCGGGCCAGGGACTTCACGCCCAGGTGGTGCACCGCGAGGAACGCGGCCAGCCGCTCCGGATCACCGGCGGCCAGACCGGTCAGCCAGGCCCGGATCCGCTCGCCCAGCGTCTCCCGTACGGCGGCCAGGGTCTCGTCCTCGTACAGCGCCTCGCGCGAGGCCGTCGGCCGCAGGCTGTCCGTGTCCAGGACACAGCGCACGAAGAACGCCCAGTCGGGCAGCAGCTGTTCGGCCCGCTCGGTCAGCAGCATGCCCTTGAGATGCACGCGGTGCCCTGCGCGCTGGGCCGGGCTGACGGCCGACGGCAGCACGTAGGCCACTCCGCGGACGCCGGCCAGCGGCACGGACAGGTCGATCGCGTCGAGCGGGGTGAAGCCGAACAGCTCGTGGCAGTGCCGGGCGAGGGCGACACGGCGGGCGGCCGGGCTCTGGTACGACCGGTCCCAGGGCGCCGGCAGGTCGGTGACCGGCTCGTCGCCCACCCGGACGTCGTACGGCAGCAGCGACCCGAAGTCCCGGGCCAGCGCCTCGACCCGCTCGGGCGTGAGCCACTCCGCGGCTCCGGCCCGCGCCACCAGATGCACGGTGGTGCCCGGTTCGGGACGCTCGGCGTCCGGCAGCGTCCGCACGATGTACGAGCCGTCGTCGGACGCCGTCCACTCCACCGGCGGCGCCCCGGGCGTACGGGCGCTCCGGCTGACCACCCGGATCCGCTCGGCGACGACGAAGCAGGCCAGCAGGCCGATGCCGAACTGCCCGAGAAACTCGGAACGCGCCTCCTGGAGGCCCTCGGCACGCTTGGAACTGCGCCCGATCGTGGCGAGCAGGTCGTGCACGTCCGCCTCGGTGAGGCCGACACCGGTGTCCTCGACGCACAGGGCGCCGCCCTCCGCGGTCAGCCGCACCCGGGCCGGAGCCTCCGGTTCCGTCGTGCGTCTGGCGGTGATGGCGTCCACGGCGTTCTGCAGCAGCTCCCGCAGGTACACCTTGGGGCTGGAGTAGAGGTGGTGGGAGAGCAGGTCCACCAGACCACGCAGGTCGACCTGGAACGTATGAGGTGACTGGGGCGAATGGGGTGCCTGGGATGCCTGTGAGGTCTGGGAGTCCATCTTCACGGCGCCGGTGGGGGACTCGCGACGGCGCGGGGTCGGGCGGTCCCGGTGGGGCGGTGACCGCGAAAGGGGGCCGGGAGCGCGTCATCCTAAGGCCCGAACCAGCCGTCTGACCAGGGATTTCCGCGACGTATACGGCGACCTGCGCCACGGCCTCTACGGCATTGTCAGTGGGGTGGTGTGCAATGGATCTCGTGCCCGCACTTCACGAACCGCTGCGACAACCACTGAAGTCGGTGCTCGGCCCCGCCACCGCGAAGGTGATGGCCGAGCACCTCGGCCTGCTCACCGTCGGTGACCTCCTCCACCACTACCCGCGCAGATACGAGGAGCGCGGCCAGCTCACGCACCTCGCCGACCTCCCCATGGACGAGCACGTCACGGTGGTCGCCCAGGTCGCCGACGCCCGTCTGCACACCTTCGCCTCCGCCAGGGCCCCGCGCGGCAAGGGCCAGCGCCTGGAGGTCACGATCACGGACGGCAGCGGCCGCCTCCAACTGGTCTTCTTCGGCAACGGCGTTCACAAGCCCCACAAGGAGCTCCTGCCGGGCACCCGCGCGATGTTCGCGGGCAAGGTCTCCGTCTTCAACCGCCGCCTCCAACTTGCCCACCCGGCCTACGAGTTGCTGCGAGGCGACCCGGAGGAGTCCGTCGAGACATGGGCCGGCGCCCTGATCCCGATCTACCCGGCCACCGCCAAGCTGGAGTCCTGGAAGATCGGCAAGGCGCTCCAGACGGTCCTGCCCACCGCCCAGGAGGCCGTCGACCCGCTGCCGGAATCCCTGCGCCGGGGCCGCGGCCTGGTCCCCCTCCCCGAGGCTCTCCTGAAGATCCACCGCCCGCACACCAAGGCGGACATCGAGGACGCCCGCGCCCGCCTCAAATGGGACGAGGCCTTCGTCCTCCAGGTCGCCCTGGCCCGCCGCCGTCACGCGGACGCCCAGCTTCCGGCGGTCCCCCGCAAACCCAGCCCCGACGGCCTCCTCACGGCCTTCGACGCCCGCCTCCCGTTCACCCTCACCGAGGGCCAGCAGCGGGTCTCCCGGGAGATCTTCGAGGACCTGGCGACGGAGCACCCGATGCACCGGCTGTTGCAGGGGGAGGTCGGATCGGGCAAGGCCCAGCCCCTCGACTCACTGGTGCTCACACCCACGGGCTTCCGCCCCATGGGGGATCTGCGGGTGGGCGACGAGGTGGTGGTGCCGGACGGGGACATCGCGCTGGTCGACGGTGTCTTTCCTCAGGGAGAGCGCGATGTGTGGCGCTTGGTCCTGTCCGACGGGAGTTCCGTCGAGTGCGACGACGAGCATCTCTGGATCGTCGGCACGAGCCGCGGTTGGCACCGTGGCCAGGCTCCCAAGGTCATGACGACCCGGGAGATCCGTCTCGACACGTTCAAGGCCAACGGGTCGTCGAAGTGGTACATCCCGCCGGCGAAGCCGGTCGATCTCGGCGGCGACGCCGGGCTGCCCCTCGACCCGTACCTGATCGGACTGCTGCTGGGGGACGGTTCGTTCCGGCACAATCTCCGCCTTTCCACCATCGACGACGAGATCCGTGACGCGGTAGCGGCGGCGGTAGCGCCCGAATGCCGGCTGGTACCGGTGAAGGGATCGCACTGTGACTACACGATCCAGCTCAAGCAGCGTGCCGGAGAAGTGCGCAACCCAGTGATCCAGGTCCTGCGCGAGTTGGGCCTCTGGGGAACGACGTCCCACGACAAGTTCGTCCCCCAGGATTTCAAGAACGCTCCGATCAAGGACCGTCTCGCCGTGTTGCAGGGACTTCTGGACACGGACGGCACTGTCCAAGCCGACGGCGTGAACATCTCCCTCTGCTCGGCTTCGCGCCGACTCGCGGAGGACGTCGCATGGCTCGTACGTTCTCTGGGCGGCCGGGCGCGAGTGCTGCCGAAGAAGGCCGCGTACAACGTGCAGGTGTCCCTGCCGGACGCTTACGCCCCGTTCCGGCTCACCCGCAAAGCAGAACGCGTGCGTCCGAGGCCGGAATGCAACACGTTCCGACGCGGCATCCGGGCGGTCGAGTACGTCGGTCGGAAGCCCGTCCAGTGCATCAGCGTCGCCCACCCGAGCCATGCGTACGTCACCGACAACTTCACCGTCACCCACAACACCATGGTCGCCCTGCGCGCCATGCTCGCCGTGGTCGACGCCGGCGGCCAGGCCGCCATGCTCGCGCCCACCGAAGTGCTCGCCCAGCAGCACCACCGGTCGATCGTCGAGATGATGGGCGAGCTGGCCGAGGGCGGCATGCTGGGCGGGTCCGAGCAGGGCACCAAGGTGGTGGTGCTCACCGGATCCATGGGCGCGGCCGCCCGCCGCCGGGCCCTGCTCGACCTCACCACCGGCGAGGCCGGCATCGTCATCGGCACGCACGCGCTGATCGAGGACAAGGTGCAGTTCCACGACCTGGGCCTGGTCGTGGTCGACGAACAGCACCGCTTCGGCGTCGAGCAGCGCGACGCCCTGCGCGGCAAGGGCAAACAGCCCCCGCACCTCCTGGTCATGACGGCCACGCCGATTCCGCGCACGGTCGCCATGACGGTCTTCGGCGACCTGGAGACCTCCGTCCTCGACCAGCTCCCGGCCGGCCGCTCGCCGATCGCCAGCCATGTCGTCCCGGCCGCCGACAAGCCCCACTTCCTGTCCCGCGCCTGGGAGCGGGTCCGCGAGGAAGTGGGCAACGGCCATCAGGCGTACGTGGTCTGCCCCCGCATCGGCGACGAGGAGGACGACCCGAAGAAGACCGGCAAGAAGAAGTCCCCGGACGCCGGTGCATCCCCCGAGGACGCCGCCGACAAGCGCCCGCCCCTCGCCGTCCTCGACGTCGCCGAACAGCTCTCCAAGGGCCCTCTGAAGGGCCTCCGCGTCGAGGTGCTGCACGGCCGCATGCACCCCGACGACAAGGACGCGGTCATGCGCCGCTTCGCCGCCGGCGACGCCGACGTCCTGGTCGCCACGACGGTCATCGAGGTCGGCGTCAACGTCCCCAACGCCACGGTGATGGTGATCATGGACGCCGACCGCTTCGGCGTCTCGCAACTCCACCAGCTGCGCGGCCGCGTCGGCCGTGGCTCGGCCCCCGGCCTGTGCCTCCTGGTCAGCGAGATGCCCGAGGCGAGCCCCGCCCGCCAGCGCCTGAACGCGGTCGCCTCGACCCTCGACGGCTTCGAACTCTCCCGCATCGACCTGGAACAACGCCGGGAGGGCGACGTCCTCGGGCAAGCCCAGTCGGGCGCCCGCACCAGCCTGCGGATGCTCGCGGTCATCGAGGACGAGGAGATCATCGCCGAGGCCCGCGAGGAGGCGGCGGCTGTCGTGGCGAAGGACCCGGAGCTGACCGACCTCCCGGCCCTGCGGACAGCACTGGACGCCCTCCTGGACGAGGAGAGGGAGCAGTACTTGGAAAAGGGTTGAGTGATGCCACCAAGGGGCGCGAGGCTGTAGTCCATATGCGGCTACCGCCGCGCGGGCGCGACCAGCCACAATGAACCCGAAGCCGCCCACACCCAAGGACCACAGATGACCCGCGTGATCGCCGGCACGGCCGGCGGACGCCGCCTGGCCGTCCCGCCAGGTACAGGAACCCGCCCCACGTCGGACCGCGCCCGAGAGGGCCTCTTCTCCACCTGGCAGTCCCTCCTCGGCGGACCCCTGGAAGGCGAACGCGTCCTCGACCTCTACGCGGGATCAGGAGCCGTGGGCCTGGAGGCCCTCTCCCGAGGCGCGGGCCACGCCCTCCTCGTCGAGGCCGACGCGCGAGCGGCCCGCACGGTCCGCGACAACGTGAAGTCCCTCGGACTCCCCGGCGCCGAGGTCAGATCAGGCAAAGCGGAACAGATCATCCGCACGACACCCCCCGGCGACCCGTACGACCTCGTCTTCCTCGACCCGCCGTACGCCGTCACGGACGACGATCTTCGCGAGATCCTGCTCACACTCCGCTCGGAAGGCTGGCTCGGCGAAGAAGCCCTCGTCACCGTGGAGCGCAGCACCAGAGGCGGTGAATTCCGGTGGCCCGAGGGTTTCGAAGCCCTCCGGGCCCGTCGGTACGGCGAGGGAACGTTTTGGTACGGTCGCGCCGCCTCTACGTGCGAAGACGCACGATGACCGGACCGGAGAGCGAGGGATCACAAGTGCGCCGCGCCGTATGTCCCGGGTCGTTCGACCCGATCACCAACGGACACCTCGACATCATCTCCCGCGCCTCCAGGCTGTACGACGAGGTCTACGTCGCGGTGATGATCAACCAGTCGAAGAAGGGCCTGTTCGAGATCGATGAACGGATCGACCTGATCCGCCGGGTGACCGCCGAGTACGGCAACGTCCGCGTCGAGGCCTTCCACGGCCTGCTCGTCGACTTCTGCAAGCAGCGCGAGATCCCCGCCATCGTCAAGGGCCTGCGCGCGGTCAGCGACTTCGACTACGAGCTTCAGATGGCCCAGATGAACAACGGCCTCTCGGGCGTGGAGACCCTCTTCATCCCCACCAACCCCACCTACAGCTTCCTGTCGTCCTCCCTGGTCAAGGAGGTCGCGGCCTGGGGCGGCGACGTCTCCCACCTGGTCCCCGCGGAGGTCCTCCAGGTCCTCGGCGAGCGCCTGCGGAAGGCCTGAACGCGCCCCGGGCGCCCCACGGGAGCCTGACAGCCCGTCACCCGGTGTCCCCCAGGGATCCCGTGGCCGTACAGTCGTCCCGTCCGTCTCCAACGCATCTGTAGAGAGTGGCGAGCACACGGTGGACGTGCAGAAGAAGCTCGACGAGATCGTCGCCGCGGTCTCCGGCGCCCGGTCCATGCCCATGTCGGCCTCGTGCGTGGTCAACCGCGCCGAACTGCTCTCCATGCTGGAAGAGGTGCGCGCGGCGCTGCCCGGCTCCCTGGCCCAGGCGCAGGAGCTGATCGGCGACCGCGAGCAGATGGTCGAACAGGCCCGCCAGGAGGCCGAGCGGATCATCCAGAGCGCGCACGCCGAGCGCGGCTCCCTGATCTCCGACACCGAGATCGCCCGCCGCTCCCAGGCCGAGGCCGACCGGATCCTCGCCGAGGCCCGCCGGGAGGCCGAGGAGATCCGCGCCGAGGCCGACGATTACGTCGACTCCAAGCTCGCCAACTTCGAGGTCGTGCTCACCAAGACCCTGGGCTCGGTCGGCCGCGGCCGCGAGAAGCTCCTCGGGACCGGCCCCGGCACCGACGAGCAGGGCTACCAGGACGAGGACGCCCCCGAGCGCAGTCACGACCCGGAGACCCAGCGCCGCAGCGCCGACGAGTACGTCGACGTCAAGCTCGGCGCCTTCGAGGCGGTCCTCGCCAAGACCCTGGAGGCCGTCGGTCGCGGCCGGCAGAAGCTGCACGGCCGGATCGCCACCGATGACCTCGGCGCCCTCGCCGACGACACCGGCACCGTCCAGCACACCAGCGACGCCGACTACCTCGCCGGCCTGGCCGCCCTCCCGGAGGAGAAGCCCCCGGCCGAGCAGCAGGACTACGGCCAGCCGCAGCCTGCCTACGCCTATCAGCAGCAGCCCGACCCCTACGGCGGTTACCCGCAGCAGCAGCCGTACGCCGCCCAGCAGGACCAGTACGGCTACCAGGCCGATCCCTACGCCTACCAGGGCTACGACCCGCAGCAGGCCGCGTACGACCCGGCCCAGGCCCAGCAGCAGGGCCAACAGGAGCAGCAGCCGCAGCAGGGGCATCAGAGCTCCCAGAACAACCAGGGATACGCCCTGGACGAGACCAGCCTCTTCGACACCGGCATGATCAGCGCCGAGCAGCTCCGGGCCTATGAACAGGGCCGCGGCAACGGCTGAGCACCGGATTGGGCCGACAGGCAAAGGTCCAGTATCCTGGCTCTTCGGTCGCGCGTACGTCCGCGATCACCGCTGCCCGGGAACACCGAAGGGCGGCGTCCCCCTCAGCTCGGAAGACCGAAAGCAGGAATGGCCCTGAACGCCCGCCTCGACCACCGCAACCCCCTCGTGTTCGACACACACGAGCTGGGTCGGCGGCCCGGTGCGCTACAGCGCCTGACCCGCACGGTCGACGCTCCCAAGGACTTCGGCATCAAGGAAGTCGTCGGAGTGCCGGAAGGCGCCCCGGTGGAGCTCGAACTCCGTCTGGAGTCGGTCATGGAAGGGGTGCTCGTCACAGGCACCGCCCGTGCCGCCGCCGAGGGGGAGTGCGTAAGGTGTCTGGAGCCGCTTCAGCTCGACGTCGAAGCGGAGTTCCAGGAGATGTTCTCGTACCCTGACGCCGACGACCGGGGCCGCGTGATCGCGGAACCGGGCGACGACGCCGAGGACGACGAGGACAGGCTCTTCCTCGAGGACGGCCTGTTCGACCTCGAGCCCGTGCTGCGTGATGCGGTGGTGCTCGCACTGCCGATGCAGCCGGTGTGCCAGGAAGACTGCCCTGGTCTGTGTGCCGAGTGCGGCGCACGGCTGGCGGACGACCCGGACCACCACCATGACGCCGTCGACATCCGTTGGGCGGCATTGCAGGGACTCGCCGACACCATGTCGGACGGCGAGAAGGACGAGATGAGCGGCGCCGAACCGGGCGTCGACGAGAAGCAGGAGAAGTAGCCGTGGCTGTTCCGAAGCGGAAGATGTCGCGCAGCAACACGCGCCACCGCCGGTCGCAGTGGAAGGCTGCGGTCCCCACCCTGGTTGCGTGCGAGCGCTGCCACGAGCCCAAGCAGCAGCACATCGCGTGCCCCTCTTGCGGCACTTACAACAAGCGCCAGGTCCTCGAGGTCTGAGCGGCTGGTGAGAGGCACTGTGTCCACGCCTAAGAACAAGTCCTCCCGCGTGAGCGGGAGCGCAACGGCGGACAACCAGGCCTCGTCCCACACGCTTCTGGAAGGGCGGCTCGGCTACAAGGTCGAGTCCGCCCTTCTGGTGCGAGCACTGACCCACCGGTCGTACGCATACGAGAACGGCGGTCTGCCGACCAACGAGCGTTTGGAGTTCCTCGGGGACTCCGTGCTCGGCCTGGTCGTCACGGACACGCTGTACCGCACCCACCCCGACCTGCCTGAAGGCCAGCTGGCCAAGCTGCGGGCCGCGGTGGTGAACTCGCGTGCGCTTGCGGAGGTGGGGCGCGGGCTCGACCTGGGCTCCTTCATCCGGCTCGGCCGGGGTGAAGAGGGCACGGGTGGCCGGGACAAGGCGTCCATCCTCGCCGACACCCTCGAAGCGGTGATCGGCGCGGTCTACCTCGACCAGGGGCTGGACTCGGCGGCGGAGCTGGTGCACCGCCTGTTCGATCCCCTGATCGAGAAATCCTCCAACCTCGGAGCCGGCCTGGACTGGAAGACCAGTCTCCAGGAGCTCACCGCGACCGAAGGGCTCGGCGTGCCCGAGTACCTGGTCACGGAGACCGGCCCCGACCACGAGAAGACCTTCACTGCTGCCGCCCGCGTCGGAGGCGTCTCGTACGGCACCGGCACCGGCCGCAGCAAGAAGGAGGCGGAGCAGCAGGCCGCCGAGTCCGCGTGGCGGTCCATCCGGGCCGCGGCGGACGAGCGCGCCAAGGCGGCCAAGGCCGCAGAGGCGACGCAGACGGCGGCGGCTCAGGCCGCCCACACGGCCGTCGACGGCAGCGTCGACGGCTGACAGCCACCGCCCGGCGCCCCAGCCGGGCGGCCGGCACAGCCCAGCGCGTCCGAGCGCCCGCCCCTGCCGGGGCGGGCGCTCGGCCCATCCACCGGGTGCGAGGGGGAAGGATGTCGGGGGACGTCGTACAGGTGGTCGGGGAGATCACCCCCTACATCACAGCGGCGGCGGGCGCCTACGGCGTCGCCGTACTGGCCCGCACGCAGGACGAGGCCGCAAGCGCGACCGTCGCTCTGGGCCGACGGCTGGCGCAGCGGATCTTCGGCAGCCGCGCGGACGGCGAGGAACTGCCCGAAGCCCTCGCCGACGTGGTCGAGGAACCGGACGACCCGGATACCACCGCCGCGCTGCGCAAGGCCATCCGTAAGGCGCTCCTGGCCGACGAGGAACTGGCGGCCGACGTATGTGCGCTGCTGGGTCGAGCACCTGCCGCCACCCGTACCGGCGACGGCTCCCAGGTCGTCACCGGCAGTGTGATCGGCGGGGACAGCATCCAGATCGGCTCGGTCGGCGGCGACGTCCACTTCGGTCCCGCCGCCCGCGACTGACCTGGGAGAACGGATGGCGGCACGACCCGAGCGGAGCCGGGTGGAGCACTCGGCCGTCGGCAGGGACTTGTTCCAGTTAGGAGACGTCTCCGGTGACGTCACCCTGATCACCGGCCCCGAGGGAACCGTCCGCCTGCCTTCGGAGGAGCAGACCGGCACCGCTCCGCCTGCTCCGTCAGCCCTGGGGTGTGTCCGTGTCAGGGACGCCGACCCGATGAGGCTGGGGGTCCACCGCTCTATTCGCCTCACCGGCGCCGAGTCCACGGCATTACCCGCCTACGTACCCCGTGACCTGGACGATCGGGACGGTGGGGTGCGTCCGATGATCAGAGCGGCCGCACGGGACGGCGGATTCGTTCTCCTGGTGGGTGGCTCATCGGTCGGCAAGACCCGGTCGCTCCACGAGGCGATCCGCGCCCTGCTGCCCGACTGGTGGCTACTGCATCCTGCCGATGCCGGCAGGATCGCTCCCGTCGCGGACCAGTTGCCCGGCCGGCTGGTGATCTGGCTCGATGAACTACAGAATCACGTGTCCGGCACGCACCAGCTCACGGCGGCGACCGTCCGAGCCCTGCTGGCCCGGCCGGATCCCGTGGTGCTGGTGGGCACGCTCTGGCCGCACTACTACGACACCTGGACTGCGACACCCCTCTCCCCGACGGACGAGGACCGGCACCGCGCCGAGCGGGAACTGCTCAAGCTCGCGGAGACAGTGCACGTCAGCGCCGTTCTCAGCCCCGCCGAACGGGAACGCGCGGTCGCTCTCGCCGAGTCGGACGGCCGGCTGCGCGTGGCTCTGGAGTCCCAGGACTTCGGGTTGACCCAGGTCATCGCCGGGGCTCCGCAGCTCGTCCATCGGTGGGAGAACGCCGACCCATATGCCCGCGCCCTGATGACCGCGGCCGTGGACGCGACCCTCATGGGGGTCCAATCACCCATCCCGGAGGGCCTCCTGCGATCCGCCGCGCCGGGCTACTGCGGCCCCGCCCAACGGGCCGGCGCCCCGGACTGCTGGTTCGAGGAAGCGCTCGGCTACGCGACCGGACCGCTGCTGGGCGCCACCTCGGCTCTCGTCCCCGTCAGCCACGGCACAGCGATGGGGCGTCCCGACGGCTATCGGGTAGCCGACTACGTTCTGCACCACACCGGCCGGGCCCAACGTGCCGTACCCCCGCCGGAGACCTTCTGGCAGGCATGCGCCGAGCATCTCACCGACCGTGCGGATGTCGTCAGGACCGGAGCGGCCGCCGCCGCCCGGCAGCGCCTCGCTGCCGCCGTTCCCTTGTTGCGCAAGGCGGTCGAGGAGGGCTCCGTGTCCGCCATGTACGAGCTCGGTGAGGTGTACCACCGGTCGGGGGACGCGGCCGGTGCCCAGGAGATGGCCGACCGGCTGACGGCGTCCAGCGCCCCGGACGCCGCTCTGTACCGGACGATTCTGGCGGGCTGGGACTTCGAGGAACTGCTCGACCTGGCGGAGGCCGGCAACAAGTACGCGGTCGGCCATCTCATCGAGTACGGGGACCCCCAGCTGGCGATCGCACTGCTGCTGGACGATCTCGACCCGGACGACCTGTGGTCCTGGTACCGGCTGGCGCAGCTCTTCCATGACGAGGACGAGAACGAACGGGCCATCCCCATCCTGGAGATGCTCCACCGACGCGAGTACCCCGACGCCCTCCTGTTCCTCGCCGAGCTGCACAAGGAAGAGGGCAACGTCGAGCGGCTGTACGAGCTCGCGGAGGACGGTTACTACGACGCGGCCTGCTGTCTCGCCGACCTCCTCCACGAGAAGGGCCGAACGGACGAGGGCATCGAGATGCTCTGGGACTTCGTGGATCAGGGCAACGGCGAGGTCGACTTCATGCTGGCCCATCTGCTGGCGCAGAGCGGCGACGTCGGCACGTTGCTGGAGCGGGCGGCGGACGGGCATGCCGATGCGGCGCGGGAGGCGGCTCGGCTCCTGCGGGAGCGAGGTGACGTCGAGCAGGCGGTGGCGGTACTCACCCCGCACGCCGAGGAGGGTTCTTACGTGGGCGGGGACCTGGCCGAACTGCTGCGCGTCACCGGGCGGGTGGAGGACCTGCGGGCGCGCGCGGCGTCCGGTGACACCTACGCGGTGGGCGAGCTGACCAGACTGGCCATCGAGGAAGACGACCTCGACGAGGCCGTCTGGCTGCATGCCCTCGGAGGCCGCACAGCAGGCTTGTTCGACACCACGCGTGAGCTCGTGAACGCCCTCGTGGCGCGCGGCTTGACGGACAGGGCCGTCGCCCTCCTCTCCGGACCCGGCGGGGACACACCGGCCTACCAGCGACGCGACCTGCTCAAGAAACTCGGCCGGACCGAGGAGCTGCGCACGCTCATCGACCAGGGTGATCACCATGCCGTGTGGGATCTCGCCGAGGTGCTCCGGGCCCAGGGCCGAGCGGACGAGGCCGATGCCCTGCTGACCCGGGGTCTCACCGCCGACGGCCGGGTACTGCCGACCGGCCCGCCGGGCTGACGGTATGACCGCGCTACGCTGCGGACGCATGTCCGCGCGTTCAGGGATCGGAGCAGAAGGAGAGCCGTGCCCGAGTTGCCCGAGGTCGAGGTCGTACGGCGCGGTCTGGAACGGTGGGTCGCCCACCGGACCGTCGCCGAGGCCGAGGTGCTGCACCCGCGCGCCGTGCGCCGCCATGTCGAGGGCGCCGACGACTTCGCGCACCGTCTGAAGGGCCACCGCATCGGCGTCCCGAGCCGTCGCGGCAAGTACCTGTGGCTGCCGCTGGAGGACACGGACCAGTCGATCCTGGCCCACCTCGGCATGAGTGGCCAGCTGCTGGTCCAGCCGCAGACGGCCCCGGACGAGAAGCACCTGCGCATCCGCGTCCGCTTCACCGACGCCCTGGACACCGAGCTCCGCTTCGTCGACCAGCGCACCTTCGGCGGCCTGTCCCTGCACGACAACACCCCCGACGGCCTGCCCGACGTCATCGCCCACATCGCCCGCGACCCGCTCGACCCGCTCTTCGACGACGAGGCCTTCCACCGGGCGCTGCGCCGCAAGCGGTCCACGATCAAGCGGGCCCTGCTCGACCAATCGCTGATCAGCGGCGTCGGCAACATCTACGCGGACGAGGCCCTGTGGCGCGCCCGCATCCACTACGAACGCCCGACCGCGACCTTCACGCGCCCGCGCAGCCTGCTGCTCCTGGGTCATGTGCGGGACGTCATGAACGCGGCCCTGGCGGTGGGCGGCACCAGCTTCGACAGCCTGTACGTCAACGTCAACGGCGAGTCGGGGTACTTCGACCGGTCCCTCGACGCGTACGGCCGCGAGGGCCTGCCCTGCCGGCGCTGCGGCACCCCGATGCGCCGACGGCCCTGGATGAACCGGTCGAGCTACTACTGCCCGAAGTGCCAGCGGCCTCCGCGGATCACGCCCTAGCGGAGTCGTACCGCTCCCGCGCGGCCAGTACGTCGTCCATGCTGCCCTCCACGAAGTGGATCAGGGCGAGCAGCCGCTCGGCCACGCCGTGTCCCAGCGGCGTCAGTTCGTAGTCCACGCGGGGCGGGTTGGTCGGCTGCGCCTCGCGGTGCACCAGGCCGTCGCGCTCCAGCGCGTGCAGCGTCTGGGACAGCATCTTCTCGCTGACGCCGTCGACGCGGCGACGCAGCTCGTTGAAGCGGAGCGAGCCCTCGTACAGGGCGCCCAGCGTCAGCGCGCCCCAGCGGCCCGTGACGTGCTCCAGCGTGCCGCGCGAGGGGCAGACTCTGGCGAACACGTTGTACGGGAGGTCGTCCAGCCCCGCCGTGAGCTCCTGGGTGGTGGTCATATGCCCCAGCCTACGCCAGCGCAGCGCTGACCGACAGGTTGCGCTAACTTTTGGTTAGCGCTGACAGGGTCTAGTAGCCGAAGTTCTGGGTCCACCACGGGCCGCCCGACCCGAGCTCGACACCGACGCCCAGCGTCTTGAAGTCGCAGTTCAGGATGTTGGCGCGGTGGCCGGGGCTGTTCATCCAGGCGTCCATCACGGCCGCGGCGTCGGCCTGGCCGCGGGCTATGTTCTCCCCGCCGAGGTTGGATATCCCGGCCTTCTCGGCCCGGTCCCACGGCGTCCTGCCGTCCGGGTCGGTGTGGTCGAAGAAGCCCCTCGCGGCCATGTCCTCGCTGTAGTTCTGCGCCAGCTCGGTCAGCGCGCTGTTCGCGGCGACCGGGCTGCACCCCACCTGCGCCCGCTCCTCGTTCACGAGCTTGAGCACCTGGGCCGCGGCGGCGGACTCGCCGGAGAGGGCGGCGGACGCGCTGGGCTTCTGCGGCGCCTTCGTGGCCGTACGGGAGGGGGTGTTGTCCGGCTTCTCGCGGGGGGTGACCGCCGGCTTCTTCTTCTCCGGGGTCTTGTCCTGCGTTTCCTGCGTCTTCTCCGGCTTCTCGGGCGTCTTCGTCGGCGCGGCCGACGACTTCGAGGCGGACGGCGACGGCGAGAGGGAGCGCTCGGCGTCCCGGCTCGTGGGCGCGCCGTCCCGGCCGTCGGCGCTGCCGGTGGTGCCGCCCTGCTCGATCGGGCTGTTCGTCGGCGTGTCCCCGGCCTGCACCTTGTCGGCGCCGCCGTTGCCACCGCCGAGCTTGTAGTTCTCGAGGCCGGGCACCGCGCCCGTGGCGACCGCGACCGTGCCGAGGGCGACCGCCGCGGAGACGCCGAGCAGCCCGGTGCGCATCGGCCGCGCGGCCTTCTTCCGGCGGCGGTGCGAGCCCGAGCGCCGGGCGCCGCCGTCGGGCGTGAAGCCGTCGTCGGCGAAGACGGCCGTCTCGGCGGTCCGGGCGTCATGGCCGCCACCCGGCTCGGAGGCGCCCGTGGCGAACAGGTAGGCCTCGCTCTTCGCGTAGGTGCCGGCGTACGCCTCGGGGTTCAGGTAGGGCGCGATGCCCATCGTCGGGCCGTCACCCGCGGTGGAGTGCAGCGGGTCCTGGCCTGCCACGGAGCCGTCGGCGTGCGTGATTCCCGTGGCGCGGCCCGTGGCGGCGCGGCCGGCGGCGGAGCGTCGGTGGCGTCCCATGTCCTGGCCTTCCTCGTCCTGGCGGTCGACTCGTCCTCGAGATCAACACCAAACTCACGCGATCGTGTGAGTTTCATATGAGATTCGTTGGGTGGGGACGGTACCGCATGGCGCAAGTGGAGGAAGTGTCCGGAGGGAAGATCGGGCGGTTAGGTTGCCGTCATGAGCGAGGATGTGCGACTGGTCGCCTGGGTGCGTGGACGCGTCCAAGGTGTGGGTTTCCGCTGGTTCACACGGGCCAAGGCCCTGGAGATCGGCGGCCTGAGTGGTTTTGCTCTCAATTTGGGCGACGGACGCGTCCAAGTGGTCGCGGAGGGCGCGCGAGAGGGCTGTGAAGGCTTGCTGGAGTGGCTCCGGAGTGACGACACGCCCGGCCGCGTGGACGGCGTCACCGAGATCTGGGACACACCGCGTGGCGGCTACGAGGGCTTCGCCATCCGCTGATGCCAGACCGCCGGGCGGCCCCGGGGCCGCCCGCGGACCGGTCGCCGAAGGCCGTCCAGGACGGAAACTTGCTGGTGATTGCAAGAATCACTTGCCTTGGCAGGCCGCACACGCAAGGATGATCGTCACGCCCCGAGGGCCCCGCAGAAGCCGCAGCACCGCCGTTTCAGGCCGTGCGCGCCCGGGTCGTCCGCCAATACGGGGCGTGATCGTGTTGACCGTCAAACTTTTTGGTGAGACGCTGAAAGCACCCCGCGCACCTAGCTGTTTGGCATGGCTGAACGGCAGCACAACTCCAGGCCCTGCCAAGACTGCGGGTGCGGAATCCCTCACGACCCACACCGCATCGGTCGGTCACTCATTGTGGAGGACCATCCATCATGGCAAAGGCGCTTCTCGGTTACGTCGGCGGCTCCGACCCTCGACTCCTCGCCGAGATGCGACGGCTCCAGCAGCGCGTCCAGGACCTGGAATCCGAACTCGTACGGATCCAGGCCGAGAACGAGGCGCTGACGGCTGCCGCTTCTCACGACAGGATCATGGAGAGCGTTGACGCACACCAGGCGGAGCCTGCGCTCACCTGATCACTGCACCGCTCCACAACAGCACGGCAGTGGTCGGGCCGCCCGTCATAACCGCTGAGTTGTCAGAAGTGCAAGGGACGCCGTAGGCGTCCCTTCTTTCTTGCCCCCGCATCCTTTCACCGTCTTTAACGTCTGGTCTGCCCTGTGCGTTCAGTGGCGAAACCGTGGGTTCATGGAGTGAGATGAACCCGAGCGGTAGAGTCCGGCGGCGTGCACCTCAAGGCCCTGACCCTCCGCGGGTTCAAGTCGTTCGCCTCGGCGACCACACTCCGGTTCGAGCCGGGGATCACGTGCGTCGTCGGACCGAACGGCTCGGGCAAGTCCAACGTCGTCGACGCGCTCAGCTGGGTCATGGGCGAGCAGGGCGCCAAGTCGCTGCGCGGCGGCAAGATGGAGGACGTCATCTTCGCCGGCACCACCGGCCGCCCTCCGCTGGGCCGCGCCGAGGTGTCCCTGACCATCGACAACTCCGACGGGGCCCTGCCCATCGAGTACGCCGAGGTCACCATCACGCGGATCATGTTCCGCAACGGCGGCAGCGAGTACCAGATCAACGGCGACACCTGCCGCCTCCTCGACATCCAGGAACTGCTCTCCGACTCCGGCATCGGCCGCGAGATGCACGTCATCGTCGGACAGGGCCAGCTCGACTCCGTGCTGCACGCCGACCCCATGGGCCGCCGTGCCTTCATCGAGGAGGCCGCCGGCGTCCTCAAGCACCGCAAGCGCAAAGAAAAGGCGCTGCGCAAGCTGGACGCGATGCAGGCCAACCTCGCGCGCGTGCAGGACCTCACCGATGAACTCAGACGCCAGCTCAAGCCCCTCGGCCGCCAGGCCGCCGTCGCGCGCCGGGCCGCCGTCATCCAGGCCGACCTGCGCGACGCCCGGCTGCGCCTGCTGGCCGACGACCTCGTCCGGCTCCGGGAAGCCCTGAAGGCGGAGGTCGCCGACGAGGCCGCACTGAAGGAACGCAAGGAGGCCGCCGAGCAGGAGCTGCGCAAGGCTCTCCAGCGGGAAGCGCTCCTGGAGGACGAGGTACGGCAGCTCACGCCGCGCCTCCAGCGCGCCCAGCAGACCTGGTACGAGCTCTCGCAGCTCGCCGAACGGGTGCGCGGCACGATCTCGCTGGCCGACGCCCGCGTGAAGAGCGCCACCTCCGCGCCCCCCGAGGAACGGCGCGGCCGCGACCCGGAGGACATGGAGCGCGAGGCCGCCCGCATCCGCGAGCAGGAGGCCGAGCTGGAAGCGGCCCTGGAGGCGGCCGAACGCGCCCTGGAGGACACGGTCGCCCACCGCGCCGAGCTGGAACGCGCCCTGACCCAGGAGGAACGGCGCCTCAGGGACGCCGCCCGCGCCATCGCCGACCGGCGCGAGGGACTGGCCCGGCTCAGCGGCCAGGTCAACGCGGCCCGCTCCCGCGCCGCCTCCGCCCAGGCCGAGATCGAACGCCTGGCCGCCGCCCGCGACGAGGCGCGGGAACGTGCCGTCGCCGCGCAGGAGGAGTACGAGGCACTCAAGGCCGAGGTCGACGGCCTCGACGCCTCGGACGCCGAACTCGCCGAGCAGCACGAGGCCGCGAAGCAGCAGCTCGCCGAGGCCGAGGCCGCCCTCACGGCAGCCCGCGAGGCGACCACGGCGGCGGAACGCAGTCGCGCCGCGACCCAGGCCCGCCACGAGGCCCTGGCGCTCGGCCTGCGCCGCAAGGACGGCACCGGAATACTGCTCGCGGCGAAGGACCGTCTCTCCGGCATCCTCGGCCCGGCGGCGGAACTCCTGACGGTGACCCCGGGCTATGAAGTCGCCCTCGCGGCTGCCTTCGGAGCCGCGGCGGACGCGATCGCGGTGACGAGCCCGTCTTCGGCAGCGGACGCGATCAGACTCCTGCGCAAACAGGACGGAGGCCGGGCGACTCTGCTCCTGGCCGGAGACGCTCACCCCAGGGGCGCGGGGAACGGCGCGAGCGGCCACAACGGTCCCGCAGACGCACGACACCCCTTCGCCGCCGACCTGGTCCGCGGCCCCGCCGACCTCATGCCCGCCGTCCGACGGCTGCTCCACGGCATCGTCGTCGTCAGCACCCTCGAAGACGCCGAAGACCTCGTCTACGCCCACCCCGACCTCACCGCTGTGACGGCCGAGGGCGACCTCCTCGGCGCCCACTTCGCCCACGGCGGCTCCGCCGGTGCCCCCAGCCTCCTCGAAGTACAGGCGTCCGTCGACGAGGCCGCCGCCGAGCTGGAAGAGCTGGCCGTGCGCTGCGAGGAGCTGGCCGAGGTCCAGCAGGAGGCCGTCGAGCGGCGCAAGGAGTGCGCCGCGCTGGCCGAGGAACTGGGGGAGCGGCGCCGGGCCGCCGACCGGGAGAAGTCCGCCGTCGCCCAGCAGCTCGGCCGGCTCGCCGGGCAGGCGCGGGGCGCGGCGGGGGAGGCCGAGCGGTCCACCGCCGCCGCGGCCCGGGCACAGGAGGCCCTCGACCGGGCACTCGCGGAGGTCGAGGAACTCGCCGAGCGGCTCGCCGTCGCCGAGGAGATGCCGATCGAGGAGGAGCCCGACACCTCCGTACGGGACCGGCTCGCCGCCGACGGGGCCAACGCCCGCCAGACGGAGATGGAGGCCCGCCTCCAGGTCCGTACGCACGAGGAACGGGTGAAAGGGCTGGCCGGACGGGCCGACTCCCTGGACCGGGCCGCCCGCGCGGAGCGCGAGGCACGCGCGCGTGCCGAGCAGCGGCGGGCCCGGCTGCGGCACGAGGCGGCCGTCGCCGAGGCCGTCGGCTCGGGTGCCCGGCAGCTGCTCGCGCACGTCGAGGTCTCCCTCGCCCGCGCCGATGAGGAACGCACCGCCGCCGAGGCCGCCAAGGCCCGCCGCGAACAGGAGCTCGCCCGCGCCCGCACCGAGGGGCGCGATCTCAAGTCCGAACTCGACAAGTTGACGGATTCGGTCCACCGCGGCGAGGTACTCGGCGCCGAGAAGCGGCTGCGGATCGAGCAGCTGGAGACCAAGGCGCTGGAGGAGCTGGGTGTCGAACCGGCGGGGCTGGTGGCGGAGTACGGACCGCAGCAGCTCGTGCCGCCCTCGCCCCCCGCCGAGGGCGAGGAGCTGCCGGAGGACCCGGAGCACCCGCGCAACCGGCCCAGGCCGTTCGTCCGGGCCGAGCAGGAGAAGCGCCTGAAGGCCGCCGAACGCGCCTACCAGCAGCTCGGCAAGGTGAACCCGCTCGCCCTGGAGGAGTTCGCGGCGCTGGAGGAACGTCACCAGTTCCTCAGCGAGCAGCTGGAGGACCTCAAGAAGACGCGGGCGGATCTCCTCCAGGTGGTGAAGGAGGTCGACGAGCGCGTCGAGCAGGTCTTCACCGAGGCCTACCGGGACACGGCCCGGGAGTTCGAGGGCGTCTTCAGCCGGCTGTTCCCGGGTGGTGAGGGGCGGCTGATCCTGACCGACCCCGACAACATGCTCACCACGGGCGTGGACGTCGAGGCCCGGCCGCCGGGCAAGAAGGTCAAGCGGCTGTCGCTGCTCTCCGGCGGGGAGCGGTCGCTGACCGCCGTGGCGCTGCTGGTGTCGATCTTCAAGGCCCGGCCCAGCCCGTTCTACGTCATGGACGAGGTCGAGGCCGCACTGGACGACACCAACCTCCAGCGGCTCATCCGGATCATGCAGGAGCTCCAGGAAGCCTCCCAGCTGATCGTGATCACCCACCAGAAGCGCACGATGGAGGTCGCCGACGCGCTCTACGGCGTCTCCATGCAGGGCGACGGTGTGTCGAAGGTCATCAGCCAGCGCCTCCGCTAGATGAGTGTGCTCTACACCTGCCTCACCTGCGACTCTCCATGACTTCAACACTTGAACACATCACTGACACATTCCCGCCTCAGATTCACAGCTACTGATCTATTGACTTCGAAACTTGAAGGCATAGTCTCGGCAACGTTCCTTTTACCTTCAGGTACCTTCAGGTGGCACCTCGAAGGCTGATTCGCTCCGGCAGCGTTGCCGGTGGCCCGAGGAGTACACGTGACCAGCACAGCGCAGGCATCCAGGTCAGGAGCCAGGACGGCTCATCCCGATCATCTCGGGCACGTCATCTTCATCGCGGCGGCGGCCGCGATGGGCGGTTTCCTCTTCGGCTACGACAGTTCCGTGATCAACGGCGCCGTCGAGGCCATCCGCGACCGCTACGACGTCGGCTCCGCAGCCCTGGCCCAGGTCATCGCCATCGCCCTCATCGGCTGCGCCGTCGGCGCCGCGACCGCCGGCCGTATCGCCGACCGCATCGGCCGCATCCGGTGCATGCAGATCGCCGCCGTCCTCTTCACCGTCAGCGCCGTCGGCTCCGCGCTGCCCTTCGCGCTGTGGGACCTCGCCTTCTGGCGCGTCGTCGGCGGCTTCGCCATCGGCATGGCCTCCGTGATCGGCCCGGCCTACATCGCCGAGGTCGCCCCGCCCGCCTACCGCGGCCGGCTCGGCTCCTTCCAGCAGGCCGCGATCGTCATCGGCATCGCCGTGTCGCAGCTGGTCAACTGGGGTGTGCTGAACGCCGCCGACGGCGACCAGCGCGGCAAGCTGATGGGCCTGGAGGCCTGGCAGGTCATGCTCGGCGTCATGGTCGTCCCGGCGGTCCTCTACGGGCTGCTCTCCTTCGTCATCCCGGAGTCCCCGCGCTTCCTCATCTCCGTCGGCAAGCATGAGCGCGCCCGGGAGATCCTCACCGAGGTCGAGGGCAAGGACGTCGACCTGGACGCCCGTGTCACCGAGATAGAGCACGCCATGAAGAGCGAGCACAAGTCCAGCTTCAAGGACCTGCTCGGCGGCAGCTTCTTCTTCAAGCCGATCGTCTGGATCGGCATCGGCCTGTCGGTCTTCCAGCAGTTCGTCGGCATCAACGTCGCGTTCTACTACTCCTCGACGCTGTGGCAGTCGGTCGGCGTCGACCCGACGGACTCGTTCTTCTACTCGTTCACCACGTCGATCATCAACATCGTCGGCACCGTGATCGCGATGATCTTCGTCGACCGCGTCGGCCGCAAGCCGCTGGCCCTCATCGGCTCGGTCGGCATGGTGATCGGTCTAGCGCTGGAGGCCTGGGCGTTCTCCTACGACCTGGTCGACGGCCAGCTGCCCGCCACCCAGGGCTGGGTCGCCCTGATCGCCGCGCACATGTTCGTGCTCTTCTTCGCCCTGAGCTGGGGTGTGGTCGTCTGGGTCTTCCTCGGCGAGATGTTCCCGAACCGGCTCCGCGCCGCCGCCCTGGGCGTGGCCGCCGCCGCGCAGTGGATCGCCAACTGGGCCATCACCGCGAGCTTCCCGTCGCTGGCCGACTGGAACCTGTCCGCGACCTACGTGATCTACACCGCGTTCGCCGCGCTCTCCATCCCGTTCGTCCTGAAGTTCGTCAAGGAGACGAAGGGCAAGGCGCTGGAGGAGATGGGCTGAGCCCGTCCCGCACACTCGGGGAGAAGGGCCAAAGTCCCCGCTGCCCCTCTCCCCGTAACCCGCCGTCGCCCCGGTTCGGCCACTGCCCGAGCCGGGGCGGCGGTCTCTTGTGTCACCGGCGCCGCCCCGATCACCGGGGCCGCTCTCCCCAGGCCCGGCAGCACCTGCTCGCAGAACAGGTGCAGGCTCCGCCACCCCTCCTCCACCGGCATGCCGCCCGCCAGCGGATGCAGGACGAAGGAGTCCAGCCCCAGCCCCGCACACTGCTCCGGCGTGAGGATCCGGTACACGCCCTCCGCACGCAGGTCCTCGACCGTCGTCGCCGCCGACTTCACCGCCGAGCGCACGCCGCCCGACTGCCAGGAGGCGTACGTCCGCGCCTCGTGCAGGAAGTGCTCCCCGTGCTCCGCCCAGGCCCGGTCCGGATCCTCGGCCACATGCAGCAGCGGTGTCTCGGCGGCGGGCATCATCACCCAGCCCTCGGTGCCGTACTCGACGAGCCGTTCCTTGTAGTACGCCTCCAGCTCCGGCAGGTGCGCGCTGGGGAAGAAGGGCAGGCCGAGCCGTGCGGCCCGGCGGGCGGCGGCCTTGGAGGAGCCGCCGACCAGGAGCAGCGGGTGAGGCTCGGTGTACGGGCGCGGAGTGATGCGGACCGTGCGGCCACGGTAGGAGAAGGGCTCGCCCGTCCAGGCCTTCAGCAGCGTCTCCAGCAGCTCGTCCTGGAGCCGCCCGCGCCGGGCGAAGTCCACGCCGAACAGGTCGTACTCCTCGGGCCGGTACCCGATCCCGGCGACCGTCACCAGCCGGCCGCCGCTCAGCAGGTCCAGCACGGCGATCTCCTCGGCGAGCCGCAGCGGGTCGTGCAGCGGGCCGATGACCGCCGAGACGGTGACCGCGACACGCCGGGTCGCGCCGAAGACCGCCCCCGCGAAGGCGAACGGCGACGGCAGCCAGTTGTTGTCGGCCCCGTGGTGCTCCTCCGTCTGCACGGTGGTCACGCCCCGGTCGTCGGCGTACGAGGCCATCTCCAGGGCCGCCCGGTACCGGGCGGCGAGCTCGGCGGGGGTGGCCCCGGGAGCGACGAGGTTGAAGCGTACGACCGAGACGGGCATGGGACGTCTCCCTTCACCGGGCGGGTGTCCGGAGGACGTTAGCTGACGGGGCGTCAGACATCCAGGGGTGTGGAGATCCGGCGGCCCTTGTCCCGGGAGGGCGGTGCGAGCAGCGTGCCCCGGGGCCCCATGACTGATACTGGACGCGTTATGGACATCGTCATCCTTGCTGTAGTCATCGCCGTGGTCGTGCTCGGCGCGCTCGGCGGGCTCATCGTCGGCAGCCGGCGCAAGAAGCAGCTGCCCCCGCCCCCGCCCGCAGCGCCCGACATCACCGCCCCACCGGCCGAGCCGCACGTCGGCGACGAGGCCGAGACGCCGCGGGAGGAACCGCGGCGCACGATAGAGGAGGTGGATCTCCCGGACGGCTCGGCTCCGGTCGTCGTCGAGGAGCCGCCCACCGAGGCCCCCGAGATCGAGGTCCCGGAGCCCACGGCCGGCCGCCTGGTCCGGCTGCGGGCCCGGCTCTCCCGCTCGCAGAACGCTCTCGGCCAGGGCCTGCTGACCCTGCTGTCGCGCGAGCACCTCGACGACGACACCTGGGAGGAGATCGAGGACACCCTGCTCACCGCCGATGTCGGCGTGCAGCCCACCCAGGAACTCGTCGAGCGTCTGCGCGAGCGGGTGAGGGTCCTCGGCACCCGCACCCCCGAGGAACTGCGCACCCTGCTGCGTGAGGAACTGATCACGCTGGTCGGCCGGGACATGGACCGCACGGTCAAGACCGAGCCGGAGGACCGCAAGCCGGGCATCGTCCTGGTCGTCGGCGTGAACGGCACCGGCAAGACCACCACCACCGGCAAGCTCGCCCGTGTCCTGGTGGCCGACGGTCAGAGCGTCGTCCTCGGCGCCGCCGACACCTTCCGGGCCGCCGCCGCCGACCAGCTCCAGACCTGGGGCGAGCGCGTCGGGGCCTACACCGTGCGCGGACCGGAGGGCGGCGACCCGGCCTCCGTCGCCTTCGACGCGGTCAAGGAGGGCAAGGAGATGGGCGCGAACGTCGTGCTCATCGACACCGCCGGCCGCCTGCACACCAAGACCGGCCTGATGGACGAGCTCGGCAAGGTCAAGCGGGTCGTGGAGAAGCAGGCCCCGGTGGACGAGGTGCTGCTCGTGCTCGACGCCACCACCGGCCAGAACGGCCTGGTCCAGGCCCGGGTCTTCGCCGAGGTCGTCGACATCACCGGCATCGTCCTCACCAAGCTGGACGGCACGGCCAAGGGCGGCATCGTGGTCGCGGTCCAGCGCGAGCTGGGCGTCCCGGTCAAGCTGGTCGGGCTGGGCGAGGGTGCGGACGACCTGGCGCCGTTCGAGCCGGAGGCGTTCGTTGACGCCCTTATCGGAGAGTGAGCTGCGGACAACATCGGAGCGTGGGCTCCTGACGTCCGTATACAGCAGGGAAGCGCCCGCCCCCGAGGTGCAGTCGGGGTCGGGCGCTTCGCTGTGCGGGGCGCTGTCCCAGGGCTCTTATGCCCGTGACCCAGTGCCCTAGGCCCGTGACCGGTGCGCTACATACGCCAGCGTGCCCAGGACCAGGCGGGCCTCCGGTGGCCTGGATGCCGAGTCCAGGGCGGGGGAGCGCAGCCAGCACACCGGGCCGAGACCGGCGTGGTCCGAGGGCGGTGCCGTGATGTGCGCGCCGGGGCCGAAGCCGCGCAGGTCGAGGGCGGCCGGGTCGTCCCAGCCCATGCGGTAGAGGAGGCCGGGCAGGTCGGCGGCGGCGCCGGGGGCCACGAAGAAGTGGGCGCGGCCGTCCGGGGTGACCGCGACGGGCCCGACGGGCAGGCCCATGCGCTCCAGCCGGGCCAGCGCGCGGCAGCCGGCGGGTTCCGCCACCTCGATGACGTCGAACGCCCGGCCGACCGGCAGCATCACCGAGGCGCCGGGGAACTCGCCCCAGGTCTCGGTCACCTCGTCCAGCGTCGCCCCGGCGGGGATCACAGGAGCGAAGTCCAGCGGATGCGCGCCCGGCGCCGGGCAGTCACGGCGGCCGCAGGAGCAGGCGCCCGCCGCGGCCCGGGCGCCCGGCACCACGTCCCAGCCCCACAGACCGGTGTACTCGGCCACGGCGGTGCCGTCCGACGTGCGGCCGCGGCGGCGTGAGCCGGTCCGGATGTCGCGCATGCCCCGGCTGATGCCGATCGTGAAGCCCATGCCCCCTCCAACGGGTCCGGCCCACCGCTGGTTACGCAGCGGACGCGAGACGTGACTCTCTGTTCCCGCCTTCCCGACGGCGAACGGTTCACTCGGCGCCCTGAAGTGCCCACGGTGGTGTGTCTGGCGACACGCGCCCCCGAGTGCATCGCTGCACCCGCTCCCGGGCGGCCTGTGTCAAGTGAATCGCGGTGACGCGCGGGTGGGTTCATTCGTTGGGGTGGCGAATGGTGGCGTTTCCGTGTGAGCCGTGGCTGGACGGGTGATCGTAGGATTACTTTGTGTGCACGAGTCCTGGGGGCACATGCGCTCGTGGGTATGCCGGAGGCAAGTCGGTATTCCGTTCGAAGGGTGACAAGGGCCGGACGGACGGCCGTACGAACCGGCATGCTGATAGGCCTTGGCGCACTCGGCGACAAGTGGTCTCAGGGATGGGGGCGTTCCAGTGAGCGGCAACGGCGGAAGCGGGACGAACGCTGCGAACGCGACGCACACTGACAAGCGCCCGAACGAGCTGCTCACCTCCTGGTTCGTGCGCAGCGGCTGGTCCAAGGGCGAGCTGGCCCGCCAGGTCAACCGCAGGGCACGCCAGCTGGGCGCCAACCACATCTCCACGGACACCTCGCGCGTGCGCCGCTGGCTCGACGGCGAGAACCCCCGCGAGCCGATCCCCAGGATCCTGTCCGAGCTGTTCTCGGAGCGCTTCGGCGTCGTCGTCTCCGTCGAGGACCTGGGGCTGCGCACCGCGCGCCAGTCCCCCTCCGCGACCGGCGTCGACCTGCCCTGGACGGGCCCGCAGACCGTGGCCCTGCTCAGCGAGTTCTCGCGCAGCGACCTGATGCTGGCGCGGCGCGGCTTCCTCGGGAGCTCGCTGGTCCTGTCTGCGGGCCCGGCCCTCATCGAGCCCATGCAGCGCTGGCTCGTCCCCTCGCCCCCGGCCCCGCGGTCGGAGCCCGACCTCGCGGCCGGCCCCTCCGGGCGGGCCCGCGGCCGGCTCTCCAAGCCGGAGCTGGACCTGCTGGAGTCCACGGCCGTGATGTTCCGGCAGTGGGACGCCCAGTGCGGCGGCGGCCTGCGCCGCAAGGCGGTCGTCGGCCAGCTGCACGAGGTGACGGACCTGCTCCAGGAGCCCCAGCCCGAGGCCACCACCCGGCGCCTGTTCAAGGTCGCCGCCGAACTCGCCGAGCTGGCCGGCTGGATGTCGTACGACATCGGGCTCCAGCCGACCGCGCAGAAGTACTTCGTCCTCGCGCTGCACGCCGCGAAGGAGGCCGGTGACCGGCCCCTCGGTTCGTACGTGCTGTCCAGCATGAGCCGGCAGATGATCCACCTCGGCCGGCCCGACGACGCGCTGGAGCTGATCCACCTCGCGCAGTACGGCAGCCGGGACTGCGCGAGCCCGCGCACCCAGTCGATGCTGTATGCGATGGAGGCCCGCGCCTACGCCAACATGGGCCAGCCCGGCAAGTGCAAGCGGGCGGTCCGGATGGCCGAGGACACCTTCGCCGAGGCCGACGAGTGGGACGAGCCCGACCCCGACTGGATCCGCTTCTTCTCCGAGGCCGAGCTGTACGGGGAGAACTCGCACTCGTACCGCGACCTTGCCTATGTCGCCGGCCGCAGCCCGACGTACGCCTCGCTGGCCGAGCCCCTGATGAAGCGGGCCGTGGAGCTCTTCGCCGAGGACGGCGAGCACCAGCGGTCGTACGCGCTGAACCTGATCGGCATGGCCACGGTGAACCTCCTCCAGCGCGAGCCCGAGCAGTGCACGGTCTTCGCCTCCCAGGCCATGCAGGTCGCCAAGAAGGTCCGCTCCGAGCGGGTCAACACTCGTATCCGAAAGACGGTCGACTCGGCCGCGCGCGACTTCGGTGACCTCGGTGAGGTCGTCGACCTCACCGAGCGGCTGGCCGCAGAGCTGCCCGAGACGGCCGAGGCGGTCTGAGCCCGGCTCTCCGGGCATCTGCCCGCCCCCTGAACCCCGGCCGCGGCCGGCCCTCCCGAACTGCCCGACTCGGCTCCCCCCGTGCCAGGTCATCGGAGGGCCGACCGCGGCCGGACCCGCTTCCGCGCGGAAGATTGCGTCACGATAACGATCGACGCGCCCACTATCCGGCAGTTCATCGAGGCGTAACACAGAGAGCGCCTTCGTCACGGCGGCGAAACAACGAGGGGCTTCCACCGAAACCGCGCTGCGCCAATCTCGTGGCGCATAACCGGCCCACCCCTCATTCCGCTCAAGGCTTCGCCCGCACGGGGCCGTACCAACGACGAGGAGACGCCGATGGCACCAGCCATCACCCTTGCCGCAGAAGCACCCAAGCTGTCTGCCGCCAACACAGGGTTCATGCTCATCTGTTCCGCCCTGGTGATGCTCATGACCCCGGGCCTGGCCTTCTTCTACGGAGGCATGGTCCGCGTCAAGAGCACCCTGAACATGCTGATGATGAGCTTCATCAGCCTTGGGATCGTCACCATCCTGTGGGTGCTGTACGGCTTCTCCATGGCGTTCGGCACCGACTCCGGCAGCCTCATCGGCTGGAACTCCGACTGGGTCGGCCTCGGCAACATCGGCCTGACCGAGCTGTGGCCCGGCTACACCATTCCGGTGTTCGTGTTCCTGGTCTTCCAGCTGATGTTCGCGATCATCACACCCGCCCTGATCAGTGGTGCCCTCGCCGACCGCGTGAAGTTCAGCGCCTGGGCGCTGTTCATCACCCTGTGGGCCACGGTCGTCTACTTCCCGGTCGCGCACTGGGTCTGGGGCGCCGGCGGCTGGGCCTTCGAGCTGGGTGTGATCGACTTCGCCGGTGGTACGGCGGTCCACATCAACGCCGGTGCCGCCGCGCTCGGCGTGATCCTGGTCATCGGCAAGCGCGTCGGCTTCAAGAGGGACCCGATGCGCCCGCACAGCCTGCCGCTGGTCATGCTCGGCGCCGGTCTGCTGTGGTTCGGCTGGTTCGGCTTCAACGCCGGCTCGTGGCTCGGCAACGACGACGGTGTCGGCGCGCTGATGTTCGTCAACACGCAGGTCGCCACCGCCGCCGCCATGCTGGCCTGGCTCGCCTACGAGAAGATCCGCCACGGCGCGTTCACCACGCTGGGCGCCGCCTCCGGCGCGGTCGCCGGTCTGGTCGCCATCACCCCGGCCGGCGGCGCGGTCACCCCGCTCGGCGCGATCGCCGTCGGCGTCATCGCCGGTGTGCTGTGCGCCATGGCCGTCGGCCTGAAGTACAAGTTCGGCTACGACGACTCTCTCGACGTCGTCGGTGTCCACCTGGTCGGCGGTGTCGTCGGCTCGCTGCTGATCGGCTTCTTCGCCAGCGGCAAGGGCCAGTCCGAGGTCGAGGGCCTCTTCTACGGCGGCGGCCTGACCCAGTTCTGGAAGCAGTGCGCCGGTGTCTTCGCGGTGCTCGCCTACTCGCTGATCGTCTCCGCGCTCCTCGCCTTCATCCTCGACAAGACCATGGGTATGCGGGTCACCGAGGACGATGAGGTCGCCGGCATCGACCAGGCCGAGCACGCCGAGACCGCATACGACTTCAGCGGCGCCGGTGGCGGTGCCGCCAAGACCGCCGCCGTCGCGGCCGCCGTGGCCGGAGCCGAGAGCAAGAAGGTGGACGCATGAAGCTCATCACCGCCGTCGTGAAGCCGCACCGGCTCGACGAGATCAAGGAGGCCCTCCAGGCCTTCGGCGTGCACGGCCTGACGGTCACCGAGGCCAGCGGCTACGGTCGGCAGCGGGGCCACACCGAGGTCTACCGCGGTGCCGAGTACACCGTCGACCTGGTCCCGAAGATCCGCATCGAGGTCCTGGTCGAGGACGACGACGCCGAGCAGCTGATCGACGTCGTGGTCAAGGCGGCCCGCACCGGCAAGATCGGTGACGGCAAGGTCTGGTCCATCCCGGTCGACACGGCCGTACGGGTCCGGACCGGCGAGCGCGGCCCCGACGCGCTCTGAGGCAGGCAAACAGAACAGGAGTCGCTGGGTGACGGGTACGGACGTGCAGAAGGAAGCAGAGGACTCGGGACCCAGCGGCTACGCGGCGGCCCGGCTGCGCCTCCTCAACGAGGAGGCGCGGTCCGGGCCGCCGCGCCGTGCGGCCCTGGCCGAACTCACCGACGACTGGCTCACCGGCCTGTTCACCGCGGGCTCGGAGGGGCTGCGCGGGGTCTCCCTGGTCGCCGTAGGCGGTTACGGACGCGGAGAACTCTCCCCGCGCAGCGACCTCGACCTGCTCCTGCTGCACGACGGCAGCGACCCCAAGGCGGTCGCCGCCCTCGCCGACCGGCTCTGGTACCCCGTGTGGGACCTGGGCCTGGCCCTCGACCACTCCGTCCGCACGCCCGCCGAGGCCCGCAAGACCTCCGGCGAGGACCTCAAGGTGCAGCTCGGCCTGCTGGACGCCCGGCACCTCGCCGGTGACCTCGGCCTCACGGCCGGGCTGCGTACGGCCGTGCTGGCCGACTGGCGCAACCAGGCGCCCAAACGCCTCCCCGAACTCCAGGAGCTGTGCGCGGAACGCGCCGAGCGCCAGGGCGAGTTGCAGTACCTCCTGGAACCCGACCTGAAGGAGGCCCGCGGCGGGCTGCGCGATGCCACCGCCCTGCGCGCCGTCGCCGCCTCCTGGCTCGCCGACGCCCCGCGCGAGGGCCTCGCCGACGCCCGGCGCCGGCTCCTCGACGTCCGGGACGCACTGCACCTGGCCACCGGGAGGGCGACCGACCGGCTCGCGCTCCAGGAGCAGGACCAGGTGGCCGCCGAGCTCGGCCTGCTCGACGCGGACACGCTGCTGCGGCAGGTCTACGAAGCGGCGCGGCTCATCTCGTACGCCAGTGACGTCACCTGGCGTGAGGTGGGGCGCGTGCTGCGATCGCGCGCCGTGCGGCCCAGGCTGCGCGCCATGCTGGGCGGCGGGAAACCGACCGCCGAGCGTTCTCCGCTGGCCGAAGGCGTCGTGGAGCAGGACGGCGAGGTGGTGCTCGCCCGTGCCGCACGCCCCGAGCGCGACCCCGTACTGCCGCTGCGCGCCGCGGCCGCCGCCGCACAGGCCGGACTCCCGCTCTCCCTGCACGCCGTACGGCGCATGGCGGCCACCGTGCGCCCGCTGCCCACACCCTGGCCCGCCGAGGCACGCGAACAGCTCGTCACCCTGCTCGGCTCCGGCCGCCCGACCATCGAGGTCTGGGAGGCGCTGGAGGCCGAGGGGCTGATCACGCGGCTGCTGCCGGACTGGGAGCGGGTGCGCTGCCGCCCGCAGCGCAACGCCGTGCACATCTGGACCGTGGACCGGCATCTCATCGAGACCGCCGTGCGCGCCTCCGAGTTCACCCGCCGCGTCAGCCGCCCCGACCTGCTGCTGGTCGCCGCGCTGCTGCACGACATCGGCAAGGGCTGGCCCGGCGACCACTCGGTGGCCGGCGAGATCATCGCCAAGGACGTGGCCGCCCGCGTCGGCTTCGACCGCCACGACGTGACGGTCGTCGCCACCCTCGTCCGGCACCACCTGCTGCTCGTCGAGACCGCCACCCGGCGTGACCTGGAGGACCCGGCCACCGTGCGCTCGGTCGCCGAGGCCGTCGGCTCCCAGGGCACCCTGGAACTGCTGCACGCGCTCACCGAGGCCGACGCCCTGGCCACCGGCCCGGCCGCCTGGTCGTCCTGGCGCGGTTCGCTCGTCGCCGACCTGGTCGAGCGGGTCTCGGCGGTGCTCGCCGGGGACGTCCCGGCCGACCCCGAGGACGCGGCGCCGACCGCCGAGCAGGAGCGGCTCGCCATCGAGGCGGTCGCGACGGGCAGCCCGGTCCTCTCCCTGCGGGCGCAGACCGAGCCGCCCGCCGGGCAGGAGCCCTCCGGCGACCCCGAGCCGCTCGGCGTGGAACTGCTCATCGCCGTGCCCGATCAGCCGGGTGTGCTGCCCGCGGTGGCCGGTGTCCTCGCCATGCACCGGCTGACCGTGCGAACGGCGGAGCTGCGGTCCCTGACCCTCCCGGACGGTGTCGACGGCACCGTCCTGCTGCTGGACTGGCGGGTCGCCGCCGAGTACGGCTCCCTGCCGCAGGCCGCCCGCCTCCGCGCCGACCTCGTGCGGGCGCTGGACGGCTCCCTGGACATCGCCGGCCGCCTCGCCGAACGGGACGCGGCCTATCCGCGCCGCCGGGGCGTGGTGGCCCCGCCGCCCCGGGTGTCGGTCCACCCGGCCGCCTCCCGGCTGGCCACCGTCATCGAGGTCCGCTCCCAGGACGCCCCGGGCCTGCTGTTCCGCATTGGCCGCGCCCTGGAGGACGCGAGCGTGCAGATGCGCAGCGCGCACGTCTCGACGCTCGGCGCGAACGCCGTGGACGCCTTCTACGTCACCGGTCCCGAGGGCGCGCCGCTGCCCGGCGACGAGGCCGAGTCGGTGGCGCGGAAGCTGGAGGAGACCCTGCGTGGGTGAGGGCGACCCGGCGACTTGTCACGCCGGGATACCCTGGAGGGCGATTCCCCAGTCTGTCTCCGACCCCGAGGACCGCGAGCGCCGTGTTCGATACTCTTTCCGATCGCCTCTCAGCGACCTTCAAGAACCTGCGCGGCAAGGGACGGCTCTCCGAGGCGGACATCGACGCCACGGCGCGCGAGATCCGGATCGCGCTCCTCGAGGCGGACGTGGCGCTGCCGGTCGTCCGTACGTTCATCAAGAACGTCAAGGAGCGCGCGCTCGGCGCCGAGGTCAGCAGGGCGCTGAACCCCGCCCAGCAGGTCCTCAAGATCGTCAACGACGAACTGGTCACCATCCTCGGCGGCGAGACCAGGCGCCTGCGCTTCGCCAAGCAGCCGCCCACGGTGATCATGCTGGCCGGTCTGCAGGGTGCCGGTAAGACCACCCTCGCGGGCAAGCTCGGCCACTGGCTGAAGGAGCAGGGCCACTCGCCGCTGCTCGTCGCCTGTGACCTCCAGCGCCCGAACGCCGTGAACCAGCTCAGCGTCGTCGCCGAGCGCGCCGGTGTCGCCGTCTACGCGCCCGAGCCGGGCAACGGCGTCGGCGACCCGGTCAAGGTCGCCAAGGACTCCATCGAGCACGCCAAGTCCAAGGTCCACGACATCGTCATCGTGGACACCGCCGGCCGCCTGGGCATCGACCAGGAGATGATGCAGCAGGCCGCGGACATCCGGGACGCGGTCAGCCCCGACGAGATCCTGTTCGTCGTCGACGCGATGATCGGTCAGGACGCCGTCAACACCGCCGAGGCCTTCCGCGACGGCGTCGGCTTCGACGGCGTGGTGCTCTCCAAGCTCGACGGTGACGCCCGCGGTGGTGCGGCCCTGTCGATCCGGCAGATCACCGGCAAGCCGATCATGTTCGCGTCGAACGGCGAGAAGCTCGACGACTTCGACGCCTTCCACCCGGACCGGATGGCCTCCCGCATCCTCGACATGGGTGACCTGCTCACCCTGATCGAGCAGGCGGAGAAGACCTTCGACCAGGCCGAAGCCCAGAAGATGGCCGAGAAGCTGGCCTCCAAGAAGGGCCAGGACTTCACCCTCGACGACTTCCTGGCCCAGATGGAGCAGGTCAGGAAGATGGGCTCCATCTCCAAGCTGCTCGGCATGCTCCCGGGCATGGGCCAGATGAAGGACCAGATCAACAACCTCGACGAGCGGGACGTCGACCGCACGGCCGCGATCATCAAGTCGATGACCCCGGCCGAGCGCCAGGAGCCGACGATCATCAACGGCTCGCGCCGCGCCCGTATCGCCAAGGGCTCCGGCGTCGAGGTCAGCGCGGTGAAGAACCTGGTCGAGCGGTTCTTCGAGGCCCGCAAGATGATGTCCCGCATGGCCCAGGGCGGCGGCATGCCCGGGATGCCCGGCATGCCGGGCATGGGCGGCGGCCCCGGCAGGGCGAAGAAGAAGCAGAAGCAGGCCAAGGGCAAGCAGCGCTCCGGCAACCCGATGAAGCGCAAGCAGCAGGAGCAGGAGGAGGCCGCCCGCCGCGCGGCCGCCGCAGAGGGCGGCAACGCCTTCGGGCTGCCGCAGCAGGGCGGCAAGGACTTCGAACTCCCCGACGAGTTCAAGAAGTTCATGGGCTGATCCGAGAAGCCCATCGGCTGACCGCCCGTTCCCGGACGACACGGACTGCTGAACGGCACTGAGGGCGCCCCCCTTCGAAGGAAGGGGGGCGCCCTCAGTGGTTCGTCGACGGCGCGCCGGTCAGGCGTTCGGGAACTTCCAGATGTAGGGCTCGCCGTCCTCCTCGGACCAGTGGACCTCGACGCTCTTGGCGTTCGCCGGGATCACGTACGTCTCGCAGAAGACGTGGCTCTCGCCCTGCTTCCAGCTCTCGACGTCGTACGGGTCCTCGCAGCCCGCCGTGTCCTCGGACGCGCCGATGAGGACACTGCCGCGCCGCCCGTCGGCGAAGACCGTGGTGCCGTCGTGCACGTCCGAGCCCTCGGTGAGGGCGGGCCCGCTCTTGTGCGTGTACTTCACGTGGGCGACGGCAAGCACCATGCCCTTGACCTTGCCCGGCTCCGACACGGCCTTGGCGGCCTCCGCCTCGGTGCCCACGTCGACCTTCTGCGCCACGACGTCGTAGGTGACCTCGCCCGGGTCCTCCGCGACCTTGCCCGTGGCGCTCTCGCCGGTTCCCAGCTCGCCACCGGAAGCCGGCTCCGGCGACGGGAAGACCTTGGCCTTCTCGGTGTCCGGGCTCTTCGCGTCGGCCTTGTCACCGCCGCCACCGCAGGCGGTGAGGGCCAGAGCGAGAACGGCGACGGGCGCGACGAGACGCAGCGCGGTCTTGTGGTGCGGCAAAACAGCTCCTGTATGCAGATGTGTAGGTCCCCCGAGCGGTGGATCACATTAAGCGTTCATGATCCACCTGGTGAAACCCGAAGGACCCCATGGTGCTTTCTTCACACCATTCACACCTGCACTGAAGACTTGTTCGTCACCGCGTCCGGGCGATCAGATACCGGAAAACGTTCGGCATCCACACCGTCCCGTCCTGCCGCTGGTGCGGATGCAGAGCCTCGGTCAGCTCCTTGTCCACCTGCACCTGGTCCGTCGCCGTGATCGCCGCGTCGAACAACCCCGTCGACTTGAGCCCGCGCACCGCGCTGTCCACATCGGCGTACCCGAAGGGGCACGCCACCCGCCCGGACCCGTCCGGCTTGAGACCGGCCCGCTGGGCGACGTCCTCCAGGTCGTCGCGGAGGGCGGGACGCCAGCTGCCCGTGCTGCGCAGTGGCTCCGCCAGCTTGGTGGCGACCCGCAGCACGGACGTCGTGGCGCACCGCTCCGGCGGGCCCCAGCCGGCCAGCACCACGGCCGCTCCGCGCCCCGCCAGCGGCGTCGCCTCCGCGAGCAGTCCGCCCAGCCCCTCCGAGTCGCCCGCGAGGCACCCGATCGGCTCGAAGGCGGTCACCAGGGTGTACGCGGGAGCGCCCGGCTCCTTGGTGTCCCGGGGCGAACCGTCGACCAGCCGGGCGCCCGCATGCGGGCGCGTGGCCCCCGCCTCGGGCAGCAACCGCTGCCGTGCGAGGGCCATTCTTTCGGGGGAAGCGTCGACACCGGTGACCGCCGCTCCCCGGGCGGCGGCCATCAGCAGGGCGAGTCCGGAACCGCAGCCGAGGCCGAGCAGCCGCGTCGTGGGACCCACGTCCAGTCGCTCATAGACGGCCTCATAGAGCGGTACGAGCATCCGCTCCTGGATCTCGGACCAGTCACGCGCGCGTGCACGCAGGTCCACGCGGGGTGCGGCCCCCGCGTGAGGCAGGTGCTGCCGCACGAGCGTAGGTGTCATAAGTAAGCGCCCCAATCCGCCGAGAGTTGCCTCTTGCCCGATTCCATGGCCCCCGTGACAGTGCGCTCGCACTACCCCCGTATGCCAGGAAACTCCCCCCTCGACCTGTCGTCCAGTGGAATGCGGCCCGGTATATGAGTTGTCATGTGCCTATGGCGAGATTTCACATTCCGGCAACGTGGGCCCGTACCATCTCGCCATGGCCAAGGCACCCGTACTCACCCCCCAGGCGGACGATTTCCCGCGCTGGTACCAGGACTTGATCACCAAGGCGGAGCTCGCCGACAACGGACCGGTGCGCGGCACCATGGTCATCCGACCGTACGGGTACGGGTTGTGGGAGCGGATGCAGGCCGAGATGGACGCCCGCATCAAGGAGACCGGCACCCAGAACGCGTACTTCCCGCTCCTGATCCCGCAGTCGTACCTCACCCGCGAGGCGGACCACGTCGAGGGCTTCGCGCCGGAGCTCGCGGTCGTCACGCACGGCGGCGGCAAGGAGCTGGAGGAGCCGGCGGTCGTGCGCCCCACCTCCGAGATGATCATCAACGACTACTTCTCGAAGTGGGTGCAGAGCTACCGCGACCTGCCGCTGCTCATCAACCAGTGGGCGAACGTCGTGCGCTGGGAGCTGCGGCCCCGCCTCTTCCTGCGGACCACCGAGTTTCTCTGGCAGGAGGGCCACACCGCGCACGCCACGTACGAGGAGGCGCGCGATTTCGCCGCGCACATCCACCGGCAGGTCTACGAGGACTTCATGGTGAACGTCCTGGCGATGGACGTCGTCCCCGGCCGCAAGACCGTCAAGGAGCGGTTCGCCGGCGCGATCAACACCCTCACGCTCGAAGGCATGATGGGTGACGGCAAGGCCCTCCAGATGGCCACCAGCCACGAGCTCGGCCAGAACTTCGCCAAGGCCTTCAACACCCAGTACCTGTCGAAGGACGGCCGGCAGGAGCTGGTCTGGCAGACCTCCTGGGGTTCCACCACCCGCATGATCGGCGCCCTGGTGATGATGCACGGTGACGACAACGGCCTGCGCGTCCCGCCGAGGCTGGCTCAGACCCAGGCCGTGGTGCTCGCGATCAAGGGCGACGAGGCGGTTCTGGCCAAGGTCCGCGAGCTCGGCGACCGGCTGAAGGCGGCCGGCATCCGTGTCCAGGTCGACGACCGCACCGACACCCCGTTCGGCCGCCGTGCCGTCGACTGGGAGCTCAAGGGTGTGCCGGTCCGCATCGAGATCGGCCCGCGCGACCTGGAGAACGGCACCGCGATGCTGGCCCGCCGCATTCCGGGCGGCAAGGAGCCGGTCTCCCTGGACGCCCTGGTGTCGCTGCTGCCGAAGGTCCTCGAAGAAGACCAGGCGCTGCTGCTGAAGCAGTCCCGGGAGCGCCGCGAGTCCCGTACCACCGAGGTCGCGACGATCGACGAGGCCGTCGAGGTGGCCGCCGCGGGCGGCTGGGCGCGTATCCCGTGGGCGGTGCTCGGCGAGGAGGGCGAGGCCAAGCTGGCCGACCACGCGGTGACCGTACGGTGTCTGGTCGCCGAGGACGGGTCGGTGCCGGACGCCGACGACGCACCCGGTAACGTCGCGGTCGTCGCACGCGCTTACTGAGTGGGGCGCAAGGCGACCGAAATGCCTCTTGCGTAACCGCGCACCCCGGCGCGCGCACATGCTCTACGCGCCGGGGCGTACGCGGACTACGCACCACCTTGTGGTGAGCTGTGAGGCTTCTCCACAGATCAGCGCACCCGCCCTCCTCGGGACGCATCAGAGGCAACTGACGGGTACGTGCAAATTATTTGGGATGCCCCGGAATCGGAACACTGGGGCACCCCGACTCGTTGTCATTACGTGAGCACGACACAGACACCACCTGTTCTCGCCGCAGAGCTGGCACAGGCGTGGGCCGATATTCAGCGGTACCACCCCGAGCTGCCCGACCTTGCCGCGCCAGAGTCCCTGATCGGGGAGTCGTCGTCCGCGTGCGGTCACGAGCTCTCCTTCGAGCGACTGCTCCATGAGGCAGTCCATGGCATCGCCGCCGCCCGCGGCGTCCGCGACACCTCCCGTGCCGGCCGCTACCACAACCGCAGATTCCTCGCGATCGCCGAGGAGCTGGGCCTGGACCACCCCGAGGAACCGCACCCCAGCAGCGGTTTCTCCCTGGTCACGCTCACCCCCGAGGCGAAGCGCCGCTACCGCCCGACGATGGAGCGCCTCCAGCGCGCCCTGAAGGCCCACACGGCCGCGACCACGTCCGACACCTCCCGCACCTTCCGGGGCCCGGCCGCCCGGCACGGCTCCTCCGGCGGCGGCGTCCGCGTCAAGGCGGTCTGCGACTGCGGCCGCAACGTACGCGTCGTCCCTTCGGTCCTCGCCCAGGCGCCGATCGTCTGCGGCGGCTGCGGCAAGCCGTTCCGGATCCCGGACGTCGTGGGAGCGGGGGCGGCGGCCGGCTGACGTCCACAACCGGCATCTCGTGGCTGCCGGTCGGGACAGCACCCGCCACTGCCGGGCAGGGCACCCGACGTACCTCACCTCCACGCCGGGTGCCCCTTCAGCGTGCCCGCACGGCAGTGAACCCCTCGGTCAAGGCCGCCCGGCAGGGTATGGCACAATGGCTAGCTGTACTCGACAGCCGCACAGGAACCCTCTCGCCTCCGGCTGACGCGTCCATCGGGCACTCGGGTACCGCAACCCCACGCGGCTTTTCTCGCCGTGCCCAACCACGTCAAAACCAGGAGAACCCACTCCCGTGGCAGTCAAGATCAAGCTGAAGCGTCTGGGCAAGATCCGTTCGCCTCACTACCGCATCGTCGTCGCCGACTCCCGTACCCGTCGTGACGGTCGTGCGATCGAGGAGATCGGCAAGTACCACCCGACGTACAACCCGTCGGTGATCGAGGTCGACGCCGAGCGTGTGGCGTACTGGCTCGGTGTCGGCGCGCAGCCGACCGAGCCCGTGATGGCCATCCTCAAGAAGACCGGCGACTGGCAGAAGTTCAAGGGCGAGCCCGCCCCGGCTCCGCTGCTGACGCAGCCCGAGAAGGCCGCGCGCCCGTCGTTCGAGGCCATCGGCGGCGACGACGAGGGCAAGGGTGAGGCGATCACCCAGAAGAAGAAGGCTGAGAAGAAGGACGAGGCCGCCGCTGAGTCCGCTTCGACCGAGGCCTGAGCATGCTCGAGGAGGCTCTCGAGCACCTCGTGAAGGGCATCGTCGACAACCCTGACGATGTGCAGGTCGCCTCGCGCGACCTGCGCCGCGGGCGAGTGCTCGAGGTCCGGGTCCACCCGGACGACCTCGGCAAGGTGATCGGCCGCAACGGCCGCACCGCACGCGCCCTGCGTACCGTCGTGGGCGCCATCGGCGGTCGCGGTGTCCGCGTCGACCTCGTCGACGTGGACCACGTCCGCTGACGCTTATCGCAACCGGCTCGGGCCGGGGAAGGCCTGAGGGCCGTCCCCGGCCCGCAGTCGTATGACAGGAGACTGGACACGTGCAGCTGGTAGTCGCACGGATCGGCCGTGCCCATGGCATCAAGGGCGAGGTCACCGTCGAGGTACGGACCGACGAGCCGGAACTGAGGCTCGCCCCCGGCGCCGTACTCACCACCGATCCCGCTTCCACGGGACCGCTCACCATCGAGACGGGCCGCGTCCACAGCGGCCGTCTCCTGCTGCGCTTCGAGGGCGTCAGCGACCGCACCGGCGCCGAGGCCCTGCGCAACACCCTCCTGATCGCCGACGTCGACCCGGAGGAACTGCCCGAGGGCGAGGACGAGTACTACGACCACCAGCTCATCGACCTCGACGTGGTCACCGCGGAGGGCACGGAGGTCGGCCGGATCACGGAGATCTCGCACCTGCCCACCCAGGACCTGTTCATCGTGGAACGTCCGGACGGCAGCGAGGTGATGATCCCCTTCGTCGAGGAGATCGTCGCCGAGATCGACCTCGAGGAGCAGAAGGCCGTCATCACCCCGCCGCCGGGCCTGATCGACGACCGCGCCGAGATCGCCTCCAGCCGGGAAGATGCCTCCGGCCGGGAAGACGTCTCCAGCCGGGAAGAGTCGTAAATGCGCCTCGACGTCGTCACGATCTTCCCCGAGTACCTGGAACCGCTGAACGTCTCGCTCGTGGGCAAGGCACGCGCGCGTGGACAGCTGAACGTACACGTCCACGACCTGCGTTCCTGGACCTACGACCGCCACAACACCGTCGACGACACGCCCTACGGCGGCGGCCCCGGCATGGTCATGAAGACCGAGCCCTGGGGAGAGGCGCTGGACTCCGTCCTGGCCGACGGCTACGAGACCGGCTCCCACGCGCCGGCCCTCATCGTGCCCACGCCCAGCGGCCGCCCCTTCACCCAGGAGCTCGCCGTCCACCTCTCCGAGCGTCCCTGGCTGATCTTCACGCCGGCCCGCTACGAGGGCATCGACCGCCGGGTCGTCGACGAGTACGCGACGCGGATGCCGGTGTACGAGGTGTCCATCGGCGACTACGTCCTGGCCGGCGGCGAGGCGGCCGTCCTCGTCGTCACGGAGGCCGTGGCGCGGCTGCTGCCCGGCGTCCTGGGCAACGCCGAGTCCCACCGGGACGACTCCTTCGCGCCCGGTGCCATGGAGAGCCTGCTGGAGGGTCCCGTCTACACCAAGCCGCCCGAGTGGCGCGGCCGGGACATCCCCGACGTGCTACTCAGCGGCCACCACGGGAAGATCGCCCGCTGGCGGCGGGACGAGGCACTGAAGCGCACCACGGCCCACCGGCCCGACCTCATCGAGCGGTGCGATCCCAAGGCCTTCGACAAGAAGGACCGCGAGATGCTGTCCATCCTGGGCTGGGCACCGGACCCGGCGGGGGAGCCGTACGGCCGATTTTGGCGCAGGACCGACGGCGTGGAAGAATAGCCAGCTGTTGTGCGTCCGTCCGGCGCGCGCCCCTGCCACAGGGGGAGACGACGCCCGCTCCGACCCGCACGGCCCTGAATCCGAAACACCTAGTTTCCGTTGATGACCTGTGGCATCAGCGAGGAAAGCAGACGAAATGTCTCACCTGCTCGACACCGTCGACTCCGCGTCGCTGCGCAGCGACGTCCCCGCCTTCCGCCCGGGCGACACGGTCAACGTGCACGTCCGCGTCATCGAGGGCAACCGCTCCCGTGTGCAGCAGTTCAAGGGCGTCGTGATCCGCCGCCAGGGCTCCGGCGTCCGCGAGACCTTCACGGTCCGCAAGGTCTCCTTCTCCGTCGGCGTCGAGCGCACCTTCCCGGTGCACACCCCGATCGTGGAGAAGATCGAGCTCGTCACCAAGGGTGACGTCCGCCGCGCCAAGCTGTACTACCTGCGCGAGCTGCGCGGCAAGGCCGCGAAGATCAAGGAGAAGCGCGAGAACTGAGCGCTCTCCGGGGTTCGCGCCGGGGCCGGATAGCATCTGGCTCCGATGGACACCGAAGCTCAGCCGACGGAGCGCGACCGCTCCTCCCGCCCTTCCGACTCCGAGGACACCTCGGATCCCGGAGGGCTGGAGGAACGGTCGCGTTTCGCGTTGTCGCGTGCCACCGAGTGGGTCCCGGGCGGCCGGATCACCCTGACGCTGCTGGCCTGCCTGCTCTTCCTGCTGCTGCTCAGCACGTTCGTGCTGCGGCCGTTCCAGATCCCCAGCGGATCCATGGAACAGGGATTGAGGATCGGGGACCGGGTTCTCGTAAATAAGTTGGCGTACCGTTTCGGTGCCGAGCCGCGGCGGGGAGACATCGTCGTGTTCGACGGGACCGGGTACTTCGGGCACGCGGACTACATCAAACGCGTTGTCGGCGTGGGGGGAGACCACGTCGTCTGCTGCGACAAGGAGGGGAGGATCCAGGTGAACGGCCGGCCGGTCGACGAGTCGGGCTTCCTTTATCCCGGCGACAGCCCCTCCACGGTGCCTTTCGACGTCGCCGTCCCCGCCGGCACGCTGTTCGTTCTCGGTGACCACCGGGGCGACTCCAGCGACTCCCGGGACCACCTCGGCTCACCGGGCGGCGGCATGGTCCCGGTCGACGAAGTGATCGGCCGCGCCGACTGGATCGTCTGGCCCTTCGGCCACGCCACCCGGCTGGACCGCCCCGACGCCTACGCGCGCGTGCCCGCTGCCGCCGCCGGAAGGGCGGGCGCCCATGGGTAACCGCGGAAAACCGCGCGGCGTCCCCGCCGGCCCCGCCGAGAACCTGCTGCCCACCGGCGCCCGTCGCGCCGCCGGTCCATCCAGCGGCCGTACGCGCGCCGAGCGGCGCAAGCTCCAGAAGAAGGTCAAGCGGCGCCGCAGGCGCGGTGCCGTCAAGGAGATACCGCTCCTCGTGGGCGTCGCCGTCCTGATAGCGCTCGTACTGAAGACGTTCCTCGTCCAGGCCTTCGTCATCCCGTCCGGCTCCATGGAGCAGACGATCCAGATCGGCGACCGCGTCCTGGTCGACAAGCTCACCCCGTGGTTCGGCTCCAAGCCGCAGCGCGGGGACGTCGTCGTGTTCAAGGATCCCGGCGGCTGGCTCCAGGACGAGCAGACCACCCTTCCGAAGGACGACCCCATCGTCATCAAGCAGGTCAAGGAAGGGCTCACCTTCATCGGCCTGCTGCCGTCCGACGACGAGAAGGACCTCATCAAGCGGGTCGTCGGCGTCGGCGGAGACCGCGTCAAGTGCTGCGACGCGCAAGGACGCGTGACCGTCAACGGCATCCCGCTGGTCGAGGACTACCTGTACCCCGGCAACGCCCCGTCCGACACGCCGTTCGACATCACCGTCCCCCCGGGACGGCTGTGGGTGATGGGCGACCACCGGAACAACTCCGCGGACTCCCGCGCCCACCAGGACACCGACTACGGCGGCACGGTCTCCGAGGAAGAGGTCGTCGGCCGTGCCATGGTCATCGCCTGGCCCTTCGGGCACTGGAGCACCCTGGAGGAACCGAACACGTACGCCTCCGTGTCCGACTCGGCCACCGGGTCGACCGCCGCTGCCGAACTGTCGCATAGGGTTGCCTCCGACGATTCGAATGGAACGATCCAGCTCCCGACCCCTGCGGAACTCCCGCTCGTTATGGGAGTGGTGGGCCTGCGTCGTGTGTGGGGCAGGCGGCGGCACAGAGTGAGGAGTTGGCGTGGGGGATGTGGCGGTTGGCGCACGGTCCGGACACGACGGCGAGGAGCACCGCGGACGCCCCGCGGAATCCGCCGTCCCGGCCGCGGACAGCGCTGTGACCTCCGGGAATGACTCCGGGGCAGCCGAGGGCGACAGGGTGACAGACGAGTACGGCACAGCCGAGGGCGAAGGGCCGGGAGGCACGGCCAGGACACCGAAGAAGCAGCGCTCCTTCTGGAAGGAGCTGCCCATCCTGATCGGCATCGCGCTGGTGCTCGCGCTGCTGATCAAGACCTTCCTGGTGCAGGCGTTCTCCATCCCCTCCGACTCGATGCAGAACACCCTCCAGCAGGGCGACCGCGTCCTGGTCGACAAGCTCACCCCGTGGTTCGGCTCCGAGCCCGAGCGTGGCGAGGTCGTCGTCTTCCACGACCCCGACAACTGGCTGGCGGGCGAGCCGGTGGCGGATCCGAACGCCTTCCAGACGTTCCTCAGCTGGATCGGCCTCATGCCGTCCGCGGAGGAGAAGGACCTCATCAAGCGGGTCGTCGGCGTCGGCGGCGACACGGTCGAGTGCAAGAACACGGGCCCGCTGACCGTCAACGGCAAGGCGCTGGACGAGCGGTCGTACGTCTACGCCGGCAACACGCCGTGCAGCGTCGACGACCAGGGCGGTCAGTTCAAGGTGAAGGTCCCCGAGGGCTACATCTGGGTCATGGGCGACCACCGGCAGAACTCCCGGGACTCCCGCTACAACCAGGCGGACAAGCACAACGGCATGGTCCCGGTGAAGGACGTCGTGGGCCGGGCCATCGTCATCGCCTGGCCGGTCAACCGCTGGGACAACCTGCCGGTGCCGGACACCTTCGACCAGGCCGGTCTCAATGCCCAGCCGGCCGCGGCCGGTCTGACGGCGGCGCCGCAGGGGCTGGCGCTGCTGGGGGTGGTGCCGGTGGTGCTGTGGCGCCGCCGGAAGCAGTGATCGCGACGGTGGGCTGACCCCGGTCGGTACCCCCGGGTAGGGTGCGGACCCATGGGTGGCGAGAGCATGACGCACACGGCCCCGCGCAGCGGTGGCACAGGCTCGGGCCCGGTGGGCAGCCGGACCGGACAGCGGTTGTCCGGGCTGGCCGTCGCACTGGGCCTTGTGCTGTTCCTGGGGGGTTTCGCCTGGGGAGCGGTGGTCTACCTGCCGTACACCGTGCCCACCGCCTCGATGACGCCGACGATCGACGCCGGCGACCGGGTGCTGGCGCAGCGCGTCGGCGGCGCTGATGTGCGCCGCGGTGACGTCGTCGTGTTCAAGGACGCCACCTGGGGCGACGTGCCGATGGTCAAGCGCGTGGTGGCCGTCGGCGGCGACACGGTCTCCTGCTGCCAGGACGGCAAGCTGAAGGTCAACGGCAAGGAGATCGACGAGCCGTACCTGGCCGACGGCACACCGGCGGAGATCACCGGCTTCCCGACCGTGAAGGTCCCCAAGGGGCGCCTGTTCCTGCTCGGTGACGAGCGCGGCAGCTCCATGGACTCCACCGCCCACCTGACCGACGCCGCCAGCGGCACGGTGGCGCGCGGCGCCGTGGACGCGCGCGTGGACGCCGTCGTCTGGCCCATGAACGGCATGCTGGCGCGCCCCACCGGCTTCGAGGCCCTCGGCGCCCTGTCCTCGCCCGGGCCGCTGCGCACGATCACCGCCCTGGTGATCGCCGGCGCCGTGCTCGTCCTGGGCGGGGGTGCCTACGGCCCCGTCGCCAAGCGCGCGGGCGCGGCCCGGGCCCGGCGGGCGAGCGCGGAGCCCGCGGGTGTCCGCTGAGGCCGTGGGGGCGGGCCAGGACAGCTACGAGGGCGGACTGCGCAAGGTTGCCCGGGTCGTGCTGCTCGACCCGCAGGACCGCATCCTGCTGCTGCACGGGCACGAGCGGACGATCCGGCCGACGACTGGTGGTTCACCCCCGGCGGCGGTGTGGAGGGCGACGAGACCCGTGAAGAGGCCGCCTTGCGGGAACTCGCGGAGGAGACGGGCATCACCGAGGTCGAGCTCGGCCCGGTGCTGTGGCGGCGGATGTGCTCCTTCCCGTTCGCGGGCCGCCGCTGGGACCAGGATGAGTGGTACTTCCTGGCTCGTACGGACCGTACGGTGGTCGAGGCCGCCGGGCTGACCGAGCTGGAGCGGCGCAGCGTCGCCGGAGCGCGCTGGTGGACGTGTCCGGAACTTTGCCGGGCACATGAGACGGTGTATCCGACGAGACTCGCCGGGCTGCTGCGCACGCTGCTCGACGAAGGTCCCCCGGCCAGGCCCGTGATCCTTGACCAGGAAATCGTCTAGGGGCGCACGGGACTGGCGCACAATGGTGGGATCGCACGGCTGAAGGGGAACATGCCATGAGCGCCGAGGACCTCGAGAAGTACGAGACCGAGATGGAGCTGAAGCTCTACCGGGAGTACCGCGATGTCGTCGGTCTGTTCAAATACGTGATCGAGACCGAGCGGCGCTTCTACCTGACCAACGACTACGAGATGCAGGTGCACTCGGTCCAGGGTGAGGTGTTCTTCGAGGTGTCCATGGCGGATGCCTGGGTGTGGGACATGTACCGGCCGGCGCGGTTCGTGAAGCAGGTCCGGGTCCTCACGTTCAAGGACGTGAACATCGAGGAGCTGAACAAGAGCGATCTCGAGCTGCCGAGCGGGTGACGTTCACCCGGGAGGGTGACGGGGTTTTCCACAGCCGCTGAGCTGTCCACCAAGATCCACTTGGTGGGGGCGGCTGCGTGATCGTTGGCGCCGGAGGTGGTGCCGACATGAACGCACGCAGTGCGATGGGCAGGTACGGAGAGACCCTGGCGGCCCGGCGGCTGACGGAGACCGGACTGACGGTCCTGGAGCGCAACTGGCGCTCCGGCCGGACCGGTGAGATCGACATCGTGGCCAGGGACGGGGACGTCCTGGTCGTCTGCGAGGTGAAGACCCGCAGGGAAGGCCCCTTCGAGCATCCGATGGCCGCCGTGACCCCGCAGAAGGCGGAGCGGCTGCGGGACCTCGCCGAGCGGTGGATCCAGACGCACGGGGGCGCACCGCCCGGCGGGGTCCGCATCGACGTGGTGGGGGTACTGCTGCCGGCCCGCGGCGCGGCCGTGGTCGAGCACGTGCGGGGGGTGGCCTGATGGCATTCGCCCGTACGTGTTCGGTGGCGCTGGTCGGCGTCGAGGGCGTGGTCGTCGAGGTCCAGGCCGACCTGGAGCCGGGTGTCGCGGCGTTCACGCTGGTGGGACTGCCCGACAAGAGCCTGACGGAGAGCCGGGACCGGGTGCGCGCCGCGGTCGTCAACTCGGGCGCGGCCTGGCCCCAGAAGAAGCTCACGGTCGGCCTGAGCCCGGCCTCCGTCCCCAAGAGCGGCAGCGGCTTCGACCTGGCCGTCGCCGCGGCGGTCCTCGGCGCCTCGGAGCGCATCGACCCCCGGGTCCTCGCCGACATCGTGATGATCGGGGAACTGGGGCTGGACGGGCGGGTGCGGCCGGTAAGAGGAGTGTTGCCGGCGGTGCTGGCGGCGGCGGATGCCGGGTACGAGCAGGTGGTGGTGCCGGAGTGTGCCGCCGCCGAGGCGTCCCTGGTGCCCGGGGTCTCCGTACTGGGCGTCCGGAGCCTGCGCCAGCTGATCGCCGTCCTGGCCGACGAACCCGTGCCCGAGGAGGATCCGGACGAGCAGGGCCGCCCGGACCCGCTCCTCGCCGGCCTGCGCATGCCCGGCACGGGCGCCGCCACGGGCATGCACAGCGTCGGCGCGGCCCAGCACGAGCCCGGCCACGACCTGGCGGACGTCGTCGGGCAGATCTCGGCGCGCACGGCGGTGGAGGTGGCCGCGGCGGGCGGGCACCACCTCTTCCTGGAAGGGCCTCCCGGCGCCGGCAAGACGATGCTCGCGGAGCGGCTGCCCGCCATCCTGCCCCCGCTCGGCCGGCAGGAGTCGCTGGAGGTCACCGCGGTCCACTCGGTGGCGGGCCTGCTGCCCCCGGGCAAGCCCCTGATCGACGTCGCCCCCTACTGCGCCCTGCACCACTCGGCCACCATGCAGGCACTCGTCGGCGGAGGCCCGGGCATCGCGCGGCCCGGAGCGGTGTCGCTGTCCCACCGGGGAGTCCTCTTTTTGGACGAGACGCCCGAGTTCAGCAGCCATGCCCTGGACGCCCTGCGCCAGCCGCTGGAGGCGGGGCATGTCGTCATCGCGCGCAGTGCGGGAGTGGTGCGCTTCCCCGCGAAGTTCCTGATGGTGCTCGCGGCCAACCCGTGCCCCTGCGGCCGGTTCTCGCAGCGTGACGACCTGTGCGAGTGCCCGCCCTCGGCGATCCGCCGCTACCAGGCCAGACTCTCCGGCCCGCTGCTCGACCGCGTCGACCTGCGCGTCGAGGTGGACCGCGTCACCCGCACCGAGCTGACCGCCTCCGGCGCGCGGGGCGAGTCCACCGCGACGGTCGCCCAGCGGGTACGGGCGGCCCGGGAGCGGGCCACGGAGCGCCTCACCGGCACTCCGTGGCGCACGAACAGCGAGGTACCGGGTCGTGAGCTGCGCAGCCGCTGGTACGCCGCGCCCGGGGCGATGGACGAGGCCGAGCGGAACCTGGAGCGGGGCGTCCTGACCGCCCGCGGCCTCGATCGCGTCCTGCGCGTGGCCTGGACCGTCGCCGATCTCGTCGGCCACGACCGGCCCGACGCGACGGACGTCGCCCTGGCGCTCCAGTTGCGCACCGGTGTCCCCAGGGGTGTCCCCATGGCCCTCGGAGCGCTGACATGAGCGTCGCCGGCGAGCCGGACGAGGAGCTGCTCGCCCGGGTCCTTCTCGCCCGGGTCATCGAGCCCGGTGACGAGGTCGGTGGCCGGTGGGTGCGGGAGCTCGGGGTGCGGGGCCTGGCCCGGCGGCTGGCGGAGGGCGGGCGGCCCCTGGCCGGGATGAGCGGAAAGCGGTGGGAGGGCCTGCTGGCCAGGGCCGAGACGGCTCGGCCGCGTAAGGACCTCGCCGTCGCCCGGGACGCCGGGGTGCGGTTCGTCGGCCCGGGGGACTCGGAGTGGCCGGGGCAGCTCGACGACCTCGGGGATGCCCGGCCGCTGGGGTTGTGGGTGCGCGGGCGCGCCAGTCTGCGGATGTGGGCGCTGAAATCGGTGGCCGTAGTCGGCGCCCGCGCCTGCACCGAGTACGGGGCGCACATGGCGGGCATCCTCGCCGCCGGCCTGGCCGAGCAGGGCTGGGTCGTGGTGTCGGGCGGCGCCTACGGAGTCGACGGCGCCGCCCACCGCGGGGCCCTCGGCGCGGGCGGCGCCACCGTCGCCGTCCTCGCCTGCGGCGTCGACCGCCCCTACCCGCGCGGGCACACCCGGCTGATCGGCAGAATCGCAGAACAGGGACTGGTGATCGGTGAGTTGCCGCCCGGTGATCACCCGACACCGAGCCGGTTCATTCTGCGGAACCGGGTGATCCTCAGTTCTGTCGGGGTAACGGCCGCCGCGAGGCATCCGTCTCAGCGTTTGTGCAGCTCAGCGTCGGCGAGTCCGATGCTATTCAGTGCAACAGGTGTTGCGCCATCACCGGTGAGGGTGAAGCGGCCACGAGCCGGTGGTTGGGCTCGTGAGACTGAGCACGATAGGTGTCGTCATCCTTCCGTCCCGACCTGCCCTTTCGTGAAGCTCTGAGCGCGACATCTGTCGCCGAATTCGCATCGTTCCTGACGTGATCCGCACTCTTCGCAGGCTAGTTGTCGTCCGGACCGTGCTGCCGGTAGGCGACGCCCACGCCGTGCACGGACACGGCGCGGGTCGGCGCGTTCTTGTACGACGACGGGGTGGGCGTGGGGGAGCTGGACGGTGCGTTCGTGATCAGGTCCTGGTGTGGGAGAAAGGAGCGTGGGGCGGGATCTTCTCGTTGTGGCGGGCGGCGTTCTCGGCGTCCGGCAGGGCCGTTGCCCTGGGTTCACGTCATGGAGATGACGACCTTGCCGGCCTTCGCGCGGCCCTTCTCGACGTACTCCATGGCCTGGAGGGTCTCGTCGAAGGGGAAGACCCGGTCGACGACGGGGCGGATCTTCCCGGCGTCGACGAGGCGGGTGAGTTCGCGCAGCTGGTCGCCGCTGGCCCTCATGAACAGGAAGGAGTAGGTGACGCCGAGGCGCTTGGCCTGGCGTCGGACCTTCGCGCTGAGGACGGCGACGCCCAGGCGCATGACCGCGTTCGCGCCGAGTTCGACGCCGGTGGCCGGGTCGGGCGGGCCCGCGACGGAGATGGCCACGCCGCCGGGCTTGAGGACGCGCAGGGACTTGGTGAGATTCTCGCCGCCGAGGGAGTCCAGGACGACGTCGTAACCGTGGAGGACCTCGGAGAAGTCCTGGGTGCGGTAGTCGATGACTTCGTCCGCGCCGAGGTCCTTGACGAGGTCGATCTTGGCGGTGCTCGCGGTGGTGGCCACGTACGCGCCCAGTGCCTTGGCCAGTTGTATGGTGATGGATCCCAGGCCGCCGGCGCCCGCGTGGATGAGGACCTTCTGGCCCGGCTGGACGTTCGCCCGCTCGACCAGGGCCTGCCAGGCGGTCAGCGCGACCAGGGGGAGGGAGGCGGCCTCGGTCATGGTGAGCGTGGCGGGCTTGAGGGCCAGGTCGTTCTGGTGGATGGCGATGCGTTCGGCGAAGGTGCCGATGCGGTCCTTGTCGGGCCGCGCGTAGACCTCGTCGCCCACCGAGAAGCGGGTGACGGACGATCCGACGCGGACGACGGTCCCGGCGAAGTCGTTGCCCAGGACGAGCGGGAGACGGTAGGGCACGATCGCCTTCAGTTCACCCTTGCGGATCTTGTAGTCCAGCGGGTTCACGCTCGCCGCGTCGATCCTGACCAGGACGTCCTCGGCACCCATCTGGGGGTCGGGTGCATCCCCGGCGCGCACCGTGGTCGGGTCGCCGTACTTCTCGACCATGAAGGCCTTCATTGTTGTCTCCGTTCGTTCGGTCTCCCGCGCGAGCGGGGACGGGGGTGTGTCCGTTACGGGCTTCTGCCGGTAAGGGGGAGGTCTGTGGCGTCGTACGTGCCGGAGTATTCCGCGCCGGCACGGAAGGGCGGGGCGGGCGTCAGGCCGCGGCCGGCCCGGGGGTGCCGGCCAGGCCCTGCTTGACCTGCCGGGTGACCTCGTCGGCGAGGATCTCGGGCAGGCCCGCCTCGATGCCGAGCAGTGCCTGCGCCGCCACGTCGGCGGGGGAGACCTTCTGGTCGGCGGGGACGCCGGCGGCCATGTCGGTGTCCATGTAGGCGACGTGCAGCGCCGAGACGGTGATGCCGCGGGGTGCCAGCTCCTCGCGGGTCGCGTCGCTCATCGCCCACGCGGCGGCCTTGGACGCGGCGTAGGAGCCGGCGCCGGCCGGGTGGTACCAGGACAGGGCGGACAGGACGTTGAGCACGGCGCCGCCGCCGTTGCCCTCGATGACCGGGGCGAAGGCCCGGGTCGCGATGAGCGGGCCGACGTAGTTGGTCATTATCTCGCGGTGCACGTCGTCCAGGTCGCCGCCGATGAGCGTCGCGCCGGTGGCGAGGCCCGCGTTGTTGATCAGCAGCGTCGCATCCGACGCGATGCGGGCGGCCTCGTGGATCGACTCCGGGTCCGTCACGTCGAGGCGCAGCGGGGTGACGCCCGGCAGGTCGACCGTCTCGGGACGCCGGGCCGCCGCGTAGACCTTCGCGCCATGCTCGACGAGCTGGGCGGCCAGGTGCCGCCCGAGGCCCCGGTTGGCGCCGGTGACGACCGCGACCGCGTTCTTGAGTTCCATGCTCGCTCCTGTCCTTCGCAGGCGCCGTCGGAGCACCCGCGTCAATTAGATTGCAAGCACAATCTAAACACAGGGCTAAGATAGATGCCAATCGACATCCAACGGGAGGTGGCCATGGGCCGCGTATCGCAGGCGCAGGCGCAGGAGAACCGCAGGCGGGTGGTGGACACCGCATCGCGGCTGTTCCGGGAGCAGGGCACCCACGTCAGCGTCGCCGATCTCATGAAGGCGGCCGGCCTCACCCACGGCGCCTTCTACAAGCAGTTCGCCTCCAAGGAAGCGCTCGTCGACGAGGTCACCGCCCACGCCATCGATGAATGGGTCCGGTGCCATGCGGCCCCCTTCGAGCAGTACGGAGGGCGCCGGGACGCCGCTCAGCGGGACCTGATCGACACCTACCTCTCCTCGGAACACCGCGACAACGCGGCGGACGGCTGCCCGGTCGCGGCACTTGCCGCCGATGTCGCGCGTGAACCCGAAGGCGGCGAGGCCCGCCGCACCTACGCGCGGGGCGTGGCCGACCTCGCCGCGTACCTCGCCCCCACCGATGCGCCCGGCGGCGAGGGCGGCGAGGAGGGCCTCGTCCGGCTGTGCACCTTGGTCGGTGCGCTGCTCCTCTCCCGGGCCACCCAGGGCTCCCCGCTCTCCGAGGAGATCCTCGCCGCCGCGCACGCGGCCCTGACGGAAGCCGGCTGACCGGGGGCCCGGCATCGGGCGCCGCGCGGCGTGTGTGCACCGGCCGCACCCGCGAGGTGACGCGGGGTCCGAGGCTTCCGTGCTCGCGGCTGATCGGTCTGGCGTAGTTCCGTGCTCCCTACGGCAGTTGTCGTGCAAATGCGACACCTATCGTGCTCAGGCTCAGCTCGCGATGCCATCAAGAGCGCGCTTGGTTCAGAGCCCGGGTGAGTTCGCGGTTCGCGCCGCGGGCGGCATCGAGCTCGGCCTGGCGTTCTTCGAGCTGTCCGGTGAGTTCCACGTTCGTCTGCTCCAGCTGGACGATCTGGCGCTGGAGTTCTTCGATGTCCGCCGTCGCGCCGAGCCCGGATTCTTTCCAGGCTTGGTCACCGAGGAGTTCGGAGAGCCGGTCCTCGAGTTGTCGGACCCGGGCGGTGAGCCGGACGTTGCGCTCCTGCGCGTTGGCCAGGTCGGCCTGCAAGGACGCCCGCGTCACCTGGGCACCGCTCTCCAGCCCGACCGCGGGTGCGGCTTCGGCGGCGTGGATCTGGGCCAGCAAGTCGCGGTGCCGATAGAAGAACGTGCGGTCGACACCGGCCCGCCGTGCGATTGCTGAGACGCTGAGCGAGTCGCCTTGCTTGATCGCTTCGTTGAGGGCCTTGAGGACCCGTTCCCGGCGGCGGGCGGAGTCGGCCCGCCGTCCTTCGATCATCGGGGAGCTCATGATCATGCACCTCGTAGTTCTTCGGGGGGCAGGCCGATGCGGGGCATGCCCAGCATCACGGAGCGGCTGGAGCGGACGACCTGGACAGCCTGCTTGATCTGGGCTTGTTCGTCCGGGGTCAGGTCGTCGAGTTCTTCCTTGACCCGAGCGATGAGGCGCCGGACGCGGCGGATCTCCTCGTCCGAGGGCATGGCCTCCGAGCGTGCCCACTCGTCGGCTTCGAAGGTGCTGATGAGCCGTTCGCGACTTCGCAGCAGGTCGGAGAGGTAGTTCTCCAGGTCGGGGAGGTAGGAGACGTCCGTGCGGAAGTGGCCGCAGCCCACGCAGCGAAAGCGCAAGGGGCAGGCGTGTCCGCCTGCGGCCACGTTGCTCGGCTCCGTGCAGACTCCAAATGGCACGCTGATCTCGCCGATGGACCGGCGGTCGCGCTCGGAGTCGAGAAGCGAGTGGACGTCCCGCCAGATCCGGTTGCCGTGTCGGTCGAACTGCATCGCGGTGACCCGGTCGACGGCCTCGCGGCGTCGTTCGTCCCGAACGCGGTAATAGCGTTGAGTCGTGGTGAGTTGCCGGTGATCCATAAGCCGTTGCAGCACGTCAGGGTGGATGCCGGCGTCCGCGTGTCGCTGGGCGTATGAGTGCCGGTAGGCATAGGGGAAGATCTTGGCCTTGTCGAACGGCAGCAGCTTCACGACCGGCTGACCGTCGACTTCCACCATGGTGGGGATGACGAACTCTGGCAGTTCCTCGACCCAGGCCCGATGGGCGCCGGAGACGGTGTTGGGGTTGAGGGGCTTGGTCCCGTCGGGGTTGGCGACCTGAGCGGGAAAGAGTGCCAGCTCGGCGATCGGCGTGCTCGGGAAGCGGCTGCGGACCCGTTCCTGCTGGTTGATGATGAGCTCGGCGGTGGGCTGCCCGATCGGAAGACGTCGTCCCAGCCGTTGTGCCTTGTGGTTGTCGTAAATCAGGACCCATGAACCGTCGGGGTCCCGCTCAAGGCAGTCGTAGGGGAGCTTGGAAGCCTCGGCCGGCCGCCGCCCGGTGTCGATGACGACCTCGACGGCGATGCGGACCTCGCGTGAGCTGCCCTGTTCCAGCAGGTCAAGCTGATCGCAGAGCTGCCGCATCACCTCGATGGGCAAGTCCTTGCCGGCCTCGCTGTCCTCGGGGTCGTCGGGCATGTCCTCCGCGTTCAGCGCGAAGTCCGGAGGCAGGCCCTCAAGGATCTCCCCGGCCCTGGTCAGGCCGAGCGTGCGCCAGCGGTTGAGGACTCGCCGGACGATGCGGGCGTCGCCGCACTGCTTGTGACGGCTGATCTTCCCGGCCTCGACCAGGAATCCGAGCCGGTTCAGGTAGCTGACGATGTCCTGGCGCCCCAGCGCGGCGACGACTTCGCCGCCGTCCTCACGCTGAAGTCGAAGGCTCTTGGAGAGCCGGGCAACCGCGTTGATCTCGTTCTGACTAGTGCCGCGGACGCCCTGCCCACGCCGGTTCGGGAAGGTGTTGTAGCACCAGACCTTCGTGGCCTCGCGCAGGGACCGCTGGCTGATCTTCCTGAAGTCGAGCGTGCCGGTCCCGCCGAAGGCAGTCAGGTCCCAGACGTCCTTCAGCCGCTCACTCTCCGGCGTGAGGCCGAGACGCTGTACGGACGTCTGGAACATCCTCAGCACCTGGAGCGCGGTCTTCCCCGGCCCGGAGTGGGCCAGCTCCAGCAGCGAGCCGACCTCCTCGGCGCGGGCCAAGTCGGCCACCGGCCTGACGTTGTAGGGCCCGGTCCTGGCGCCCTTGGCCGTGCGGCATTGCAGGCCGTAGAGGATCTCGGTCACCACGAGGGCCGGCAGGCCCCGAAGGCTGACCTCGCCTCCGACCGCCACCGCCGAGACCGTGCGGCGCCAGCGTTCCTCGTCGACCGGGCCCTGGCGCTGGAGAACCCGCAGGCGGTTGCCGTGGGACTGGCAGTAGAGCGTCCGCGGCCCGATCCGGTCCCGGTAGCACGAGGTCGCCAGACACGGGCCGAAGCTCGGCAGGGGCCCGACCTCCGGGTGCTGGAGGAACTCCTCCAGCGGCAGCTTGAAGATCTCCTTCCGACGGTGCTCGTGGGTGGCGCAGAGCGTGCTCGTGCGGTCCTGCCAGGGACGCGGACGGCCTGCGACGGCGCAGTCACCGATGCCGATGCCTCGATGATTCTGGTGCGGCTGCTGAACGAAGCCGTCCAGCGCGGGCTGGCCGTCGTGCTTCCAGCGGTAGTAGCAGCCGTTGCAGAGCCGAATGCCCCGGCGGGCGGCCCTGTGATCACAGCCGACGACCTCGCAGAGCGGCGCCACCAGCACGGAGTGGTCGGTGGGGAAGATGACGACGCGGTGGCCCCAGTCCCAGCTCACGAGCTTGAGGAACGACTGCTCCAGTGCGTCGACCAGCTGAGCTTCCCGCGGGTCCGCCGGAAGCTCAGGAGTAAGGAGGGGAGACTGGATCACTGGTCGCCGCCTCGGTGGACGAGAGACCGCGGCGACGGCACCCGCCTGACCGCTTCCCGCAGCCGATCGTGGGAGGGGTGGCGATAGGGACGCTGCGAGCTCGGGTGCTTGTGGCCCAGCAGGGCCTGGAGCTCGTCCTCAGTAGCGCCGGCGTCAGCCGCGTTGCCCGCCATAGCGTGCCGCAGCATATGGGGAGCGACCGGCCTGTCCAGGTCGGCCCTGCGTCCGAGTTCCTCCAGGAGCTCGTTGATCGCGCCGGGCGGCATCGGTGCCCCGAGAGGCTCCCGGAACTCGTTCACGAGCAGAAGGTCGCTGCCGCCCGTGCCGAGCCGTTCGTGACGCTCGTCGATGTACTGGTCGTAAGCCTGAACCACGAGGAAGTCGACCGGCTGGACCCACGACTTCCGCGACTTCGACCATGCCTGGTTGGGGTTCCGTCGGCGGACGACGTGGATGTGGGGGCCGGGGACGTCGCAACCGAGTGCCCGTGCGTCCGCCAGCAGATGACAGTCGCAGCGGTGCAGGCCAGCGGCCTGGCCCCGGCGGAGCCCGACGCGGGCCAGCAGCAGCACGATGAGCCGGTCGCGGGCGTTTCGGCATGCCTTGAACAGTGCGACGACCTCGGCGTCGGTGGCCCTGTCGACCTCCGTCTCGGGTTCCTGCAACCGGTGTTGAACCCCGATGCGCATCGCGAGACCGTTCTCGCCCTGTAGTTCCTCGGGGAGATCCCGCCCGTCCGCGATCTCGTAGATCTGCCCGAGCACGGTCGACGGTGCTTCACCGACCGACACGGCGAAGGTCAGTAGGCCCCGCACCGCCGACAGGACCTTGTTGATCCGCCGGTCTCCTCGGGCCGGCTTGGCTCCCGGCCCCAGCAGGAGCGTGTCGCCGTCTGTCGACTTCGTGTGCCTCAACCACACCACGAACAGGCCGAGATCCCGGGCCGCCACCCTCCAGTCCCGGCCGGTCTTGAGGCACCACCGAAGGTAGAGGGCGGCGGAGATCGCGTACGCGTACGTCGTCAACTCGGCCCGGGATCTACCGAACAGAAGGTGCCGGAGCCAGCGGTCCACGATCGGAACTACGTGGAAGTCGTCGTCGACTACCGTCCAGTAGCAAACACCGGACGGCATCTTCACGGGGAAGGCCCGCATGTGTACCCCTTGCGCTGAAGCGAATGCAACGATCCGCCACAGAGCCACACCCCCACAGATCGAAGCCGCGAGGTTCAACGAGGGGAGTCAGAGCAACGTCACACCACGGTGGCCGTTCCCCGAAAGAACGCGGCACTCACCCGGGGCACCGTGGTCGTCGAAGCCGCCCACCGCAGCGGCTCCCTGGTCACGGCACGGGCGGCACAGCGCCTCGGCCGGCACACCATGGGCGTACCGGGCCCGGCCACCAGCGCTCTGTCCGCCGGGGTGCACGAGTTGCTGCGCGGGGAGGCGGCCCTGGTCACCGACGCCGCGGACGTCGTCGAACTGGTCGGCGACATCGGACAGCTGGCCCCCGAGCGGCGCGGCCCGGTCCTGCCCCGGGACCTGCTGGAGCCGGCCAGCCGGCAGGTGCTCGCCGCGCTGCCGGGCGGCGGGGCGGCCGGGCCGGACGAGATCGCGCGCCGCGCACAGACGACACAGGACGACGCCATCGCCCGACTGTACGAACTCCGGGCACTCGGTTACGTCGAACGACACGGCGACGGCTGGAAGTTGACACGCCAGGCGGTGATGTCGGTCCGCGGTGGTCCCCGGCCATGCTGACCACGCCCGTTCGGCCGTCCGGGGGAACCCCGACATCCCTTGGAAATTCGCCCAGTTGGGGTTCTCAGGTGATCACACGGAGCGAGCTCGCCGACCCGGCGGGACGCCGTTCGGAACGTATCTGCGTCCGCCTTGACCTCCGTCCTTCGCGCACCGCGACACCGCAGTCACGCTACGCTCACGAGGATCCCGACACGGACAGGCAACTCGACATCAGACAGACAGCCCACCCCAGCAGCACCACTCCGCAGCAGAACGGCACAAGGCGACGAATGCCCCAGCACACCTCCGGGTCCGACCGGGCGGCGATCCCCCCAGCCGCCCGTGACGGTGGCAGCGTGCGGCCGCCCGCTCCCTCGACACTCGACGAGCTGTGGCGGTCGTACAAGGCGACGGGTGACGAGCGGCTGCGGGAGCAGCTGATCCTCCACTACTCGCCGCTCGTGAAGTACGTCGCCGGCCGGGTCAGCGTGGGCCTGCCGTCCAACGTCGAGCAGGCGGACTTCGTCTCGTCCGGGGTGTTCGGACTGATCGACGCGATCGAGAAGTTCGACATCGACCGCGAGATCAAGTTCGAGACGTACGCGATCACCCGGATCCGGGGCGCGATGATCGACGAGCTGCGGGCCCTGGACTGGATCCCCCGGTCGGTCCGGCAGAAGGCGCGCAACGTGGAGCGCGCCTACGCCACGCTGGAGGCGCGGCTGCGGCGGACGCCGACGGAGGGCGAGGTGGCCGGCGAAATGGGCATCGCGGTGGAGGAACTCCACGCGGTGTTCAGCCAGTTGTCGCTGGCCAACGTGGTGGCCCTGGAGGAGCTGCTGCACGGCGGAGGCGAGGGCGGCGACGGGCTGAGCGTCATGGACACGCTGGAGGACACCGCCGCCGACAACCCCGTGGAGGTCGCCGAGGACCGGGAGCTCCGCAGGTTCCTCGCGCGGGCGATCAACACGCTGCCCGAGCGGGAGAAGACCGTCGTCACGCTGTACTACTACGAGGGGCTCACGCTGGCCGAGATCGGGAACGTGCTGGGCGTGACCGAGAGCCGGGTCAGCCAGATCCACACCAAGTCGGTACTCCAGCTGAGAGCCAAACTGGCGAGCTTCGGCCGCTGACCTGGCCGGAAGGCGACGGCCTGACGGGAGCCTCTCCCGCCGGGCCTGGCGCGTCCGTAGAGTGGTTGACGTGCCAAGGATTCGAGCGGCCTCCGTGGCCGAGCACCGGTCGATGCAGCGAGCCGCCCTGCTGGACGCGGCTCGTTCCTTGTTGTCCGAGGGCGGTACGGAGGCGCTGACCTTCCCCGCCCTCGCCGAGCGGACGGGGCTCGCGCGCTCGTCCGTCTACGAGTACTTCCGGTCACGGGCGGCCGTGGTCGAGGAGCTGTGCGAGGTCGACTTTCCCGTCTGGGCGGCGGACGTGTCGGCGGCGATGGAGCGGGCGGACACGGCCGAGGCCAAGGTCGAGGCGTATGTGCGGCAGCAGCTGGAGCTGGTGGGGGACCGGCGGCACCGGGCCGTGGTGGCGATCTCGGCGAGTGAGCTGGACGCCGGGGCCCGGGAGAAGATCCGGGCGGCCCATGGCGGGCTGGTCGCGATGATCGTCGAGGCGCTGGGTGAGCTGGGGCACGAACAGCCACGGCTGGCGGCGATGTTGTTGCAGGGGGTCGTGGACGCGGCCGTGCGGCGGATCGAGCTGGGGGCCGCGGAAGATCCAGGGGCGATTGCCGATGCCGCGGTCTCGATGGTCCTGCGGGGTGTGCGGGGCTGAGCGGCGTTGATGCCGGGGGCGGGTGGGTGCGCGGCCCGGCGGAGCGGGGCGCCGCTGCACCCACCCTTGCCGCCCTGGGGGTACCTCCCAGGCCCTTAAGGCACTGGGGGAGGCACGGTGGCCGCAGCTAGGTAGTGCCGTAGACCGGCAGAAGTCTCGACGGTCCCCTGTGCAGGAGCCACGATGGCAGGAGCGACAGCGGGTTCGAGTAGGTGTCGCCTCTGCGCAGGCCCCAGTGCACGCAGGTGACCGCGCAGTGTGAGCCCGTGGCGTCCACCGTGCCGATCACCTCGCCCGGTTCCACCTCCTCGCCCTCCTCCACCGCCGCCGCCACCGGTTCGTAGGTCGTGCGCAGAGGTGGTTGCCCCGTCCCTGTCAGCTCCACCGAGACGACCCCCTTGCCCGCCACCCGGCCCGCGAACGACACCCGGCCCGCAGCCACCGCCCGTACCGGCGTCCCCGGGGCTGCGGCCAGGTCCACGCCTCGGTGGCCCGGGCCGTAGGGCGTCGCCGGGGGCTCCCAGCCGCGGAGGACCCGGGGCCGTGAGCCGACGGGCCAGCTGCGGCCGACCGCCGGCACGGTGACGTCCGCCGGGGGCGCGTCCGCCGCGAACAGGGGCGGCGGAGGGGCCAGCAGGACGGCCACCGCCATGGCCAGCACCAGGACCAGGCGCGTACAAACAGGCACACATCGCTTCGCTCGCATGCCGAAAGCGTCCCGGACCGCCGCCCCTCACCGGCCGTGGCTGTGGACCGCCGTCCGGTTGTGGACAACGGCGTCACCCGGTGCCCCGCGGGTCCCGTACACTTCTGGTGGCGATCCGGGTCACCGGGTCGACTTCGCACGCCCCGATACGCACCCCGGCAACGGGCCGTATCAGCGCCCCTCGGTCCCTCGTGGCACGGCGCGCAGCGGGCGTCAGGCGCGGAAGCCGTCCGGCATCCGCGGCACAACCGAGAAGCACAAGGAGATACGGCCATGGCCGTCGTCACGATGCGGGAGCTGCTGGAGAGCGGCGTCCACTTCGGTCACCAGACCCGTCGTTGGAACCCGAAGATGAAGCGCTTCATCTTCACGGAGCGCAACGGCATCTACATCATCGACCTGCTCCAGTCGCTGTCGTACATCGACCGCGCCTACGAGTTCGTCAAGGAGACCGTCGCCCACGGTGGCACGGTCATGTTCGTCGGCACGAAGAAGCAGGCGCAGGAGGCCATCGCCGAGCAGGCCACCCGCGTCGGCATGCCCTACGTCAACCAGCGCTGGCTGGGCGGCATGCTCACCAACTTCTCGACCGTCTACAAGCGTCTGCAGCGCCTCAAGGAGCTCGAGCAGATCGACTTCGAGGACGTCGCCGCGTCCGGTCTGACCAAGAAGGAGCTTCTCGTGCTCTCGCGCGAGAAGGCCAAGCTGGAGAAGACCCTCGGTGGTATCCGCGAGATGCAGAAGGTGCCCAGCGCCGTCTGGATCGTGGACACCAAGAAGGAGCACATCGCCGTTGGTGAGGCCCGGAAGCTGAACATTCCGGTCGTCGCGATCCTCGACACCAACTGCGACCCCGACGAGGTCGACTACAAGATCCCGGGCAACGACGACGCGATCCGCTCCGTCACCCTGCTCACCCGCGTCATCGCGGACGCCGTCGCCGAGGGCCTCATCGCCCGCAGCGGTGTCGCCACCGAGGGCAAGGGCGAGAAGGCCGCGGGCGAGCCGCTCGCCGAGTGGGAGCGCGACCTGCTCGAGGGCGAGAAGAAGGCCGACGAGGCTGCCCCCGCCGCCGAGGCCGCCCCGGCTGCTGAGGCCGCTCCGGCCGACGAGGCTGCTCCGGCCGCCGAGGCCGTCCCCGCCGAGGCCGAGGCCGAGAAGCCGGCCGAGGGCGAGAAGGCCGCCGAGGCCGAGCAGGCCTGACCCGTCAGTCCGAGTTGACGGCGGGAGCGGTACTGAAGCCGATAGCGCCTCCGGCGCGGTGAAGTCCGCTCCCGCCGTTCACCCGTAGGTCAGCGGAAGGACAGCGCGCTCCGGCTCCATGGGGCACATCCGCAGATCTTCGATCTTCCAGACTTCGAGAGAGATTCACAGACTCATGGCGAACTACACCGCCGCCGACGTCAAGAAGCTCCGTGAGCTCACGGGCGCCGGCATGATGGACTGCAAGAAGGCGCTGGACGAGGCCGAGGGCAACGTCGAGAAGGCCGTCGAGGCGCTCCGCATCAAGGGCCAGAAGGGCGTCGCCAAGCGCGAGGGCCGTTCCGCCGAGAACGGTGCCGTCGTCTCGATCATCGCCGACGACAACTCCTCCGGTGTCCTCGTCGAGCTGAAGTGCGAGACGGACTTCGTCGCCAAGGGCGAGAAGTTCCAGGCCGCGGCCACCGCCATCGCCGAGCACGTCGCCAAGACCTCGCCGGCCGACCTCGAGGCCCTGCTCGCCTCCGAGATCGAGGCCGGCAAGACCGTCCAGGCGTTCGTGGACGAGGCCAACGCCAACCTGGGCGAGAAGATCGTCCTGGACCGCTTCGCGCAGTTCGCCGACGGCTACGTGACGGCGTACATGCACCGCACGATGCCCGACCTGCCCCCGCAGATCGGTGTCCTCGTCGAGCTGGACAAGCCGAACGCGGAGATCGCCAAGGGCGTCGCCCAGCACATCGCCGCCTTCGCGCCGAAGTACCTCTCCAAGGAGGACGTCCCGGCTGAGGTCGTCGAGTCCGAGCGCCGCGTCGCCGAGGAGACCACCCGCGCCGAGGGCAAGCCCGAGGCCGCCCTGCCGAAGATCGTCGAGGGTCGCCTCAACGGCTTCTTCAAGGACGCCACGCTGCTCGGCCAGCCCTACGCGCTCGACAACAAGAAGTCCGTCCAGAAGGTCCTGGACGAGGCCGGTGTCACCCTGAAGCGCTTCACGCGCATCAAGGTCGGCATCTGAGTCCGTACCGCGCTCGACGCCCGACCCCGATAGGGTCGACAGCAGTCGTCCGCGTGCGCCGTCACACGAGTGGCGGGCGACAGCAGATCTGACGAGGAGGCCATTGCCGTATGGGATGCGAAACACGCCCCACCGGCAATGGCCTTCTTGGTATGTGCAACACGTGAAAGAGGCGGGATCCCCCATGACCACCAAGGCCCAGAAGAGCGACGACGGCAAAGTACGCGGCCGGTTTCTGCTGAAGCTGTCCGGAGAGGCCTTCTCCGGTGGCGGGGGCCTCGGCGTCGACCCCGACGTGGTGCACAAGATCGCCCGCGAGATCGCGGCCGTCGTACGCGACGGCGCGGAGATCGCGATCGTCATCGGCGGCGGCAACTTCTTCCGCGGTGCCGAGCTCCAGCAGCGCGGCATGGACCGGGCCCGCTCCGACTACATGGGCATGCTCGGCACCGTCATGAACTGCCTGGCCCTCCAGGACTTCCTGGAGAAGGTGGGAGTGGACTGCCGGGTGCAGACCGCCATCACCATGGGCCAGGTCGCCGAGCCGTACATCCCGCTGCGCGCCGTACGGCACCTGGAGAAGGGCCGTGTGGTCATCTTCGGTGCCGGTATGGGCATGCCGTACTTCTCCACCGACACCACCGCCGCCCAGCGCGCCCTGGAGATCGACGCCGAGGCGCTGCTGATGGGCAAGAACGGCGTGGACGGGGTCTACGACTCCGACCCGAAGACCAACCCGGACGCCGTGAAGTTCGACCACCTCGGCTACGGCGAGGTCATCACCCGTGACCTGAAGGTCGCCGACGCCACGGCCGTGACGCTGTGCCGCGACAACAAGCTGCCGATCGTGGTCTTCGAGCTGCTGGCCGAGGGCAACATCGGACGCGCCGTCAAGGGTGAGAAGATCGGCACGCTGGTGGGGGACCCCGGCAGCCGGGACTGAGGTCCCCGAGAACAACCCCGTCCGGGGGACGGACGGGACGGAGCCGGGCCGGGGGATGGACAATGTCCTGCCGGTCGGGAACCGTGCAGGAAGAAGACGCGACGCAGCCGGCCGCCGCCCCACATGGAACCGCAGCCGGGCCTACTCAAGACACGCAGGAGCAAGTGGTGATCGAAGAGACCCTCCTCGAGGCCGAGGAGAAGATGGAGAAGGCCGTCGTGGTCGCCAAGGAGGACTTCGCCGCGATCCGCACCGGCCGTGCGCACCCGGCGATGTTCAACAAGATCGTGGCCGACTACTACGGCGCGCCGACCCCGATCAACCAGCTGGCCTCGTTCTCGGTGCCCGAGCCGCGCATGGCCGTGGTGACCCCGTTCGACAAGAGCGCGCTGCGCAACATCGAGCAGGCGATCCGCGACTCCGACCTCGGCGTCAACCCGAGCAACGACGGCAACATCATCCGGGTGGTGTTCCCCGAGCTGACCGAGGAGCGCCGCCGCGAGTACATCAAGGTCGCCAAGAGCAAGGGTGAGGACGCCAAGGTCTCCATCCGCTCCGTGCGCCGCAAGGCCAAGGACGCCATCGACAAGCTGATCAAGGACGGCGAGATCGGCGAGGACGAGGGCCGCCGTGCGGAGAAGGAGCTCGACGACACCACCCACAAGTACGTGGCACAGGTGGACGAGCTCCTGAAGCACAAGGAAGCGGAGCTGCTCGAGGTCTGATGAACGACTCTTCCTGGGGGGCGCCGCCGCAGGCCGGGTACTGGGGGCCCACCGACCAAGGGCATGGCCATGGGCACGCCCAGAGCCCTGGCCCTGGGCACGCCCAAGGCCCTGGCCGTGGGCGCGTCCACAGCCCTGGCCATGGGCACGCCCAGGGGGCCGCTCCGGCGGGTCCCGCATACGATGCGCATGAAGCGCCTCAGACTCGCCCCATGCCCATCGTGCCCGACGTAGCCGCGTACGGCGGAGACCAGGATGACGACCGGGGGACTGCTCGGCTGAGCGGCTCCCCGGTCCGGAACGAGACGAATCCGGAGCCCATGCCCGACGCCGCAGAGCCGGCACCCAAGCCGCAGAAGAAGAGCGCGGGTCGCGACCTGAGTGCCGCGATAGGGGTCGGGGTCGGGCTGGGCGCGGTGATCGTCGCGTCGCTGTTCGTCGTCAAGGCCGTGTTCGTCGGCGTGATCGCGGTCGCCGTCGTGGTGGGCCTCTGGGAGCTGACCAAGCGGCTGGACGAACGCAAGGGCATCCGGGCGCCCCTCGTTCCGCTCGCGCTCGGCGGTGCCGCGATGGTCGTCGCCGGGTACGTCCGGGGCGCCGAGGGCGCCTGGGTCGCCATGGCGCTCACGGCACTGGCCGTACTGGTGTGGCGCATGACGGAGCCGCCCGAGAACTACCTCAGGGACGTCACGGCGGGCGTCTTCGCCGTGTTCTACGTGCCGTTCCTGGCGACCTTCGTCGCGATGATGCTGACGGCGGACGACGGGCCGCAGCGGGTGCTCACGTTCCTGCTGCTCACGGTCGTCAGCGACACCGGTGCCTACGCGGTCGGCTGGCGCTTCGGCCGCCACAAGCTCGCCCCGCGCATCAGTCCTGGCAAGACCCGCGAGGGGCTGCTCGGCGCGATCGCCTTCGCCATGGTGGCGGGGGCGCTGTGCCTGGAGTTCCTCATCGACGGCGGTGCCTGGTGGCAGGGGCTGCTGCTCGGCCTCGCGGTCGCGGTCAGCGCCACGCTCGGCGACCTCGGCGAGTCCATGATCAAGCGGGACCTCGGCATCAAGGACATGGGCACGCTGCTGCCGGGGCACGGCGGCATCATGGACCGGCTGGACTCGCTGTTGCCCACGGCTCCGGTGGTGTGGCTGCTGTTCGTGCTCTTCGTCGGGTCCGGCTGAGGCGACACGGCTCTTACAGTTCGTATGGCGAGCTCCCGTCCGATGACCGGCGGGGGCTCGCTGTCGTTGTGCGGAGGTGCCTGCGACGTCACCAAGTGGGACGATTCAGGTGTACGCCGCAAAGGGGGACATGATGTCCAGCATTCGACAGACCATTGATGTCGACCGGCGTCCCGAGGACGTCTACGACTACCTCACGGACACCCAGCGGCTGCCGGAGTGGCAGCTGAGCGCCGTGTCCGCGGAACGCCTCGACGAAGGACCCGTCGGCGTCGGTTCCCGGATGCGGGTCACCCGGCACATCGGCCGCCGGGTCATGCCGATGACCATGGAGGTCACGGAATACGACCCGCCGCACAGCTGGGGCATGCGGGGTGTCGACGGACCCGTCCGGGCACGGGTGCACGGCGAGGTCGAGCCGTTCGACGAGGGGCGGCGCTCCCACGTGACGATCGAGGTCGACTTCGAGGGCCACGGCGTCGGCAAGGTCCTCGTCCCGCTCGTCGTACGCCCCCAGGTCCGCAAGGAACTGCCGCGCAACGAGCAGATCCTCAAGGATCGGCTGGAGCACACGGGAGAGCAGGGCCTCTGAAGGGGGCCGGCCGCGAAGCCGGCCGAGGAGTCACCTACTCACCGGCGCGGGCCACGAGCAGCGGCTGGAAAAAGCCTGTCTCCTGCGGCATCCGCCACTCGAGGTCGACGAACCCGGCCTCGGCTGCGAGGCCGGCCAGCCGGTCCCGGCCGAGTGCCCAGTAAGTAGTACGGCGGACCCGGACGCGCCATTCGCCGCCTGCCGGAAGAAGTTGGAAGTGCTCCAGGTCGTAGTGCTCGCCGTCGTCGTGCCAGTGCCAGAGCTGGAAGGTGACGGTCCGTTCTTCGCCCTCGGCGCGGTCGCCGTTCCTGTGGACTTGAGGAGGCGTCGAAGCCGGGCGTTCGCGCAGCAGGTCGTCGTAGGGGCGTGTGCTGACCAGCAGCAGGCCCTCGGGACGCAGCACGCGGCGCATCTCTGCCAGGGCGGCGTACACATCCTGCTCGGTCAGCAGGTGAGGCAGCGAGTTGTCGGCGCAGACGACCGTGTCGAACCGGCCATCAGGAAACGGGAGGCGTCGCATGTCGGCAGCGGCCGTGCGCAGGCTCAGGGCTCGGCGGGCGCCCTCACGGGCAGCGCGGGCGGCGGCGCGGGGGCTGAGGTCGGTTCCGGTGACCCGGTGCCCGCGCAGCGCCAGACCGATGGCCTGCGTGCCGATGCCGCAGGAACAGTCGAGGACCGCCGCGCGATCTTGACCGATCAGGGCGTCCAGGGCGTCCCCCTGCCGACGGATGCTCGCGTCCCAGTCCGCATAGATCAGGTGGTAGTCGTCAGCCAGCTCGTCGTAGAAGCGCGCCACCGATGTCTCGGACATGGCCCGAGATTACTGCGCCTGCTTTCCCGGAGGTGCCGGTAGTCCGTGGTGGGCGCGGGGGTCCTCACTGACGGCAGCACGATCGTTTCCTGCGAACATCTGCGAGAGCGACGCTGCGAAATGACGGTCGCAGGTCACATGAATCGATCTGCGACACTGGTACAGCCATGCCTAAGCCCGGAGAACTCACTTTCGTCGCCCCCCGCGGAGCCAAGAAGCCGCCGCGGCATCTCGCCGACCTCACTCCTGCCGAGCGCAAGGAGGCCGTAGCCGCTGTCGGGGAGAAGCCGTTTCGTGCCAAGCAGCTCTCGCAGCACTACTTCGCGCGGTACGCGCACGATCCGGAGCAGTGGACCGACATCCCGGCCGGCTCGCGCGGCCGGCTCCAGGAGGCGCTGCTCCCCGAGCTGATGACCGTCGTGCGGCATCTGTCGACCGACCAGGGCACCACGCGCAAGACGCTGTGGCGGCTGTTCGACGGGACGCTCGTCGAGTCCGTGCTGATGCGCTACCCGGACCGGGTGACCATGTGCATCAGCTCGCAGGCCGGGTGCGGGATGAACTGCCCGTTCTGCGCGACCGGGCAGGCGGGGCTCGACCGGAATCTGTCCACCGCCGAGATCGTGCACCAGATCGTGGACGGTATGCGGGCGCTCAGGGACGGTGATGTGCCCGGCGGGCCGGCGCGGCTCAGCAACATCGTGTTCATGGGCATGGGCGAGCCCCTCGCCAACTACAACCGGGTCCTCGGCTCCATCCGGCGGCTCACCGACCCCGAGCCCGACGGGCTGGGGCTGTCGCAGCGCGGGATCACCGTCTCGACGGTCGGTCTCGTCCCGGCCATCCACCGGTTCGCCGACGAGGGCCTCAAGTGCCGCCTCGCGATCTCGCTGCACGCCCCCGACGACGAGCTGCGCGACACCCTCGTGCCCGTGAACACGCGGTGGCAGGTCCGGGAGGTGCTGGACGCCGGCTTCGAGTACAGCGCCAAGTCCGGGCGCCGGCTGTCCATCGAGTACGCGCTGATCCGGGACATCAACGATCAGGCCTGGCGCGGTGACCGGCTCGGGCGGATGCTCAAGGGCAGGCCCGTGCACGTGAACCTGATCCCGCTCAACCCGACGCCCGGGTCGAAGTGGACGGCTTCCCGGCCGGAGGACGAGAAGGCCTTCGTGGAGGCGATCGCGGCCCATGGTGTGCCGGTGACGATCCGGGACACCCGTGGTCAGGAGATCGACGGGGCGTGTGGTCAGCTCGCGGCGACCGAACGGTAGTCTGACCGGCGTAAGCACAACCGTATTTTCCGACACCTTCATATTCCGACAGGGGAGCGCCACAGCGCTGAGAGTGCGGCACACGGCCGCAGACCCTCCGAACCTGGCCCAGGTCATTCTGGGTAGGGAGATCGGTCATCACTCGAGCTGTTGCGCCCTGCCCGGGAATCCCAGGGATCCCGGGCAGGGCCGCGTCTTCTCCTGGTCCTCCAGGAGGAATCCAGTGAGCAACAACATCAAGAGGCTGACGGCGGTGGCCGTCGGGCTCGGCATGGCCGGCACGCTCGCCGCCTGCGGGTCGTCCGACGGCGGCCAGGGGTCCGGCGACTCCAAGACCGTGACGCTCGTCAGCCACAACTCGTGGGCCGCCTCGAAGGGCGTCATCGCGGCCTTCGAGAAGCAGTCCGGCTACAAGGTGAACGTCCTCGAGGACGGCGACGCCGGGCAGGCCGTGAACAAGGCCATCCTGACCAAGGACAACCCGCAGGGCGACGTCTTCTTCGGGGTCGACAACACGCTGCTGTCCCGCGCCCTCGACAACGGCCTGTTCCAGCCGTACGAGGCGAAGGGCTCGGACCGGATCGCGCCGGAGTACCGGGCCGACCAGGACAAGCACCGGGTCACGCCCGTCGACACCGGCGACATCTGCGTCAACTACGACAAGAAGTACTTCGCCGACCACAAGCTCGACCCGCCGCGCAGCTTCGACGACCTGGTCAAGCCCCAGTACAAGAACCTCCTCGTCACCGAGAACGCCTCCACCTCCTCGCCCGGCCTCGGCTTCCTGCTGGGCACCGCCGCGAAGTACGGCGACGGGGGCTGGGAGGGGTACTGGAAGAAGCTCAAGGCCAACGGCGTAAAGGTCGTCGACGGCTGGGAGCAGGCCTACAACGAGGAGTTCTCCGGCTCGGCCAGCGGCAAGAAGGCCAAGGGGGACCGGCCGCTCGTCGTGTCGTACGCCTCCTCGCCGCCCGTCGAGGTCGTCTACACCGACCCGAAGCCCACCACGGCACCGACCGGGGTCGCGCAGGGCACCTGCTTCCGGCAGGTCGAGTACGCCGGGCTGCTGAGCAACGCCAAGAACACCAAGGGTGGCAAGGCGTTCCTCGACTTCTTGATCAGCGAGCGGTTCCAGGAGGACATGCCGCTCAACATGTACGTGTACCCGGTGCGCGAGGGCGCCCAGGTGCCGCCGGAGTTCGTGAAGTACGGGCCGCAGGTGAAGGACCCGGAGACCATGGACCCGGCGAAGATCGCCGACCGCCGTGACCAGTGGGTCAAGTCGTGGACTTCGCTCGTACTGAAGTAACGGGGCCGACCGGAGCAGCCGTCCGCAGGGACCGGCGCGGGAGCGCGGCGCGGCTCGGGCTCATCGCCGTGCCCGTCGCGTTCTTCGCGGTCTTCTTCGCCTACCCCGTCGCCGCGATCGTCGCGCGCGGTCTGGAGGTCGACGGGGTCTGGCAGTTCGGGCGGATCGGGGAGGTGCTGGCGCAGTCCGACGTCCGGCACGTCCTGTGGTTCACCACCTGGCAGGCGATCGTCTCGACGGTACTCACCCTGCTGATCGCGCTGCCCGGCGCGTACGTCTTCGCGCGCTTCGACTTCCCGGGCAAGCAGGTCCTGCGGGCCGCCGTGACCGTGCCGTTCGTGCTGCCGACGGTCGTCGTCGGAACGGCCTTCCTGGCGCTGGTCGGGCGGGGCGGGCTGTTGGACGAGCTGTGGGGCGTGCGGCTGGACACCACCGTGTGGGCGATCCTGCTCGCACACGTCTTCTTCAACTACGCGGTCGTCGTGCGGACCGTCGGCGGGCTCTGGGCGCAGCTCGACCCGCGGCAGGAGGAGGCCGCGCGGATGCTCGGGGCGTCGCCGCTGAGGGCCTGGCGGCAGGTCACGCTGCCGGCGCTCGCGCCCGCCGTGGCCGCCGCCGCGCTCATGGTCTTCCTGTTCACCTTCACCTCCTTCGGTGTCGTCCAGATCCTCGGCGGGCCCACCTTCTCGACCCTGGAGGTGGAGATCTACCGGCAGACGTCGGAGATCTTCGACCTGTCCACGGCGGCCGTGCTGACGCTGATCCAGTTCGTCGCGGTGGGCGCGATCCTCGCCCTGCACGCCTGGACCGTACGGCGGCGGGAGACCGCTCTGCGTCTGGTGGACCCGTCCGTGACCGCGCGCCGGCCGCGCGGCACCGGGCAGTGGGCGCTGCTGGGCGGGGTGCTCGTCACCGTCGTCGTGCTGCTCCTGCTGCCGCTCGCGGTGCTCGTGGAGCGGTCCCTGGACCCGCCCGGCTTCGGCTACTACCGGGCCCTGACCAGGGACGACGGCGGGGTGTTCCTGGTGGCGCCGATCGAGGCGATCGGCAATTCCCTGTCGTACGCCGTCGCCGCCACGCTCATCGCCGTGCTGATCGGGGGGCTCGCCTCCGTCGCGCTCACCCGCCGGGACGCCGGGCGGTTCGTGCGGGGCTTCGACGCGCTGCTGATGCTGCCGCTCGGGGTGTCGGCGGTGACCGTGGGCTTCGGGTTCCTGATCGCCCTGGACGAGCCGCCGCTGGATCTGAGGTCGTCGTGGATCCTGGTGCCGCTCGCGCAGGCGCTGGTCGGTGTGCCATTCGTCGTGCGGACGATGCTGCCCGTGCTGCGGGCGGTGGACGTGCGGCTGCGGGAGGCGGCCTCGGTGCTGGGGGCCTCACCCTGGCGGGTGTGGCGTGAGGTGGATCTGCCGATGGTGCGCCGGGCGCTGCTGATCGCGGCGGGGTTCGCCTTCGCGGTGTCGCTCGGAGAGTTCGGGGCGACGGTGTTCATCGCGCGTCCCGACAACCCGACGCTCCCGGTGGCCGTGGCGCGGCTGCTGGGGCGGCCGGGGGAGCTCAACTACGGCCAGGCGATGGCCCTTTCGACGATTCTGATGGTGGTGTGTGCCGTGGCCCTGCTGGTACTGGAGAGGCTTCGCACCGACCGGAGCGGGGAGTTCTGATGCTGCTGGCCCTGGAGGGTGCGACGGTCCGCTTCGGCGGGCGTGCCGTGCTGGACGCCGTCGATCTGGAGGTCGCCGAGCACGAGGTCGTGTGTGTGCTCGGGCCCAGCGGCAGCGGCAAGTCGACGCTGCTGCGGGTCGTGGCGGGGCTTCAGCCGCTCGATTCCGGGCGGGTCGTGCTCGACGGGCGCGACCAGGCCGGCGTGCCCGCGCACCGGCGCGGAGTCGGGCTGATGTTCCAGGACCACCAGCTGTTCCCGCAGCGGGACGTGGGCGGCAACGTCGCCTTCGGGCTGCGTATGCACGGGGCGTCGAAGCGGCAACAGGCCGATCGTGTACAGGAGTTGCTGGATCTGGTCGGCCTGCCGGGCGCATCCCGCCGGGCCGTCGCGGCGCTGTCCGGCGGGGAGCAGCAGCGGGTGGCGCTGGCCCGGGCCCTGGCGCCGAGCCCCCGGTTGCTGATGCTGGACGAGCCGCTGGGGCAGCTCGACCGGTCGCTCAGGGAGCGGCTGGTCGTCGAACTGAAGGAGCTGTTCGGCCTGTTGGGCACGACCGTGCTCGCCGTGACGCACGACCAGGGGGAGGCCTTCGCGCTGGCCGACCGGGTCGTGGTGATGCGGGACGGGCGGATCGCCCAGTCCGGTACGCCTCTTGAGGTGTGGCAGCGGCCGGCCGACGCGTTCGTGGCCCGCTTCCTCGGCTTCGAGAACGTCGTCGAGGCGACGGTCGGGGCGGAGGCCGCGGACACGCCGTGGGGCAAGGTGCCGGTGCCGGAGGATGCCCCGCAGGGCACGCGGACCCTGCTCGTGCGGCCCGCCGGTGTGCGGCTGGTGCCCGCCGGCACGGGCCTGCGCTGCACGGTGACCGCGCGCACCTTCAAGGGCACCCATGTCGCCGTCCACCTCCAGCCGGAGGACGCCCCGCGACTGGAGGCGGCGTGCGCGCTGCGGGCGGCGCCGGAGACCGGGGACGAGGTCGGGGTGGAGTTCGACGCGGGAGAAATCGTGGTGCTCGACTGATCGGCTGCCGCCTAAGGTGCGGGGCATGACGCTACTCGCACACGACCGCTACTGCGACGAAATCGCCCACCAGGTGGCTCTGTTGAGGTCCGTGGTCACGTCCGGCGCGGATCTGTCCGGCACCGTGCCGACCTGCCCGGACTGGTCGCTGGAGGACCTGGTCCGGCATATGGGCGGGGCTCTGCGCTGGGTGGAGTTCATCGTGCGGACCCGGGCCCAGGAGGAGGTGCCCGAGGAGCGGGTGCCGGGCCTCGCCGGACCCGGGATACGGGGTGACGCCGCCGTCCTGGACGCATGGCTGGCGGAGGGCGGCGAGCAGGTCGTCGCGGCGTTGCGGGAGGCCGGGCCGGACACGAAGGTGTGGAGCTGGGCGGGGATCCTCAACTCCGGGTTCTGGGCCCGCCGGATGACGCACGAGATCACCGTGCACCGCGCGGACGCCACGCTCGCCGCCGGACTGCCCTACGAGGTCGCGCCCGACGTGGCCGCCGACGCGATCGACGAGTGGCTCCAGATCGTCGAGTTCATTCAGCGGACGGCACCGCACGGCGCGGCGCGGGAACTGCGCGGCCCGGGCCGCAGCATCCACCTGCACGCCACCGGCACCGGGCCGAACCTGAACGCCGAGTGGCTCATCGAGCTCACCGAGGACGGTGTCGCCTGGCGCCGCGGCCACAAGAAGGCCACCGTCGCCCTGCGCGGTCCGCTCACCTCCGTCCTGCTCGCGTTCTACAGCCGGCTGCCGCTGGACGCCCCGGAGTTGGAGGTACTGGGGGAGCGGGAACTGCTGGAGTTCTGGCTGGAGCGGGCAACGTTCGGCTAGGGCGTGTCCGCAAAGTCCCGCCTGCCCCGCGACGCCCGGCACGCCCTCGCCGCACCGGGCGAACACCCACGTACAACCAGTACGCGGGTGTCCGCCCGGCACTCCCCCAGCCTTCGGCCGGGGGGACCCCCAGAGCACGCACCGGACGCCGCGAGGCCCGCCCTCCGGGCGG
>NZ_JARVKU010000031.1:0-89343 GCF_029813805.1 Streptomyces sp. DH10
GGTGAGCGGGGCCTGGTGCGTGCGGCTGCAAGGCGGAGGAGGGAGTCAACGCGATGGGGGCACCGCCCGCGCGAGCGAAGCCGAGCGTGGGGGAGTTGGCGACTGACGACAACGCCGCAGATGCGCGCACCAGGCCCCGCGTCTGCGACCTGATCCAAACGACAGGCCCTAGGTGGGCGTGTCCGGACTTTATGGACACGCTCCAGGGGCCCTCAGTCCTCCGGCAGTTCGACGGGTGCGATCTCGTCGTAGACGTCGCCGGGCCCCGGGTTCGCCGGGTCGGTCGTGCCGCCGAAGTGGTGCATGACGCCCCAGACCGCGTTGAGGGCGGTCTGGACGGCGCCCTCGGCCCAGCCGGCCGTCCAGGAGATGTCGTCGCCGGCCAGGAAGATGCCGCGCTTGTCCTCGGGCAGCCGGTCCTGCATGAAGTGCGTGAACAGGCGCCGCTGGTAGCGGTAGTGGCCGGGCAGGTTGGCCTTGAACGCGCCCATGAAGTAGGGCTCGTTCTCCCAGGAGACGGTCACCGGGTTGCCGATGATGTGCTTGCGGATGTCGACCTTGGGATAGATCTCGCCGAGCGACTTCAGCATGACCTCCATCCGCTCGTTCGCGGACAGCGGCAGCCACTTGAGGCTGTCGTCGCACCAGGTGTAGGAGAGGCAAATGACGGCGGGCTGGTCCGGGCCGTTGTCGAGCAGGTAGGTCCCGCGCGTCATGCGGTCGGTGAGCGTCATCGACATGACGTCCCGCCCGGTCTCCTCGTCCTTGTCCAGCCAGAACGGCCGGTCGACCGGCACGAAGAGCTTGGAGCTCTCCATGTAGTGGGTGCGCTCGATGGCCGTCCAGTGGTCGATCGGGAAGAGCGAGTCGTCGCAGTCGATCTTCGACAGCAGCATCCAGGACTGTGCGGTGAAGATCGCCGCCGGGTAGGTGCGGATGTCGCCGTGGGCGTCGGTCACCGTGATGCGGTTGCCGGCGGTGCGGTGCAGTCGGGTGACGGCCGGGCGGGGCTGACGGTTGTCGTGGAGGCTCGCGAGCGAGGTCCCGTAGGCCCAGTGGACGATCTTCTCCGGCTCGCGCTCCCAGAGGCGGAGCGGCAGTTGCTGGGAGCCGCCGACGATGCCGCGGTGGTGGTCGTCGGCCTCCGTGTAGACGACGCGGAGGATCTCCAGGATGGAGTTCGGGAAGTCGGTGTCCCAGCCGCCCGTGCCGAAGCCGACCTGGCCGAAGATCTCGCGGTGCCGGAAGGACTTGAACGCCTCGGAGTCGCACAGGAAGCCGTAGAAGGTCTGGTTGTCGAGCTTCTCGACGAGCCGGGACCAGATCTCGCGGATGCGCGGCACGTCCCGCTCGCGCAGGGCGCGGTTCATGTCGGAGAAGTCGGCGCCCTCCTCCAGGCAGCGGTTCCAGGCCTCGGCGACGTCCCGGTAGACCTGGGGCAGGTCGGCGACCGTCTCGGCGTAGTGCGACTCGCCCTTGAGGTCGACGACGGTCGACGGGGTCGTCTCCGCCAGGGGGTTGGGGAAGGGCCGCGTCTGAAGGCCGGCCAGGTCGATGTAGTGCTGGAGGGCGGTGGAGGACGGCGGGAAGCGCATCGCGCCCATCTCGGCGGTGAGGGAGTCGTCGCACCCCTCGAAGCCCACCGTCCGCAGCCGGCCGCCGATCCGGTCGGCCTCGTACACGACCGGCTTGAGGCCCATCTTCATCAGCTCGTACGCGGCGACGATGCCGGACAGGCCGCCGCCGATGACCGCGACCTCCGTGCCGTGCTCGGTCGCGGGTATCTGCCCGAGGCCCGCCGGGTGGGCGAGGAAGTCGTCGTAGGCGTACGGGAAGTCCGGGCCGAACATGGTGATCGGCGGCTGCTGCGCGTCTGCGTGCTCGACGGCGTTGGGCACGGTGGACGTCATGGGGTACGGACTCCTTGCAGAAGAAACAGGCAGGTGCGGGGGGAGATCAGACGAGCGGCCCGTAGAGGCCCGGGCGCCGGTCCCGCAGATACGGATTGGCCTCGCGGGACGCGGCGAGGAAGGCGGGGTCGGCGTCGGCGAGGACGAGTTCCTCGGCGCGCCCGGCCCGGGTACGGGCGACCCCGTCGGGCCCGGCGAGCGTGGACAGCCCCACGAACTCGAACTCGCCCTCCCGGCCGACCCGGTTGACGTACGCGACGTACATCTGGTTCTCGAAGGCCCGCACCGGGATCATCGACTCGGCGACGAACTGGAACGGGTGCATCTGCGCGGTCGGGACGACCAGCAGGTCGGTGCCGGCGAGGGCGTGGGCGCGGACGTTCTCCGGGAACTCGACGTCGTAGCAGATCAGGAGCCCGACGCGCAGACCGTCGAGCTCCGCCTGGACGACCGGCTGGTCCCCGGCCGTGAAGTGATCGCGCTCGAAGCAGCCGAAGAGGTGCGTCTTGCGGTAGTTGGCGAGACGGGTGCCGTCGGCGGAGATCAGCTGGGCGGAGTTGAACACGGCGTCGCCGGCCCGCTCGGGGTAGCCGTAGGCGATCGCCAGTCCGTGCCTGGTCGCGGTCTCGGCGATGGTGTCCGCGCAGTCGCCGTCGGCGGGCTCGGCGAGCCGGGCGATGTCGTCGCCGATCGCGTACCCGGTCAGGAACATCTCCGGCGCGACCAGCAGCCCGGCGCCCGCGGCGGCGGCCCGGCCCGCGGCCTCGTCGAGGACCTTGAGGTTCTCGACGGTGGAGCCGGGTCGGCCGGAGCTCTGGAGCAGGGCGGTGCGCATGCGTGTTCCTCACCGGTACGCGGGGGTTTCGGGGGGCCTGATAGACGGTACGGTCGGCGGCTCCGGCCGGACAAGGAGCAGCCGTTGCGCGTCCGTGAGCGGATCATTGCGTTCGCCCCCGGATCCGCGGCGATTCGTTGCGGCACCTCCGGTCGTACGTCCGGTCCACCCGTAGGCGCAGGCCCGGGCGGGTTTCCCCGCCGGGCGGCGGAGACGGGGTCCCGTCCCCGGTGCGATGTGGTGCGGGAGCTGCGCCGGGACAGTGGTGAGCGTCCAGTTGACGTGCGTCACCTGCGGAAAGGACCGCCATGAACCGCCGTACGAGGACCGCCTTACTCGGCTCCGCGCTGCTGCTCACCCTCGCCGCCGCGGCCGGCTCCGCCGGAGCCTCCGCATCCGACGAGAGCAAGCGTGAAACCGTTCCCGCCGGAATGTCCGCCCCCGGCGAGAGCAAGCGTGAGGCCGCCGCCCTCACCGGCAAGGCCAAGCTGTACCGGTCGGCCGGGGACGACATCACCTTCTCCTTCGACGCCCACCTGGCCGCGAAGGACAAGGCCGACCCGATGAAGGCCACCGGCACCTTCGAGTTCAGCCACTACCTGAACGGCGAGGGCGCCCGGGCGAAGGCCAAGGTCGACTGCCTGTTGACCGGCGGGAAGGTGGCCGTCGTCTCCGGTGTGATCACCGACTCCGACCTGCCGGGCGCCGAGGGCAAGCGGGTCGGCATCACCGTCCACGACGCCGGCCGGCACGACCGCCTCGGCTACAGCTGGGCGTCCACGGGCAGCCCCGTCGAGACGAAGGACCTGCCCAAGTGCGTGGGCTCCGCCCCCTTCGAGAAGGTCAAGAAGGGGACGGGCGACTTCACGGTCGTGCCCTGGCAGCCCGAGCTCTAGCCAGCGCCAGCGCTGTCACCAGATAGGGGATCGCCAGCACGGCGAAGACGGTGCTGTGCGCCATGTCCGTGCCGAGCAGCGCGTACACGCCGAACGTGGCGACCGTCGCCAGCTCGGTGCCCAGGCTCGCCACGGAGGTGAGCGTGGCCCGGCGGGACTCGTCGATACGGTGCTGGAGGCGGGCGTCGGCCAGCACCTCCGCCAGCTGGAATCCGGCGAAGGCGAGGCTCACGAGAGCGATGCCGGCCAGTGAGCGGGCCGCGGCTCCCACGGCCAGGGCGAGTGCGGCGCCCGCGAGCAGCGTGGCGAGGCCGGCCGGGCCGAGGCGTTCGGCCGGCCCGGTCAGGAGGCTGCCGACGGTGACGCCCGCCCAGATCAGCATGATCAGGTAGGGCACCGTCGCCTCCGCGACGCCGATGTCCCGGACGAGCAGCGGGGTGTACTCGTCGAGCGCGCCCCACACCGCGGCCACGGCCGGGATCAGCAGCAGGGCGCCGCGCACCGCACGGTCCCGGCGGACCTCGGCGAGCCCGGTCCGCAGGGTCGTCGCCCAGCTGTCGCCTGCGTCGTCCGGCCGCGCCCGGTGCTCGGGGAACCGGGTCGCGGTGACGGCGGTCAGCACACAGGCCAGGAAGCTCGCGGCACCGACCGCGGCGTAACCGCCCTGGGCGAAGACGGGCCCCGCGAGGCCGAGGGAGGCCACGGTGCCCACCAGCCGCGCGGCCCGGGCCCGGCCCATGACCCGCGCGTACCGGCCGGCGGCGCCGAGCCGGTCCAGCTCGTCGTACACCAGCGCCTCCAGCGCACCGGAGCCGAGCGCCCCGCCCGCGCCCCACAGGACGAAGCCGGCCGCGAAGGCCCAGTACGACGGCACGATCACCCACAGCGCGAAGCCTGCGGCGGTGAGCAGCGGGCCGATCCACAGCAGCCTGCGGCGCGACATGGCGTCGGCCCAGGCACCGGAGGGCACTTCCAGCACCACCGAGGTGATCGACCACAGGGCGAACAGGGAGGAGATCTGCCAGAGCGACATGCCGGTGTCGGCGAACAGCAGCGCGTACACCGGGTAGAGCAGGACGAAGTCGTCGAGGAACGCGTAGCCGTACAGCGTGGTCGTCAGCCGCCGTACACCGGTGGCGGGCACGCGTGCAGGTGAGATTGTCATGAGGCCTTCCCGCAGGGACGGATCGGATGCCGGGGGTACGGCGTCCGAGGCGGTCCTCGGGAGGCGCGGCTGGTGGATCAATGTCGCCAGGTCATGACACCGATGGTAGGCGGGCCGGGGCCCGGAGCACAGCGAGAATGCGCTCGGGGGCGTCCTCCGCCGGGAGGAGGGCGGGCGCCGCCCGTCTCCGCCGAGCGGCGATGGATGTCCGCACGCCGCAGGAGGCCCCCGCACGGACGGCCGCGCGAGACTGGCTGGGCAGGCCGGACCCGACCGGCCGACGAAGGGGGTCTTCATGGGCGCCGCCGCACTGCTCTCCCTGCCGTACGTCGACGAGCACACGACGGTCGTCGACGCGGACGCCGAGGTCGTGTGGGGCGCGCTCGGTGAGGTTCTGGACCGCTCCTTCGGGGGTGGCCGAGCGGTCGCATACGCGCGCCTGGTCGGCTGCGCCGACCGCACGGCCTCCGGGCCCCGTCCCTTGGAGGAGGGCTCGACGATTCCCGGTTTCCGGGTGGCTTCCGCGGTTCCCGGAGCGGAGCTCGTCCTGATCGGGCGTCATCACTTCTCGACGTACGCCCTGCTCTTCCACCTGGACGAGGCCGGCCCGGGACGCACCCGGCTGCGCGCCGAGACCCGGGCGAGGTTCCCCGGCCCGGCCGGCGCCCTCTACGGTCGTCTCCTCATGACCACGGGCGGACATGCGCTCGGCGTTCAGCGCCTGCTGACGGCGGTGCGCAGAGTCGGCGACGCAGCCGGCACCCTCTAGGGGGTGTCCGCAAAGTCCCGTCGTCCGCCCGGAGGGCGGGCCTCGCGGCGTCCGGTGCGTGCTCTGGGGGTCCCCCCGGCCGAAGGCTGGGGGAGTGCCGGGCGGACGCCCGCGTACTGGTTGTACGTGGGTGTTCGCCCGGTGCGGCGAGAGGGCGTGCCGGGCGTCGCGGGGCAGGCGGGACTTTGCGGACACGCCCTAGGTCGGCGATCCCGACGAGAAGCGCCGCAGCAGCGGCGACAGTACGAGCACGGACTTGGTCCGCTCGACGAACGGCTCTCCGGCGATCCGCTCCAGGACCCGTTCGAAGTGCCGCATGTCGGAGGCGAAGACCTGGACGATCGCGTCCGCGTCCCCGGTGACGGTGGACGCGGCCACGACCTCCTGGTAGCGCTCCAGGCCCCGCTGGATGGTCTCCGGGGAGGTGTTGCCCCGGCAGTAGATCTCGACGAACCCCTCGGTCTGCCAGCCGAGGGCACCCGGGTCCACCCGTACGGTGAAGCCGGTGATGGCACCGGTGGCGCGCAGCCGGTCGACGCGCCGTTTCACGGCGGGCGCGGACAGGCCGACGATGTGGCCGATGTCGGCGTAGGAGCGGCGGGCGTCCTCGGCGAGGGCGTGCACGATGCGTTCGTCGAGATCGTTCAGCACAGTGGGTCGGTCACTTTTCGGATGGTGCGAGTCGGGAACGGCGATAGCCGTACACGAAGTAGAACACGAGCCCGGCGGCCATCCAGACACCGAAGACGACCCAGGTCACGGTCGGCAGGCTGCCCATCATCCAGACGCAGAAGGCGAAGCCCAGCGCGGGCAGGACCGGGGAGAGCGGCACCCGGAAGGTGCGGGGCATGTCCGGCCGGGTCCGGCGCAACACCACGACGGCCACGTTGACCAGCGCGAAGGCGAACAGGGTGCCGATGCTGGTGGCGTTGGCGAGCTCCCCGAGCGGGATCGCGGCGGCCAGGACACCGCAGAACAGGGAGACGATGAGGGTGTTGGCGCGGGGCGTGCCGGTCTTCGGGTGGACCTTGGCGAACACCTTCGGCACGAGGCCGTCACGGGACATGGCGAAGAGGATGCGGGTCTGGCCGTAGAGCACGGTCAGCACCACGCTCGCGATGGCGATGACGGCGCAGAAGGCAAGCAGCGTGCCCCAGAACGTCTGCCCGGTGACCTCGCGCATGATCTGGGCGAGGGCGGCCTCGGAGTCGGTGAAGTTCTCCCAGGGCTTGGCGCCGACCGCGACGGCGGCGACGAGGACGTACAGCGCCGTGACGATGACCAGTGACAGCATGATCGCCCGCGGCAGGTCGCGCTGGGCGTTCTTCGCCTCCTCGCCGGCGGTGGAGGCGGCGTCGAAGCCGATGTAGGAGAAGAACAGCGTGGCACCGGCGGCGCTGACACCGGCCATGCCGAGCGGCATGAAGTTCTCGTAGTTGCCGGAGCGGAAGCCCTGGACGCCGATGGCGCAGAACATCACCAGCGCGGCGATCTTCACGATGACCATGACCGTGTTGGCGCGGGCGGACTCGCGGGCGCCGCCCAGCAGGAACGCCATCGCGAGCAGGACGACGATCAGCGCGGGCAGGTTGAACACGCCGCCGCCGTCGCCGGGCGGTGCGGACAGGGCGGCCGGGATGGTGACGCCGACGGTCCCGTCGAGCAGTTCGTTGAGGTACTCGCCCCAGCCGACGGCGACGGCGGCGACCGACACGCCGTACTCCAGGACCAGGCACCAGCCGCAGATCCAGGCGATCAGCTCGCCCATCGTTGCGTACGCATACGAGTAGGAGGAGCCGGAGACCGGGATGGTGCCCGCCAGCTCGGCGTAGGACAGGGCCGAGAACAGGGCGGTCAGGCCGGCTATGACGAAGGAGAGCGTGACGGCCGGGCCCGCCTTGGGGACGGCCTCCCCGAGCACGACGAAGATGCCGGTGCCGAGGGTGGCACCGATGCTGATCATGGTGAGCTGCCACAGCCCGAGGGTGCGCCGCAGCGAGCCTCCCTCGCCCTGGCCACCCTCCGCGACCAGGTTCTCCACCGGCTTGCGACGCATGAGGCGCGCACCGGGACCGGGGGACGGCGGGGCGGTCTGACTACTGCTGTGCGGGGGTGCGCCTTGGTCGAGCACGCGCTGACTCCTTCGTCACTGCCGGTCTGGGGTGGCAGGGACGGCAGCGCCCCGCCCGACAGCCGGGACCCACCGAGCGGGGTCCCCGCCACGCCACGTACGAGGCGACAGCCTACGAGCAGGGACGTTGCCCGTGTAATGCAGCAACCTTGCGCGTGCCCGCAAGATCATTGCGTTCCTCGTGACTGGCCGGAGGTTCGTTGCACGGCTGCGTTCGTCCGTTGCACAGGACTTGTCCGGACCAGCTCTTTCACCAGAAACGTGAGCTCCTCGACACACTCGTGCGTGACGCCGTCGTGGTCCTCGTAGGACCAGCGGCCGACGTAGGGGGCGAGGGGCCGGTAGCCGAGCCGGGCGTAGAGGGCCGCGGCCCGCGGGTTGTCGTCGGCGACGCCGAGGCCGATGGCCGTGCGGCCCCGCTCCCGGGCGCGCTCCTCGGCTGCCCGGACCAGGGCGCTGCCGATGCCGCGCGAGCGCAGCGTCTCGGGCCACACGGAAAGCGCGTTGATCTCCGGGCAGCCGGGCCGTGCCGCCCGTACCGTCGCGTCGTCGCAGCCGCCCCAGCGCAGCTCCGCGTGCCCCACGGGCCATCCGTCGAGCCAGGCGACGAGATACGTGCTCTGCCCCCGCTCCTGGCGCTCGAAGCGGCGCGCGTGGAAGGAGGTGGCTCCCGGGGAGCCGATGTACTGGTCGAGCAGCGCCACATCGGCGGCCCGGCAGACTGTGATCTCCATGGCGTACGACGGTAGGGCGCCCGTACGCACGAGGCCCCCGATTTTTCATCGGGGGCCTGGGACGAGGCGTGGGGACTGTCAGTTCCAGCTGGCGTGCAGCGGCTTGCCCTCGGCGTAGCCGGCGGCGCTCTGGATGCCGACGATGGCCTTCTCGGCGAACTCCTCCAGGGAGCCCGCACCGGCGTACGTGCAGGAGGAGCGGACGCCGGCGATGATCGAGTCGATCAGGTCCTCGACGCCGGGGCGGGCCGGGTCGAGGAACATGCGGGAGGTGGAGATGCCTTCCTCGAACAGCGCCTTGCGGGCCCGGTCGTACGCCGACTCCTCGGACGTGCGGTTGCGCACGGCCCGGGCGGAGGCCATGCCGAAGGACTCCTTGTAGGCACGCCCCTGGGCGTCGTGCTGGAGGTCGCCCGGGGACTCGTAGGTGCCCGCGAACCAGGAGCCGACCATCACGTTGGACGCGCCGGCGGCGAGCGCCATGGCCACGTCGCGCGGGTGGCGGATGCCGCCGTCGGCCCACACGTGCTTGCCGTACTTCTTCGCCTCGGCGGCGCACTCCAGGACAGCGGAGAACTGCGGCCGGCCGACGCCGGTCATCATGCGCGTGGTGCACATGGCGCCGGGTCCGACACCGACCTTGACGATGTCCGCGCCCGCTTCGATCAGGTCGCGCACGCCCGCGGCGGCCACGACGTTGCCCGCGACGATCGGCACCTGCGGGTCGAGGTCGCGCACCAGCTTCAGTGCGCTGATCATCGATTCCTGGTGGCCGTGCGCGGTGTCGATGACGAGCGTGTCGACGCCCGCGTCCAGCAGCTGCTTGGCCTTGCCCGCGACGTCGCCGTTGATGCCGACGGCGGCGGCGATGCGCAGCCGCCCCCGCGCGTCCGTGGCCGGCGAGTAGAGCGTGGCGCGCAGGGCGCCCTTGCGGGTGAGGATGCCGGCGAGTGTGCCGTCCTTGTTGACCGCGGGGGCGTAGCGGCGGTTGGCGTGGTCGAGGGTGTCGAAGGCCTCGCCCGGGTCCATGTCCGCGTCGATGAGCAGCAGGTCCCGGGACATGACCTCGGCCAGCTGCGTGAAGCGGTCCACGCCGGACAGGTCGGATTCGGTGACCACGCCGACCGGCCGGTGGTTGTCGTCGACGACGACCCCGGCGTTGTGCGCGCGCTTGGGCAGCAGGGACAGCGCGTCCGCGACGGTCTGGTGGGGCACCAGCATGATCGGGGTGTCCAGGACCAGGTGCCGGCTCTTCACCCACGAGACGACGTCGGTGACCACGTCGATCGGGATGTCCTGCGGTATGACGACGAGGCCGCCGCGGCGGGCCACGGTCTCGGCCATGCGCCGCCCGGCGATGGCGGTCATGTTGGCGACGACGAGCGGGATGGTGGTGCCCGTGCCGTCCGGGGAGCTGAGGTCGACGGCCTGCCGCGAGCCCACCGAGGAGCGGCTCGGCACCATGAAGACGTCGTCGTACGTCAGGTCGTACCCGGGCTGGATGTCATTGAGGAAACGCACGTGCTGCACATCCCAGTCGATCAGAGGTGACCCCCCGACCGGCCGGCCAGGGGGAAAGAGCACGTACTTCATTGTCCCATGCCGGATGTGCGCACGTCCCCCAGCGGATCATCCAGGCTGGTCAGGGGCGCCTTAGGAGGATGCTCCAAGCCCCAGGGTCACGAAGAGACCCGGGCCCCGGTCCGTCGCCTCGGCGAAGATCTCCTCCGCGACCTGCCACTCCTCGGGCCGCTTCTCGGCGTATCCCCGCCAGCCCCGGACGACGACCAGCAGCCCCTGCTCAACGGCTCCCTCGGGCCACAGGCCGGGGTCGGCCAGGCAGTCGGCGAGGGCGTCCCAGTTGCGGCCGAACCACTCGGGCAGGGAGAGGTCACGGGCGCAGCGGTCCATGAGACCCGCCTTGTCCGTGACCCCCTCCAGGTCCAGCACGAGCACGATCCGGCCGGCCGGATCGTCCGGCACCTCCCGCGGCTCCCTGGCCATACGTCAGACTCCGTCCGGGTCGGTCCTGTTGAGCGCTGACTTCGGTGCCGGGCCCGCCGTCATCAGATAGTCCGCGGCCGAGGTGTCCGTCACCAGGCTGGTGACGAGCCCGGACCGCAGCACCGCGTCGATCGCGGGCCCCTTGCGCTGTCCGCCGGCGATCGCGACGACCTCGGGGATACGGCGGAGCTGGTCGGCCTTGACCGTGATGCACCGCTCGCCCAGGTCGCGGCCGACCCTTCGGCCTTCGGAGTCGAAGAGGTGCGCGGACATCTCGGCGGCGACACCGAGGGAGGCGTAGTGCGCGCGCTCCTCGTCGCTGAGCATGTCGTGCACCGTGGAGATGCCGGGCTCCCAGGAGCCGATGGAGACGCAGGCGACGGTGACCTTGTCGAAGTGCTCGAAGGCCCGGGCGATCCCGGTCTGGTTGCGCAGCGCCGTGGCCGTGGCCGCGTCGGGCAGCAGCATCGGCGCGTAGATGGGGTGCGCGTCACCGCCGGACACCTGGGCGGCACGGCGTACCGCCTCGACCGAGCCGCGCTCGGCGGTCCCGGCGTCGTACACGCCCGTCAGCTGCACCACCGTGCACGGCGGCAGCCGGTCGAGCGCCGCCGCCATGTGGATGGTGGAGCGGCCCCAGGCCAGGCCCAGCACATCGCCTTCGTTGACCAGTTCGCCGAGCAGGTCGGCGGCCACCTCTCCCAGGTTCTCGGGGTCGGGCGACTCCTCGGCGTCGGCCGGGGACTCGACCACGACAGCGTGCCTGAGGCCGTAGCGGGCGCGGAGCGCGTCCGAGCGGTCGGCGTCCAGCTCCGCAGGCACACGGATCTCGATACGTACGAGATCCCGTTCGAGGGCGGTCTCCAGGACCCGGGCCACCTTGAAGCGGCTGACGCCGAACTCCTCGGCGATCTGGATCTTGGACTTCCCCTCGAGGTAGAAGCGGCGGGCCATGGCCGCCGCCTGCACCAGCTCAGCGGGTCCCATCCGCATGGCTGACCGGCCCGCCGACATACCCGACACGGCGATCTCCTCACTGCTGTTCACACTCTGGATTCGCCGTTCATCCTTGCAGATCCGGCGCGGATGATCAGCCCTGATGAGAGCCGTTCACTTTGCTGTGGCTCAGTGGTCGCAGGCCCAGGAGGCCTTGGCGGTCGCCGCCTCCGCCTGCGTGCGTAGTGCACGTACCGCCTCTGCCGGGTCGTTTGCCCCGTAGACCGCCGATCCGGCCACGAAGACGTCGGCTCCGGCGTCCGCACACCGCTCGATCGTGGAAGCGGAGACTCCGCCGTCGACCTGGAGCCAGAGCTCCAGACCGTGCTTGCTGATCAACTCGCGGGTGCGGCGAATCTTCGGAAGCATGATGTCGAGGAAGGCCTGTCCCCCGAAGCCCGGTTCGACCGTCATGATCAGCAGCATGTCGAGCTCGGGGAGCAGGTCCTCGTACGGCTCGATCGGGGTCGCGGGCTTCAGCGCCATGGAGGCGCGGGCGCCCTTGGCACGGATCTCCCGGGCGAGCCGGACCGGGGCGGCGGCCGCCTCGACGTGGAAGGTGACGGAACCGGCCCCCGCCTCGACGTACTGGGGCGCCCACCGATCGGGGGCCTCGATCATCAGATGGCAGTCCAGCGGGGTGTCCGTCGCACGGGCGAGCGACTCTACGACCGGCACGCCGAGCGTGAGGTTCGGGACGAAATGGTTGTCCATGACGTCGACGTGGAGCCAGTCGGCTCCTTCCACGGCCTTCGCCTCGTCCGCGAGGCGGGCGAAATCGGCGGACAGGATGCTGGGGTTGATCTGCGCGGCCATGACCTAAGACTGCCATGCCCTCCGGGGGTTGTGGGCATCGGTCCCGGGTCACAGAGGGGGTTGCCATGAAACAGGGCGTCGGGCACCTCGTCTGCGGGCGGCGGGCCAAGTGGCTGGTGCTGGTGCTGTGGGTGGTGGTGCTGTTCGTCGCCGCGCCGTTCGCCATGAAGCTCACCGACGCGCAGGACAACGACGCGTCGTCCTGGCTGCCGGGGTCCGCGGAATCGACGCAGGTGCTGGAGATCTCCGAGGACTTCCGGCCGGAGCAGATCCCGGCGATCGTGATCTACGCCCGGGACGGCGGGCTGACGGCCCAGGACCGGGCGGAGATCGCCGAGGACGTGCGGCAGCTCAAGGAGCTGCGTGACCACGGCATCCGGGGCGCGGAGACCCGGGGACCGGTCTTCGACCGGCAGACCGATCCGCGGGCGGCGCAGGTCTTCGTGCCGATCACGATGGACGAGGAGGGCTGGGAGCGGATCTCGCCCGCCGTCGACTCCATCCGGGACGACGTCGGCGAGGGCGGCGGCGGGCCGGCCGTGCACATCACGGGCCCGGGCGGGACGTCGGCGGACTTCGCTGAGGCCTTCGAGGGCATCGATTCGACCCTGCTGTTCGCGGCGATGACCGTCGTCATCGTCATGCTGCTCATCACCTACCGCAGCCTGACCCTGCTGCTGGTCCCCCTGGTCTCGGTGGTCTGCGCGCTGTTCGCCTCCCAGGCGCTGATCTACCTGCTGGCCGAGCACGCGGGCCTGACGGTCAACGGCCAGAGCGCCGGCATCCTCACGGTGCTGGTCTTCGGCGCGGGGACGGACTACGCCCTGTTGCTGGTCGCCCGCTACCGGGAGGAGCTGCGCCGGCACGAGGACCGGCACGAGGCGATGGCCCTGGCGCTGCACCGCGCGGGCCCCGCGGTGCTCGCCTCCGGCGCGACGGTCGTGCTGAGCATGCTGGTGCTGCTGGCCGCCGAGATGAACTCCACCAGCGGCCTGGGCCCGGTGGCCGCGATCGGGGTCGCGGTCGCCCTGCTGGCGATGATGACCCTCTTCCCCGCGCTGCTGGTGATCTTCGGCCGGTGGATCTTCTGGCCGGTGATCCCGCACTACGGCACGCCCGACCCGACCGAGCGCGGCATCTGGGCGCGCATGGGCCGCCGTATCGCCCGCCGCCCGCGCATGACGTGGGCCGTCACGGCACTGGCCCTGGCGGTCTGTTCGCTGGGCCTGATCCAGCTGCGCGCGGAGGGCATCGGCAACGCGGACGCGTTCACCGGGAAACCGGACTCGATCACCGGCCAGGAGGTCTCGGCGCGCTACTTCCCGGCGGGCAGCGGCGATCCCCTGGTCATCATCAGCAACCAGGCGCAGGCCGAGCAGGTGGGCCGCGCGGTGGCGGCGACGCAGGGCGTGGTCCCGCAGTCCCTCGGGCTGCCGCCCGGCACGAAACCGGCCTTCGAGGGCAAGGTCCTCTTCGAGGCCACCATGACCGCCCCGGCGGACAGCGAGGCCGCCAAGCAGACGGTGGAGCGGGTGCGGGACACCGTGCACGCGGTGCCGGACGCCGACGCCCAGGTGGGCGGCGGTACGGCGGCCCTGCTCGACATGGACGAGGCGACCACGCACGACAACATGCTGATCATCCCACTGGTGCTGGTGGTCGTCCTGCTGATCCTGTGCGGCCTGCTGCGCGCCCTGATCGCCCCGCTGCTGCTGATCGGGACGGTGATCCTGTCGTTCACGGCGGCGCTCGGCATCAGCGCGCTCGCGTTCCGGTACGTCTTCGACTACGCGGGCGAGGCGACCGACTTCCCGCTGTTCGTCTTCGTCTTCCTGGTCGCCCTGGGCATCGACTACAACATCTTCCTCACCACGCGCATCCGCGAGGAGGCGGGCCGCCAGGGCACCAGAGCGGGCGTGGTCACCGGGCTCGCCACCACCGGAGCGGTCATCACCTCCGCCGGCCTGGTTCTCGCCGGCACCTTCGCCGCCCTCGGCACCCTCCCGATGGTCGCCTTCGCCGAGATCGGCTTCGCGGTCGCCCTCGGCGTCCTCATAGACACGTTCATCGTGCGCTCGGTCCTGGTGACGTCTCTGTTCCTGGACGTCGGTCCGAAGGTGTGGTGGCCGCACCGGCTGGCCAGGGAGGACGGCGGTGCGGCGGCCCGGGAGCGCGTCGGGGCGGGGGTCAGCCGGTCCGGCGAATGAGCGCCAGGTACATCGCGTCGGTCCCGTGCAGATGCGGCCACAGCTGCACGTCGGGCCCTTCACCGAGGTCCGGAACGCCGGGCAGCAGCGGCCGGGCGTCGAGGAGCTCGGTGTCCGGGTGCTGCTTGAGGACGTCGGCGACCACGGCCCGGGTCTCGGCGAGGTGCGGCGAGCAGGTCGCGTAGCCGACGACACCGCCGACCCGCACCGACTCCAGGGCGGTGCGCAGCAGGCCGCGCTGCAACGGCGCGAACCCCTCCAGGTCCTCCGGCCGGCGCCGCCAGCGTGCCTCGGGACGGCGCCGCAGGGCACCGAGCCCGGTGCACGGCACGTCGACCAGCACGCGGTCGAAGCTGCCGGGCCGCCACGCCGGACGCGTCCCGTCCGCGGCGATCACCTGGTACGGCCCGGGGTTCCCCTCCAGCGCCTTGGCCACGAGACCGGCGCGGTGGGTCTGCTTCTCGGAGGCGACGAGCAGCGCGCCCCGCTGGGCCGCGAGGGCGCCGAGCAGCGCGGCCTTGCCGCCGGGCCCCGCACACCCGTCCAGCCACCGCCGGTCGGGCCCGTCCAGCGGCGCGCCCGCGAGGGCGAGCGCCACGAGCTGGCTGCCCTCGTCCTGCACGCCCGCGCGTCCGTCCCGTACGGCCGCGACGGCGCCCGGCTCACCGCCCTCGGTCAACCGCACGGCATACGGCGACCAGTGCCCCGGCAGGGCGGCGTCCTCTTCGAGCAGTTCCTCGGCGGTGGCCCGTCCGGGCCGCGCCACCAGCGTCACCTCGGGCCGCTCGTTGTCGGCGCGCAGCAGGTCCTCGATGCCGGCGCGACCGCCGCCGAGGGAGTCCCACAGCGCCGACACGACCCACCGCGGATGCGAGTGGACGACGGCGAGGTGGTCCTCGGGATCCTCGTCGTAGGGCGGGGCGACCCGCTCCAGCCAGCCGTCCAGATCGTGCTGCGCGACCTTCCGCAGCACGGCGTTGACGAACTTGGCCCGCCCGTCGCCGAGCACGACCCGCGCCAGCTCGACGGTGGCGGACACGGCCGCGTGCGTCGGGATCCGCGTCCCGAGCAGCTGGTGCGCACCGAGGCTCAGCACATCCAGCACCGGCGGGTCGACCTCCCGCAGCGGCCGGTCCACGCAGGCCGAGATGACCGCGTCGTAGGTCCCTTGCCGCCGCAGCGTCCCGTACACCAGCTCGGTGGCGAGCGCGGCGTCCCGGGTGTCGAACGTCTCGGGTCCCTCCTTCTCCCGCGCCTTGCGCAACAGCGGCGGCAGAACGAGGTTGGCGTAGGCGTCCCGCTCGTCCACGGCCCTCAGCGCCTCGAAGGCGAGGATGCGGACGGGGTCCTTCTTGGGCCGGCGGTAGGGCTTGCCTGACGTACGGGGCCGACGGGGCTGGTCGCTCACGAAAAAGGTGCTCCGGGTGTGAGAAGAAGTGCGCCGTCCAGCCTACGCCGCCCCGGACGTGGCGCCGTGTCAGCCCCCGAGCCGCTCGCCCTCGGCGATCCGCACCCCGCGGGCCCAGTCCGCGGCCCGCATCGGCTTCTTGCCCTGGGCCTGCACCCAGACCAGCTCCACGGCGTACGAGCCGGTGCCGACGTAGACGTTGTTCTTCCCGGCGGAGATCTGCCCCGGGGCGAGATCCGTCCGGTCCGGCACGGGCGTGACCTGGATGAGCTTGAGCCGCTCACCGCGGAACGTGGTCCAAGCTCCGGGAGCCGGAGTGCAGCCCCGCACCATCCGGTCGACGCGCAGCGCGGGCGCGCTCCAGTCGATGCGGGCGTCCTCGACGTTGACCTTCGGGGCCAGGCTGATCCCCTCGGCCGGCTGCGGTACGGCCTTCAGCGTGCCGTCCTCGATCCCGTCCATGGTCGCCGCGAGCAGCCCGGCACCGGCGAACGCCAGCCGGGTCAGCAGGTCCCCGCTGGTGTCGGTGGACCGGATCTCCTCGGTGACCGTCCCGTAGACCGGCCCGGAGTCGAGCCCCTCCTCGATCAGGAACGTGGAAGCCCCGGTGATCTCGTCCCCGGCCATGATGGCGTGCTGCACGGGCGCGGCACCGCGCCAGGCCGGAAGCAGGGAGAAGTGCAGATTGACCCAGCCGTGTGCGGGGACGTCCAGGGCTACACGGGGCAGCAGGGCGCCGTAGGCGACGACGGGACAGCAGTCCGGCCCGATCTCCCGCAGCCGCTCCAGAAACTCGGGGTCCTTCGGCTTCGCGGGCTTCAGGACCTCGATCCCGGCCTCCTCCGCCCGCTCGGCGACGGGGGACGCGACGAGCCTGCGCCCCCGCCCGGCCGGCGCGTCGGGCCGCGTGACGACAGCGGCCACCTCGTGCCGCCCGGAGGCGAGAAGAGCGTCCAGAGCGGGAACGGCGACCTCGGGTGTACCGGCGAAGACGAGCTTCATGGGGTGGTGGGGGCCTCTCGGACGGGGTCGATGACGGGCAACGCAAGTCTATGAGCCCGCAACGGAAAGCCGCCGACGGCGCTCATCCCCCACGGGAGAGCCGGGCCACTCGACGGAGAGTTACGGGCGGTGCGCGGATGGGAGACCAGAGCCGACGGCCGAAGGCCGAGGCGCACGCCCCGCGCAAACGGGCGCACGCATCTGCCCCCGCGCCCCCACACCGTGACCCGCGGAGCGAATCCGCGTTGGTCAAGACAGAGTTGACCACAACGGGCCGCGATCGCGGCCCATTCCCTTTCAACGCCGGTTCGAGAGGCTTGTTCATGGCCGACCACGCAACCCACGACGCCCAGGCTCGGGCCAGCCTGCACTTGCTGGTGCGGGACATCGAGCGGGTCCGCCGGCAGGTGGACGCACTGCGCACACTCACCGCCCAGTTGGGCAACGTCTACCGCCCGCGCCGCTCCGGCCCCTCCACGGGTTTCGTCGTCTACGGACGTGCCCCCGCCCCGACGGTACGTCTCGCCCAGGAACTGCGGGACAGCGTCGAGACCCTGGTGACGGCGGCCGTGGACTTCGACCGCTCACTCGGCTTCTCGTGGGACGCGGTGGGCTCCGCGCTCGGAGTCACCAAACAGGCGGTCCACCGCCGTTACGGCGCACGCCGTGCCACGCCCCAGCCGGCCGCGGTCGAGGCGGAGCGCACACCGGAGCCGTCGGGCTCCCGCACGGTCAGTGTGAACACCGGCCTCCCCACGGTCCCGACGGTCCCGGCGGCCCGCTCCATGCCCACCCAGCCGACGGCGGGCAGCCCGGCACTCCGCGACGAGGCCAGGCCGACCGCTTTCCCCGGCCCGCGCAACGGCTGAGCCACCACCCTGCGCCCCTGCCCTCCCGGAGCGCCTCCGGGAGGGCAGCGACATATCCGGACGCTGCCGTCCCGGAGCCCCGCGAAAGCCACCCCGCCGAACCCTGGAAGTGGCTCACCCGATGTCCGCCGGATCGATCCGCACCCAGACCCCGCTCCCGCCGCCATTTCCGCTCCCACTCCCCCGAGCCATCCGCGCGGCCTGCGCGGCCTTCAGTGCGGCGGCCAGCGCGGCGCCCTTCCCCGGCGGCACCCGGATCAGCGCCCGCTCCCACTGCTCCCCCGGCGGCGGCGCCCCCGCCCGACGGGGTCGTCCCGCCACGGGGACGGGCAACGGCACCGGCCCCAGCACCTCGGCCTCCGCCGGCAGTTCTGCCGCACGGAGGAACTCGGCCACCGCTTCCGCCGGCCCCGACACCGCCGCCATCCGCGACACCGGCGGAAACCCCAGCTCGGCCCGCTCGGCGAGTTCCCGCACCGCGTGACCGACGGGGTCCCACCGTACGAGGGCCTGGACGGGCCGCAGGGTCGGCTCGGCCACGACCACCACCGTGCCGCCCGCCGGCTGCGGCCGGACGAGTGACCCGGCCGCGATCCACCGCCGCAGCGCGTCCTCCCCGGCGCGCAGATCGGGCCGCCCGAGCATGGCCCACCCGTCCAGCAGCAGCGCCGCCGCGTACCCGCCCTCCGCGACGGGCTCGGCCCCGGGCGTACTCACCACCAGCGCGGGCACCCCCGGCACCGTGTCGAGCACGTGTTCACGGCCCGAGGTACGCACCGGAACGGCGGGGAAGGCCCGTCCGAGCTCCTCGGCGGTCCGCCGTGCGCCCACCACCGAGGCACGCAGCCGGAAGGCACCGCACTCCGGGCAGTGCCAGCCGCTCTCCTCACGGCCGCACCACCCGCAGCACAACGCGCCGCCGTCCCGCGTCTCCAGCGGCCCGGCGCACTGCCGGCACCGCGCGGGCGCCCGGCAGTTGGCGCACGCCATGCGCGGCACGTATCCCCGCCGGGGCACCTGCACCAGCACCGGACCGTGCCGCAGACCGTCCCTGACGACCTGCCAGGCGAGAGTCGGCAGCCGTGCGGCCCGGGCGGCTTCGTCCCGTGCGAGGTCCCCGTCCCCGACGGTGCGGACGAGCGGAGCGGCGGCGCGCACCTGCTCACGCCCGGCGACCAGCGGGCGCGCCCACCCGCTTTCGACGAGCTGCGCGGCCTCCACCGTGCAGCCCCAGCTGCCCAGCAGGAAGCCGCACTTGTCCTGGGCGGCCCGCAGCAGCAGCACCTCGCGTGCGTGGGGCTGCGGGGCGTGCTGCTCGCTGTGGCTGTCGTCCCCGTCGTCCCAGAGGGCCACGAGCCCGAGGTCCTGGACCGGCGCGAACATCGCGGCCCGGGTCCCGATCACGGCCCGTACGGAGCCCCGCCGGACCGCGAGCCACTGCGCGTACCGCTTCTCGGGCCCCGCGTCGGCGGTGAGCACCGCGTGCCGCCCCTCCCCCAGCAGGGCGGTCAGGGCGGCGTCGACCCGCGCGACCGACCGCCCGTCGGGCAGGACGGCGAGGGCCCCGCGACCGGAGGCCAGCGTCGCCGCGACCGCCCGGGCCAGCTCCTCGCTCCACTCCGGGCCGGGCAGCGCGTTCCACACCGCCCGAGGCGCACCGCCGGAGGCCAGCGACTCCAGGAAGGCCGCTCCCCGCTCGTACCGCTGCCAGGAGCCCGCCTCGGGCGCCGGGGGCGACGGCAGCGGTGCGGGCGAGGGGCGCTGCTCCGCCCGGGCGTTGCGCGGCGGCACGGCGAGCTGGAGGACATCGGCGAGGCTGCCCGCGTACCGGTCGGCGACCGCCCGGGCCAGGCCCAGCAGTTCCTCGCTCAGCACCCGCTCGGGCGACACGACCTGGGCGAGGGCGGCCAGCGGCCCCGAGTAGTCGGACTCGGGCAGCCGCTCGACGAGGAACCCGTCGATCAGCCCGCCACCCTCACGCCGACCGTCCCGCACCCGGTGCCGCCCGGCCCCGAACCGCACCCGCACCCGCACGCCCGGCTGGGCCTGCTCGTCCAGCTCCTCGGGCACGGCGTAGTCGAAGTACCGGTCGAGATGGAGCACGCCCTTGTCGACGAGTACCCGCGCGACGGGCAGGTCCTTGGCGAGCGCGGCCCCCCGCCAGGTCCGCGGCTTGGCCCGGGGCGTCTTGGCCTGCCGCACACTCTCCCGGATGAGCGCGAGCTGCTCCGGCGGCGCACCCTCCGCGCCGCCGCCCGCCTGTTCGTTCTCGCTGCTCACGCTTGCATTCTTACCAAACGGCACTGACATCCGGCCGCGCCCGAGTACCCGTCGCGCGCACCCGGACGCACGACGAGGCCCGGCGCCCCGAAGGGTGCCGGGCCTCGCGAGGTACCTCGCCGGCGGCGGGGCCGCGGCCCCGCCGTCCTGCGGGGACTTACAGCCCCACGGCCTTGCGCAGCGCGTCCACGCGGTCCGTCCGCTCCCAGGTGAACTCGGGAAGCTCGCGGCCGAAGTGACCGTACGCCGCCGTCTGGGAGTAGATCGGGCGGAGCAGGTCGAGGTCGCGGATGATGGCGGCCGGACGGAGGTCGAAGACCTCGTCGATCGCCTTCTCGATCTTCTCCGTGTCGACCTTGGCGGTGCCGAAGGTCTCGACGAACAGACCGACCGGCTCGGCCTTGCCGATGGCGTACGCCACCTGGACCTCGCAGCGGGTGGCGAGACCCGCGGCGACCACGTTCTTGGCGACCCAGCGCATCGCGTACGCCGCCGAGCGGTCGACCTTGGACGGGTCCTTGCCGGAGAAGGCGCCGCCGCCGTGGCGGGCCATGCCGCCGTAGGTGTCGATGATGATCTTGCGGCCGGTCAGGCCGGCGTCGCCCATCGGGCCGCCGATCTCGAAGCGGCCGGTGGGGTTGACCAGGAGGCGGTAGTTCTCCGTGTCGAGCTTGATGCCCTCGTCGAGCAGCGCCTTGAGCTCCGGGTCGACGACGAACTCCTTGATGTCCGGAGCCAGGAGCGAGTCCAGGTCGATGTCCGAGGCGTGCTGCGAGGAGACCACGACGGTGTCGAGGCGGACCGCCTTGTCGCCGTCGTACTCGATGGTGACCTGCGTCTTGCCGTCCGGGCGCAGGTAGGGGATGGTGCCGTTCTTGCGCACGTCGGACAGGCGCTTCGACAGGCGGTGCGCCAGGAAGATCGGCAGCGGCATCAGCGTCGGCGTCTCGTCCGTCGCGTAGCCGAACATCAGGCCCTGGTCGCCCGCGCCCTGCTTGTCGAGTTCGTCCTCGTCGCCCTCGACACGGGACTCGTAAGCCGTGTCCACGCCCTGGGCGATGTCCGGGGACTGCGCGCCGATGGACACCGAGACGCCGCAGGAGGCGCCGTCGAAGCCCTTCTTCGAGGAGTCGTAGCCGATTTCGAGGATCTTGCTCCGGACCAGCGTCGCGATGTCCGCGTACGTCTTGGTCGTGACCTCGCCGGCCACGTGCACCAGGCCGGTCGTGATCAGGGTTTCGACGGCGACCCGGGAGGTCGGGTCCTCGCGGAGCAGCGCGTCGAGAATGGTGTCGCTGATCTGGTCAGCGATCTTGTCGGGGTGACCCTCGGTCACGGACTCCGAGGTGAACAGGCGACGGGACACAACGCTCCCTGGGGTTGCAGCGGCTGCTGGCTGATCATTTGGCGGACGGCGGGGGCTGCACCCGGCGCCGTCCGTGGAACAGCTTATCGGTCACGCTTGGGCCACGGTCTCCCTGTCTCGACACTCGGAAGCGCTGTGACCTGCGGCACAGGCATTCTGCCCAATGCCGTGCTGCGTTGGCCAGAGGCGCCACGCCCCGATCGGCGGGTTTCACGGGGGCGCAGGGGGACCGAAACATCAGCGAAGTCGCTCGGCCACCAGGTCCCAGACGGTTTCGGCCAGGGCTTCCTTGGGGCCGTGCGGCACCGGGGTCTCACTGCCGTCGGTGCCGAGGACGACGGCCTCGTTCTCCTCGGAGCCGAAGGTCCTGCTCTCTCCGACCTCGTTCACCACCAGCAGATCACAGCCCTTGCGCTTCAGTTTCGCGCGGCCGTTGGCGAGCACGTCGTCGGTCTCCGCCGCGAAGCCGACGATCACCTGTCCCGGGCGTACGCGGTCAGCGGAGATCTCCGCGAGGATGTCCGGATTCCGCACCAGGGTGATCGGCTCGGGTTCCTGGTCGTCCTTCTTCTTGATCTTCCCGGCCGCGTACACCGCCGGGCGGAAGTCCGCCACCGCCGCCGCCATGACCACCGCGTCCGCGTCGGCGGAGGCCTTCAGCACCGCCTCGCGCAGCTGCACGGCGGTGCCGACGGGGACGATGTCCACGCCGGCCGGGTCGGGCAGGGCGCTGTTGGCCGCGATCAGCGTGACGCGGGCGCCGCGGGCGGCCGCGGTGCGGGCGAGGGCGTAGCCCTGCTTGCCGGACGAGCGGTTGCCGAGGAACCGGACGGGGTCCAGGGGCTCGCGGGTGCCGCCGGCGCTGACCACGACATGCCGGCCCTTCAGGTCCGGCTCGGTCACGCCCCGGGCCAGCACCCGGCGGCAGACCTCGAAGATCTCGCCCGGGCCGGGCAGCCGGCCCTTGCCGGTGTCGACTCCGGTGAGACGGCCCACGGCCGGTTCGATGACGAGGGCGCCTCGGCGGCGCAGCGTCGCCACATTTTCCTGGGTGGCCGGGTGCTCCCACATCTCCGTGTGCATGGCGGGGGCGAAGACGACCGGGCAGCGGGCGGTGAGCAGCGTGTTGGTCAGGAGGTCGTCGGCGAGGCCGTGGGCCGCCTTGGCGAGCATGTCGGCGGTGGCGGGGGCGACGACGACCAGGTCGGCGTGCTGTCCGATGCGGACGTGCGGGACCTCCTGCACGTCGTCCCATACCTGCGTGGAGACCGGGTTCCCGGAGAGCGCGGACCAGGTGGCGGCGCCGACGAAGTGCAGTGCGGAGGCGGTGGGTACCACGCGCACGTCATGACCCGACTCCGTCAGCCGCCGCAGCAGCTCACAGGCCTTGTACGCGGCGATGCCGCCGCTGACCCCCAGAACGACCTTCGGCTTGTCCACGTCTCTCCCCGGACCTCGGCAACCGGCACAACGTACGACTCCATGACACACCACAGGCCCGGCAGTCGGCCTGCCGGGCCTGTGGAAAAGTCAGCGTCGAGCTGCAAATAGTACTTACTGCGCCGGACCCTCGACGGCCTCGGACGTCAGCAGCCCCGCGTTGATCTCGCGAAGGGAGATCGAGAGCGGCTTCTCGTGGACGTGGGTGTCGACGAGAGGACCGACGTACTCGAGGAGACCCTCGCCGAGCTGCGAGTAGTACGCGTTGATCTGGCGGGCCCGCTTGGCCGCGTAGATCACGAGGCTGTACTTCGAGTCGGTGGCCTCGAGGAGCTCGTCGATCGGCGGGTTGATGATGCCCTCGGGCGCGGAGATGGAAGAGGACACGCTCTACCTTCCGATGGATGGGAAAGATTCTGTCGGGGTGATCAGCGAGACCCGGAATCGATCAGCGATGGTCACACGACGTCCACCAAGGCTAGCAGCTCGCGAGCCACGTCCTCGACGGAGGTGTTGACCAGGGTCGTATCGAACTCCGGCTCGGCGGCCAGTTCGGTCTTCGCCGCCTGGAGCCGGCGCTCGATCACCTCGGGCGGTTCGGTGCCCCGCCCGGTGAGTCTGCGCACCAGCTCCTCCCAGGAGGGGGGAGCCAGGAACACCAGCCGGGCCTCGGGCATCGACTCCCGGACCAGACGGGCGCCCTGGAGGTCGATCTCGAGGAGGACGGGCTCGCCCTTCTCCAGACGCTCCTGCACGGCCGCACGCGGCGTGCCGTAGCGGTTGCCGGCGAACTCGGCCCACTCCAGCAGTTCGCCGTTGGCGATCAGCTTGTCCATCTCGTCGTCGGTGACGAAGAAATAGTGGACCCCGTGCTTCTCACCGGGGCGGGGCTTGCGGGTCGTCGCCGACACCGAGAGCCAGACCTCGGGGTGTTCCTTGCGCATATGGGCGACGACCGTGCTCTTGCCGACCCCGGAGGGGCCGGAGAGCACGGTCAGCCGCGGACGTACGTCCGGGGGTACGGGGGTCGTCCCCCGGGGTGTTGCAGCCATGCAGCGATTATCCAGCAATCCCGGAGTGCCCGGGACTCGCTTCCCCGGAAGGACCGGTTCAGGAGCCGGTGCTGCCGAACTCGCGCTCCAAGGAGGCGATCTGGTTGGAACCGAGGCCGCGCACACGACGGCTCTCGGAGATACCGAGTCGCTCCATGATCTGCTTGGCGCGGACCTTGCCCACGCCCGGGAGCGACTCGAGGAGGGCGGAGACCTTCATCTTGCCGATGACGTCGTTCTCCTGGCCCTGCTTGATGACCTCGTGAAGGGAGGCGCCGGAGTGCTTGAGTCGATTCTTGACCTCGGCCCGCTCCCGGCGAGCCGCGGCGGCCTTTTCGAGCGCGGCTGCGCGCTGTTCAGGGGTAAGGGGCGGAAGAGCCACGCCTACGTCACCTCGGATGTCGAACTGTCGGATACGGACCGGTGAGGAACCTAGTCGCCCCACACCTGGGGAGCTACGAGCAACACGCTTGCCCGTTCACTCTCGTCGGAGACTAGCGGGCAAGTCCGCCAGAGTCAGCGAGAACAGCGGAAAAGTCCTGGTCAGCCTTCATCTGAAGGGACATTTAGGACATACTGCCCCGGATTTGAGGATGTATTCAGACTCAAGCCTCCCCCGGAGCACTCATCGGAGGACTCCGGAAGAGGTCGGGAGGACGTCAGGAGGAGGTCACGGTGTGACGGATCTCCTCCGCGAAGCGCTCCGCGGCATCACGCAGCGTGACCGCGTCGGGACCGTGGCGTAGCACTCCCCGGCTGACGTTCGGCACGACATTGCGCACCGCCGTCCCGAAGACCCGGGGAAGATCGGCCGACGTGGCCCCCTGGGCACCGATGCCGGGCGCGAGGAGCGGGCCGTTGATGTCCAGGTCGTACGACGACAGGTCACCGAGCGTCGCGCCGACGACCGCGCCGAAGGACCCCAGGGGCTCCTCCCCCGCGTTCTCGGCGGACAGGTGCGCGAGCATGGTCGCTCCGATGTTCCGGCCGTCGGAGCGCACGGCGTGCTGGACCTCGCCGCCCTCCGGGTTGGAGGTGAGCGCCAGCACGAACAGCCCGGCGCCGCTCTCCCGCGCCAGCGCGACGGCCGGGCTCAGCGAGCCGTAGCCGAGGTAGGGCGAGACGGTCAGCGCGTCGGAGAACAGCGGGGCGTCCTTGTGCAGGAAGGACTCGGCGTACGCGGCCATGGTCGAGCCGATGTCGCCGCGCTTGGCGTCCATCACGACCAGCGCGCCCGCGGCCCGCGCCTCGGCCACCGACTTCTCCAGGACGGCGACGCCGCGCGAGCCGAACCGCTCGAAGAACGCGCTCTGCGGCTTGAGCACGGCGACCCGGTCGGCCAGCGCCTCGACGACCGTGTGGCTGAACCGCTCCAGTCCTGCCACGTCGTCGTCGAGGCCCCACTCGGCGAGCAGGGAGGCGTGCGGGTCGATGCCGACGCACAGCGGGCCGCGCTCGTCCATGGCGCGGCGCAGACGGGCGCCGAAGGGTTCGAGACCGGTCATGCCGTCTTCCTCACGTCGGCGCCCACCGCGTCGGCGAGCGTGGCGTAGGGGCTGGTGCGCAGGCGCGCGGCGAGCCCCTTGTGGAGGGCGCGAGCGTAGAGCGGCCCCTCGTAGATGAAGGCGCTGTAGCCCTGGACCAGCGTGGCGCCGGCCAGGATGCGCTGCCAGGCGTCCTCGGCGTTCTCCACGCCCCCGACGCCCACCAGGGTGATCCGGTCGCCCACGCGCGCGTAGAGACGGCGCAGGACCTCCAGGGAGCGTTCCTTCAGGGGTGCTCCGGACAGGCCGCCGGTCTCCTTGACCAGGGAGGGGTCGGACTTCAGGCCGAGTCCCTCGCGCGCGATGGTGGTGTTCGTGGCGATGATCCCGTCCAGGCCGAGTTCCACGGCGAGGTCGGCGACGGCGTCGATGTCCTCGTCGGCGAGGTCCGGCGCGATCTTGACCAGGAGGGGGACGCGACGCGCGGGCACCGCGCGGTCGGCGGCCTCGCGGACCGCGCTCAGCAGGGGGCGCAGCGCCTGAGTGGCCTGGAGGTTGCGCAGCCCGGGCGTGTTCGGGGAGGAGACGTTGACCACGAGGTAGTCGGCGTAGGGCGCCAGCCGCTCGGCGGACTTCACGTAGTCCGCGACGGCCTCCTCCTCGGGTACGGCCTTGGTCTTGCCGATGTTGACGCCGACGACGGTCTTGAAGACGGGCGTCCGGGAGGCCAGGCGGGCGGCGACGCGGAGCGACCCGTCGTTGTTGAAGCCCATGCGGTTGATCAGCGCCCGGTCCTTGACCAGGCGAAACAGCCGCTGCTTGGGGTTGCCGGGCTGGGGCTCGCCGGTGACCGTGCCGATCTCGACGTGGTCGAAGCCGAGCATGGCCATGCCGTCGATGCCTACGGCGTTCTTGTCGAAGCCCGCGGCGAGACCGAAGGGGCCGTGCATGCGCAGCCCGAAGGCCTCCGTGCGCAGCTCCTTGTGGCGGGGCGCGAGGGCGGCCGCGAGGAAGGTGCGCAGGACGGGGACGCGGGCGGCCAGCCGGACCCAGCGGAAGGCGAGGTGGTGGGCCTGCTCCGGGTCCATCCGCTTGAAGAGCAGACTGAAAAAGATCTTGTACATGGTGTCCTCACGAAGACATGGGCGTCCTCACGAAGAGGGGGACACCGTTTCCGGTGTCCCCCTCGGGGCTGCTAGTCGCGGGCCGCGGTCAGGTGTTCCGCGTGTTCCTGGAGCGATCGGACGCTCACGTCGCCGCGGTTGAGGGCGTCGATGCCCTGGACCGCCGCCGCGAGCGCCTGGACCGTCGTCAGGCACGGCACGGAGCGGGCCACGGCCGCCGTACGGATGTCGTAGCCGTCGAGGCGCCCGCCGGTGCCGTACGGGGTGTTGACGATGAGGTCGACCTCGCCGTCGTGGATGAGCTGGACGATGGTCTTCTCGCCGTTCGGGCCGGTGCCCTCGGACTGCTTGCGCACGATCGTGGCGTTGATGCCGTTGCGCTTGAGCACCTCGGCCGTGCCGGACGTGGCGAGAAGCTCGAAGCCGTGGGCGACCAGCTCGCGGGCCGGGAAGATCATGGAGCGCTTGTCGCGGTTGGCGACCGAGATGAACGCGCGGCCCTTGGTGGGCAGCGGGCCGTAGGCGCCCGCCTGCGACTTGGCGTACGCCGTGCCGAAGACGGAGTCGATACCCATGACCTCACCGGTGGAGCGCATCTCCGGGCCGAGGACCGTGTCGACGCCGCGGCCGTGGATGTCGCGGAAGCGCGACCACGGCATGACGGCCTCCTTGACGGAGATCGGCGCGTCGAACGGCAGCTCGCCGCCGTCGCCGTCGGCCGGCAGCAGGCCCTCGGCGCGCAGCTCGGCGATCGTGGCGCCCAGCGAGATCCGGGCGGCGGCCTTCGCCAGCGGCACCGCGGTCGCCTTCGAGGTGAAGGGGACGGTCCGGGAGGCGCGCGGGTTGGCCTCCAGGACGTAGAGGATGTCGCCCGCGAGCGCGAACTGGATGTTGATCAGGCCGCGCACCCCGACGCCCTTGGCGATGCCCTCCGTGGAGGCGCGCAGGCGTTTGATGTCGAAGCCGCCGAGCGTGATCGGGGGCAGGGCGCACGCCGAGTCGCCGGAGTGGATGCCGGCCTCCTCGATGTGCTCCATGACGCCGCCGAGGTAGAGCTCCTCGCCGTCGTAGAGCGCGTCGACGTCGATCTCGATCGCGTCGTCGAGGAACCGGTCGACCAGGACCGGCCGGGAGGGGCTGATCTCGGTCGACTCGGCGATGTACGCCTCCAGGCGCGTCTCGTCGTAGACGATCTCCATGCCGCGCCCGCCGAGGACGTACGACGGGCGGACCAGGACCGGATAGCCGATCTCGTCGGCGATGGCCTTGGCCTCGGAGAAAGTGGTGGCGGTGCCGTGCTTGGGTGCCGGGAGGCCGGCCTCCTTGAGGACCCGGCCGAAGGCGCCCCGGTCCTCGGCGGCGTGGATGGCCTCCGGGGACGTGCCGACGATCGGCACGCCGTTGTCCTTCAGCGCCTGCGACAGGCCCAGCGGGGTCTGGCCGCCGAGCTGGACGATGACGCCCGCGACCGGGCCGGCCTGCTGCTCGGCGTGGACGATCTCCAGCACGTCTTCCAGCGTCAGCGGCTCGAAGTACAGACGGTCGGAGGTGTCGTAGTCCGTCGAGACGGTCTCCGGGTTGCAGTTGACCATCACGGTCTCGTAGCCGGCGTCGCTCAGCGCGAAGGAGGCGTGGACGCAGGAGTAGTCGAACTCGATGCCCTGGCCGATGCGGTTCGGGCCGGAGCCCAGGATGATGACGGCGGCCTTCTCGCGGGGCGCGACCTCGGTCTCCTCGTCGTAGGAGGAGTAGAAGTACGGCGTCTTCGCGGCGAACTCGGCGGCGCAGGTGTCGACCGTCTTGTAGACCGGGCGGATGCCGAGCGCGTGCCGGACCTCGCGGACGACGTCCTCGCGCAGGCCGCGGATCTCGCCGATCTGCGTGTCGGAGAAGCCGTGCCGCTTGGCCTCGGCGAGCAGGCCGGTGGTCAGCTCGGGGGCCTCGGCCAGCTCGTCCGCGATCTCCTTGATCAGGAAGAGCTGGTCGACGAACCAGGGGTCGATCTTCGTGTACTCGAAGACCTCCTCGGGCGTGGCGCCCGCGCGGATGGCCTGCATGACGGTGTTGATACGGCCGTCGGTGGGACGCACCGCCTCGCGGAGCAGCTCCTCCTTGTCGCCGGGCTCCCCGACGAAGGTGAACTGGCTGCCCTTCTTCTCCAGCGAGCGCAGGGCCTTCTGGAAGGCCTCGGTGAAGTTGCGGCCGATGGCCATGGCCTCGCCGACCGACTTCATGGTGGTGGTCAGGGTGGAGTCCGCGCTCGGGAACTTCTCGAAGGCGAAGCGCGGGGCCTTCACGACCACGTAGTCGAGCGTCGGCTCGAAGGAGGCGGGGGTCTCCTGCGTGATGTCGTTCGGGATCTCGTCCAGCGTGTAGCCGACGGCGAGCTTGGCGGCGATCTTGGCGATCGGGAAGCCGGTCGCCTTGGAGGCGAGCGCCGAGGACCGGGACACGCGCGGGTTCATCTCGATGACGATGACGCGGCCGTCCTCGGGGTTCACCGCGAACTGGATGTTGCAGCCGCCGGTGTCGACGCCGACCTCGCGGATGACGGCGATGCCGATGTCGCGGAGGGTCTGGTACTCGCGGTCCGTCAGCGTCATCGCGGGCGCGACGGTGATGGAGTCGCCGGTGTGCACGCCCATGGGGTCGAAGTTCTCGATGGAGCAGACCACCACGACGTTGTCGTGCTTGTCGCGCATCAGCTCCAGCTCGTACTCCTTCCAGCCGAGGATGGACTCCTCCAGGAGCACCTCGGTGGTCGGCGAGAGCGTGAGGCCCTGCCCGGCGATGCGGCGCAGTTCCTCCTCGTCGTGCGCGAAGCCGGAGCCGGCGCCGCCCATGGTGAAGGACGGGCGGACGACGACCGGGTAGCCGCCGAGCTCCTCGACGCCGTTGAGGACGTCGTCCATGGAGTGGCAGATGTAGGACCGGGCGGACTCGCCGTGGCCGATCTTCTTGCGGACCTCCTCGACGACCTCCTTGAACAGGTCGCGGTCCTCGCCCTTGTTGATGGCCTCCACATTGGCGCCGATCAGCTCGACGCCGTACTTCTCCAGGACGCCGTTGCCGTGCAGCGAGATCGCGGTGTTCAGCGCCGTCTGGCCGCCCAGGGTGGGCAGCAGCGCGTCCGGGCGCTCCTTGGCGATGATCTTCTCGACGAACTCGGGGGTGATCGGCTCGACGTAGGTGGCGTCCGCGATCTCCGGGTCGGTCATGATCGTCGCCGGGTTGGAGTTCACCAGGACGACCCGCAGGCCCTCGGCCTTCAGGACGCGGCAAGCCTGGGTGCCGGAGTAGTCGAACTCGGCGGCCTGGCCGATGACGATCGGGCCGGAGCCGATGACCAGGACGGACTGGATATCGGTGCGCTTAGGCACGCTGGCCCTCCATCAGGGATACGAAGCGGTCGAACAGGTAGGCGGCGTCGTGCGGGCCGGCTGCCGCTTCGGGGTGGTACTGGACGCTGAACGCGGGGCGGTCGAGGAGCTGGAGCCCCTCCACCACGTTGTCGTTCAGGCAGACGTGGGACACCTCGGCGCGGCCGAACGGGGTCTCGGAGACCTGGTCGAGCGGGGCGTCGACGGCGAAGCCGTGGTTGTGCGCGGTGACCTCGACCTTGCCGGTCGTCCGGTCCTGCACCGGCTGGTTGATGCCGCGGTGGCCGTACTTCAGCTTGTAGGTGCCGAAGCCGAGCGCGCGGCCCAGGATCTGGTTGCCGAAGCAGATGCCGAACAGCGGGGTGCCGCGCTCCAGGACGCCCCGCATGACGGAGACGGGGTGGTCGGCGGTGGCCGGGTCGCCCGGGCCGTTGGAGAAGAACACGCCGTCCGGGTTGACCGCGTAGACGTCCTCGACGGTCGCGGTCGCCGGGAGCACGTGCACCTCGATGCCGCGCTCGGCCATGCGGTGCGGGGTCATGCCCTTGATGCCGAGGTCGACGGCGGCGACGGTGAACTTCTTCTCGCCGATCGCGGGGACGACGTACGGCTCGGTGGTGGCGACCTCGGCGGAGAGGTTCGCGCCCTTCATCTGCGGGGCTTCCTGCACGCGCGCGAGGAGTGCGCTGTCGTCCCTGACGGCGTCGCCGCTGAAGATGCCGACGCGCATCGCGCCGCGCTCGCGCAGGTGGCGGGTGAGGGCGCGGGTGTCGATGCCGGAGATGCCGACGACGCCCTGCGCGGCCAGCTCCTCGTCCAGCGAGCGCCGGGAGCGCCAGTTGGACGGCACGCGCGCGGGGTCGCGCACGACGTAGCCGGAGACCCAGATCCTCTTGGACTCCATGTCCTCGTCGTTGACTCCGGTGTTGCCGACGTGCGGGGCGGTCATCACCACGACCTGGCGGTGGTACGACGGGTCGGTGAGGGTCTCCTGGTAGCCGGTCATGCCGGTGGAGAACACCGCTTCGCCGAAGGTCTCCCCCACGGCCCCGTAGGCACGGCCGCGGAAGACCCGGCCGTCCTCCAGGACGAGTACGGCGGGAGTTTTGGCGGCTCCCCTGGTGGAGGTGGTCATCGTTCGGCGCCTTCCCTGCTGTTTGTTTCGATCATGGAGTTGATGGCCTCGACCCACTCGTTGTGTTCGGCCGCGTGGTCGGAGCGGAAGCCGGAGTCGATCAGCTTGTCTCCGTGCTCCCAGGTGACGACGAGCAGGCCGCCCTCGGTGAGCACCTTGCCGGCGATGCCCTTGTCGAGCCGGGCCTCGCGCAGCTGTGCGGCCGGGACGAAGAAGTCGCTCGCCCCGGGGCGTACGACGTCCAGTCCGGCGTCCGTGAGAGTCAGCTCGACGCGGCTGCGGGTGCCCAGGCCGTGCGCGACGATGCGGTCGAGCCACTGTCCGGCGGTGGTGGAGCCGTGGTAGCGGCCGCTCGTCGTCAGGACCGCCGGGCCCGTCTCGTCCGGGGTCGTGGGCAGCTCGGGCAGGTCGCCCTGGAGCGTGCCGCGCCACTTCCAGCCCTCGCGCATCAGCCAGTAAATGAGCGCGACGAACAGGGCGAGGCCGACGACCCAGCCGATGCGGGCGGCCCAGTCGGTCACTTGCGCCGATTCCTTCTCGGCGGCCAGCAGGAGTACAGGTGTCACGTGAGCTTCCCGTCGACGAGCGTGGCCTGGCCCCGCAGCCACGTGTGCGTCACACGGCCCGGCAGCTCACGACCCTCGTAGGGGGTGTTGCGGCTGCGCGAGGCGAAGCCCGCGGGGTCCACAGAGCCACGGTATGCCGTGTCGACGAGGGTGAGGTTGGCGGGCTCACCTGCCGAGACGGGACGGCCGTGCCCCTTGGCCTGTCCGATCCGCGCGGGCTTGAAGGACATGCGGTCGGCGACGCCGGCCCAGTCCAGCAAGCCCGTGTCGACCATGGTCTCCTGCACCACTGACAACGCGGTCTCCAGGCCGACCATGCCCATGGCGGCCGCGGCCCACTCGCAGTCCTTGTCCTCGTGCGGGTGCGGGGCGTGGTCGGTGGCGACGATGTCGATCGTGCCGTCGGCGAGCGCCTCGCGCAGGGCCATCACGTCGCGCTCGGTGCGCAGCGGCGGGTTGACCTTGTAGACGGGGTTGTACGTGCGGACCAGCTCGTCGGTGAGGAGCAGGTGGTGCGGGGTGACCTCGGCGGTGACGTCGATGCCGCGGGACTTGGCCCAGCGGACGATCTCGACGGACCCGGCGGTCGACAGGTGGCAGATGTGCACGCGGGAGCCGACGTGGTCGGCGAGCAGGACATCCCGGGCGATGATCGATTCTTCGGCCACCGCCGGCCAGCCCCCGAGCCCCAGTTGCGCGGAGACCACGCCCTCGTTCATCTCGGCGCCCTCGGTCAGCCGCGGCTCCTGCGCGTGCTGCGCGACGACACCGCCGAACGCCTTCACGTACTCCAGGGCCCGGCGCATGATCACCGCGTCGTGGACGCACTTGCCGTCGTCGGAGAAGACGGTGACCCCGGCGGCCGACTCGTGCATGGCGCCCAGCTCGGCAAGCTTGCGGCCCTCCAGGCCGACGGTGACGGCACCGATCGGCTGGACGTCGCAGTAGCCGTGCTCCTTGCCGAGCCGCCAGACCTGCTCGACGACACCGGCGGTGTCGGCGACCGGGAAGGTGTTGGCCATGGCGAACACGGTGGTGTAGCCGCCGCTCGCCGCCGCACGCGTACCGGTGAGGACGGTCTCGGAGTCCTCGCGGCCCGGCTCCCGCAGATGCGTGTGCAGGTCGACCAGGCCCGGCAGCAGCACCTTGCCCTCGGCCTCGACGACCTCCGCGCCCTCGGCGGACAGCCCGCTGCCGCTCCAGTCGATTTCGCCCTGCCGGGCGGTGGCCGCGATCGTCCCGCCGTCGATCAGCACGTCCTGCGGCTCGCCGCCCAGCACCTTCGCACCACGGATCAGGATCTTGCTCATCTGTCTTACTTCTCCTCGGTACGGGTCTGGGTGACGGCGGGCTCGTTTCCGCCCAGCAGCAGGTACAGGACGGCCATCCGGATGGAGACTCCGTTCGCGACCTGCTCGACGACGGTGCAGCGGTCGGAGTCGGCGACCTCGGCGGTGATCTCCATGCCGCGGACCATCGGGCCGGGGTGCATCACGACGGCGTGCTCGGGCATCCGCGCCATGCGGTCGCCGTCGAGGCCGTAGCGCCGGGAGTACTCGCGCTCGGTCGGGAAGAAGGCGGCGTTCATGCGCTCGCGCTGGACGCGCAGCATCATCACCGCGTCGGACTTGGGCAGCGTGCTGTCGAGGTCGTACGACACCTGGCAGGGCCAGCTCTCGATGCCGACGGGCACCAGCGTCGGCGGGGCGACGAGGGTGACCTCGGCGCCGAGGGTGTGCAGCAGGTCGACGTTGGAGCGGGCGACCCGGCTGTGCAGGACGTCGCCGACTATGGTGATGCGCTTGCCTTCGAGGTCCTGTCCGATCCCGGCGTCCGGGCCGATCAGGCGGCGGCGCATGGTGAAGGCGTCCAGCAGGGCCTGGGTGGGGTGCTGGTGGGTGCCGTCGCCGGCGTTGACGACGGCCGCGTCGATCCAGCCGGAGTTCGCCAGGCGGTACGGGGCTCCTGAGGCGCCGTGCCGGATGACCACGGCGTCGACGCCCATGGCCTCCAGGGTCTGGGCGGTGTCCTTCAGGGACTCGCCCTTGGACACGCTCGAACCCTTGGCGGAGAAGTTGATGACGTCCGCGGACAGCCGCTTCTCGGCGGCCTCGAAGGAGATCCGGGTCCGGGTGGAGTCCTCGAAGAAGAGGTTGACGATCGTGCGGCCGCGCAGGGTCGGCAGCTTCTTGATCGGCCGGTCGGCGACCCGGGCCATCTCCTCGGCGGTGTCGAGGATCAGGACGGCGTCGTCGCGGGTGAGGTCGGCGGCCGAGATGAGATGACGCTGCATCTGTCAGGCTCCGTAAGGCAGTTCAAGCTGGAGAAATGGGGCAGACGGGCGCGCGAGGGCGCACCGAGCCGGCGTACGACGGCGGCGTACGCCTGGAGCGCTACTGGGCGGTCTGCTTGGCGCCGAGCAGCACGGTGTCGCGACCGTCCTCCTCGGCGAGCTGGACCTTGACCGTCTCCCGCAACGACGTGGGGAGGTTCTTGCCGACGTAGTCGGCGCGGATGGGCAGTTCGCGGTGGCCGCGGTCGACGAGGACCGCGAGCTGTACCGCGCGGGGGCGCCCGATGTCGTTCAGGGCGTCGAGGGCGGCGCGGATGGTGCGGCCGGAGAAGAGGACGTCGTCGACGAGGACGACGAGCTTGCCGTCGATGCCGTCACCGGGGATCTCGGTGCGGGCCAGCGCACGCGGCGGGTGCATGCGCAGGTCGTCGCGGTACATGGTGATGTCCAGCGAGCCGCACGGAACCTTGCGTTCGGTGATCTGCTCGAGCTTGTCGGCGATCCGCCGGGCGAGGAAGACGCCCCGGGTCGGAATGCCGAGGAGCACCACGTCGTCGGCGCCTTTCGCGCGTTCGACGATCTCGTGGGCGATGCGGGTCAGTACCCGCGCGATGTCGGGCCCCTCGAGAACGGGCCGGGCATCGGACTGCGAGTCGTGCGTGTCCATATGAAACGGACCTCCTTCTCCGCCTCACGGGACGGACGTTAAAGGACGTCGGGATTGCGCCACCCACGGTAGCAGGCCCTCACTGCCGCCCGGACGGCCCCCTCGGATCACCCACTCGGCCTAACAGAGTGCCGATACCACGGAAGAGTCGGTGCGGACCATTCGGCTTGACGCGGCAGAGTAACGCTGCGTAACCTCACAGTGAGTTACCAGCCGCGCGGCCTGGCACCCACGCCAGACGCGTCGACACAGTGCCGGGGAGCTATATGTCCAGCGAATACGCCAAACAGCTCGGGGCCAAGCTCCGGGCGATCCGCACCCAGCAGGGCCTTTCCCTCCACGGTGTCGAGGAGAAGTCCCAGGGACGCTGGAAGGCGGTCGTGGTCGGTTCGTACGAGCGCGGCGACCGTGCCGTGACCGTGCAGCGCCTTGCCGAGCTGGCGGATTTCTACGGCGTTCCGGTGCAGGAGCTGCTCCCGGGCACGACCCCGGGCGGCGCCGCCGAGCCGCCGCCGAAGCTGGTCCTGGACCTGGAGCGGCTGGCCACGGTGCCGGCCGAGAAGGCGGGCCCCCTTCAGCGCTACGCGGCCACGATCCAGTCGCAGCGCGGTGACTACAACGGCAAGGTGCTCTCGATCCGCCAGGACGACCTGCGCACGCTCGCCGTCATCTACGACCAGTCGCCCTCGGTGCTCACCGAGCAGCTGATCAGCTGGGGCGTCCTGGACGCGGACGCGCGCCGCGCGGTGGCCACCCACGAGGAGGCCTGACCGCTTCGGGGGGACAGCAGAAACGTGCCGCCGGGGTGGCCGGAACCATACGGTTTCGGCCACCCCGGCGGCGTTCTGAGGGCCTGGCAGCCCTCGAAGGTACGGGAACGCCGGAGGGCCCGCGGCAGTCACGCTGCGGGCCCTCCGGCGTTCTGTGCGTCTCAGACCTCGTCGTCTCAGACTTCGTCGTCTCAGACTTCGTCGCGGCGGAGCGAGGGCTTGAGCTCCTTCAGCCGTCCGAGCAGGCCGTTCACGAACGAGGGCGACTCGTCCGTGGAGAATTCCTTCGCCAGCTGCACCATCTCGTCGAGGACGACGGCGTCCGGGGTCTCGTCGACCCAGATCAGCTCATAGGCGCCGAGCCGCAGGATGTTGCGGTCGACGACCGGCATCCTGTCGAGCGTCCAGCCGACCGAGTACTGGGCGAGCAGCTCGTCGATGCGCTTCGCGCGCTGCGCGTAGCCCTCGACCAGCTCCATCGTGTACTCGCTCACCGGCGGCTGCCGGGTGTCGGCCCGGGAGAGCCGGACCCAGTCGGCGAGGACGGTCAGGACCTCGGCGCCGCGCTGGTCACCCTCGAAGAGGATCTGGAAGGCGCGCTTGCGGGCCGTGTTGCGGGCAGCCACGGTTAGCTGTTCACCCGGCCGAGGTAGTCGCTGGTGCGGGTGTCGACCTTGATCTTCTCACCGGTGGTGATGAAGAGCGGGACCTGGATCTGGTGACCGGTCTCCAGCGTGGCGGGCTTGGTGCCGCCGGTGGAGCGGTCGCCCTGGACGCCCGGCTCGGTCTCCTGGACGGTCAGCTCGACGGCGGCCGGCAGCTCGACGAAGAGCACCTCGCCCTCGTGCTGGGCGACCGTGGCCGTGAAGCCCTCGACGAGGAAGTTGGCGGCGTCGCCGACGGCCTTGCGGTCGACCATGAGCTGGTCGTAGGTCTCCATGTCCATGAAGACGAAGTACTCGCCGTCCATGTAGGAGAACTGCATGTCGCGCTTGTCGACGGTGGCCGTTTCGACCTTGACGCCGGCGTTGAAGGTCTTGTCGACGACCTTGCCGGAGAGCACGTTCTTGAGCTTGGTGCGCACGAAGGCCGGGCCCTTGCCGGGCTTGACGTGCTGGAACTCGACGACGGACCAGAGCTGGCCGCCTTCGAGCTTGAGCACCATGCCGTTCTTGAGGTCGTTCGTGGAAGCCACGGTTGCGGAATCTCCTGGACTGACGTACGACCCCGGGGCACGCACCTGCCTACAGGGCGAGCAGCTCCTTGGTCGTGATGGTGAGTAGCTCGGGTCCGCCGTCCGCCTCGGGGCGGACGACGAGCGTGTCATCGATCCGGACACCGCCCCGTCCCGGGAGGTGGACCCCAGGTTCGACGGTGACCGGCACGCAAGCGTCCAGTTTACCCATGGCCGCGGGACTCAATTGAGGGTCCTCGTCGATTTCGAGCCCCACCCCGTGTCCGGTCAGGGCCGTGAGGCCCTCCGTGTACCCCGCGGAGTCCAGCACCTGGCGGGCCGCACGGTCGACGTCCCGGCAGGCGGCACCGGGTACCAGGCTCTCACGTCCGGCGCGCTGCGCCGCGAAGACCAGGTCGTACAGCTCGATCTGCCAGTCCGCGGGAGCGGTGCCGATGACGAACGTCCGGCCGATCTCACAGCGGTAGCCGCGGTACGTCGCGCCGAGGCAGACGGAGAGGAAGTCGCCCTCCTCGACACGGCGGTCGGTGGGCCGGTGCCCGGGCCGTCCGGCGTTCGGCCCCGTGGCGACGGAGGTGGGGAAGGCCGGGCCGTCGGCCCCGTGATCCACGAGGCGTCTTTCGAGCTCCAGGGCGAGATGGCGCTCGGTCCGCCCGACGAGGATGGACTCCAGCAGTTCGCCGAGGGCCTGGTCGGTGATCTCGGCGCCGATGCGGAGGCAGGAGATCTCCTCCTCGTCCTTCACGACCCTGAGCTGCTCGACCGAGCCGCCGAGGTTGGCCAGGCGCAGCCCGGGGGCGACCGAGCCGAGGGCGCGGTGCCGGGCCACGGTGAGGTGGTGCTCCTCCACGGCGAGGGAGTCGGCACCCTGGCCCGCGGCGAGGCCGGCGGCCGCGACGGCCGGGTCGCCTCCGCCGACACCGGGCAGGGTCTGTACGCGCAGGGCCTCGTCGGGGCGCTCCTGCGTGGAGCGGTCGGCCGTCGGGCCGGCACACACCAGGAGGTCCTCGGTCTTGCCCAGCAGGAGAACGGCGCCGTGCGGGGCGGCGCCCGCGAGATAGCGCACATTGGCGGGGCGGGAGACCAGCGCCGCCGCGCTGCCGCCCGCGTTGCAGTATTCCCTCAGACGCGTCCGGCGGGCCGCGTACACCTCTGACATGACCCGAGCCTATGAGCGCCGGGGGGATACCGCCGGTCGGGAGGGCCGAGTGGGGGTTGTCCGCGGCTGCTGGGGGCTGAGCTGCGGGCAGTCGTGCCTCCCCAGTGCCTTAAGGGCCTGGGAGGTGCCCCCAGGCGGCACGGGTGGGCGCAGCGGCACCCCGCTCCGCCGGGCTGCGGACCCACCCGGCCTCAGCGACAACGCCCCAGGGCACCGGAACGCCGAGTTATCGCACCGCCCCCACGCCGACTACCACTGCGGCGGACTCGCGATGGACCGAGCCAGCACATCGTCCAGCACCCGGGCCGTCTCCGGCACATCCAGCTGCGAGTTGTCGATGATCGGCAGACCGGACCCGTACCACCCGGCCATCCGCCCGTGGATCCGGGCGACCTCCTCGTCCGTCAGCCGCCGGTTGCCCGTGCGCTCCGCGTTGCGTTCGAGGACGATGTCCAGCCCGGGAAGGAGGACGACCGGCAGCAGGCCCGGCCCGACGTGCCGCTTCCAGCCGCCGAGGCCGACGACGGGCCGGTCGGGGAAGACTGCGTCGTCGAGGATGCAGGAGATGCCGTTGGCCAGGAAGTTCCGCGCGGCGAAACCGCAGGTGCGGCGGGCCAGGCGGTACTGCGCCTCGGAGTTGTCGTTCCACCCGGACTGAGGGTCGGCGAAGCCCGAGCGGACCCACTCGCGTACGTCGTCGAGGCTGATGTGCGCCGTCGGGACCCGGCGATGGTCCGCCCAGTACTTGGCGACGCTGGTCTTCCCGGCGCCCGCGGGCCCTATGAGCAGCACGGCGAGCGTCGTACCCGCCGGGTCGGGGACGGCCGTCGCGGGCGGGGGGCTGGGCATGGCGACCGGACCGCCGGGCGGCAGCGGCACATGGCCGGTGGTGTCCGGCGGCGGAGGGACGGAGGCCTGCGGCGGGGGCGCGGCCGGCCCGGGCGGGGGCACGGGATAACCGGGCGCCGGGGGCGGCGGGGGCACGGGCGCGGAGCCCTGATGCGCACCCGGGTGGTGCGACCCCGGGTGGTGTGCGGCCGGCGACCAGCCGACGGCCGGTCCGTGCCCCGGCTGATGGGGCGGCGGCAGCGGAGAACCCACTGCGTGCTGCATCCGGTGCCACTCCGTCTCGTACAGGCGATGGGCGCTGAACAGCGGGGGCGGAACCCGCTGCTACCGAACGGTACCGCCCCCGGCCGGTGTTGTGTGAACGGCCGGGGGTGGTCCGAAGTGCCCGGCCCCGTAAGGCGATTTCGGGCGGAAGGCGCGCCCGGGTACTTACTGTCCGACTTCGCCGTACGCGGCGAGCAGCACGGCCGGGTCGGGTCCCTCCAGAACGGTGGGCTTGGCCAGACCGTCGAGGACGATGAAGCGCAGCAGGTCGCCGCGGGACTTCTTGTCGACCTTCATGGTCTCCAGCAGCTTGGGCCACTGGTCGTGCCGGTAGTACAGCGGCAGCCCGACGGCTTCGAGGACGGTGCGGTGGCGGTCGGCCGTGGCGTCGTCCAACCGGCCTGCCAGACGGCCGAGTTCGGCGGCGAAGTGCATGCCCACCGAGACCGCCGCGCCGTGCCGCCACTTGTAGCGCTCGTTCTTCTCGATGGCGTGACCGAGCGTGTGGCCGTAGTTGAGGATCTCGCGCAGGCCCGACTCCTTCAGGTCGGACGACACCACGTCGGCCTTGACCCGGATGGAGCGCTCGATGAGCTCGGCGGTGTGCGGGCCGGCCGGGGTGCGGGCCGCCTCGGGGTCGGACTCGATCAGGTCGAGGATCACCGGGTCGGCGATGAAGCCGGCCTTGATGACCTCCGCGAGCCCGGAGACGTAGTCGTTGACCGGGAGGGAGTCCAGCGCGGCGAGGTCGCAGAGCACACCGGCGGGCGGGTGGAAGGCACCGACCAGGTTCTTGCCCTCGGCGGTGTTGATGCCGGTCTTGCCGCCGACGGCCGCGTCCACCATGGCGAGCACCGTGGTCGGGATGGCGATCCAGCGCACCCCGCGCAGCCAGGTGGCGGCCACGAATCCGGCCAGGTCCGTGGTCGCGCCGCCGCCGACACCGACGATGACGTCCGTCCGGGTGAACCCGGACTGGCCCAGCGCCTTCCAGCAGTAGGCGGCGACCTCGGCGGTCTTGGCCTCCTCGGCGTTGGGCACCTGGATGGCGACCGCCTCGTAGCCCTGCCCGGCCAGGTCGGCGCGCAGGGCGTCACCGGTATCGGCCAGCGCCTCGGGGTGGACGATCGCGACCCGCTTGGTCCTGCCGCCGATCAACCCGGGCAGTTCACCGAGGAGTTGCCGGCCCACAAGGACCTCGTAGGGCTCGGTGCCCGCCGTGCCGCCGACCTGGATCCGGGTCACTGCCTCAGTCATGCTTCCTTCAACTCCAGTGCGTCCAGGGCGGCTCGGGTGACCCCTTCGGGGGTGCGGCCGTCGGTGGCGACCACGGCCGTGGCGACCTCCTCGTAGAGGTGCCGGCGGGCCTCCATCAGCTCGCGCCACTGCTTGCGCGGATTGATGGCGAGCAGCGGCCGGGCCGCGTTGAGGCCGGTGCGCTTGACCGCTTCTTCGACGTCCATCGACAGGTACACCACCCGCTGCCCGGCGAGCAGCGCGCGGGTGTCCGGGTCGAGGACGGCGCCGCCGCCCAGCGCCAGCACACCGTCGTGCCCGGCCAGTGCCTCGCGCACGGCCTGCTTCTCGATCGCGCGGAAGGCGGACTCGCCCTCCTCGACGAAGATCTCGGCGATCGTCCGGCCCTGCGCGGCGACGATGTCGTCGTCGGTGTCCCGGTAGCCGGTCCCGAGCCGCTCGGCCAGCAGCTGCCCGACGGTGGACTTGCCCACGCCCATCGGGCCGACCAGCACGATCAGCGGGCTCATCGGATGGCCAGGTTGTCGAGGTAGGACCGGACGTTGCGGCGGGTCTCGGCCACGTTGTCGCCGCCGAACTTCTCCGCGACCGCGTCCGCGAGGACCAGGGCGACCATCGCCTCGGCGACGATGCCGGCGGCCGGCACCGCGCACACGTCGGAACGCTGGTGGTGGGCGGCCGTGGCCTCGCCGGTGACGACGTCCACCGTCTTCAGCGCCCGCGGCACGGTCGCGATCGGCTTCATCGCGGCCCGCACGCGCAGCAGCTCACCCGTGGACAGCCCGCCCTCGGTGCCGCCGGAGCGGCCGGTGGTCCGCTTGATGCCCTCGTCGGTCGCGACGATCTCGTCGTGCGCCTTGGAGCCGGGGACGCGGGCCAGGTCGAAGCCGTCGCCGACCTCGACTCCCTTGATCGCCTGGATGCCCATCAGGGCGGCGGCCAGACGGGCGTCCAGGCGGCGGTCCCAGTGCACGTGCGAACCCAGGCCCACCGGCACCTCGTACGCCAGCACCTCGACCACGCCGCCGAGGGTGTCGCCGTCCTTGTGGGCCTGGTCGATCTCGGCGACCATCGCCTTCGACGCGTCGGCGTCCAGGCAGCGCACCGGGTCCGCGTCCAGCTTCTCCACGTCCGCGGGCGTCGGGTACACGCCGTACGGCGCCTTCGCTGCCGCGAGCTCCACCACGTGGGAGACGATCTCGATGCCGGTCGTCTCCTTCAGGTACGACCGGGCCACCGCGCCGAGGGCCACCCGGGCCGCGGTCTCCCGAGCGGAGGCGCGCTCCAGGATCGGCCGGGCCTCGTCGAAGCCGTACTTCTGCATCCCGGCGAGGTCGGCGTGGCCGGGCCGGGGCCGGGTCAGCGGCGCGTTGCGGGCGAGGCCGTCGAGGATCTCCGGGTCGACCGGGTCGGCCGCCATGACCTGTTCCCACTTCGGCCACTCGGTGTTGCCCACCATGATCGCGACCGGGGAGCCGAGGCTGAGGCCGTGCCGGACGCCGCCGAGGAAGGTGATCTCGTCCCGCTCGAACTTCATCCGGGCACCGCGCCCATAGCCCAGGCGCCGCCTCGCGAGATGGTCCGCCACCATGTCCGTGGTGATCGGCACGCCGGCGGGAAGCCCCTCCAGCGTCGCGACGAGTGCGGGACCGTGGGATTCCCCCGCGGTCAGCCAGCGCAACCTGCTCAACGGTGCTCCTCAGTGTTCGCGGCGTGCTTACTGCCCAGCGTACGCACCTCATCGCGTACGGCGACGGCCCGACCGGGTGCGCGGCCCCGATCCGCCACCCACGATCCTGCCACGTCCGGAGCGTGGACTCGGCCGCCGGTCCATCAGGCGGACGAGGCCGGGCCGCCGGTCTGCCGCTGCGGCGCGTACGCGCCCAGGAAGTCCGCGCCGCTCTGCGCTTGCGCGGTCTGCGTCTGCTGCGGTGCGTACGTGCCCAGATGGTCGGCTCCGCCGCCCTGCTGCTGCGCCTGCTGCGGTGCGTACTCCCCCAGGTAGTCCGCTCCGCGTCCCTGCCCGTACTGAGCCGCCGCGTGGACGGGCACGCCGCTGCGCACGGCCCGCCGGTAGGCGATCTTGCGCTTGATCTTGACCGCCCAGGTCGCGAGGACGGCGAGCACGACCAGGGCGAGCACCGTGATCTGCACCCAGTCGGGCAGGAATCCCAGCAGGGACTCGAATATCTGGGACTTGACGGACGCCTGAGACATACCGGTGGACATGGCTGGTTCTCCCCTCCCCTGTTCCGCCCCCTGCGGAACCGAGAGCGGATCTTATCGGGCCGCCAGAGCGCGCTCGCCCGCTTTTCGCATGGCGTCCAGCGGGGCCGGGGCCCGCCCCGTCATCTGCTCGACCTGCAGCACGGCTTGGTGCACCAGCAGATCGAGGCCGCTGACGACCGCTCCGCCGTACGCCGACCAGCGGGCGGCGAGGGCGGTCGGCCAGGGGTCGTAGAGCACGTCGAACAGGGCCGTCGGGCGCTCCGGGACGGATCGGGCGAGGGCGTCGGTGGCACCCGCCGGCGTGGTGCTGATCACCAGCGGGGCGTGCAGGGCCTGTTCGGCGTCCGCCCAGTCGGCGATGCGCACCGAGACCTCCAGCCGTTCGGCCCACTGCCGCATCTCGGCGGCCCGGGCCTCGCTGCGCACGTACACGGCGATCTCGCCCGGGCAGACCCGGGACAGCGCGGCCAGTGCGGACGAGGCGGTGGCGCCCGCGCCCAGGATGGCGGCGGCCTCGACCTTGTCGATGCCGTGCTCGCGCAAAGCCGCGACCATGCCGGGGACGTCGGTGTTGTCGCCGGTCCGGCGGCCGTCCTGGGTGAGGACGACCGTGTTGACGGCGTCGACGGAGGCCGCGGTCTCGCTGATCCCGTCGAGCAGCGGGATCACGGCCCGCTTCAGCGGCATGGTCAGCGACAGCCCCGCCCATTCGGCACCGAGCGTCTCGAAGAACCCGGGCAGCGCGGCCTCGTCGACCTCGAACCGGTCGTACGTCCAGCCGGTCAGCCCCAGCTCTTCGTAGGCCGCGCGGTGCAGGACCGGGGAGAGCGAGTGCGCGATCGGGGAGCCGAGAACGGCGGCTCGGCGTGGTGCGGCCATCAGGTCTTCCTCAGTCGTTCCGCGATCAGTTGTTCCGCGAGGCGTTGAACTTCTCGACCAGCTTCTGGTGCTCCGCGTTGGTCTTGGTGAACTGGCTGGTCTTGCCGTCCAGCGAGATGAAGTAGTACCAGCCGTCCTTCGTCGGGTTGAGGGCGCCCTTGAGCGCGGCCTCGCCCGGGTTGTCGATCGGTCCGGGCGGCAGGCCCTTGTGGAAGTACGTGTTGTACGGGTTGTCGTAGTTCCGCAGCTCGCTCAGACTCAGATCGATCTTGCTCTGGTTCTTGATGTAGTTGTAGGTCGAGTCGAACTCCAGCATGCCGTTGGTCTGCGGGTTCCCCGGCTTCATGCGGTTGTAGACGACCTCGGCCATCTTGCGGAAGTCGTCGTGGCTCGTGCCCTCGGCCTGGGCCAGGCTCGCGACGGTGATCAGCTGCCACGGGTCTTCGAGTCCGAGGCTCTGGGCCTTCTTCTCCACGCCGAGCTTCTCGTACGTCCGGGTGGCCCGGGTCACCATGTCCTTCAGCACGTCCTCGGGCTTCTCGCCCTTGGCGATGCCGTAGCTGGAGGGGTAGAGGAACCCTTCCAGCGGGTCCTTGACGTTCTCGTGGCCGAGCGCCCAGTCGGGCAGGCCGAGCTTCTTCCAGTCCTTCTTGGCGACCGCGGCGGTGGTGCCGTCCTTGACCTCGAGCCGCTTGTCGATGAGCCGGTAGATGTCGGCGTTGCGCTTGCCCTCGGCGATGATCAGGTTGTCGCGGCTCTCCGGGCTGAGCATCATTTCGACCGCACTGTCGGCCGACATTTGCTTTTGCAGCGTGTACACGCCGTCCTGGATGGTCTTGCCCTGCGGATTGCTCTCCTGGGCGGCGACGAACGCGTCGACGCTCTTGACGACCCCTGCGTTCTTCAGCACCTGGCCGATCTTGTAGCCGAGCGCTCCCTCGGGGATCTCGACGGACACCTCCTGCCCGTTGCCGTCACCCGCGTAGTCCGGCGCGTCGCCGAAACGATCCTGGAAGAACTGGTAGCCGAAGTAGCTGACGCCCGCCAGGCCGCCGCCGAGGACCAGGACGACCACCAGACAGGCCGTTCCGTTGCGGCGCTTCTTGGGCTTGCCGCCGCGTCCTCGCTGGTCGTCGCGTCGGCGACGGCCGCCCGGCTCGTCGCCGTCGTCATCGTCGTCACCGCCCGCGAAGAAGGCGTGCTCGCCCTGGTCGGGGCCGGGGTCCCAGTCGGTCTCCGGCTCCTGCTCGGCCCGCCGCCGCCCGGGCGGCTCCGGTGGCGGATACGCCTCGGGCGTGCCGTAGTGGTCGGACTGCCCCTGGTCGTACGCACCGGTTTGCTGACCGTACGGGTCGGTGGGGTCGCCGGGATACGGGACCTGCTGGTGCGGGCCGGGGGCCCAGCCGCCGTCGTCGTACTGCTGCTGGTGGTACCCCTGATCCTGCTGGTACCCCTGATCCTGGTACCCCTGATCCTGCTGATGCCCCTGGTTCCCCTGCCCCGGGTACTGCTGGTGGCCGTGGGCCTGTGCCGCGTACTGCTGCTGGTCGTACGGGTACTGCTGCTGCGCCTGACCGTATCCGGCCTGCTCACCGGTGCCCCAGTCGCCGTACTGCGGCTGCTGCGGCTGCTCTGGATGGTGCTGTGGCTGACCGCCGTAGGGGGACTGCTGACCCTGGTGGGCCTGCTCTCCTCCCCATCCGCCGTCCCCGTACAACGGGTCCTCCGGATGCCACGGTTCGGAGCCTTGGCCCCGGCCATACTCAGTCATCGATCCCCTAGAGCCGCGAGGCGGCGGTCACGCGGCTTCCGGCTCGGCTTCCGTCCCGCCTCTTGCTGTGCGGTGGCTGTTCGAATGCCGCCGCATCGCGCGGAACGTTACCGTATCGCGATCAGATGACCACTTCGACGCCTTCGCCGGGTGCTTTACCTGACACCCGTTCGGATTCCAGCGCCTGTTGCAGGATGACCACCGCTGCCGCCTGGTCGATGACGGACCGCCCCTTCTTGGTCTTCACGCCCGAGGCGCGCAGTCCCTGACTGGCCGTCACCGTCGTCATGCGTTCGTCCAGGAGTCTCACCGGAACCGGGGCGATCATGCGTGCCAGTTCCTGGGCGAAGCCGCGGACCTTGACCGCGGCCGGGCCCTCGCCGCCCTTGAGGGAGCGCGGGAGACCGACCACGATCTCGATGGGCTCGTACTCCTCGACGAGTTGCTTCAACCGTCGCTGAGCTGCGGGGATGTCACGCCCGGGGACCGTCTCCACCGGAGTGGCGAGGATCCCGTCGGGGTCGCACGAGGCGACCCCGATGCGGGCGTCCCCGACGTCGATCGCGAGTCGACGTCCTCTGCGCATTTCCGGACCCGTTTCTTACTTGGCCGTCTCGGCGACCAGACGCTCCACGGCGTCCACGGCGTCGCCGATCGCGGCCGGGTTCTGGCCGCCGCCCTGGGCGACGTCCGGCTTGCCGCCACCGCCGCCGCCGAGGGTCTTGGCGGCCGTACGGACCAGGTCGCCGGCCTTCAGGCCGCGCTCGCGGGCGGCCTCGTTGGTGGCGATGACCGTCAGCGGCTTGCCGTTCGCCACCGTGAACAGGGCGACCACGGCGGCCCGTCCGCCCTGGATGCGTCCGCGCACGTCGAGCACCAGCTTGCGCAGGTCGTCGGCGGTGATGCCGTCCGGGACCTGACCGGTCACGACAGCAACGCCACGGACGTCCTTGGCGGACTCCACGAGACCGGCGGCGGCCTGGAGGACCTTCTCGGCGCGGAACTTCTCGATCTCCTTCTCGGCGTCCTTCAGCTTGCCGAGCATGGCGGAGACCTTCTCCGGGAGCTCCTCCGGGCGGCCCTTGATCAGCTCCTGGAGCTGGGCGACGACCGTGTGCTCCCGGGCGAGGAAGTTGTACGCGTCGACACCGACCAGGGCCTCGATGCGGCGGACACCGGAGCCGATGGACGACTCGCCGAGCAGCTTCACCAGGCCCAGCTGGGCGGTGTTGTGCACGTGCGTGCCGCCGCACAGCTCCTTGGAGAAGTCGCCGATGGTCACGACGCGCACGCGTTCGCCGTACTTCTCGCCGAACTCGGCGATGGCGCCCTGCTTCTTGGCCTCGTCGATGCCCATGACGTCGGCGCGGACGTCCAGGTCGCGGGCGAGCACCTCGTTGATCTTCTGCTCGACGTCGGTCATGACGGCCGTCGGGACGGCGGCCGGGGAGCCGAAGTCGAAGCGGAAGCGGCCGGGCTGGTTCTCGGAACCGGCCTGGGCGGCCGTCGGGCCGAGGGCGTCGCGCAGGGCCTGGTGGGTCAGGTGCGTGGCCGAGTGGGCGCGGGCGATGGCCTTGCGGCGGCGGTCGTCGATGGAGGCATGGGACTTGGCGCCGACGGTGATCTCGCCGACCTGGACGACACCCTTGTGCACGTAGACACCCGGGACCGGCTTCTGGCAGTCGCGGACCTCGATGACGGCACCGGAGTCGGTCTTGATCTTGCCGGTGTCGCCGATCTGGCCGCCGCCCTCGGCGTAGAACGGGGTACGGTCGAGGACGATCTCGACCTCGTCGCCCTCGGTGGCGGCCGGGGAGGAGACGCCGTCGACCAGGATGCCGACGACGGTGGACTCGCCCTCGGTGTCGGTGTAGCCGATGAAGTCGGTGGCACCGGCCCGGTCGGCGATCTCGCGGTAGGCACCGAGGTCGGCGTGGCCAGTCTTCTTGGACTGGGCGTCGGCCTTGGCGCGCTCCCGCTGCTCCTTCATCAGGCGGCGGAAGCCCTCCTCGTCCACGGAGAGGCCCTGCTCGGCGGCCATCTCCAGGGTGAGGTCGATCGGGAAGCCCCAGGTGTCGTGGAGCAGGAAGGCCTTGTCGCCGGGCAGCACGGTGGAGCCGGCGGCCTTGGTGTCGCTGACGGCCGTGTCGAGGATGTTGGTGCCGGCCTTCAGCGTCTTGAGGAAGGCGTTCTCCTCGGCGATGGCGACCTTCTCGATGCGCTCGCGGTCGGTGATGAGCTCGGGGTACTGCTGGCCCATCATGCCGATGACGACGTCGATCAGGTCCTTGACGACCGGGCCGGTGGCGCCGAGCAGGCGCATGTTGCGGATGGCGCGACGCATGATGCGGCGCAGCACGTAACCGCGGCCCTCGTTGCCCGGGGTGACGCCGTCGCCGATGAGCATGGTGGCGGTGCGCATGTGGTCGGTGACCACGCGCAGGGACACGTCCGAGGAGTGGGCGTCGCCGTAGCGGACGCCGGTCAGCTCGGTGGCCTTGTCGATGACGGCCATCGAGGTGTCGATCTCGTACATGTTCTGCACGCCCTGCAGAATCATGGCGAGACGCTCGAGGCCGAGGCCGGTGTCGATGTTCTTGCTGGGCAGGTCTCCGAGAATCTCGAAGTTGTCCTTGCCGGTGCCCTCGCCCCGCTCGTACTGCATGAAGACGAGGTTCCAGATCTCCACGTACCGCTCGTCGTTGACGGCGGGGCCGCCCTCGGCGCCGAACTCGGGGCCGCGGTCGTAGTTGATCTCGGAGCAGGGGCCGCACGGGCCGGGGACGCCCATGGACCAGTAGTTGTCCTTCATGCCGAGGCGCTGGATGCGCTCCTTCGGCACGCCGACGACCTCGTGCCAGATGCGCTCGGCCTCGTCGTCGTCCTTGTAGACGGTGATCCACAGGCGCTCGGGGTCGAGGCCGTAACCGCCCTTGTCCTGGGGGCTGGTGAGCAGCTCCCAGGCGAGCTTGATGGCGCCTTCCTTGAAGTAGTCGCCGAAGGAGAAGTTGCCGCACATCTGGAAGAACGTGCCGTGGCGCGTGGTCTTGCCGACCTCTTCGATGTCGGGCGTACGCACGCACTTCTGCACGCTCGTGGCGCGGGCGAAGGGCGGCTTGACCTCACCCAGGAAGTAGGGCTTGAAGGGCACCATGCCGGCGGGGACGAGGAGCAGAGTCGGGTCGTCCGCGATGAGCGACGCCGAAGGGACGACGGTGTGACCGCGCTCCTCGAAGAAGCTCAACCAGCGGCGGCGAATCTCAGCCGACTCCATCAGTGGTCCTCATTCCGGTTGTACGAATTCTTCTTGTACGTGGACGACGTGGTGTCGATGACGTACGTCTTCGGCTCTGTGCGGTTCTCGATGGCGGCGTGCCGCCGGGGCGCGGGGAGTTCGGGGTCGACGGGGGCGTTGAGCCCGAGCGCGTCGCCCAGTTCGGCCTCCCGCTGGGCCATGTTGTCGCGGACGTCGAGCGCGAAGTCGACCGCGCGGTCCTTGAGCCGGTGGCCGGCCTCGATCGCCTTGTTCCCCGCGGTTCTGGCGAGGCTCTCGGGCGTCAGCTGCTTCAGCTTCCGGTTGACCTTGGTGGTGGCCCACACTCCGGCGGCGACGCCGGTGGTGAACCAGAACGTACGGCGGAACATCGCTGGCTCTCAGTCCCTCTTCCCTCGGGCGCTGCGCCGAGAGACCGTGCGGCCCACGATCACGGTACGCCTCGGCGCCTTGCCGGGCACGTCCTCCTTGCGGCCGCCGAGGGCCCGGCGCACGCCGTAGCCGAAGGCGGCGACCTTGACCAGGGGGCCGCCGAAGGTGGAGGCGACGGTGGTCGACAGCGCGGAGGCGTTCGACGTGACCTCCTGGACGTCGGAGGCGATCGAGTCGACCCGGTCGATCTGGGTCTGCGCGGAGCGCACCGCCGCGGAGGCGTCGGCCAGCAGCGGGACGGCCTGATCGGTCACTTCCGCCACGAGCTTGGTGGTCGCCCTGAGCGTCTGGGCCAGCCTCGCCAGCGCGACGGCGAGGAAGGAAACCAGGATCGCCCAGAAGACGGCCACCAGGATTCCGGCCACCTCTCCACCGGACACTGTGTGCACCCGCTCCCTGAAAACGTGCCTGAACATCGAAAAAGTCGTGCGACGAGCCTATCGCGCCGGGGCTGCGGCTCCGTACCGGATTACCGCCGGGCGACGGCGGATTCGCGAAAGCCCGCCGCCTCGCCCGCCCGGAAGGGCGGGGAGACGACGGGCTGAAGTACCGCGTGCCTGCCGGGGATCAGCGGGCGTAGTACTCGACGACGAGCTGCTCGTCGCAGATCACCGGGATCTCCTTGCGGTTCGGCTCGCGGTCCAGGCGGAACGCCAGGGCCTTGAGGTTCACCTGGAGGTAGCGCGGGGTCTCACCGTCGGGGGCGAAGCCACCCTCACGAGCGATCGTGAAGAGCGTCTTCTCCTTGGAGCGCTCGCGGACCTGCACGACGTCGTCCGGACGGACACGGAAGGAGGGCTTGTCGACCTTCTTGCCGTTGACCGCGATGTGGCCGTGGACGACCATCTGGCGGGCCTGGTAGATCGTGCGGGCGATGCCCGAACGCAGGACCAGGGCGTCGAGACGGCGCTCCAGCTCGATGATCAGGGCCTCACCGGTCTTGCCCTGGACCTTGGAGGCACGCTCGTAGGCGCGGACGAGCTGGCGCTCGGACACGTCGTACTGCGCGCGCAGGCGCTGCTTCTCGAGCAGACGGACCTTGTAGTCCGAGTTCTGCTTGCGGCCACGGCCGTGCTCACCGGGCGGGTACGGACGGGCCTCGAAGTACTTGACGGCCTTCGGGGTGAGCGCGATGCCGAGGGCACGCGACTTCTTGACCTTGGGGCGGGACTGGTTCGCCACTGTTTCTCGTTTCCTAGTGTCGGCTTGTCAGGGTTGTGGGAGGTCGCATCCGCAGCCGGGGAAACCCTCCTCGTCCCTGCGGACGGGGCGGGCAGCCGCTCCCCTGGTCTGGGCACATACGTGCAGCACGCGAGTGGCCCACCGACCGGTCCCGTCCGCAGGACGAGGGGTGGTGGGCTGCCCGCGACACCTTCGACGGTGCGCGACGCTCCTGGAGCCGATCCCCGGGGGGACCGGGCTCCGGCCGACTGTCCCGTTCTGACTGCACGGGACGCGGCACTCCGAATGAGTTTACAGGGTGCTCAGGACCGCTTTCGACCGAGGTTCTTCCGGGTCCACTCGACCGCGTCCGCGTAGCGGGCCTCCGCGCCGTGCCGGGTCGGCTCGTAGTACTCGCGGTCCTTGAGGGCGTCCGGGGCGTACCGCTGGGCGGCGATGCCCTCGGGCAGGTCGTGCGGGTAGACGTAGCCCTGGCCGTGGCCGAGCTTGGTGGCGCCCTTGTAGTGGCTGTCGCGCAGGTGCGCGGGGACGGGGCCGGCCAGTCCCTTGCGTACGTCCTCGAGGGCGGCGCCGATCGCGGTCGTCGCGGCGTTGGACTTGGGAGCCAGGGCGAGGGCGATGGTGGCGTGGCTGAGGGTGAGGGCGGCCTCCGGGAAGCCGATCATGGCGACGGCCTGGGCGGCGGCGACCGCGATCGGCAGCGCGTTCGGGTCGGCGAGGCCGATGTCCTCGCTGGCGGAGATCATCAGGCGGCGGGCGATGAAGCGGGGGTCCTCACCGGCCTCGATCATCCGGGCCAGGTAATGCAGGGCGGCGTCGACGTCGGAGCCGCGGATGGACTTGATCAGGGCGCTGGCCACGTCGTAGTGCTGGTCGCCGTCGCGGTCGTACTTCACGGCCGCCCGGTCGACCGTCTCCTCCAGCGTCGTCAGGCCGATCTCCGCCTCGCCCTTGTCGAGTGCGGCTCCGGCGGCCGCCTCCAGGGCGGTCAGGGCCCGGCGGGCGTCGCCGCCGGCGATGCGCAGGAGGTGGCTCTCGGTCTCCTCGGGGAGGGCGACGGCGCCCTTGAGGCCGCGCTCGTCGGTCAGGGCCCGCCGGACGAGGTCCTTGATGTCGTCGTCCGTGAGCGGTTCCAGCGTGAGCAGCAGGGAGCGGGACAGCAGGGGCGAGATCACCGAGAAGTACGGGTTCTCCGTCGTCGCCGCGATCAGTGTCACCCAGCGGTTCTCGACGGCCGGGAGGAGGGAGTCCTGCTGGGCCTTGCTGAAGCGGTGGATCTCGTCGAGGAAGAGGACGGTCTCCTTGCCGTATCCGCCGGAGGCCCGGCGGGCGCCATCGATGACCGAGCGGACCTCCTTGACGCCCGCGGTGATCGCCGACAGTTCGACGAAGCGGGCGTCGGTGGCCTTGGAGACGACGTACGCCAGGGTGGTCTTGCCGGTGCCGGGCGGGCCCCAGAGGATCACCGAGGAGGGACCGGCCGGGCCGGAGGCCTCGCCGACCAGTCTGCGCAGGGGCGAGCCCGGCTTCAGCAGATGCCGCTGGCCCACGACCTCGTCGAGGGTGCGCGGGCGCATCCGCACCGCCAGGGGGCTGCTGGACGGCTCCTTCTCCTGGCGTTCTTCTGCTGCGGCGGTGAACAGGTCGGGCTCCACGTCAGAAACCCTAAATCACGGCACTGACAATCCCTCCGGGCCCTGCTGCTCCCGGCTCAGCTCATCCAGAAGTCCCACCAGCGGGTCAGGATCAGCATGCCGATGATGCCGATGTGCAGCACGGGCATGACCCAGGTGAACTCGCCGAAGAAACCCTTGAGCCAGGTGGGGGCGGGCAGGAAGCCCTTGCGGATGTTGAACGACGTCACGTACCAGAACATGAGGATCGTCGCGACCCAGGCCAGGCAGCACCACAGGCACAGCGCGTTGATCCGGTACAGGGACTGGAACATCAGCCAGGCGCAGAAGCCGACGCCGAACAGGCAGCCGGCGTTGAAGGTGAGCCAGTACCAGCGCGGGAAGCGGGCACCGGCGAGCAGGCTCACGCCGACGCCGATGACGATGCCGTAGGTGACGAGGCCGAGCATCGGGTTCGGGAAACCGAAGACGGCGGCCTGCTTGCTCTCCATGACGCTGCCGCAGGAGACGACGGGGTTGAAGCTGCACCCGGGGGTGAACGTCGTGCCCTCGACCTTGGCTTCGAGGATCTTGAACTTGTCGATCGTGATGATCCACGCGGCGAGCAGTCCGGCCGCGCCGGTGATCACCAGGAGCAGGGCGAGGGCCCGGCTGCCGCCCTCGGCGCGGGGCGCGATCCCGGCGCGCTCCGGCTCGGGCTCCGTGGAGACGTCCTTGACTGTCGTCTTGCTCATCACGCCGATTCCGTCACTTGAGACCTGGACAACGTCGGGCAGGACCATTGTGCCGCACAGGTACGTCCGTCCACCGTTCAGTGGACATAAGCATGGCCGCACGGTCGTCCCTGAGGGTTGCGTTCCGGCCGACGCTCGTCCCATGACAGCACACGGGTACGACCTCGCCGTCGAGGTGCGGGGACTGTGCAAGCGGTACGGGGACGTGACCGCCGTCGACGGCATCGATCTGGGCATCCGCCGGGGCGAGGTGTTCGGCCTGCTCGGGCCCAACGGCGCCGGCAAGAGCACCACGGTGGAGATCCTCCAGGGCAACCGGGACCGGGACGCCGGAGAGGTGTCCGTGCTCGGGTCGGACCCGGCGACCGGCACGCGCGCGTGGCGCTCACGCGTCGGGATCGTCTGGCAGGACGAATCGGCGCCCGCGGAGTTGACGGTCCGGGAGACCGTGCGGCACTTCGCCGGCTACTACCCACGGCCGCGCGACCCGGAGGAGGTCATCGGCCTGGTCGGTCTGGAGGCGAAGGGGGACAGCCGGATCAAGGCGCTGTCGGGGGGCCAGCGCCGGCGACTCGACGTGGCGCTCGGCGTGATCGGCGGCCCGGACCTGCTGCTTCTGGACGAGCCGACGACCGGGTTCGACCCGGCGGCCCGGCGGCAGTTCTGGTCACTGATCCGCGCCCTGGCCGACGAGGGCACGACCATCCTGCTGACCACCCACTACCTGGAGGAGGCGGAGGCCCTCGCGCACCGGCTGGCCGTCGTCGCGAAGGGCCGGATCGTGGCCGAGGGCGAGCCCGCGGCGTTGCGGGAGCGGTACGGCACCGAGGTCCTCGTCGAGTGGACCGAGCCGGACGGCACCCCGCGCAGGGAGCGCACGGGCACGCCGACCAGGACGATCGCCGGGCTCATGCACCGCTTCGACGGTGAGATCCCGGGGCTGGCGGTGAGCCGCCCCACGCTGGAGGACGTCTACCTCCGGCTGACCGGACAGCGGCAGGAGGACGCGCGATGACCACGACCGCCGTACGGGACCGCGGTGCGGTCGGCGCCGAGGGGCTGCCCGGCGTCTGGGGGCTGGGGCTGCGGCGGGGTGCCCTGGAGATCAGGCAGTTCTTCCGGCAGCGCGACCAAGTGGTGTTCACGTTCGCCTTCCCGGTCGTCTTCCTGTTCCTGTTCGCGTCGATCTTCCGGGACGATGTGGCGGGCGCGGGCATCACCGCCTCGCAGCTGTACGTCCCGGCGATGATGGCCGCCGGCATCATGTCGACGAGCTTCCAGGCGCTCGGCATCTCGATCGCCGTGGAGCGGGAGGAGAGGGTGCTGCGCCGGCTGCGGGGCACGCCGATGCCGCCGACTGCGTACTTCCTCGGCAAGATCTGGCTGGTTCTGTTCACCGGCCTGCTGGAGACGGTGATCCTGCTCCTCGTCGGCACGACCGTGTACGACGTGGACCTGCCGTCCGATGCGGGCCGCTGGTTCGACCTGGCGTGGATCTTCGTCCTCGGGATCACGGCCTGCGCCCTGCTCGGCATCGCGATCAGCTCGGTGCCGAAGTCCGCCAGCAGCGCGAGTTCCGTGGTCGTGCTGCCCTTCCTGGTGCTCCAGTTCATCTCCGGGGTGTACATCGCCATCGGCGCCATTCCGGACTGGATGCTGACCATCGGTGCGCTGTTCCCGCTGAAGTGGATGTGCCAGGGGCTGCGCGGGGTGTTCCTGCCGGAGTCGGCGCAGGTGCTGGAGCAGGCGGGGAGCTGGGAACTCGGGCGCGTGGCCCTGGTGCTCGCCGCGTGGTGCGTCGGAGGATTGGTGCTGTGTCTGCTGACGTTCCGCTGGAAGGACCGGCGCACCGGATGAGTGATGCCGCGAGCGCCTACCACTGGGAGCGCTCGTTCCGGCTCTGGGACACGTACTTCGCGCTGATCTGGGTCGCCACGGTGGCCTACGTGCTCGCCGCGGAGCAGCCCGGCTGGCCGCTCCGCGCGGTCGCGGCGGCCCTGCTCGTGCCGCTCGTCCCGCTGTACGTCGGGGCCGGGCGGCGTCTGATCCGGGGCGATCCGCCCGACCAGTGGCAGGCGATCGCCTATCTGGCGGCTGCGTTGGCGCTGTTCCTTCCGTCGGCGGTGCTCGCCGGGGAGACGCGGGTGCTGACCTTCGCGCTGATCCCGCAGTGCTTCATGACGCTGCGGCTGCGGTCGGCTCTGGTGGCGGTGGCCGTGGTCAACCTGGTGCCGGTGGCGGGCTGGGCGCTGCTGTGGCGCCCGGAAGCCCGGGACCTGGTCTTCAACGCCCTGTTCTGCTTGGTCACGCTGGTGTTCTCGGTGGCGCTCGGGATCTGGACCATCCGGATCATCGAGCAGAGCCAGGGGCGGGCCGAGCTGATCGCGGAGCTGGACGCGAGCCGGCACGAGATCGGGCGGCTGTCCGAGGCCCACGGTGCGCTGGCCGAACGGGAGCGGCTGGCCCGGGAGATCCACGACACGCTCGCGCAGGGGTTCACGAGTCTGGTGATGCTGATCCAGGCGGTCGAGGCGGAGCTGGACCACGACCTGCCCGAGGCCCGGCGTCATCTGCGCCTGATGGACGAGACGGCCCGGCAGAACCTCGCCGAGGCCCGGGCGTTGGTCGCCGGGGGTGCGCCCGCCGACCTGGACGGCGCTTCCCTTCCGGACGCGCTGGGCCGGCTCGCCGCGCGCCATGACGCGGCCCTGGCGGTGACCGGCCCGGTCCGCACGCTGCCCGCCGGTCCCGAGGTGGTGGCCCTGCGCGCCTGCCAGGAGGCGCTGGCCAACGCCCGTAAGCACGCGGGGAGTTCCGTGGCGGTCGGTGTCTCGCTGGCGTACGCCGACGACACGCTGACCGTGTCCGTACGGGACGACGGGCCCGGCTTCGATCCGGGTGCCGTGCGCGGTGGGTACGGTCTGGCGGGGCTGCGGGCCCGGGCCGTCGAGGTGGGCGGAACCGCCGAGGTGCGCAGTTCGCCCGGTGACGGCACGGTGGTGACCGTCCGGCTGCCGGTCGTGAGGAGGGAGACGCCGTGATCCGGATCGTCCTGGCCGACGACCATCCCGTCGTGCGGGAGGGGCTGCGGGCGATGCTCAGTGCGGAGTCCGATCTGGAGGTCGTCGCCGACGCGTCCAGCGGGCCGCAGGCGGAGGCGCTGGCGGCTGAGTTGCGGCCCGACATCGTGCTGATGGACCTGCGGATGCCGGGTGGCGGGGGCGTGGACTCCATCGTGCGGATGACGCGGGCCGGGCTGCCGTGCCGGGTGGTCGTGCTGACGACGTACGAGACGGACCGGGACATCCTGCGGGCGGTGGAGGCCGGGGCGGCGGGTTATCTGCTGAAGGATCTGCCCCGTGCGGAACTCGCGGAGGCCGTGCGGGCGGCGGCGCGCGGTGAGACGGTCCTGGCCCCGTCCGTCGCGGCGCGGCTGGTGGACCAGCTGCGGACGAAGCCGGAGCGGCCGCGGCTGTCGGAGCGCGAGACAGCCGTGCTGCGGCTGGTCGCCGAGGGCTGCACGAACGCGGAGATCGGGCGTCGGCTCTTCATCGGGGAGTCGACCGTGAAGACGTATCTGCTGCGCGTCTTCGGCAAGTTGGGGGTGGACGACCGGACTGCGGCGGTGACGAGCGCGATGCGGTACGGGCTGCTGGAGCAGTGACGAAGGCGCCGGGCACCTCGGCAGGTGTCCGGCGCCTGTGCTCCTGGTCCGCTGTCAGCCCAGTCGCGCTTCCAGCTCCGCCACGATCTCGTTCACGCCCACCGCCGTCTGCTCGCCCGACTCCATGTCCTTGAGCTGGACGACGCCCTCGGCGAGGTCGCGTTCGCCGGCGACGATCGCGTAGCGGGCGCCGCTGCGGTTGGCGTTCTTCATCGCGCCCTTGAGACCCTTGCCGCCGTAGGAGAAGTCGGCCGCGATGCCGTTCTTGCGCAGCTCCGTGACCTTGGCGAACAGGACCCGGCGGGCCTCCTCGCCGAGCGGGACGGCGAACACGCTGGTGCTGGCGGGGAGTTCGAGCTCGACGCCCTCGGCCTCCAGCGCGAGGACCGTGCGGTCGACGCCGAGGGCCCAGCCGACGGACGGCAGCGCGGGGCCGCCGATCATCTCGGACAGGCCGTCGTAGCGCCCGCCGCCGCCGACGGCGGACTGGGAGCCCAGGCCGTCGTGGACGAACTCGAACGTCGTGCGGGTGTAGTAGTCCAGGCCGCGGACCAGCTTCGGGTCGTCCTCGAAGGCGACGCCGGCCGCCGTGATCAGCTCGCGGACCTCCTCGTGGTACGCCTTGCAGGCGTCGCAGAGGTAGTCGCGCAGCAGCGGGGCGTCCCCCAGCTGCTTCTGGACCGACTCGCGCTTGTCGTCCAGGACGCGCAGCGGGTTGATCTCCGCCCGGCGCAGGGTGTCCTCGTCCAGGTCCAGGCCGCGCAGGAAGTCCTGGAGTGCCGTCCGGTACACCGGGCGGCACTCCTTGTCGCCCAGGCTGTTGAGCAGGATCCGGAAGTTGCCGAGACCCAGCGAGCGGTACGCCTGGTCGGCCAGGATGATCAGCTCGGCGTCCAGCGCCGGGTCCTCGGCACCGATCGCCTCGGCACCGACCTGGGAGAAGTGGCGGTAGCGGCCCTTCTGGGGGCGCTCGTAGCGGTAGTAAGAGCCGGAGTACCAGAGCTTGACCGGGAGGTTGCCCGCCTTGTGCAGGTTGGCCTCCAGCGCGGCACGCAGGACGGAGGCCGTGCCTTCGGGGCGCAGGGCCAGCCTGTCGCCGCCCTTGGTCTCGAAGGCGTACATCTCCTTCGTCACGATGTCGGTCGACTCGCCGACGCCGCGCGCGAAGAGTTCGACGTTCTCGAAGCCGGGTGTCTCGATGTAGCCGTAGCCGGAGTTGCGCAGCGGTGCGGCGATCGCCTCACGGACCGCCAGGAACGTCGCGGAGTCCGGCGGGATCAGGTCGTACGTGCCCTTGGGGGCCTTGAAGGTGCTCACGGAAGGTCTCGTCACATTCCTCGTCGGGGAGCCGGAGATGCTCCCTGGCCGGCCGCCACCTGCCGCAGATACGGGTTGGTGGCGCGCTCCTGGCCGATGGTCGTCTGGGGGCCGTGGCCGGACAGCACCACGGTCGAGTCGTCGAGCGGCAGGCACACGCGGGCCAGCGAGTCGAGCATCTCGGCCATGTCACCGCCGGGCAGGTCGGTGCGTCCGATGGAGCCGGCGAACAGCAGGTCGCCCGAGAACAGGATCGGCGGGATGTCCGCCGCCTCGGGCATCCCGAAGGTCACCGACCCCTTGGTATGGCCGGGCGCGTGCGCCACGGACAGCTCCAGACCCGCCAGCTCCAGCTTCGCACCGTCGGCCAGCTCCTTGACGTCGTCGGGCTCCCCCACGGTCAGCTCGCCGAGGAGCGGCATCCCGATGGAACGGCCGATTCCCTTCTCCGGGTCGTTCATCATGTACCGGTCGTCGGGGTGGATCCAGGCCGGCACGTCGTGCGCGCCGCACACCGGGACGACCGAGGCCACGTGGTCGATGTGGCCGTGCGTGAGGACGACCGCGACGGGCTTGAGCCGATGCTTTCTGAGCGTTTCCGCGACGCCGTCGGCGGCCTGATGGCCGGGGTCGATGATCACGCACTCCTCACCGGCGGCGGGGGCGACGAGGTAGCAGTTCGTCCCCCAGGCCCCGGCGGGGAACCCGGCAATGAGCACGATCGTCCTTCGTTGTGTCGATACGGGCGGCTGCGGCTGCTGTCAGAGCCTACCGGCGCTGCCGATTCCTCAGCGAACCCATATACGGTACGGGGCACACGCAGGCGGTCGGCGCACAGGCCCCACGCGTACCGGTCGACGTTAGAGACGCATGAGGAGAGAACCCGGTGGTCAGCCAGGAACAGCGGCGGCGTCAGCTCGCCCGTGAGAAGTACTTGCGGCAGCAGCAGCGACGCACTGATGCGCGACGCAAGGCCCGTATCCGCAACTCGGTGATCGCCTCGGTCCTCGGCGTGGTCGTGGTGCTCTCCGTGTCGGTCTACCTGACCAAGCCGTTCGAGGACGACGGCAAGACGGAGAAGGCGGGCGCGGAGGTCACCCCGAGCGCCTCGCCCAGCAAGGCCCCCGACCCGTGCGAGAAGCCGGCTCCGGGCAAGGTCAAGTCGGAGACCTGGAAGAAGGAACCGGCGATGACCATCGACGAGTCCGCGAAGTACACGATGAAGCTGGACACGACCTGCGGCGAGATAGACATCGCGCTGAAGGCGTCGGCGGCGCCCCACACCGTCAACTCGTTCAACTTCCTTCTGGGCAAGGGCTACTTGGACCACAGCAAGTGCCACCGGCTCACCAACCAGGGCATCTACGTGCTCCAGTGCGGCGACCCGCAGGGCACCGGCATGGGCGGTCCCGGCTACACGATCCCGGACGAGAATCTGAAGGACAAGAGCCTCAAGGGCGGGGTGTACCCGGCGGGCACTGTCGCGATGGCGAACCAGTACAACGCGCAGACGAAGCAGGGCCGCGACAGCGGCGGCAGCCAGTTCTTCCTCGTCTACCAGGACAGTCAGCTGCCGCCCGACTACACACCGTTCGGAACGGTGTCCGAGGCGGGCATGAAGGTCCTCAAGAAAATCGCCGACGCCGGAGCCCAGGCTCCCGACCCTCAGACGGGCAACACGGCGCCCAACGCGACGGTCGTGATCAACAAGGCCACGGTCACCGAATCCTGACCCTCAACTGCGTAATTTCGGTCGCGCGGGATGCGGACACGCCCCCCGCCGGTCGCCTATGTTGGCCGTGACGAAACTGTGGACGATGCCCGGGGGTGCTGAGGCCCCTCGCAGGCATCATGTGGAGGAGGCGCTGTGAGCAGCGACCCGTGGGGCCGCGTCGACGAGACGGGGACCGTGTACGTGCGTACGGCCGACGGCGAGCAGGTCGTCGGTTCCTGGCAGGCGGGCTCCCCCGAGGAGGCGCTGGCCTATTTCGAGCGCAAGTACGAGGGCCTGGTTGTCGAGATCGGCCTCCTCGAGAAGCGAGTGAAGACCACCGACCTGTCGGCGAAGGACGCCCAGGCGGCCATCGACCACATCCGGGAACAGGTCGACGCACACCACGCGGTGGGCGACCTGGACGCCCTGCGCGTCCGGCTGGACAAGCTGACCGAGTTGGTGGAGACGCGCCGCGAGGAGCGCAAGGCGCAGCGGGCGAAGCAGTCCGACGAGGCGCGCAAGGCCAAGGAGGCGCTGGTCACCGAGGCGGAGGAGCTGTCGCAGTCCGACCAGTGGCGGGCGGCCGGTGAGCGGCTGCGGGCCCTGGTGGACACCTGGAAAGGGCTGCCGCGGCTGGACCGCAAGTCCGACGACGAGCTGTGGCACCGGTTCTCGCACGCGCGGTCGGCGTTCTCCAAGCGACGCAAGCAGCACTTCGCGCAGCTGGACGCGCAGCGCGAGGAGGCGCGTCGGATCAAGGAGCGGCTGGTCGCCGAGGCCGAGGCGCTGTCGAACTCGACGGACTGGGGTGCCACAGCCGCGCGCTACCGCGAGCTCATGGCCGAGTGGAAGGCCGCAGGCCGCGCCCAGCGTGAGCACGAGGACGACCTGTGGAACCGCTTCCGCGGCGCCCAGGACGTCTTCTTCGCCGCGCGCAGCTCGGTCTTCGCCGAGCGGGACGCCGAGCAGGCGGAGAACCTGAAGCTCAAGGAGGAGCTGGCCGAGGAGGCCGAGAAGCTCCTGCCGATCACGGACCTGAAGGCGTCCCGGGCCGCCTTCCGTACGATCAACGAGCGCTGGGAGGCCATCGGGCACGTGCCGCGCGATGCCCGGCCCAAGGTCGAGGGCCGTATGCACGCGGTCGAGCGGGCCCTCCAGGAGGCGGAGGAGACCGAGTGGCGGCGGACGAACCCGGAGGCACGCGCGCGTGCCGAGGGTCTGACCGGTCAGCTCCAGGCCGCCGTGGACAAGCTGCGGGGCCAGATCGAGCAGGCCCGGGCGCAGGGCAACAACGCCAAGGCCGACAAGCTCGAGCGTGAGCTCGAGGGCCGCCAGGCGCTGCTGGACCAGGCGCTGAAGGGCCTCCAGGAGTTCGGAGGCTGATCAGCCACGCGAAAGGGGGCCCCGTACCGCGCGTACGGGGCCCCCTTTCGCGTGGCCGCCGCTACGACTGCGGCGACCTGTCACGGCCTGTCACGACCTGTTGCGTGCCGACGTCACCCGGTAGACGTCGTAGACGCCCTCCACTCCCCGGACCGCCTTCAGAACGTGGCCGAGATGCTTCGGGTCGCCCATCTCGAAGGTGAAGCGGGAGGTGGCGACGCGGTCGCGGGAGGTCTGGACGGCCGCGGAGAGGATGTTGACGTGCTGGTCGGACAGCACGCGGGTGACATCCGAGAGGAGCCGGGAGCGGTCCAGGGCCTCGACCTGGATGGCGACCAGGAAGACCGAGGACTGGGTGGGCGCCCACTCGACCTCGAGGATCCGCTCGGGCTCGCGGGACAGCGAGTCGACGTTGACGCAGTCGGTGCGGTGAACCGATACGCCGCTGCCGCGCGTGACGAAGCCCATGATGGGGTCGCCGGGGACGGGCGTACAGCAGCGCGCGAGCTTGACCCACACGTCCTCGACGCCCTTGACGACGACGCCCGGATCGGTGCTGGAGCGGCGCTTGCGGCTGCGGCCGCGAGCCGGCGGGATCGACTCGTCGATCTCCTCGGTGGCGGCCTCCTCGCCACCGAGGGCCTGGACGAGTTTCTGCACGATGTTCTGCGCGGAGACATGGCCCTCGCCGATCGCCGCGTACAGCGCGGAGATGTCCGCGTAGCGCATCTCGTGCGCGAGGGTCACCAGGGAGTCGCCGGTCAGGATGCGCTGGATCGGCAGGTTCTGCTTGCGCATCGCCCGGACGATGGCGTCCTTGCCCTGCTCGATCGCCTCGTCCCGGCGTTCCTTGGAGAACCAGGCCCGGATCTTGTTGCGGGCTCGCGGTGACTTGACGAAGCCGAGCCAGTCGCGGGAGGGGCCGGCGCCGGCCGCCTTGGAGGTGAAGACCTCCACCAGGTCGCCGTTGTCGAGGGTGGACTCCAGCGGCACCAGCCGGCCGTTGACCCGGGCGCCTATGGTGCGGTGGCCGACCTCGGTGTGGACGGCGTAGGCGAAGTCCACCGGGGTGGCACCGGCGGGGAGCGCTATGACGTCGCCCTTGGGGGTGAAGACGAAGACCTCGTTGCGAGACAGGTCGAAGCGCAGGGACTCCAGGAACTCGCCGGGGTCCTCCGTCTCCTTCTGCCAGTCCAGCAGCTGCCGCAGCCACGCCATGTCGTTGAGGTGGTCGTCCTTGCTCTTGCCGGACGACTTGGGGGCGTCGGTGCGCACCTTGGAGGCGCCGGCGACGGCCTCCTGCTTGTACTTCCAGTGCGCGGCGATGCCGTACTCGGCTCGGCGGTGCATGTCGAACGTGCGGATCTGGAGTTCGACCGGCTTGCCGCCGGGGCCGATGACCGTCGTGTGCAGCGACTGGTACATGTTGAACTTGGGCATCGCGATGTAGTCCTTGAACCGGCCGGGGACCGGGTTCCATCGCGCGTGCACCGTGCCGAGGGCCGCGTAGCAGTCGCGGACGGTGTCCACGAGGACGCGGATGCCCACCAGGTCGTAGATCTCCGCGAAGTCACGGCCGCGGACGATCATCTTCTGGTAGACGCTGTAGTAGTGCTTCGGGCGGCCGGTGACGGTCGCCTTGATGCGGGCCGCCCGCAGGTCCTGCTGGACCTCGTCGGTAACGATGGCCAGGTACTCGTCGCGCTTGGGCGCCCGCTCGGCGACCAGGCGGACGATCTCGTCGTACATCTTGGGGTAGAGGATCGCGAAGGCGAGGTCCTCCAGCTCCCACTTGATGGTGTTCATGCCCAGGCGGTGGGCGAGCGGCGCGTAGATCTCCAGGGTCTCGCGCGCCTTCTTCTCCTGCTTCTCGCGCTTGAGGTAGCGCATGGTGCGCATGTTGTGCAGGCGGTCGGCGAGCTTGATGACCAGGACGCGCGGGTCCTTGGCCATGGCGACGACCATCTTGCGCACGGTCTCGGCCTGTGCGGCCTCGCCGAACTTGACCTTGTCCAGCTTGGTGACGCCGTCTACGAGCAGGGCGACCACGTCGCCGAAGTCGCGGCGCAGGTCCTCCAGGCCGTACTCGGTGTCCTCGACCGTGTCGTGCAGCAGGCCGGCCATGAGGGTGGCCGGATCCATGCCCAGCTCGGCGAGGATGGTCGTCACGGCGAGGGGGTGCGTGATGTACGGGTCGCCGCTCTTGCGCTTCTGGCCGCGGTGCCAGCGCTCGGCGACCTGGTAGGCGCGCTCGATCTGGCGGAGTGTCGACGTCTCGATCTTCGGGTCGTTGCTGCGCACTATCCGCAGCAGCGGCTCCAGCACCGGGTTGTACGGGTTCGCGCGCTGCACGCCGAGCCGGGCCAGACGGGCGCGGACGCGGTTGGAGGAGCCGGTGCGGGCGGACTGGCTGCCGGACTGGCGCACGGCGGGCGGGGGCGGGACGGGCTTGGGCCGCGACTGCTCGGCGGATTTGTCGACCGGCGCCGACTGGGCGCGCTCGACGGGCCCGCGGGTGTCGTTCTTCGCGTGGGGCGCGTTCGGCGCGGGCTTCGCCGCCGCTGCCGAGGCGGACTCGGGCTTGGCGGCGGTCAGGTGCTGGGCCTCGTCTGGCAAGAGGGCTCCTCGTGCGCGATCCGGGTCCCCCGGTCAGGCTCCGGAGATCCCATGGTAGCCATCCTGGACCCCAGGATCGCCTTCAGGCCAATGTGAGGACCGTCTACCCGGGAAACGGAAGAGGCGGGCGCCGGATTTCTCCGGGCCCGCCTCCGCGGTGTCGTGCCGGTGTCCACCGGGCTGCCGGGGCCTGTCTAGACCGTGAGCAGCGCCTCCAGCGGGGCACCGTTCAGAGTCGGTTCCAGGCGGGCGCGGCCGCTCAGGAAGCCGAGTTCCATGAGGACGGCGAGACCCGCGACCTCGGCGCCGGCCCGGCGGATGAGCTGGACCGATGCCTCGGCGGTGCCGCCGGTGGCGAGGACGTCGTCGACGACCAGGACGCGGTCGTCGGCGGACAGGTCCTCGGCGTGCACCTCGATCTCCGCCGAGCCGTACTCCAGGTCGTAGGCCTGGGCGAGGGTGGCTCCGGGGAGCTTGCCCGCCTTGCGTACGGGGATGAAGCCGAGGCCGGCGCGCACGGCGACCGGGGCGCCGAGGATGAAGCCCCGGGCCTCCAGGCCGACGATCTTGGTGGCGCCGGTGCGCTCGGCGATCTCGGCGAGGGCGTCGGTGAGCGCGGTGAACGCCGCCGGGTCCGCCAGGAGCGGGGTGATGTCCTTGAACATCACGCCCGGCTCCGGGTAGTCCGCCACGTCCCTGATGCGGCTGAGCAGCAGCTCCCTGATGTCGGTCACCGGCGCTTCCCCGAAGGACGGCCACGGCCACGGGTGCGGGACGCGGGCTGGTTGCGCGGGCCGACGACCGCGGGGGTGGCGTCCTCCGGCTCGTCGTCGTACTGGTCGTCGACGACCTCGTTCTCCGGCGTCTCGCCCTTGGCGGTGGCCTGCGCACGCTTGGCGAGTACCCGCTTCTTGAGGGCCTTCAGCTGCGGCTCGCGCTCCTTGAGGTCGGCGACGAGCGGCGTGGCGATGAAGATCGAGGAGTAGGCACCGGCGGCCAGACCGACGAACAGCGACAGCGAGATGTCGTTCAGCATGCCGGCGCCGAGGACACCGCCACCGATGAACAGCAGGCCCGCCACCGGCAGCAGCGCGACCACCGTGGTGTTGACGGAGCGGACCAGGGTGCTGTTGATCGAGCGGTTGGCGACGCCGCTGTAGGTCCAGCGGGTCTGTTTGGTGATGTCCTTCGTCTGTTCCTTGAGGCTGTCGAAGACCACGACCGTGTCGTAGAGCGAGTAGCCGAGGATGGTCAGCAGACCGATCACCGTGCCCGGCGTGACCTCGAAGCCGACGAGGGCGTAGATGCCGACCGTGATGGTGATGTCGTGGATCAGTGCGACGAACGCGGCGAGCGCCATGCGCCACTCGAAGGCGATCGCCAGGTAGATCACCACGAGGATCAGGAAGATGCCGAGGCCCTGCCACGCCTTGTTCGCGATCTGCTCGCCCCAGCTGGGGCCGACCAGTTCGGCGTTGATCTGCTCCGAGTCGACCTTGAGGTCGTCGGCCAGCGTGTTCTTGATCGTGTTCGCCGCGTCGGTGTCGATGCCGGCGACCTGGATGCGCAGGCTGCCGTCACCCAGCTCCTGGACGATCGCGTCGTGACCGGAGGCCCGTTCCGCGTACTCCTCCGCCTGGGACACCGAAGCGCTGGTGTTCTTCGGGGTGTTGAAGACGGCGCCGCCCTCGAACTCGATGCCCATGTTCAGGCCGCGGACCGCCAGGCCGACGATGGCCGTGATGGTGATCAGGATGGACAGGCCGTACCAGATCTTGCGGTTCTTGACGAAGTCGTAGCCGACCTCGCCACGGTGCAGCCGGGCGCCGAGGTTGCCGAGTTTCGACATCTCAGGCCTCCTTGGGGTCGACGGGGACGGCGGGGCGGCGGGTGCGGCGCAGCGGTGGCTGCGCCCCCAGGCTCTTCGGGTCAAGGCCGGACCACTTGTGGCCGTTCGCGAAGAACGGGCGGCGGGCCATCAGCGTCAGCAGCGGCTTGGTGAAGAGGAACACGACGACCACGTCGAGCAGGGTGGTCAGGCCGAGCGTGAACGCGAAGCCCCGGACCTTGCCGACCGTGACGATGAAGAGCACGGCGGCGGCGAGGAACGACACGAAGTCGGAGACCAGGATGGTGCGCCGGGCGCGCGGCCAGGCCCGCTCGACGGCGGGGCGCAGGGTGCGGCCCTCGCGGATCTCGTCGCGGACGCGTTCGAAGTACACGATGAACGAGTCCGCGGTGATGCCGATCGCGACGATGGCACCGCATACGGCCGGCAGGTTCAGCGCGAAGCCGATGGTCGGGCCGAGCAGGGCCATGAGCGTGTACGTGAGCGCGGCGGACGCCAGCAGCGAGAGGATCGCGATGAACGACAGGCCGCGGTAGTAGGCCAGCAGATAGATGACGACCAGCGCGAGACCGATCGCGCCTGCGATCAGGCCGGCGTTCAGCTGGTCACCGCCCAGCGCGGCGGTCACCGTCGTCATGCTGTCCACCTTGAAGGTCAGCGGCAGCGCACCGTACGACAGCATGTTGGCGAGTTCCTGGGCGGACTGCTGGGTGAAGTTGCCGGAGATCTCCGCGTTGCCGCCGGTCAGGGCCTGGCGCACGTACGGGTCGGAGACCACGTCACCGTCGAGGACGATCGCGAACTGGTTCTGCGGCGACTGGTTCTGCGCCAGCTTGCCGGTGATGTCCGCGAACTTCTTGGCGCCCCCGTCTGTGAAGTCCATCGTGACCGTCCAGCCCGCACCGGTCTGGGTGTTCAGGACGGCCTGGGCCTTGTCGACGTCGGTGCCGTCGACCTCGGCGGGGCCGAGGATGTACTTCTGCCACTGACCCTGCGCGTTCTCGCCGCAGGCCAGGGTGGGCTGGGAGGCCTTGACGCCGTCGCCCACGGTGGAGCGGGTCTTCTCGTTGGTGCAGTCGAGCTTGGCGTACTGCTCCTGGAGCTTGCTCGCGTCGTCGGCGGCGGTGCCGCCGGACGCGGACGGGGAGGGGCTGGCCTTCGCCTTGTCCGAGGCGCTCGCGGACGGCGTCGCGTCGGCCTTCAGCGCGTCCGTGACCGCGCGGCCCTGGGTGCTGGGAGAGGCGGACGGGGAGGCGGATCCCTTGTCGGTGGCCTCGGGCTTGTCGGTGGCCTTGCCGGACGGCTGGTCCGAGGGGCTTCCCGTGGGGCTCGGCGAGGGGCTGGCCGCGCCGCCGCCGGAGACCTCGGTGGCGACGACCGGGCGGAAGTAGAGCTTGGCGGTGGTGCCGACCTGCTTGCGGGCCTGCTCGGAGTTCGTGCCCTTGGGGATGTTGACAACGATGTTGTCCCGGCCCTGCGTCTGGACCTCGGCCTCGGAGACGCCCAGACCGTTGACACGGCGCTCCATGATGGAGACGGCGGTGTCCATGTTGGTCTTGTTGATCGCCGCTTCGTTGCCGGCCTCGGGGACCGCGCGGAGCGTGATGCTGGTGCCGCCGGCCAGGTCGATGCCGAGACGCGGGGTGGTGTGCCCCGAGGCGAACATCCCACCGGTGAGCGCCGCGATGGCGATCAGGATCAGGGCCAGCGAGCGCCCCGGCTTGCTCTGGGCGCTCGCGCTCCGGCCCTTTTTAGGTGTGGCCACCTTCTCGTACTCCCTCTCGGGCCGCCTCGCTCCGGATCGGCGGACGGGCGGCCATCACATGGTGTCGGGACTCCGTGCGAGCCGGTCGTGTCCCGGGATGCGCGGGCCGGGCCCGTGCACCCCGGGACGCGACTACTTCGCCTCGGAGCCGCCGTCGGTCTTCTTCGGCTCTTCGTCCGTCTTCGCCTCGCCGGCCGGGGCGTCGTCGGCCGGCTCCTCGGCCGCGTCCTTCTTGCCGAGGTCGACGGCCTTGTCGTCAGCGGTGGCGTCGGCGGCGGAGTCGCCGGTCTCGGTGAGGGAGGAGGCGTCGTCCGGGACGATGTCGGCGTCGGACTTCAGGTCGTGCTCGACGCCGTGGACGATGCGGTTGTACTCGTCGTCGGTGAGGACGGCGCCGATGGAGTTCTTGGCGAAGAGGAGCTCGACGCCCGGGCCGGCGTCGACGAGGACGGTGTCCTCGTTGACCTCCTTGACCGTGGCGTACATGCCCCCGATGGTGCGGACACCGCTGCCGGGCTGCATTTGGTTCCGCATCTCCACGGCCTGCTGCTGCTTCTTCTTGGCCGACCGGGTCATCAGGAACATGGCCCCGATGAGCACGATGAACGGGAGGAGGGTCAGGAGACTCACGGGTCGGTACTTCCTTCACACGACCGCGCTGTGAGCGGCCAGATGGTTGGGGGTGTGTACGCCGCCGGCAAAGGCGGCATCGGCGGAGTCTAAGCGAGTCCGCGCGCATGGAACAACGCTCAGCATGGCACCGGGGTTCCTGCTCCGGCCACTGGCCTCGCCGTCCCGGAGCCGTGACGGCGCCGTCACGCCCCGAACAGGTCCTGTTGTCCGTTTCCGGCAGTCTGGGAGCGGGGCGGGGTGAGGCCGAGATGCGCCCATGCGGCGAGGGTGGCGACCCGGCCGCGCGGGGTGCGGGCCAGCAGTCCCTCCCGTACCAGGAAGGGCTCGGCGACCTCTTCCACGGTCTCACGCTCCTCCCCCACCGCGACCGCGAGCGTGGACAGGCCGACGGGGCCGCCGCCGAACAGCTTGAGCAGGGCTTCCAGTACGCCACGGTCGAGGCGGTCGAGGCCGCGGGCGTCCACTTCGTAGACGGCGAGGGCGGCCTCGGCGATGTCCCTGGTGATCAGTCCGTCGGCCTTGACCTGCGCGTAGTCCCGGACGCGGCGCAGCAGGCGGTTGGCGATGCGGGGCGTGCCGCGGGAACGGCCGGCGATCTCAGCGGCGCCGTCCGGCTCGATCTCGACTTCGAGGAGGTCCGCGGAGCGGTGGATGACCCGCTCCAGTTCGGCCGGTTCGTAGAACTCCATGTGGGCGGTGAAGCCGAAGCGGTCGCGCAGCGGGGGCGGCAGCAGGCCCGCGCGCGTGGTGGCGCCGACCAGGGTGAAGGGGGGCAGCTCCAGCGGGATGGCGGTGGCGCCCGGGCCCTTGCCGACGATGACGTCGACGCGGAAGTCCTCCATCGCCATGTACAGCATCTCCTCGGCGGGCCGGGACATGCGGTGGATCTCGTCGAGGAAGAGGACCTCGCCCTCCTGGAGGGAGGAGAGGATCGCGGCCAGGTCTCCGGCGTGCTGGATGGCGGGGCCCGACGTGATGCGGATGGGGGCGCCCATCTCGGCCGCGATGATCATCGACAGGGTGGTCTTGCCGAGGCCGGGGGCGCCGGAGAGCAGTACGTGGTCGGCGGTGGCGCCCCGCGCGCGTGCGGCGCGCAGGACGAGGTCGAGCTGCTCGCGGACCTTCTCCTGGCCGATGAACTCGTTCAGGTCCTTGGGGCGCAGGGCGGCCTCGACGGCCTGGTCCTCACGGTCGGCGGACGCACCGACGAGCCGCTCGGCGGCTTCGGCGTCGGTCGTGTCGTCCCAGTTCATGGAGTGTGCCTCGGAATCTCGGTACGGGCTATCGGGCGCGGTTCAGGCTCTGCAGGGCCGCCTTCAGCAGTTGGCCCACCTGGGGCGTGCCCTCGGCGGCCTCGGCCTGCGGAGCCACGGCGGCCACCGCCTCGTCGGCCTCCCGGGTCGCGTACCCGAGGCCGATCAGGGCCGCGTGCAGCTGGTCGCGCCAGCCACTGCTGACCGGCGCGCCGACGGAGGGTGCGCCGACCGGCGCGCCGAGCCGGTCCTTCAGCTCCAGGAGCAGCTTCTGGGCGCCCTTCTTGCCGATGCCGGGGACGGCCGTGAGGGCCTTCTCGTCGCCGGTGGAGACGGCCCGGCGCAGGGCGTCCGGGCTGTGCACGGCGAGCATGGCCTGGGCCAGCCGGGGACCGACACCGCTGGCCGTCTGGAGCAGCTCGAAGACCTGCCGCTCGTCGTCGTCCGCGAAGCCGTACAGGGTGAGCGAGTCCTCGCGCACGACCAGGGACGTGTGCAGCTTGGCGGACTGGCCCATGCGGAGCGTGGACAGCGTGTTCGGCGTGCACTGGACGGCCATGCCGACGCCGCCGACCTCGACGACCGCTGCGTCGGGGGCGAGCGCGGCGACCGTGCCGCTGACGAAGGCGATCATGCCGTACGGCCTTTCGATGTGTGCAGGGCGACGGCCTGCTGGAGTCGGTTCTGCGCGGGGGCGCGCCAGATGTGGCAGATGGCGAGGGCGAGGGCGTCGGCCGCGTCGGCGGGCTTGGGCGGTGCGCTGAGCCGGAGCAGGCGGGTCACCATCGCGCCCACCTGGGCCTTGTCGGCCCGGCCGCTGCCGGTGACGGCGGCCTTGACCTCGCTCGGGGTGTGCAGGGCGACGGGGATGCCGCGGCGGGCGGCACAGAGCATGGCGACGGCGCTGGCCTGGGCGGTGCCCATCACCGTACGGACGTTGTGCTGGCTGAAGACGCGCTCCACGGCGACGAATTCCGGCCGGTGTTCGTCCAGCCACTGCTCGATGCCCTGCTCGATGGCGACCAGGCGGTGGCCGAGGTCCGCGTCGGCGGGGGTCCGGACGACGCCGACGCCGATCATGGTGAGCGGCCGTCCGGCGACGCCCTCGACGACGCCCACACCGCACCGGGTCAGTCCCGGGTCCACCCCCAGTACGCGCACGCGCCCTCCCTCTCGCTCACCTGTTTGTGCAGGCTATCGGGTGCCACCGACAACGCGACGGGCCGACGGGGTGTGTCCCGTCGGCCCGTTGGTCCTGCGGAGCCCGCGGCGGCGTTACGCGCCGACCTTCTCCATGACCTCGTCGCTGACGTCGAAGTTGGCGAAGACGTTCTGCACGTCGTCGCTGTCCTCGAGCGCGTCGATCAGCTTGAAGATCTTCTTGGCGCCCTCCTCGTCCAGCTCGACCTGCATGGTCGGGACGAAGTTGGCGTCGGCGGAGTCGTAGTCGATGCCCGCGTCCTGGAGGGCGGTGCGGACCGCGACCAGGTCGGTGGCCTCGCTGATGACCTCGAAGGTCTCGCCGAGGTCGTTGACCTCCTCGGCGCCCGCGTCGAGCACGGCGCCCAGCACGTCGTCCTCGGTCAGCTCGCCCTTGGGGACGATCACGACGCCCTTGCGGTTGAACAGGTACGACACCGAGCCCGGGTCGGCCATGGAGCCGCCGTTGCGGGTCATGGCGACGCGGACCTCGGAGGCGGCGCGGTTGCGGTTGTCGGTGAGGCACTCGATGAGCACCGCGACACCGTTCGGGCCGTAGCCCTCGTACATGATCGTCTCGTAGTCGGCGCCGCCGGCCTCCAGGCCCGCGCCGCGCTTGACCGCGGAGTCGATGTTCTTGTTGGGGACCGACGACTTCTTGGCCTTCTGGATGGCGTCGTAGAGCGTCGGGTTGCCATCGATGTCGGCGCCGCCCATCCGCGCCGCGACCTCGATGTTCTTGATCAGCTTCGCGAAGAGCTTGCCGCGCTTGGCATCGATGACGGCCTTCTTGTGCTTCGTCGTGGCCCATTTAGAGTGGCCGGACATCTGCCTGTCTCCTTCGCGTAACCCATCTCAGCAACGAACGCAGGAATCCTACAAGGACTCGGCCGTCCGGTTGGCGCGCACCATGTCGACGAACAGGGCGTGCACGCGGTGGTCGCCGGTCAGTTCCGGGTGGAAGGACGTGGCCAGAGCGTTGTCCTGACGGACCGCGACGATGTGGCCGTCGTGCTCGGCGAGCACCTCGGCCCGGGCGCCGACGGACTCCACCCAGGGGGCGCGGATGAAGACGCCCTCCACCGGGTCGCCCTCGACGCCCCTGACGCCGACGGCCGCCTCGAAGGACTCGTTCTGCCGGCCGAAGGCGTTGCGGCGCACGATCATGTCGATGCCGCCGACGGTCTCCTGGCCCGAGCGCGGGTCGAGGATCTTGTCGGCGAGCATGATCATGCCGGCGCAGGTGCCGTAGACGGGCATGCCGTCCCGCACGCGCGCGCGAAGCGGGTCCATCACCCCGAACAGGACGGCCAGCTTGGAGATGGTGGTGGACTCGCCGCCGGGGATGACGAGGCCGTCCACCTCGGCGAGTTCTTCGGGGCGCCGCACCGGCCTGGCCACGGCATCGGCCGCGGCCAGGGCGACGAGGTGCTCCCGTACGTCGCCCTGGAGGGCCAGGACGCCGATCACAGGTGCTTCACTCATGGGTGTTACCAGCCGCGGTTGGCGTAGCGCTCGGTCTCGGGCAGGGTGTCGCAGTTGATGCCGACCATGGCCTCGCCGAGGTTGCGGGACGCGTCGGCGATGATCTTCGGGTCGTCGTAGAAGGTGGTGGCCTTCACGATGGCGGCGGCGCGCTTGGCCGGGTCGCCGGACTTGAAGATGCCGGAGCCGACGAAGACGCCCTCGGCGCCGAGCTGGCGCATCAGGGCCGCGTCGGCCGGGGTGGCGACACCGCCGGCGGAGAACAGCACGACCGGCAGCTTGCCGAGCTCGGAGACCTCCTTGACGAGCTCGTAGGGGGCGCGCAGCTCCTTGGCGGCGGCGTACAACTCGTTGTTGTCGAAGCCGCGCAGCTTGGCGATCTCGTTCTTGACCTGGCGCAGGTGGCGGACCGCCTCGACGACGTTGCCGGTGCCGGCCTCGCCCTTGGAGCGGATCATCGCGGCGCCCTCGGCGATGCGGCGCAGGGCCTCGCCCAGGTTGGTGGCGCCACAGACGAACGGCGTGGTGAAGGCCCACTTGTCGGAGTGGTTGACCTCGTCGGCCGGGGTGAGGACCTCGGACTCGTCGATGTAGTCGACGCCGAGGGACTGAAGCACCTGGGCCTCGACGAAGTGGCCGATGCGGGACTTGGCCATGACCGGGATCGAGACGGCCTCGATGATGCCCTCGATCATGTCCGGGTCGGACATGCGGGCCACGCCGCCGTCCTTGCGGATGTCGGCCGGGACCCGCTCCAGGGCCATGACGGCGACGGCGCCCGCGTCCTCGGCGATCTTCGCCTGCTCCGGCGTGACGACGTCCATGATGACGCCGCCCTTGAGCTGCTCGGCCATACCGCGCTTCACACGGGCGGTGCCGGTCTCGGGGGCCTGGGAGTTGGGGGACGTGGTGGACACGGGTGACCTCGCTACGGAAAGGGGAATCCAGCAGCACTGAGGAAACGCGAGGGGACCAGGCCACTGCAAGGGCCAATGGGAAGCTGGTGGATTCTTTTCGGTGAGCGTCCAGGAGATCGACGGTGTCGAGGGGCAGACCGGCGGCTGCGGATCGTCCGCAGAGCCAGCGGGTCAGTGGTGACCTGGCGGCGGCCCGGTGCGGTCGTTCATCAAGGGCCGGTCGCCTCGGCGTGGCGACTTTCGGGCCGGTGCGCGGAAGGCCCCGCCGGACGGTGTGAGTCCATCGGGGCCTTCCTCCGGGCGGTCGCCACGAGGCGGAACGTCCGGGTGTCAGAGCGGACGCGCGGGAGAGAGCAGGGTCAGACCTGCCCCGATCTCCTCACTCTTCAGCTCCGGCGACGACCTCAGGAGCCTGTCCGTGAGCGGTTCGCGTACCAGCGCCCGGTCCCGGACGACCGGCGATCTCTCCCCCTCGTAGAGCACGGCCGAGTCCCAGTCATCAGGGTCACCTTCCCCCTGCCGATTGACGATCACGGCGCGGGTCGGCGTCGGAAGTCCCGTCGCCGCCGCGACGACGGCCGTCTCGACCGTGTCGGCCTGGTCCCGGGTGAGGCCATCCAGCCAGAGGGTTTGGATCTCGCAACCGAGCGGGTCATACGAGTAGGAGTCGACGACGTCGATATCCGCGGATGACCACCATTCCATCGTGATGTACGAGATACGCAGGCCCAAGACGTGGCCCAGCTCCTCCGGACGCATGAGGACCTGGTCCCCCTCGACGTCGAGCACCACGGCCGCACCTCTCACCGGGTGCACGAGCCTGATGCCGTGTGCCTCGAAGATCTCGGCCTGCTCGGCGAAGACCGACGTGGCCCCAGACTCCCTGTACCAGCGGATGAATCCGTCAGCCGTGGCCAGCAGCTCGGCAGAGTGAAGCTGCGCTAATTCTCGTCTCCAAAGACCCTCTTCACGTCTTCTCCAGCCAGTGCGAGAGCACCAGTGCCTCGTCGCGCACTGCGGCGGTCGCGGTCCGGCATGGCCGCGTAAGCGCGGGAGCGGCGGCGTCACCCCAGGGCGGGAGGAGGGGCCTGTCGCTGGGAAAGGCTCACCGTACGGCGTTGTCGGTCAAGTCCGGTGACGACCACCGTGATGTCGTCGCCGGGCTTGAGGTCATTCCCGGGAACAGTGGTGGGTACCCCAGCGAGCTCACTCAGGTGGATCACCCCTTCGATTCCGTCGTCGACTTCCACGATGACGCCGAATGGGAGCAACTTGACGACTCGTCCTTCCAGCCTCTGCCCGACTTCAACGCGCTCGGCGAACGCCTGGAAGGGGTCAGGTCCTGTGGCCCGCAGGGACAGCCGTGCTTCCCCGTTCCAGGTATCGGACTGAAGGAAAACGCACAAGACGCGTTGTCCGACGTGAACGATCTCCGACGCGTCTTCGAAGGACTGCCAGGAGAGCTCAGGAAGGGTGATGAACCCGACGCCGGGGAAAAGCGGGTGTTCGGGGCCATCGTCCAACGCGACGAACACGCCGAACGGTTCGACCGCCGCGACCGTGCCAGAAAGGAGATCACCGTAATGCAATGAATCCAGGAATGCCCAGAGTTCTGGGTTCTGAGATGGTCCGATCATGCTGTCCAGCCTCCCATGACGCGATCAGTGAATTCCCCGGCTCCACAAAGGCTCGACTGCCGGCTCGTAGAGGGTACGCGGTGTGATTCCCGGGATGGTTCCACCGAGCGTGATCCTAGTCGTATGCGGTGTGAGGCCGGGGGCGGGGTGGAGTGCTGCACTGTTACAGAAATTTCCTCTCTGGTCGGACTGTGGATATGGAACAGCATTACCCAAGGACAATCTTCTCCCTGCTGTGGGGAGGAGAGGCCCGGGCCGCATCGCCTGGACCTCTCCTCGTGGAGATTCGAGGATGATTTCGCCCACTTCGCGAAGTGGAATGTCATCCGGCGGGCGGGTAGTACTCCCCTGCCGCAGAATCCCACCACTCCGTCTTGCTATGGTCGATATACGAGTTGAACTCGTCCGCCCGGCTGACTGGGATGCGCCATTCGGTCAGGCCGGGGAAGTTGTTCTTGTTCGGAAGTGGGTACTCCAGGTCCCCGAACGCCTTTCGGAATCCCGGCTTCATCACGTAGCGGTGGAAGCCGTAGTCATGGCCGTTTCCGGCGTACTGCGCGGATCCTTCGGGCAAGTTGGCGTAGTAGGCGGTAGGGTGATCGCCGCCGTGATTGGCCGGGTTGAGGCCGCGCTTCTCGCTGTCGCGCTTGCCCGTGGCAGGTGAGCGGTAGATCACCGTCTCGGCCGTGAGGCACTCTTCATCCTCGTCACCGGCCCTCGACCCGGCGGACCGTGCCAAGCTTTTCGGGGCTGGCTTCTTTTTGGACTTGCCCAAGCAGTCCGGGATCTTCTTCCGGACCTTATCGATGACTTCATCGGCCTGCTTGACGAGCTTCTTCGCCTTGGCCGACTTGTTCAGGAAGTCGTTGATGCCCCAGATCGCCTTGCCGATCTGCGGGAGCTTGCCGACGAGCTTGGCGGCCTTCGCCCAGGGCAGGTTGGTGACCACTGCCCACAGACAGGTCGGGATGTCGGGGTCGTCCCAGCACTCCTTGATCTCCTCGGCGGCGAGTTCAACGAGGAGTTCGGCGCCGTTCTCCTTCAGATAGTCCAGCAGGTCCTTTTGCGCGAGCGCTCGGGCCGCCTCGTACTCCGCCATGCTGATGCCCGCGGCTTCGAGTGCCTTGCGCTCAGCCTCCGACAAGTCGCCGCCAGGGATTTCCTTCCCGGGCCTGGAATCCTGCTCGCGGGTCTTCCGCTGGAGTTCGCGTTGGTACTCCTCGGCCCGTTTGGCCGCCTCGTCGGCTTCCTTGGCGTAGGTGCCGGCGTTCTTGGCGGCGGTCTCCGCCGATGTGGCGTGCTCCTCGGCGGAGGTGGCGAGCTTGTCGGCATCGGCGGCGTCCTTCTCCGCCTGGGTGGCCGCGCCCTGGGCGACGCTCGCTTCCTTCTCGGCCAGGGTGGCAGCGCTGCTCGCGGCCGCGGCGTGGTTCTCCGCGTCGGTGGCGGCTCCGCGGGCTCGTGCGGCCTCGGCCTCGGCCTGGGTGGCGGCGTTGCGGGCCGCTGCCGCGTCCGCGAATGCCTGGTTGGCGGCCTGGCGGGCGAGTTTCGCGTCGGCCTGCGCCTGGGCGTCGGCCTCGTTGGCCCGTGCCGCCGCGGCTCGGGCCTTGGCTCCGTCTTCGGCGGCCTGGGCCGAGGACTTCATCGCGGCCACGGAAGAGCGTGCCGCGTCCGCCGAGGAACGCGCCGCCGCTGCCGCCGCCTTGAACGCGGGGCCCACCTCGGCGTTGGCACGTGCGGCGGCGGCTTCGGCCGCTTCGGCGGCCTTGACCGCCTCCGCCGCTCTGGCCTCGGCCTTGGTCACCTCCGCCTGGCCCATCGCCTGGGCGGCCTGGGCGACCTCCGCGGCGAAGTCGGCGTCCACGTCCGTGCCGGTGAATGGCGCGGTGAGCTGAATGGCGGTGTTGGCCGGATCGGCGATACCGGCGGCGGTGGTACGGGCAGAGCTGGCGGCCTGGACGGCGACGGTGGACTGGAGGCGGGCCATCGCCGCTTCCCTGGTGGCGCCGTCGGCTTCGTCCCGGGTGCGGTTGGCCGCCTGATGGGCCTGGTTGGCGTGGATGGCGGCCAGCCCGGCGAGCCGGGAGGCCTCGTGAGCGGCGATGCCGGCCCGGGCTTCCTGCGCGGTGGCCTCGGCCGCCTTGGCATTGGCACGCTGCGCCGCGGCGCGCGTGGCCGCGGCCTCGGACTCCGCCTTGCTCGCCGCCGCGTTCGCAGCGAAGGCGGCGGCTTCGGCCTTGTTGGCGGCGGCGTTGGCCCGCGCGGCGTGCGCCGTGGCTTCACTGGCCGCTGCCCGGGCCCTCGCGGCCGCACCGGCGGCCTCGATGGCCGCCGACCGCGAACGCACCGCCGCCTCGGACGCCTGATCGGCCGCACCGCGCGCCGAACCGGCAGCCGTTCCTGCCGCGTTGGCGGCGGATCGTGCCTCGGTGGCCGCCGTACGCGCGGTCTCGGCGTGCTCGGTGCCCTTCGCCTTGGCGGCCAGCGCTTCGGTCGCCCTGGCCCGGGCCTCTTCCGCCCTGTGGACGCGTTCGGCCTCCACTGCCTTGTTCCGGGCGTTGCGGGCCTTTGTCTCCTCGCCCCTGGCCAGTTGGTCGGCCTTGGCGGCGATGCCCTCCTGAGTCTGCGCGGTGGCCCGCTTCTCGGCGGCCACAGCCGCGGCGGCCTGCGCGTCGGCCCGCTTGGCCGAGGCGGTCCGTGCTTCGGCCTCGGCACGCGCACGCGCCTGAGCCGCCACATCGCGTTCCCGTTCGGCCCGCGCCCGTGCGGCCGCCGCCAGGTCGCGCTCGCGTTCGGCGATCGCCCGCTGCTCGGCTGCGATCTTGGCTTGGCGCTGTGCTTCGATCCGCGCGGCGCGCGTCTTCTGGGCGTGGTCCCACGCCTGCTTCTCGGCCTGCTCGGCCTCGATCCTGGCCTGGCGGGACTTGGCCGCCGCGTCCGCCGCGATCTTCGCCTGCTTGGCCGCCGCCTGAGCGAGCCGGGCCGCCGCCTTCGCGTGCTCCTCGGCGTTCTCCCGCCACTTGGCGGCCTGCCGCGCGTGCAGTTCGGCCTGGTTCTTGGAATTCAGCCCCGCGGCGTCGGCGGCCGTTGCCTCCACCGCTTGCTGCGCGGTGGCCGCCGCCTTGGCCGCCGCGTCCGCCGCGGCCTCGATACCGGAGGCGACCTCCGACCACTGGACGCCGTGGGTGAGCCCCGTCTCGACCAGAACACCGGCCTGTACCTTGGCTTGACCGGCCGCCACCTGAGCCTGCTTGGCAGCGTCCTCGGCGATACCGACCTGCCGGGCGATCTCGGTCTTGACCGGCCCGTAGTCGGACAGGCGCTTGCCGGCCCGGTCGGCGGCGAGCATCCGGTCGGCCTCGCGGGACTGCGAGCCCGCCGCGTTCATCGCGTTCGAGGCGGTCTTGAGCGCCTTGACCGCATTGCCGTGCGCAGCGATCAGCTTGGTGCGGGCCCCGGCGGCGGTGGCCGCGTTCTCCGCCAGCTTGCGCAGCCGCTCCGCCGCCTCCAGCGCCTCCTTCTGCGCCTTCTCGTGCGCGGCCCGGTCGTCCGCGTCCTTCTGCGCAGCGACCAGATAACCCTTCTCCAGGAACTCGGCGATCACATTGTCGTCACCCGTGGCCAAAGCGACCTGTGCGGCCCGCTTCACCTCTGGACCGCCGACCGCGACGAGCATCTCGACTCGCTTGCGGTTCTCCGCCGCGCGTTCCTTGTCGTTCTGCTCCGTCGCCTTGTCCCGCTGCCGCGCGACCTCGGCGCCGAAGGCCAGGAAATCGGCGCGGTCGCGGGCCGTGCCCTTCAGGACCCGCTCGACCTCCGCGTTGAAGAACGGGCCGCCCGTGCCACGCATCGCCTCGATCTGGCGGCGGTTGGCGACGTCGGCAGCGTCCCTCTTGTCCTTGGCGCGCTGCCGCGCCTCGGCTTCTCCCCGCTCCAGGAAGTCCCGGATTGCGTTTGGATCCGTACTTTCCAACGCCTTCCTGGCGGCCTCGCGGACTTCCTCCTCCTCGTCGAATTCCGCGAAGTCCTCCACCAATTGCCGATCACGGTCCTCGGCAGCCTCGTCCAGAGCGGAACGCGTCGTGGCCGGGTCGGTCGCCGACTTCGGTAATCGAGCCAGCTCGATCCTGTCGCCCGACCTCTCCGGTGTGACGGCACGGGCTTCCCCGGCCACACCGCCGAGGACCGCCAGGGCCATGACGGTCGACACCGCCTTGCCCATCAATCCGGGCACCCGCCCGCGTAATGTCCCGGCTCTCGGCCGTACTCTTCCCCTCACGGAAACTCCTTCAATAAGTCGACAGGTCAAAGGAATTCGGCAAAAAAATCCCCTGCCCTCAATGCGCGGGCAGGGTGATCAGGGCCTCGGTCTGAAGTCGCAGTGGTACGGAGCGGCCGTCGGCCCGGTGGACCGGCCCGGCGCGGTGTGCGCCGGACCCTCGGCGTCAGCCCTTGACGCGGTTCTCGCTTTCCTGGGCCCGGTCTGCCATGTCCTTCCAGAAGGAGGCCGTCAGGGCGGCCTCCGCCTGCTCCGAGGCCCAGTCGCTCTGCCGGGCCTCGGCCGGCGCGGTGATCTTCTCCCAGATGGCGTCCGCGCTTTCTTTGGACAACCGGGCGATGTTCTGCCAGTTCGCCGCCTGCACGCTGGCCGCCTCCTGCTCGGCCAGCCAAGCCTTCTGCGCGCCGTCCGCGTGATCGGCGACCGCCCGCCAAGCCAACTCGGCCTCGGCACGCGCCTTCGCCGCGTCGGCCGACGACTTCAACGCCTCCTCGGCGGCCACCGCATGCGCGACCAGCAACGACAGCACGTGCTGGCGCCGCACCTCCCCGTCCGCCACCCGAAGCCGGTACGCCTCCACGTCCAACGCCGCGCCCGTCGCCCAGCCGTAGCCGAAGAACTCCGCGACGTCCGCGTCCGTGGAGCCGGACCGCAGCGCCCACTGCGCCGCCACCCGCACCTGCTCGCCCGGATCGCCCTCCGCGACCGCCCGCACGAAGGCACGGTCCTTCTCGGCCACCTCCAGACGGCGTTGCGCGTCAACCTCCCGCATCATGCGGTCACGCTGCTGCGCCTCGGCGTAACCGGTCTTCACGAACGCGGCCCGATCGGCGTCAGTGCCCTTCAGCGCCCGCTCAGCGGCCGACCGCACCTCCGGGGAGAACGCCACCGGGTGCGTGTTCACCACTCGCTCGCAGAACGCCCGGTTGCGTGACCGCGCGTCACGCAGGCGCTGCTTCGCCGCGTCGTAACCGCCCCCGGGGGCCAGCCACTCCGCGATCGCCGCATCTCCCCGCGTACTGCGCAGCGCGTTCCACGCCGACGTACGGATCTCCGCGGGCAGACCCGACTTGGCCAGCCGCAGTACCCGTGCCCGGGCCTCGTCCGCCGCGGCGGCGACCATCAGCGACGACGGGTCGGCCAGGTCGGCGGCCACCGCCGGGGTGTACGCCCCGGCGGGCGCCGCGTGCACGAGCGCGCCGCCACCGGCCAGCACCGCGACCACCAAGGCGGACACGGCCCATCTCTGACGTCTCACGCCGTGATCGGCGGAATCTGACACCACTGCTGCTCTCTCCCTCTTGGCGGGTACGCGCACGGCGGTTCGTCGTTCGGAGTTCGCTCGCGCGCGATGCCGGCGTCGGCGCACCGGCGCCGACATCCACTTTTCTCGTCAGGGCGCCATCGGTGCGGTGACCCGCCAGGCCGCATTGCGCACCTTCGAAACATCCCCAGGGAGACCACCGGGCGGAATGAACCTGGGGGAGGAGCGGGCGTAGACCTCCGTCATCGTGGGCGCGAGCCAGTTCACGCCGCTACCGGCGGCCTGCGTGAAGGCCACATTGGTGGGCAGCCCAGCGAACGGCCGGGTGCACCATGTGGCACTCTTCCGAAACGTGGCACTCCGATCGTCCGCAGCGACCTCCACGCGCAGTCCGTCCTGCTCGGCCTTGCCGCTCCTGAGGTAGTAGCCGGGCTTGCGCACGGACTCGAAGGAGTAGCAGCCGGGCTGGCTGGCGAGGGAGGGCACGATGACCCAGGTGGCGTCCTCGCGGTCGGCCAGTGCGCTGCTGCTCTTGAGCGTGCCGTTGAGGACGACCTTCCCGCCGCTCGCGCTGGACTGGCGCGCGTACTCACCGTCTCCCGACGCTTTGAGGGACTGACGCTTGAGCCGGTACTGAGTGTCCGCCTTCAGGAAGACTGCGACGTCGTCGTCGCTGCCGGCCAGGGCCTTCTTCGCAGCGGCGACCAGGTTGGGGTTGACTCCGCCGTTCTCGGCGGTGGCCTGTATCTGGAGGGCGAGCTTGCGGTTGGCCTCGGCGAGCTTCTTGCGCCGGTTCTCGTCATCGCGCTTGTACGCGGCGTCGGCGCCGGTGTGGATGTACGCCTTCCACACGGCCGGGTCGGAGCTGCGGGTGGCGCGCTGCCCTTCGGCGTACAGCTCGGTGCCGTGCAGGTCGGCGGCGGCCAGGCGCAGCAGCTCGCGGATGAAATTGTCGTCGCTCAGCCCGAGCATGGCCTCGGAAGGAGTGATACGGAACAGTGCCGCGGCGTTCTTGCGCGCGGCGAGTTCCTTGCGGCGCTCGGCCTCCAGGCGGTCCTTCTCGGCCAGGTCCTCCAACTCCTTGGCCACGTCCCGCTTGTGCGCCTCGCGGGCGCCGTTGACGATGAACTCCCGCCAGTCCGCCCGCTCACCGACCAGCGCCTGCAATGCCGCTGCCCGCACCTCGGGACCGGACGCCTCGTGCCTGGCGACGGCCCGGATGAAGTTGTCGTCGCTGAGGGCCAGCAGTTCCGGAGTGCTGGGGATGCCGATGGTGAGCAGGACCTGAGACTTGGCTAACCGAGCCACCCGCTCGGCTTCAGCCTTCTCCCGCTCCCGCTGCTGGTCGAGCCGGTACGCCTCGTGGACGCCGGTCACGATGAAGCGCACGTGGTCCTCGGCGACCGTGCTCGCCATCGCCTGCTCGGCTGCGGTGCGCACCGCGTCCAGCTTCTCACCCGCGTCGCTGGCCTTCTGCCACAGAGCGTGGATGAAGTCGTAGTCGCTGAGCAGGAGTACCTCGGCGGTCGGGTCGAGACGGACCACGGCTGCGGCCTCGACACGTTGGGCGTCGGTCGTCCCGATACTTGCCGCACGAGCCGCGACGTCCGTTGCCGCGACGTCCGGAGAACTGTCGGCGACCGCTCCTGGCGCGACGGCGCCGGCGACGGCCGCGAGGGCGGTTGCGGTCACGAGGCCGCGCGTCACCATCCGCCCCACACGTGCGGAAGCGATGTGCTTGCTGTTCATGGGTGTAATGAAACCTTTCTTCAGCCGCATATGGGCAACTCGTCAAATGAGCAGCAGGGAAGGGGGACATGGCCGCCGACGCCCGGCGGGCGGCAGCCACGGTGGAGTAGCGCAAAAGGACGTGGTACGTCGCCGGTCGTCACGGCGCCGCACTCGTACGCCGCCAATCAGCGATACGCAGACGCGAAGGTCAAAAGCTAAATCAGGCGGCGTCTTCAGGAACCCGAAAATACGAAGGCGAGAAACAGCCAGTCCGAAAACACTGAAGCGTCAGGAAAGGAGGATACCTACCGCGCCATGGGTCGAAGACACACTCGGTAGCGCAGCAGTGCAGACGTCCGCCATTTCGATTTCCCCCACACAAATCAGAGAATTTGGGAGCGTCCGGTCTGCTGAAGCATCACTGCCCCTTTGGTCCCCTCCGGCACGCTGCCCGGCCATGCTGGTCAGGCTGGCCGCCAAGACGTTAACCCATATTCACTGAGGCACGCAATGATTTTTGTACCGGTGCGAACATGGGCAGTTCGGTGATGAGCAGAAACAAGCCGGTTGACCTCATTCACGAAAGAGATCGATCTAGGCGGCCCGGTCCGCCAAGGCCACCGGAGGCTCGTCGTCCATTTCGAAGGCCATGGGAAACGGGGCGTGGCCCGCCAGGCGGAACCAGCGGACCTTGCGGTGCCGGCGCAGGGCACGGGCGGCGCGTACGGCGTCGTTGTGGAAGCGGCGGGCCATCGGGACGCGCCGCACCGCCTGCGCGAGCTCCTCGGCGGCCTCCTCGCCTCCGGGCGCTTCCCGCACTGCCTCCACCTGCTGGATCTCCCCGAAGACGGCCCGCAAGGCCTGGCTCAGCTCGCTCTCGGCGACCTCCCGCTGCTCCTCCACCGCCTGACGGGCGGCGTGTGCGGCCTCGTAGAGGACGATCGAGGCGGCCGGATCCAGGACCCCCGACGTCGCCAGTTCCTGCGCGACCGAGGCCCGGCGCAGCAGCTGTGCGTCCAGGGCGGCCCGGGCGGCGTCGATCCGGGCGTGGAGACGGTCGAGACGGCCGGCGGTCCAGCTCAGATAGAGCCCGACCGCGACCAGGGCCACGGCGATCCAGATGAGAGTGGTGGTCACGGGCGGCAAGGCTAGCGGTCCGGCCAGGCCGTCGGTTCACCCCGCCCTGCCCGGCCCTGCCGGATCTGCGTCAGTCCCGGGCGAACCCCAGCCTGGCCCACAACCCGGTCACCCGCTCGTCCTCCGCGACCGCCGCCGCGCCCGCCGTCACCGTCTCGTAGACGGACAGGATGTCCGCGCCGACGGTCGACCAGTCGAAGCGCCGCACGTGGGCGCTGCCACGCTCGCGCAGTTCCGCGCGCCGTTCCGGGTCCTCCAGCAGGCGTACGGCCGCGTCGGCCAGGGCGTCGGCGTCCTCGTTGGGGAACAGTTCGCCGGCCTCTCCCCGGTCCAGGACCTGGGCGAAGGCGTCCAGGTCGGAGGCGAGGACAGGGGCTCCCGCGGACATGGCCTCGACCAGGATGATCCCGAAGCTCTCGCCGCCGGTGTTGGGCGCGACGTACAGGTCGACGCTGCGCAGGAAGCGGGCCTTGTCCTCGTCGCTGACCATCCCGAGGAACTCGACGCGGGAGCGCAGCTCGGCGGGCAGCGACTCCACCGCCTCCTCCTCGTCACCGCGCCCGGCGACCAGCAGCCGGGTCTGCGGACGGGCGGCGAGGATCTTCGGCAGCGCCTTCATCAGCACCGGCAGCCCCTTGCGGGGCTCGTCGATGCGCCCTATGAAGCCGATCGTGTCACCCTGCCACTCGGCCTTGGGCTCGGCCTCGGCGAAGAAGTCGACGTCGACGCCGTTCGGGATCACGACCGCGTCCCCGCCGAGGTGCTCCACCAGCGTGCGGCGGGCGTACTCGCTCACCGCGATCCGCGCGCTGATCTTCTCCAGGGCGGCCTGGAGGATCGCGTACGCGGCGATCATCGCGCGGGAGCGCGGGTTGGACGTGTGGAACGTGGCGACGATCGGTCCCTGGGCGGCCCAGCAGGTCAGCAGGCCCAGCGACGGCGAGGTCGGCTCATGGATGTGGATCACGTCGAACGCGCCGTCGTGCAGCCAGCGGCGCACCCGGGCGGCGCTCAGGAACCCGAAGTTGAGCCGGGCCACCGAGCCGTTGTAAGGCACCGGCACCGCGCGCCCCGCCGAGACGACGTACGGCGGGAGCGGGGTGTCGTCGTCGGCCGGGGCGAGGACGGACACCTCGTGGCCGAGGCGGAGGAAGTACTCGGCCAGGTCCCGGATGTGGAACTGGACGCCGCCCGGTACGTCCCAGGAGTACGGGCAGACGATGCCGATCCTCACGAGGTCCCCTTCGCAGGGTCGAGGTCCGCGAGCCACAAGCGCTGGAGCATGTGCCAGTCCTCCGGGTGCTCGGCGATCCCCGTGGCGAAGGCGTCGGCCAGCGCCTGTGTCATGACAGACGTCTTCTCGGCGCGCGTGCCCGACCCGGGCGCCTCGACGGGCGGGTGGATGCGGCCCCGCATCACGGGCGAGTCGTCGTACCAGAGGGTGACGGGGAGCAGCAGGGCGCCCGTCTGCTGGGCGAGCAGGGCCGGTCCGGCCGGCATCCGGGCCGTGTCTTTGAAGAAGTCGACCTCTACGCCGGAGGCGGACAGGTCGCGGTCCGCGACCAGGCAGACCAGACCGCCGTCGCGCAGCCGCCGGGCCAGGGTGCCGAAGGCGGTGCCGCCGCTGTGCGGCAGGACCTCCATGCCCAGACCCTCGCGGTAGGCGACGAACCGGTCGTACAGGGTCTCCGGCTTCAGGCGTTCGGCGACCGTCGTGAACTTGATGCCGAGCTTCGTGGTGACCCAGGCGCCGGCGAGGTCCCAGTTGGCCAGGTGGGGCAGGGCGAGTATGACGCCCTTGCCTGCGGCCAGACCCTCGGTCAGGTGGTGCAGGCCCTTGGGCTCGAAGCCGCCCTTGATCCGCTCCTCGCTCCAGGCGGGGAGGCGGAAGGACTCCATCCAGTAGCGCAGGTACGACCGCATGCCCGCGCGCGAGAGCTCGGCGAGGCGCTCGGGGCCCGCGCCGGGCACCACGCGCGCGTAGTTGCTCTCCAGCCGCTGTACGCCCTTGCCGCGCTGCTTCCAGGCGAGGTCGGCGATGGTGTGCCCGAGCCGTACGGCGACCGGCTCGGGGAGCTTCCTGACCGTGCTCCAGCCGAGGCCGTACAAGGCGTCCGTCAGGCGGTCCTGTGCGCTCACGTGGATGCCTCGCTCCCGTGAGAGGCGTTCTCCTGCTCGCCCTCATTGTCGTCCTGCTCGGAGGCGGCGGTCGCGGCCTCGGCCTCCGCGGACTCGGCCTCCGCGGACTCGCGGCGGACCGTGACGACCCGCTGGATGAGCGTGACGAGGCTGCCCACGGCGACGATCCACAGGGCGACCGGCAGCAGGTACTGGATACCCGGGACACCGAACGCGTGCAGACCCGCGAGACCGGCCGCGACCAGGGAGATCACCAGCCGCTCGGCCCGCTCGACCAGTCCGTTGACGGCGACCGGCAGGCCGATCGACTCGCCGCGGGCCTTGGTGTACGACACCACCTGGCCGCTCGCCAGGCAGAAGATCGACACGGCGCACAGGACGAGGTCGTCTCCCCCGCCGGCGTACCAGAGGATGAAGCCGCCGAAGATCGCCCCGTCGGCGACCCGGTCCAGCGTGGAGTCCAGGAAGGCGCCCCAGCGGCTGGAGCGGCCGAGCTGGCGGGCCATGTTGCCGTCGACCAGGTCGGAGAACACGAACAGCGTGATCACGACCGTGCCCCAGAAGAACTCGCCCACGGGGTAGAAGACCAGCGCGCCCGCGACCACACCGGCGGTGCCGATGAGCGTGACGGTGTCGGGGCTGACCCCTCGGCGGATCAGAAACGCGGCGAACGGTGTGAGAACACGCGTGAAGAATGCACGCGCGTACTTGTTCAGCATGGCCTTCCCGAGGGTCGGTGTCGCCGTCTGGCCCCTGCTGGCCACCGGCTGGCCCATCGTAGCCACGCGCGCGTGCGGGCGACGGGCGGGACCCGAGGCCCGTGTCACGGCGCACCGGTGCGCGGGGCGGGGCGCGATCACGTCCTTCGTATGGACGCACCGTGACGGGAGTGGGAAGGTCGAATAACCGCGGGCGTCGCCGGAGCCGCACCGCACGCGGATCCCGCGTGTCCGCGCCCACAGTGACCTCACCGTGCACGGGAGGCAGGATCATGGGCGACAAGGCACAGACACACCCTGGGGCCGCCGGCAGGGCACAGGCGGCCGACCACCCCCAGTCCGTACGGAATGTGGTGCTGGTCGGCCACTCCGGATCGGGCAAGACCACGTTGGTGGAAGCCCTCGCGCTCATGGCGGGGGCAGTGAACCGGGCGGGCCGTGTGGAGGACGGCGGCACCCTCTCCGACTACGACGAGATCGAGCACCGGCAGCAGCGCTCGGTGCAGCTCTCCCTGGTACCCGTCGAGTGGGACGGCATCAAGGTCAATCTCCTCGACACCCCCGGATACGCCGACTTCGTCGGTGAGCTCAGGGCCGGTCTGCGAGCGGCGGACGCGGCCCTCTTCGTCGTCTCGGCCTCGGACGGTGTGGACGGCTCGACCCGCATGGTGTGGGAGGAGTGCGCGGCCGTGGGCATGCCCCGGGCCATCGTCGTCACGCACCTGGAGGCGGCGCGCGCCGACTTCGAGGAGATGACGCGGATCTGCGCGGAGGCCTTCGGCGCGGACGACCCCGACGCGGTCCTGCCGCTCTACCTGCCGCTGCGCGGCCCGGAGGCGCCGGACGGGCACGCGCCCGTGACCGGCCTGATCGGGCTGCTGTCGCAGAAGCTGTTCGACTACTCGACCGGCGAGCGCAAGGAGTCGGAGCCGGGTGAGGACCAGCTGCCGCTGATCGAGGAGGCCCGCAACCGGCTGATCGAGGGGATCATCTCGGAGAGCGAGGACGAGACCCTCATGGACCGCTACCTCGGCGGGGAACCGGTCGACGTCAAGACGCTGATCGAGGACCTGGAGCGGGCCGTCGCACGCGGGGTCTTCTTCCCCGTCCTGGCCGCAGCCCCCGCCGCCGAGGGCTCCCGGCAGGGGCTCGGCACGGTGGAGCTGCTGGAGCTGATCACCCGGGGCTTCCCCACACCGCTGGAGCACGAGACGGTGCGCGTGACGACGATCGACGGCAAGCCGCGTGAACTCAAGCCGTGCGACCCGGACGCGCCGCTGGTCGCGGAGGTCGTGAAGACCTCCTCCGACCCCTACGTCGGCCGGCTGTCGCTGGTCCGCGTGTTCTCCGGCACCCTGCGCGCCGACCAGACGGTCCACGTCTCCGGGCACGGCCTGGCCGACCGCGGGCACGAGGACCACGACGTCGACGAGCGGATCGGCGCCCTGTCCACGCCGTTCGGCAAACAGCAGCGCCCGGTGCCGCACGTCATCGCGGGCGACCTGGCGTGCGTGGCGAAACTGAACCGCGCCGAGACCGGGGACACCCTGTCCGCCAAGGACGACCCGCTGCTCATGGAGCCGTGGCAGATGCCCGACCCGCTGCTGCCGCTGGCCATCCAGGCGCACAGCAAGCCGGACGAGGACAAGCTCTCGCAGGGCCTGGCCCGGCTGGTCGCCGAGGACCCGACGATGCGGCTCGAGCAGAACCAGGACACCCACCAGGTGGTCCTGTGGTGCCTGGGCGAGGCGCACGCGGACGTCGCCCTGGAGCGGCTGCGCAGCCGCTACGGCGTCCAGGTCGACGTCGTGCCGCACAAGGTGTCGCTGCGCGAGACGTTCGCGGCCAAGTCGGCCGGGCGCGGCCGGCACGTCAAACAGTCCGGTGGGCACGGGCAGTTCGCCATCTGCGAGATCGAGGTGGAGCCGCTGCCGGGCGGTTCGGGCATCGAGTTCGTGGACAAGGTGGTCGGCGGCGCGGTGCCCCGGCAGTTCATCCCGTCGGTGGAGAAGGGCGTACGGGCCCAGGCCGCCAAGGGGGTCGCCGCCGGGTATCCGCTCATCGACGTACGCGTGACCCTCCTGGACGGCAAGGCGCACTCGGTGGACTCCTCCGACGCCGCGTTCCAGACGGCCGGCGCGCTCGCGCTGCGGGAGGCCGCGACCGACGCGAAGATCCATCTGCTGGAGCCGGTGGACGAGGTGTCGGTGCTGGTCGGCGACGAGTTCGTGGGCACCGTGATGAGCGACCTGTCGGGGCGGCGCGGCCGGGTGCTCGGCACCGAGCAGACACCCGGCGGGCGCACCCTCATCCGGGCCGAGGTGCCGGAGATCGAGATCGGCCGCTACGCGATCGACCTGCGGTCGATGTCGCACGGCACGGCACGCTTCAGCCGCCGGTACGTACGGCACGAGCCGATGCCGCAGCAGGTCGCTGACCGGGTCCGTGAAGAGGAGCGCAAAGCCTCCTAGTTGGGGCCCGAGGGGGCCAAGTGGCCTTGGTGGGGGCTCTCTCTGCGCAGGCGGGCGGTTTTGGGGACCGCCCGCCGACGGATGCCGGTACCTGCGGATACGCTGATGACCTGATCAACAGGTGTGCGAAGCGCGGAAGTCGGGAAGGCCGCTTGATGCGGAAGCGGCAGCGATGGGGGCGGCAGTGACGGACGGATTCGACTTCAGCCCAGGGGCCCAGGTGCCTCTGGCGGGTTCGGCTGGCCAGACGGCGGCGACCTACGCGCTGGCCGCGGCGGCGTACCGGGACGACGAGGTCAGCAAGATCCTCAAGGCCGACAACGAGTGGCACCAGTCGAAGGTGACACCGCCGCGCTCCTGGGCGAAGATCTTCCGCCCCAACTTCGGCGAGGCCTTCTCCCGCGCCGTCGTCGACCGCATGCTCGGCGCCGGGCGCAAGCCGGTCATCCAGTCCTTCGGCATCGAGCCCCAGGTCGTCGTGGAGCACTGTCTGGCGGCCCACCGCATCCGCCGCGACCGCGACAACCGGCTCTCGGCGATCACGGTGATCTGCGGAGTGCTCTTCCTGCCGGGCTTCTTCGTGTGGCTGCTGGTGTTCACACTGCGCACCACCATGGCCAAGCGCGAGGACAAACGCGCCGGCGCCCTCGCCACGACCCTGCTGGTCGCGGTGGGCGCGCTCGCCGTGCTGTTCCTGATCCGCATGCCGTTCACGGGCTTCTGGGGCTTGTACGCGCGCGCGGCGATCATCATGCCGGTCGTCGGCTGGTTCTGGGCCAAGCACGTCTGCGAGCAGACGGCCTCCGACCTTCGGGAGCGCTGGTCGAGCATGCTGTCGGGCGGCGGCGTGGGCGCCAAGATCCCCGAGGCGGTTCCGGGCAATCCCGGCGACGCCGCCGAGCAGGTCCGCAAGGAGCTGGCGCGCCTGAGCGCCGAGCAGCGGTCCAACTCGGTCTTCTACGCCGGGCCCAAGGGCATACTCGGCATGGGCACGCGGTGGGGCAGCTGGCAGCTGGCCGAGGAGCTGGTGTCCGCCGAGCCGGGCAAGGACTTCCACCCCTTCCGCAGCTGGGACGTCATCGTGGCGATCCAGGGCGGCCTGGGCATGCTGGAGCGCACGTCCATCAACACCGGTGGCTTCACCAAGCCGTCCATCACGCACTGGATCGTCACGCCGATCGGCGAGAAGGCGACGGAGGTGTCCCGGCCGAGCGGCGCGGACGTCGACGCGTACACGGTCCGGACGCACGCCATACAGGACATCTGCAACAAGCAGCAGTTCGGCAGCGGCGACCGGCACTATCTCGGCGTGCAGTGGACCCTCTGGGACGGTCACCTGGTCATCACGATGCTGATCACGGTGACGGTGCTGCACGACACCCTGCGCATCGAGGTCACCGGCCACGCCCTGGGACCGGTCAACCCGCTGTTCAACGAGAAGCCCGCCGCCAAGGAGAAGTCGGTGCAGAAGGCTCTCCGGTTCTGGGAGACCCGCACCGTGAAGCTGCCGCTGATCGACGCCGACGAGGTGGTGCGGCTGGCCGCGCGCGCCCCGCTGACCTGGTATCCGCCGCTGCTGAACTGGCTCGGCGGCAGCCTGACGCTTCCGGAGCCGTTCGGCCTGCGGCACGCCTGGGCTGACCAGCCGTGGCGCCATCGGTTCATGGCCGACGACGCGCTGCGGGCGGCTACGCCTGTGCTGCGTGTGGTGCACGCGGCGGCGCTGAAGGTGCTTCGGGAAAACGGGGTGGACGTGGAGAAGTTCGGCTCCAGGTCGGCTGCGCTCAGCGGGGCGGTTCAGGAGGCTTCGCCGAAGAAGGCCGATGTGTACGACGCCTAGGGTCTGTCGTTTGGATCAGGCCGCAGGAAATCGACGGTGCTGTTCAGTGCCGGTGAGCGGGGTCTGGTGCGTGCAGCTGCAAGGCGGAGGAGGGCGTCGACGCGATGGGGGCACCACCCGCGCGAGCGAAGCCGAGCGTGGGGGAGTCGGCAACCGACGACAACGCGGCAGATGC
>NZ_JARVKU010000032.1:0-88119 GCF_029813805.1 Streptomyces sp. DH10
CACAGTGACCCGATCACCGGCCACGCGTTGAACCCCGTGAGTCACGCCACAGGGAGCACGCATGCCCGGACCTCGCCCCGCCTCCGAGGCGGACGGCGCGACCCCGCCGCCGCGGGACACCGCGACGGACGTGATCCGCTGGGCGGCCTTCAGCTGCCTGCTCGTCCCGGTCGTGCTCCTCGGGTACGGCGCCTCCCTGGCGGGCGCCGCCGGCACGGCCCTCGGGCTCGCGGCCGTCACGGGCGCCTGCCGGGTCCTGCTGCGCCAGTCGGAGCGCGGCGCGGCCCGGCTGGCGGCCGAGGACCGGGCACCCCACCGGGGACGGCACCACCGCACCGGAACCGGGTCGCACCGCGGTGGACGGCACACTGGCGGGGATACACCGGTCGGCTGACCGGTTTCCGCGCACACGCACGCTGCTTTTCAGCCAACTTCTCACCCCCGTGCTTCCCCCACCCCGACAGCCCTCCAACCCCCGTTCGACCTGCACGGAAAGGGCCTCGGGGGTGCCGCGCACCCTATGCGGATTGGCCACTGCGACAAGGCGCACTTCCCTGCACGCCCCACGAGTGCAACGCTTCGTGATCGAATGCTTCACGCCAAGTTGCCAAGTCGACAATGTGCCGAATACCGATCCGGCCACTGCGGCGCAACTGGACACAGTAGATTCGATCTTGACTGTCTACGGCGGGGGACTCGTGCAGGACCGAGGGGAAACGTGCAGGAGCGACACAACCGAGGAGCCGCGACCACCGAGGGGGGCTTAGCAGTATGAGCCACGACTCCACTGCCGCGCCGGAAGCCGCGACCCGGAAGCTTTCCGGGCGACGTCGCAAGGAGATCGTCGCGGTGCTGCTGTTCAGCGGCGGCCCCATCTTCGAGAGTTCCATACCGTTGTCGGTGTTCGGGATCGACCGCCAGGACGCCGGCGTTCCGCGCTACCGACTGCTGGTGTGCGGCGGCGAGGACGGCCCACTGCGGACCACAGGGGGCCTCGAACTCAGCGCACCACATGGCCTGGAAGCGATCTCGCGCGCGGGTACGGTCGTCGTACCGGCCTGGCGTTCGATCACTTCTCCGCCACCGGACGACGCGCTCGACGCGCTGCGCCGGGCACACGAGGAGGGCGCCCGCATCGTCGGGCTGTGCACCGGCGCCTTCGTCCTCGCGGCGGCGGGCCTGCTGGACGGCCGGCCCGCGACGACACACTGGATGTACGCGCCGACGCTGGCGAAACGCTATCCGTCGGTGCACGTCGATCCGCGTGAGCTGTTCGTGGACGACGGCGACGTACTGACGTCGGCCGGCACGGCCGCGGGCATCGACCTGTGCCTGCACATCGTGCGCACGGACCACGGCAACGAGGCGGCAGGGGCCCTGGCCCGGCGCCTCGTCGTGCCCCCGCGCCGCAGCGGCGGTCAGGAGCGCTACCTCGACAGGTCTTTACCAGAGGAGATCGGCGCCGACCCGCTCGCCGAGGTCGTCGCCTGGGCGCTGGAGCACCTCCACGAACAGTTCGACGTGGAGACGCTGGCGGCACGCGCGTACATGAGCCGTCGTACGTTCGACCGCCGCTTCCGCTCCCTGACCGGGAGTGCCCCGTTGCAGTGGCTGATCACGCAGCGGGTGCTCCAGGCGCAGCGCCTGCTGGAGACGTCGGACTACTCGGTGGACGAGGTGGCCGGGCGCTGCGGCTTCCGGTCGCCGGTCGCCCTGCGCGGGCACTTCCGCCGCCAGCTGGGCTCGTCGCCGGCCGCGTACCGGGCGGCGTACCGCGCCCGTCGCCCGCAGGGCGAGCGGCCGCAGGACACCGAGGCCGCCCAGGGCGGACCGGGGTCCGGCATGCCGGGCCACGGGGGGCACCCCGGCCAGCAGGGTCAGCCGCAGGCCTCGCCGCATCCTGAGCACCCCGTCCCGCTCCAGTCCCGCCGAACGGCGGCGGCGAGCGCGGTCGGATCGTCCCCCGCCATGTCCGCGTCGGCCGGGTCGGACAACGGCCGGGAGGCGTACATGCCGAGCCGGGCGAGTCTGCCGGGGCAGCGCAGCGCGACCTGAGGTGACGTGAGCCGGTGACCGGGCCCGTGTGGAGGGCATCTCCGCGCGGGTCCGGTGCCGTTTCGGGAGGCGAGCACACCCCTAGGGTCTGTCGTTTGGATCAGGCCGCAGGAAACTGACGGTGCTGGTCGATGCCGGTGAGCGGGGTCTGGTGCGTGCAGCTGCAAGGCGGAGGAGGGCGTCGACGCGATGGGGGCACCACCCGCGCGAGCGAAGCCGCGCGTGGGGGAGTCGGCAACCGACGACAACGCGGCAGATGTGCGTGCCAGACCCCGCGTCTGCGGCGTGATCCAAACGACAGGCCCTAACCGCGAGGCAGGCACTCCCGTGGCCACAAGGTCACCGCACGGTCGGCTCAGCCCAGGGCGGCTCACCGTAAGGTTAGACACATGAACGATCGCATGGTGTGGATCGACTGCGAGATGACCGGCCTCTCGCTGTCGGACGACGCGCTCATCGAGGTAGCCGCCCTCGTCACCGACTCCGAGCTGAACGTGCTCGGCGAGGGCGTGGACATCGTCATCCGGCCGCCGGACCGGGCCCTGGAGACGATGCCGGATGTGGTGCGTCAGATGCACACCGCCTCCGGGCTGCTCACGGAGCTGCCGAACGGCACGACGCTGAAGGACGCCGAGGAGCAGGTCCTGACGTACGTCAGGGAGTTCGTCAAGGAGCCGGGCAAGGCCCCGCTGTGCGGCAACTCCGTCGGCACGGACCGCGGCTTCCTGCTGCGCGACATGCCGACGCTGGAGGACTACCTGCACTACCGGATCGTCGACGTGTCGTCGATCAAGGAGCTGGCCCGCCGCTGGTACCCGCGGGCGTACTTCAACAGCCCGCAGAAGAACGGCAACCACCGCGCGCTCGCCGACATCCGCGAGTCCATCGCGGAGCTGCGCTACTACCGCGAGGCCGTCTTCGTCCCGCAGCCCGGGCCCGACTCGGACACCGCGAAGAAGATCGCCGCGAAGCACGTTCTGCCTGCCCAGTAGCCGTGCCGGGGGCCCGGGGAGGGGTGCCGCGAAAGCCGGGCGCGAGCACCCCTTCGGACCCTGTACACTTTTTCTCGGCCGGTCGGAGAAGTCACTGATCTCCAAGCCGGTCATGGTGGGTGTAGCTCAGCTGGTAGAGCACCTGGTTGTGGTCCAGGATGCCGCGGGTTCGAGTCCCGTCACTCACCCTGAGTAATCAGCCGGTGGCTTCACGTCGAAGCCACCGGCTGAAGCTTTTTGCGCGCCGGTCCGGGGCCGGGCGGCTACGCGGTGGATGTCATGCGGCGCTGTCCGGGGCGCCGTGTCCCGAGCGCCGCCACGCCGCGGTCGACTCCGCCCCGGTCGTGAAGCGTTCGGCCGGGTCCGTGCGCGTGGCCCGTTCCACGAGCGTCAGTTGGACCGCCGTGCCTCACCGTGCCCCGGCGTCGCGGGGAGTCCGTGCACTCGCCCGCGCGGCTGTGCCACGCAGGCCCCATGGCCCGCTTCCCGGCCCTCCCCGTCCCCCGGGTCCTGCGCGCCGTCGGCCATCTCCTCGACGCCCACCCGGCGGTGGAGGCAGAGGGCTTCGTTGCCGTCGACCTCTACGAGCCCGAGTCCTGGTCGCGGAAGGCCCGGAAGACCTCGCCCACCGTGCGCAGGTACGGCTCGGTCCGGGCGGCCTCGGCGATGTCCAGCAGGGGGTGCGGCGTCACGACGACGACCGGGGCACCAGTTCCGTGGCGAGGACGACCTGCCGTCGGTCCAGACCCCGGGACGCCAGGGGGCGGCGGTCGGCGACCTCCGTGAGGAGGAGGTCGATCATCCGGCGGCCCATCACCTCGATGGGCTGGCGGACGCTGGTGAGGGGCGGTTCCATGTGGCGGGCGATGGCGGAGTCGTCGTAGCCGACGAGCGCCACGTCGTCGGGGATGCGGCGCCCCGCCTCGCGCAGCGCCTGGCGGGCGCCGGCCGCGGTGACGTCGGAGGCGGCGAAGACCGCGTCCAGGTCGGGACGGCGCTCCAGCAGCGCGGCCATGGCGCTGGTGCCGCCCTCCTCCGTGAAGTCGCCCGGCTCGATCAGCGCCTCGTCCACCCCGTGGCCGGCGTCGCTCAGGGCGTCGCGGTAACCCTCGATGCGGCGCTGGGCACCGTAGACGTCGAGGCGTCCGGTGATGTGGGCCACCTGGCGGCGGCCACGGGACAACAGGTGCTCGACGGCCTGGCGTGCGCCGCCGTAATTGTCGGAGTCGACCGACGGCAGTGTCTCCGCCGCCGATCGCGGGCCGCTGATCACCGCCGGGATGTCCAGCTGGGCCAGCAGGTCGGGCAGCGGATCGTCCGCGTGGACCGAGACCAGCAGGACGCCGTCCACCCGGTGGGCGGCCAGGTACTGGGCGAGCCGCTGCCTCTCCCGGTCGCTGCCGGCGAAGATCAGCAGCAGCTGCATCTCCGTCTCGGACAGCTCCGCCCCGACGCCCTTCAGCATGTCCGAGAAGTACGGCTCCGAGAAGAACCGGGTCTCAGGCTCGGGCACGACCAGGGCGATCGCGTCCGTACGGTTGGCGGCCAGGGCCCGGGCCGCGGTGTTCGGGACGTAGCCGAGCTCCGCGACGGCCGCCTCGACCGCCGCGCGGGTCGCGTCGCTGACCCGGGGCGAGCCGTTGATCACCCGGGACACCGTGCCGCGGCCGACACCGGCGCGCGCCGCCACCTCTTCGAGGGTGGGCCGGCCACCACTTCGGCCCCGCGCTCCGTGGCTTGCCATGGGCTCCGCCTTCCCGTCCACACCCGCACTCTGCGGCTGGCCTGGAATTTAACAGGCTTGTCAGTCGTAGTGACCGCCACCGAGGCCCGCCGCCCCCGGGCTTCCGCTTCGGCCGGCGAGCCGGTCCGCCTGGCTGGATACCGCCGCCCGGGGCGGCAAGGGACTGCCGCCCCGGGTCCAGTTAACGTCCCGATAACTGAACGCATCTCTCGCTGTCCGGTCCCTTGACACCCCCGCCGCGACCGGAGAACCTTCAACACATCACTGGTGGGAGCGCTCCCACAGTACCTGACACATACACAACCCGCACGTTCCCCACCCGAGCCGCAGCGAGTAAAAACGGGTCCAACAATGCAGTTGGCCGGGGGGTCGGCACGTCAGGGCAACAGGAGGACGACATGCGAGCACGCATCCGAACCGCCCGCAAGGCGATGGTCCTCGCGGCCGCCGCGTCGCTGGGCGCCGGGCTGCTGGCCGGCTGTGCCGACGACGGCGGAAGCGACGGCTCGTCGGGCGGCAGCGGCGGCGACAGCGGCGGCAAGACCAAGATCACTCTGGGGCTCTTCGGCACCTTCGGGTTCGAGGAGGCCGGCCTCTACAAGGAGTACGAGAAGCTCCACCCGGACATCGACATCCAGCAGACGGTCGTCGAGCGGAACGAGAACTACTACCCCACCCTGGTCAACCACCTGACCACCAACAGCGGCCTCCAGGACATCCAGGGCGTCGAGGTCGGCAACATCGCCGAGATCGTCAAGACCCAGTCCGCCAAGCTGCTGGACCTCTCCAAGTACGGCAAGAAGAGCGACTATCTGGAGTGGAAGTGGCAGCAGGCCACCACCGAGGGCGGTGAGACCGTCGGCCTGGGCACGGACGTCGGCCCGATGGCCATCTGCTACCGCAAGGACCTCTTCGAGAAGGCCGGTCTGCCCACCGACCGCGAGGAGGTCGCCAAGCTGTGGGCCGGTGACTGGAAGAAGCTGGTCCAGGTCGGCGAGGACTACAAGAAGAAGGCGCCGAAGGGCACCACCTTCCTGGACTCCCCCGGCGGTCTGCTCCAGGCGATCCTCAGCAGTGAGAAGGACCGCTTCTACGACTCCTCCGGCAAGGTCATCTACAAGTCGAACCCGGCTGTGAAGGACGCGTTCGACCTCACCGCGAAGGCCGCCGAGGACGGACTGATCGGCAACCAGACTCAGTTCCAGCCCGCTTGGGACACGACGATCGCCAACAGCAAGTTCGCCGCGATGTCCTGCCCGCCGTGGATGCTCGGCTACATCAAGGGCAAGTCGAAGCCGGACGCCAAGGGCAAGTGGGACGTGGCCGCGTCGCCGAAGTCCGGCAACTGGGGCGGTTCCTTCCTGGCGGTTCCCAAGTCGGGCAAGAACGCCGAGGAGGCAGCGAAGCTGGCCGCCTGGCTGACCGCACCCGAGCAGCAGGCCAAGCTGTTCGCCGTGCAGGGCAGCTTCCCGAGTACCCCGGCGGCCTACGAGTCGGATTCGGTGAAGAGCGCCAAGAACGAGATGACCGGTGACGCGCCGATCGGCACCATCTTCGCCGCGGCCGCCAAGAGCAGCCCGGTACAGACGATCGGCCCGAAGGACCAGATCATCCAGCAGGGTCTGACGGACAACGGCGTCATCCTCGTCACCCAGGGCAAGTCGCCCGAGGAGGCGTGGAACACGGCCGTCAAGACCATCGACAACAACCTGGACCAGTGACCGGAATGGCATCCAGGCACGACACCGCCGCGCCCCCCGTGAAGGAGGGGGGCGCGGCCCCGGGCCGCCCGCCGGCCGCCGCGGACACGGAGCGGGCGATGAAGAAGCGCGCCCGGCTCTCCCGTCGCTGGCAACGCGACATGCGGTGGAGCCCCTACGCGTTCGTCTCGCCTTTCTTCCTGCTCTTCCTCGCGTTCGGCCTGTTCCCGCTGCTGTACACCGGCTGGGCCTCGCTCCACCAGGTGGAGCTGACGGCACCCACGGACATGTCCTGGGTCGGCCTGCGCAACTACACCCGGATCTTCGACGACGACTTCTTCTGGAACGCGGCGAAGAACACCCTGACGATCGGCATCATCTCCACGGTTCCGCAGCTGCTGATGGCGATGGGCCTAGCGCACATCCTCAACTACAAGCTGCGCGGCTCCACCTTCTACCGCGTCGTCATGCTGGCCCCCTACGCCACGTCGATCGCCGCCGCCTCGCTGGTCTTCGTGCTGCTCTTCGGCCGCGACTACGGCATGATCAACTGGGCGCTGAACGCGGTCGGCATCGACCACGTCGACTGGCAGAACGACAAGTGGCCGTCCCAGATCGCCGTGTCCAGCATCATCGTCTGGCGCTGGACGGGGTACAACGCGCTGATCTACCTGGCCGCGATGCAGGCGATCCCACAGGATCTCTACGAGTCGGCGGCACTGGACGGAGCCAGCCGCTGGCGGCAGTTCCTCCACGTCACGCTGCCCTCGCTGCGTCCGACGATCCTGTTCACGGTGGTGGTGTCGACCATCGGCGCCTCGCAGGTGTTCGGCGAGCCACTGCTCTTCGACGCGAACAAGGGCGCCTCCGGCGGATCCCAGCACCAGTTCCAGACGCTCGGCCTGTACCTGTACGAGCAGGGCTGGATCAACCAGCACCTGGGCCGCGCCTCCGCCATCGCCTGGACGATGTTCCTGATCCTCATCGTGATCGGGGTCGTCAACTACGTCATCTCGCGCCGGCTGCGCGCCAGTAGCTAAGGAGAACCGGCCGTGACGACGACCCTGACGAAACCCCCGGCCGACGCGGTCCCCGAGCCGCCGAAGCGGTCACGTGGCATGAAGGCGGCACGCGCGGGCGGGCAGCTGCACGCCGGCCCGGTGGCGTACGTCATCCTTGCCCTCTTCACCGTCATCTCGCTGTTCCCGCTGGTGTGGACAGCTATCGCCGCCTCGCGCGACAACCAGCGCCTGGCGCAGACCCCGCCGCCGTTCTGGTTCGGCTCCGGCCTCTTCGACAAGCTCGAAGTGGCCTGGACGGACGCCAACCTGGGCGAGGCGTTCCTCAACACCACCCTGGTGGCCGGCATCTCGTCGTTCACCATCGTATTCCTGTCGACGATCGCAGGATTCGCCTTCGCCAAGCTGCGCTTCAAGGGCCGCGGCGCGGCGATGCTGGTGGTGATCGGCACGATGATGGTGCCGCCGCAGCTCAGCATCATCCCGCTGTACATGATGGTCGCCAAGCTCGACTGGACGGACCAGTTGCAGGCGGTGATCTTCCCCTCGCTGGTGAGCGCGTTCGGTGTGTTCTTCATGCGGCAGTACCTGATCCAGGCGCTGCCGGACGAGATCATCGAGGCCGCCCGGGTCGACGGGGCGAGCAGCTGGCGTGTGGTGTGGCACGTGGTGTTCCCGACCGCGCGGCCCGCGATGGCCGTCCTGGGCATGCTGATGTTCGTGCAGACCTGGAACGACTTCCTGTGGCCCTTCCTGGTCCTGACCCAGACCGGCAACCCGACCGTGCAGGTGGCGGTGGCGGGGCTGGGGCGCGGCTACACCCCGGACCAGTCGCTGATCATGGCCGGCGCCCTGCTGGGCACGCTGCCGCTGCTGATCGTCTTCGCGATCTTCGGCAAGCAGATCGTCGGCGGCATCATGCAGGGCGCCGTCAAGGGCTGAGTCCTGCTTTCCCAGGGGCCGAGCCACAGCCGCCTCGGCCCCTTTCCCCCCTCCCCCCTCCACTCGTCGGTCCATACGACCCCCTTGGGAGCGCTTCCATGCCTGACTCCGAGAACCCGGCCACTGCGGTGACCTTCCCTCCCGCCTTCCTCTGGGGCGCGGCGACCTCCGCGTACCAGATCGAGGGTGCGGTGCGGGAGGACGGCCGTACGCCGTCGATCTGGGACACCTTCAGCCATACGCCGGGCAAGACGGCCGGCGGCGACCACGGTGACATCGCTGTCGACCACTACCACCGCTACCGCGAGGACGTGGCGCTGATGGCGGAGCTGGGCCTGGGCGCCTACCGGTTCTCCGTCTCGTGGTCGCGGGTGCAGCCGACCGGCCGGGGTCCGGCCGTGCAGAAGGGCCTGGACTTCTACCGCCGGCTGGTCGACGAGCTGCTGTCGAAGGGCATCAGGCCGGCCGTCACGCTGTACCACTGGGATCTGCCGCAGGAGCTGGAGGACGCGGGCGGCTGGCCGGAGCGTGACACGGCGTACCGTTTCGCGGAGTACGCGCAGATCGTCGGCGAGGCGCTGGGCGACCGGGTCGAGCAGTGGATGACGCTCAACGAGCCGTGGTGCAGCGCGTTCCTCGGCTATGCCTCCGGGGTGCACGCCCCGGGCCGCACGGATCCGGCGGCGTCGCTGCGCGCCGCGCACCATCTGAACCTGGCGCACGGGCTGGGTGCGTCCGCGCTGCGGTCGGTGATGCCGGCCCGCAACTCCGTCGCGATCAGCCTCAACTCCTCGGTGGTCAGGCCGCTTTCGCAGAGCCCGGCGGACCTGGCGGCGGCCGCGAAGATCGACGACCTGGCCAACGGCGTCTTCCACGGCCCGGTCCTGCACGGCGCCTACCCGGAGTCGCTGTACGTGGCGACGGCGGAGCTCACGGACTGGGACTACGTCCTCGACGGCGACCTGGCGCTGATCAACCAGCCGCTGGACGCGCTGGGCCTCAACTACTACACGCCCGCGCTGGTCTCGGCGGCCGACCCGGCGGCGAAGGGGCCGCGCGCCGACGGCCACGGGTCCAGCGAGCACTCGCCCTGGCCGGCCGCGGACGACGTCGCCTTCCACCAGACCCCCGGCGACCGCACCGAGATGGGCTGGACGATCGACCCGACCGGCCTGCACGAGCTGATCATGCGCTACACCCGGGAGGCGCCGGGCCTGCCGCTGTACATCACCGAGAACGGCGCGGCCTACGACGACAAGATCGACTCGGACGGCCGGGTGCACGACCCGGAGCGCGTCGCCTACCTGCACGGCCACCTGTCGGCGGTCCGCCGCGCGATCACCGACGGCGCGGACGTCCGCGGCTACTTCCTGTGGTCCCTGATGGACAACTTCGAGTGGTCCTACGGCTACGGCAAGCGCTTCGGCGCGGTGTACGTGGACTACGCGACGCTCGAACGCACCCCGAAGTCCAGCGCCCACTGGTACGCGAAGGCTGCGCGCACCGGGACGCTGCCGGAGGTGGAGGCGGTATAGCCACTGCGGAGGCGGGGGGACGGGGCGCGGCACTAATAGGGGAGTGCCGCGCCCCGGCATGTCAGGAGACGACGCGTGGCGTCAGGAGCCGCCGGGTCGTCGTCACGCCCCACTCGTCCAGCGACAGCAGGCGGTCGCTGGAGGCCATCAGGCCTCCCGTGGCCTCCACGTGTGCCGCCCACTGTTCGCGGGTCTCGACGGCCGGGCGGGCCATCAGGCAGTCCGGGTCGTTGGTCCAGAGGCGGCCGTGCTGCCACTGGCGGCCGGCGCCGGTGAACTCGGCCGGGTCCTGGCCGGGCTGGCTGTAGTCGTCCGCCTCGGGGCGGCGGTGCGGGGCCGTGTCGGGGCTGACCCGCATGGCGTCGAACAGGCCGATGGAGGGGAGCATCGGGGCGCCGCAGCCCAGGAGGTAGGAGTCCGGTCCGATCGCGTCGCGGATCAGGCGGATGCCGGAGCGGTAGGCCGTGAGGGGGTCGACGTCCGCGAGGCGTACGCCGTCCAGGGCGCCCGCGTAGAGGAAGTCGGTCTTGAAGTAGTCGTAGCCCTCCGCGCGCAGGGTGGTGAAGACCTCGGTCAGGTACGCCGCCGCGTCCGGGTGGGTGGTGTCCAGGACGCGCAGGTCGTGGCCCCAGTTGCGGCCGGCGTGGGCGAAGCCGCCGGCGGTGTCCCGGACCAGCCAGTCGGGGTGCTCGGCGGCCAGTTCGCTCGCCGGGTCCACGAGGAACGGTGCCGTCCAGATACCGGCGCGGCGGCCGCGGGAGCGGATCTTGTCGGCGATTGAGGCGCGGGAGCGGAAGCGGCCGGAGAGCGTGAGCCAGTCGCCGAGGGCCCGCTGGTAGCCGTCGTCGATCTGGACGACGTCGACGGGCAGGTCGAGGGTGTCCATCGCGCGGAGGTTCTCGTGGATGTCGTCCTCGGTGACCTGCGTGAAGTACTCGTACCAGGAGCACCAGACGGTGGGCGCCGGGCGCGGGGCCACGATGCCGAGACCGGAGGCCCAGTCGCCCAGCACGGACCGGATGTCGTCGCCCGTCCACTCCTTCACCGGGCCGTCGGCACCGACCTCCGCGATCCCGTCCCGTACGGCGAGCCGGATCGACGGCACCTCGCGCGTCGGTTCGGCCGCCGCCCACAGCCGGACCGGTGAGCCGTCGCCGGGGTCGAGCGCGAGCAGGCCCTCGCCCTGGAAGACGCCGTCGGGGACGCTGACGCCGGGGCGGTAGCAGACCGTGGCCCAGTTGGCGTTGGCCGGGCGGTAGGGCGCCGTGCCGAGGGCGTAGGCGCCGCTGGGGCTCCAGGACTGCCAGCCCTCCTCGTGGACTCGGGCGCGGCGGGGGTCGACGGGCACGGAGGCCAGCGGCGTGAAGGGGTGCTGCACGGTGATCTCTTTCGGGAAGGGTCAGCCCTTGTTGGCGCCCAGCGTCAGGCCGCTGACGAACTGGCGCTGGAGCACGAAGTAGACGATGAGGGTGGGGATGGCCGTGAGCAGGGCTCCGGCGGCGACCAGGTTGGGGTCGGTGAAGTACTGGCCGGAGAGGTTGTTCAGGGCCGAGGTGATCGGCATGTTCTCGCCGGTGGAGATCAGGACGATGGCCCAGAAGAAGTCGTTGTAGATCCAGATGGACAGCAGGGTGGCGAGCGCGGCCATCGCGGGCTTGCACAGCGGCAGCACGATCTGCCAGTACAGGCGCCAGACGGAGGCGCCGTCGACGAGTGCCGCCTCGGTCAGTTCGTGCGGCAGCGAGCGCATGTAGTTGCTCAGCACGAACGCGCAGAAGCCGGACTGGAACGCCACGTGGATGAGGACCAGGCCGAGCGCGGAGTCGTAGAGCTTGCCGGACATGGTGATGCCGGGCAGATCGATCAGCAGGTACAGCCGGTACAGCGGGGTGATGATGACCTGCTGGGGCAGCAGGTTGCCGGCCGTGAAGACCAGCAGCAGGAACAGGTTGACGCGGAAGTCGAAGCGGCTGACGTAGAAGGCGACCATCGACGACAGCAGCAACGTCAGCAGCACGGCCGGCACGGCGACGATCAGCGTGGTGCCGAAGTAGTGCAGCATGTCGGACTGCTGGAAGGCGTTGGTGAAGTTGTCGAAGGTCAGCTTGTCGGGCCAGGAGACATAGCCCTTCTCGCTGGTCTCCGCGTACGGCCGCATCGCCGCGAGCAGGGCCCACAGCAGGGGCGCCAGCCAGGCCAGCGCCGTGACGACGAGGAACGTGTGCAGCAGGACCCGGGCGGGGCGGATGGGGGTGCGCTGCTTGTGAGCGCCGGCGACGGTGCTCATGCGCGCCTCTCCTTCCGGAAGGTGGCGATCAGGTACGGAATGATCACCGCGAGCGAGATCACCAGCAGGACGACGGCGATGGCGGAGCCGTATCCGATGCGGCTGGACTCGCCGATGATGTTGTTGGTGACCAGGATCGACAGCAGCTCGGTGCCCTGGGCGCCCTTGTTGAAGACGAAGACCAGGTCGAAGGCGCGCAGGGCCTCGATGATGGTGACGACCAGGACGACGGTGTTGGTGGGCCGCAGGGTCGGGAAGACGACGTTCTTGAACGTCTGCCACTCGCCCGCGCCGTCCAGCGCGGAGGCCTCGCGCAGGGCGGGGTCGACGCCCTTGAGGCCGGCCAGGTAGAGGATCATCATGTAGCCGGCGTGCCGCCAGGAGGCCGCGACCAGGATGGCCCAGAGGTTGAGGTCCGGGTCGCCGATCCAGTCGATGTAGTGGCCGGGCTTGTTGGCTCCGATGAGGCTGTTGATCAGGCCGGTGTCGGGGTTGTAGACCAGCTGCCAGACGAAGCCGATGACCGCCATCGACACCACGACCGGCAGGAAGAACGCGGTCTGGTAGACGCGGCTGAAGCGGATCCGCTTGTCCAGCTGCACGGCCAGGAACAGGCCGAAGGGCGTGGGCAGCAGGATGAGCACGACGAACCAGACGACGTTGTGCTCGACGGCCGGCCAGAACTGCGGGTTGCTGGTGAACAGTTCGCGGAAGTTCTGGAGCCCGACCCATTTGATCGAGTCGAAGCCGATGCCGTCCCAGGTGGTGAAGGCCAGCGCGATGGAGGCGAGCGCCGTCAGCCACACCAGGGCGACGTGCAGGATCGTCGGCACGCCCGCCATCAGGCCGAGCGTGAGCCGGTCGCGGCGGGTCAGCAGGCGCTTGTGCCCGTGGGGCACCTTGGCGGGCGTGGACGCGGGGGCGGGCCCCGGAGCCGGCTCGTCGGCCGTCTCCGGGACCTTGGCGGGGGTGGCAGTCATGTCAGGTCCGAGTCGTCGATTCTCCGTTCGGTCAGGAGGAGGCGAAGATCGTCTTCTTCTGGCGCTCGATCGACGAGAGGATGCTGTCGACGTTCTTGGGGTTGCGGACGAAGTTCTGGAGCGCGGGCTGCATCACCGTGGAGGTGAAGTCCGGCCGGCTGTCACGGTCCATGAACTGCGTCAGGCTCTTCGCGCCCGAGATCATCTCGTACGCCTTCTTCTGCAACGGCGTGTACGAGGAGGTGTCGGCCTTGGTGGAGGCGGCCACCACGTTCGGGTCGGACTTGAGGTAGATCTGCTCGGCTTCCGGCGTGCCCAGGTACTCCAGCAGCTCGACGGCGCCCGCCTTGTTCTTCGGGGCCTTGGAGAGCATGAAGCCGTCGGTCGGCGCCTCGACGGTGTCCTGACCGTACTGCGGGTCGATCTCCGGGAAGGCGAAGAAGTCCAGGTCGTCCAGGTCGGCCTTGTTGGTGAACTGCTGGCCCACGAAGGTGCCCAGCACGTACATGCCGGCCTTCTTCGCCACCAGCGTCTGCGCCGCGTCCTGCCAGGTGCGGCCCACCGCGCCCTCCTGGTGGTAGGGCAGGATCTCCGTCCAGTGGTCGAAGACCTTGCGCACCTTGGCGTCGGTCCAGGAGGCCTTGCCCGCCATCAGCTCGACGTGGAAGTCGTAGCCGTTGGTGCGGAAGTTGATCTGGTCGAAGGTGCCCATCGCGGGCCAGGCGTCCTTGTCGCCGAAGGCGATCGGGACCAGCCCGTCCTTCTGCATCCGCTTGCACAGGGCGACGAAGGCGTCCCAGGTGGTGGGGACCTCGTAGCCGTGCTGGGCGAAGACGCTCTTGCGGTAGAAGACCGCCCAGGGGTACGTGTACAGCGGCACGAAGTAGTACTTGCCGTCCTCGCCCTTGCTGAGCTTCTTCATCGCCTCGGGGAAGTTCCCGCCGATCTTCTGCCACACGTCGTCGATCGGGGTGGCGAGCTTCTTCGAAGCGAAGAACTGCATGCGGTACCCGGCGAACCAGGTGAACACGTCGTCGGGCGTGCCCTGGAGGTAGGAGTTGATCTGCTCCTGGAACGTGTTGTGGTCCTTGGTGTTCACGTCGACCTTGACGCCGGACTTCTTCGTGAAGGCCGCGTAGATCTCGGCGAACGCCTTCTTCGGCACCGCGTCCGAGGAGTTGGAGCCGAGGCTGACCGTCTTCGGATCGGCGGCCGTGCCACTCCCGCCGCAGGCGCTCAGCAGGGGTATGCCCGCGCCGAGCAGGGTCGCGCCGCCTATGCCGCGCAGCAGGGTGCGGCGGCTGGGAGCGGGGAAGGAGGGTCCGGAGGGGGAGAGGTCGCGCATGAACGGCTCCTGAGGGCAGGGTTCGGCCACCGAGGGTGTGGCGTGAAATCCGGTCTTAATCGACCAGAAATCAACTTGACCGAACACGGTGGCGCAATAACAGCCGTATGTCCGGTCATGCGTCAAGGGCCGTCGCTTCGATTTGTCGAAACGTGACCGACCCGTGAGCGTTCACGCGCCCGGGAGGGGCCGGGGCCGAACCGAGAGAGCGGAAGCCGTCAGACGGAGCGGGAGCGGTTGTATGCGGCGACCAGCCTGCCCGGACGCCGTCGCCGCACCTGCCCGCGTCGTCCCCTGCTCGCCGGCGCCCGCCCGGCCGGCTGGATCCAGATCCGCACCTCCGCCCCGCCGAGCACCGAGGAGCCGATCCGTACGTCCCCGCCGGTCGACTCCGCGAGCCGGCGCACGATGTCCAGGCCGAGCCCGGTCGAGCCGTCGCTCCCGGAGCCGCGGCCCCGCGCCATCGCGGCCTCCGGGTCGGGTATGCCGGGACCCGCGTCGGACACCAGGACGATCACCGCGTCCTCGCCGTTGTGCACGTCGACCGCGAAGGCGGTGCCCTCCGGGGTGTGCCGGAAGACGTTGCCGAGCAGCGCGTCGAGCGCGGCGGCCAGGTCGGCGCGGGCCACGGGTATGCGCACCGGCCGGTCGGCCCCGGCCACCCGCCACTTGCGGCCCTCGTCCTCCGCGAGCGCCGACCAGAACGCCATCCGCTCCCGCACCACCTCGGCCGCGTCGCACCCGGCGCCCGGACCGGCCGCGGCCGTCTGCGGCTTGGACTCCCGGGCCGTGCGGATGATGGTGTCGACCTCGCGCTCCAGCTGCTCGACCGCGGTCCGGGTCTGCTCGGCGGCCGGTCCCTCGCCGAGCGAGGCGGTGTTGAGCCGCAGCACGGTAAGGGGTGTGCGCAGCCGGTGGGACAGGTCGGCCGCCAGCTCCCGTTCGTTCGCCAGCAGCTGGACGACCTGGTCCGCCATCGAGTTGAACGCGACCGCGGCGAGCCGCAGTTCGGTGGGGCCTTCCTCGGGCACGCGGGCGCCCAGCTTGCCCTCCCCCAGTTCCCGCGCCCCCTCGACCAGGCGCTTGGCGGGCCGGACCATCCGCACGCCGAGCCGGTCGGCGACCGCGACCGAGCCGAGGACCAGCGCGACACCGACCCCGGCGAGCACCGCCCAGGCCGTGCCCACGCCGTTGGTGACCTCGGCCTCCGGCACGTACACCTCGACGACCGCGATCTCGCCGGTGCTGAGCGCGACCGGCTGGAGCAGCGTCGAGCCGCCGGCGACGCCGGTGGTGGAGGCGCGGCCCAGTTTCCGCACGGCCGCGATGTCCGCGTCGGCGGCGCGCTGCCGCCCGAGCTCCAGGGCCTCCTGACCGTCGCCCGCCGGTATGTGCACGGCCATCCCGGCGTCGGAGCCGGCGGAGGCCACGACCCGTTCCAGCTGGTCGCGGTCGGTGGTGATGGACAGCGCCGGGGCGACGGCCGCGGCCTCCCGCTCGGCGCCCGAGAAGGCGCGGTCCCGGGCCAGCTCGCGGATGACGAGTCCGAGCGGCACCGCGAAGGCGAGCACGACCATGGTGGTCACCGCCAGCGACACCTTGACCAGGGCCCACCTCATCGCGGCGCCTCCGCCCCCGGCGGCTCCAGCTTCACACCGACACCCCGAAGTGTGTACAGATAGCGGGGGTTCGCTGCCGTTTCACCCAATTTCCGCCTCAGCCACGACAGGTGCACGTCGATGGTCTGGTCGTCGCCGTAGGACTGCTTCCACACCTCGGCGAGCAGTTCCTTGCGGGGGACGACGACACCGGGCCGGCGGGCCAGGAAGGCGAGCAGGTCGAACTCGCGGCGGGTGAGGTCGAGCCGCGCGCCGTCCAGCTCGGCCTGGCGGCGCAGCGGGTCGACGGTCAGGCCGCCGACCCTGATCACCGGGTTCGGCTCCCCGTCCCCCGAGCCGGAGCGGGCGCGGCGCAGTACGGCCGCGATGCGGGCCGACAGGTGCTCGACGGAGAAGGGCTTGGTCAGGTAGTCGTCCGCCCCCGCGTTCAGCAGCCGGACGATCTCCGTCTCGTCGTCCCGGGCCGTGGCGACGATCACCGGCACGTCCGTGATGCCACGCAGCATCTTCAGGGCCTCGGACCCGTCGAGATCGGGCAGTCCGAGGTCCAGGATCACGACGTCGAAACGGAAATGGGCGACCTCGCGCAGCGCCTCCAGTGCCGTCCCGACGCTGCGTACGGTGTGCGAGGCGTCGGTCAGGTGCCGGATGAGCGCCGAGCGTACGAACTGGTCGTCCTCGACCACGAGCACACTAGCCATGCGCCGCACCGTACGCCATGTCGAACAGCCGGGTGCGGGCCTGTGGACAACTCCCCGCATGGGGACAACCGGCCCCCGCGCGACCCTCGTTCGTGGACAACGCGTGGGAGATGTGAGGCAGGATGGCCCGCGATGCGCAGAGGACTCGTACACGTACTGGCCTGGCTGCTCGCCACGGGCGCGGCGGTCACGCTGTCGTGGTGGGGTGTCCACACGGTGATGGCGGGCACGGCCTACGACCCGCCGCGCGCCCTGCCCATCAAGGCCGCCGACGTGACGGCCAGGGAGCCGAAGCCGCCGGCCACGCCGCCGGAACGGACACCTCCGCCGAAGCGGCGCACTCCTAGCGCGCCACCGAGGACCGTCAAACCGACCCCGGCCCCGACCCCGACTCCAACAAAACCACCCAGCCCCTCCCCCGTCCCCACCACCACTGTCACCGGCCAGGTCAAGAGCTACGACACCGACGGCGGGCGGGCGGTCTTCGACCTCGGCAGGACCTCCGCCTCCCTCGTCTCGGCCACTCCCGGCGCGGGCTGGTCGATGCAGGTGTGGAAGACGGAGTCATGGATCCGCGTGGAGTTCTCCTCGGGGGCGGACCGGGTATCGGTGTTCTGCACCTGGCACGACGGACCGCCGCGCGTGGAGATCCAGACCTACTGAGCGCCCGGGAACCACCGAGTGCCGTCCGGGCTCACCTGAACACCGAGGCGGGCGGTGCGGGCGAGGCCACCGCCGCGAGATCCGTCACAGCCACGGCTCCGCCGGTGAAGTCGGTCAGTGTCCGTCCGTGCTCGACCCGGCCCGGATGCGGATCGGAGGCGGCACGGCGGGTCAGCTCGGCCACGGGCAGCGGCTCGTCGGAGGCGACCAGCACGGCGTTCCCGAAGCGTTTGCCGCGCAGCACCGTCGGGTCGGCCACCAGCGCGAGCTGCCCGAAACGGGCGGCCGCGGTGGCTATCTGGCCGCGCAGGTGCGCGAGCGGCGGCCCGTCGGCGAGGTTGGCGGCGTAGACACCGCCGGGCTTCAGCGCCCTGCGTACGTGGTCGAGGAACTCGGTCGAGGTCAGGTGGGCCGGTGTCCGGGCCCCGCTGAACACATCGGTGATGACCAGGTCGGCCCAGCCGTCCGGCACCTTGGCGAGCCCCTCGCGGGCGTCGACGGACCGCACCCTGATGCGCGCGTTCGGGTCCAGCGGCAGCTCGCGGCGCACCAGTTGCACGAGGCCGGCGTCCCGTTCGACGACCTGCTGGGTGGAGCGGGGCCGGGTGGCGGCGACGTACCGGGCGAGGGTGAACGCGCCACCGCCGAGGTGCACGGCGTGCACGGGCCGGCCCGGCGGGGCGACGAGGTCGATGACGTGCCCGAGCCGGCGCTGGTACTCGAAGGACAGGTACGCCGGGTCGTCCAGGTCGACGTGCGACTGCGGGGCCCCGTCGATCACCAGGGTCCAGGCCCGGGCCCGCTCACGGTCGGGGATCAGCTCGGCGAGCCCGCCGTCGACGCTCTCGACGACGGCTTCGGCACCGGTTTGCCTGCGCCGGCCGCTCCTGGACTTTCCCATGGGATCATTATCGGGGTCGGGCCGTTAACGGGGCGTACGCTCCGACCTAGCGCGAGCGCCCCACTGGGCGGTCCCCCGCCGGGCTGTCCCCCGCCGGGTGTGAGTCCCTCGCCGCGTGCCAGTCCCACCGCCTCGCGTCAGCTCCGCCATGCGTCAGCTCCGCCAGGCGTGAGTGCCTCGCCGCGCGTGAGTGCCTCGCCGGGCGTCAGCCCCTCGCCTCGCGTCAGTCCCACCGTCACGCGTCAGCCCCCGCCAGGCGCGAGCGTCCCGCCGGGCGTCAGCCCCCACCGGGTGTGAGCCCCTCGCCGCGCGCCAGTCCGACCACCTCGCGTCAGCTCCGCCATGCGTCAGCTCCGCCGGGCGTAAGCGCCCCGCCGAGCGTCAGCCCCCACCAGGCGTGAGCGTCTCGCCGAGCGTGAGCCCCGCCTGGGATGAGCGCCCCGCCGGGCATCAGCACCCCGCCGCCCGCCGCAGTCTCAGCGGCAGCTGTCCGCCGCCTTGATCGTCCGGGCCGCCTCCCCGAGGGCCTTGCGCAGCACCGCGGGGTCCGTGGCGAGGTCCGCCTCGCCGGGGGGCAGCAGCCAGTCCGAGCCCTCCATGGGAGGTTCGGGGGTCAGGGGCAGTCCGCGTCCGCCGGTCTCCGTGCATGTGCTTCCCGGCACGTCCCACGCCGCGGCCGTCCCCGGCGGCACCAGGAAGCCGAGCGTGTCACCGCCGTCGTCGTGCAGTACGGGCCCGACCGCCTCATCGGTCCCGCGCCGCAGGATGTCGACCGCCTCCAGCCCCTGCCGCGCCGGCACCGTCACGACATCGCAGCCGGCCGGCGGTGTACTCGGCGGTGTTCGAGGATCGTCGATCCGGCTGGTCTCCATCCCGGCCTCCACCACAGAACCCCTGCTTGGACGAGCGGTCGGGAGTCGGGGGCCTCCCGGTCCGCAGGGTTCAACGCGGCAAACCGTCAACGGCTACGGCGGAAGTCAGCCGCAAAGGATGGCAGTTCATGGCAGATCACGGATGAGATATCCGGTTTGTAGTCAAACCCAGCGTGAGGGCTCCGACACAGCAGGTACGTTCTTGCCCGCCGGACACGGGGCAGAACATGCGGGACAACACGTATAACTTGCCCCGAACCCGGCATGGTTCGACGGTTCGCACGAGAGGACCCGGCCATGGCGTCGTCACTGGTGACCTCGTCTCAACCCAACCGGCCACCGCGGCCCAACCTCGCCTTCCGGCGCCTGCGCGGGCAGCGTTCGCCGGCCGAGTTCGCCGCGGCGATCCGGCGGGCCGCCCTGGAGATCGGCGAGCAGGTCAGCTGTGACGCGCGGTACATCGGCCGGGTCGAGGCGGGCGAGATCCGCTGTCCCAACTACGCGTACGAACGGGTGTTCCTGCACATGTTCCCTGGCCGCACGCTCACCGACCTGGGGTTCGCGCCCCGCTCAGCGGTACGCGGACGCCGGGCGCGTGACACCGAGGACGCGCCCCCGACGTGCACCGCGGACCCGGCGAACGCCACGAGTGAGAGCAGCGGGGCGTGCGAGCCGTATGAAACGCAGAACCCGTACGACCCGTACCACCCGCACGACACCTACGAGGAGAGCGACGTGCTACGTCGCGCATTCATGACCGGCGGGGGCGCCACGGTGGCCGCCGCCTCGCTGGGGCCCGTCGGCCTCGCCCTCGACGCCGCGGCGGCACAGCGCCCCGTGCGCCGCGCCGGGGCGAGTGACGCGGGTGCCCTGGAAGAAGCCGTCCGCCGCATCCGGCTGCTCGACGACCGGCACGGGGCCGACGGCCTCTACCGCCGGGCGGCGGCCCCGCTGCGTGCCGCCTACGCCCTGCTGGACGCCGGTACGACCCGGCAGACGACGGCGGACCGGCTCTATTCGGGCGCCGGTGAACTGGCCATCTCCGTGGGCTGGCTGGCTCACGACTCGGGACGCTTCGACGACGCCCGCTCCCACTACGCGGAGGCCCTGGCGACCGCCCGGATGACCGACGATCCGGGCCTGGAGGCGCACGCCTTCTGCAACACGGCCTTCCTCGCGCGCGACGCGGGCCGGCCGCGCGAGGCGGTCCGGGCCGCCCAGGCCGCACAGCGCGTCGCCCGGCCCGTGGGCTCGGCCCGGCTGATGTCGCTGCTCGCGCTGCGCGAGGCGGGCGGCTGGGCGGGCCTCGCCGACCGCGTCGGCTGCGAGCAGGCACTGGCCCGGGCGCAGGCCCTCTTCGACCGGGGCCCCTCGGACGACGACCCCGAGTGGATGAGCTTCTACGGAGAGGCCGAACTGGAGGGCCTGGAGGCGCAGTGCTGGTCCGCGCTCGGCGACTGGCCCCGGGCGGCACGGCACGCCCGTCGGGCGGCGGAGCTCCAGGATCCGCACTTCACCCGGAACATCGCGCTGTACACGGCGGAGCTGGCGGACGACCTCGCGCGGGGCGGCCTGCCGGACGAGGCCGCCGTGGCGGGGATGCGGGTGCTGGATCTGCTGGAGGAGGTCCAGTCGTCCCGGGTCCAGACGATGCTGGCGGCCACGGCGCGGGTGTTGTCACCGCACCGGCGGGCGTCCGGGGTGTCGGCGTTCCTGGAGAGGCACGCGTCGTCGCCGCGGATGGTGTGAACGCCCTCCGCTACACCAGGTGCCCGAGATCGTTCCAGCTCTCGATCGCCGGCTCCCCGTACGCCCACCCCAGCACCGACAGCGACGTCGGGTTCAGCCGTATCCGCGCCGCGAAGTCGATCGGCAGGCCCAGCCACCGCGCCCCGATGGACCGCAGGACGTGCCCGTGGGCGAAGACCAGGACGTCCCGGTCCTCGGCGCGCGCCCAGGCGACCACCTCGTCCGCCCGGGCCGTCATCTCCGCGAGGGTCTCGCCCTCGGGGACACCGTCGCGCCAGATGAGCCAGCCGGGCCGGACGGCCTGGATGTCCGCCGGGGTCATGCCCTCGTACGCCCCGTAATCCCACTCCAGCAGCGCGTCCCAGGCACGCGCGCGCTCGCCGAAGCCGGCCAGTTCGCAGGTCTCACGCGCGCGTGCCAGCGGGCTGGTGCGCACCTCGGCGCCGGGCAGGCCGTCGTACGGCGCCCGGTGCAGGCGCTCGCCGAGCAGCTTGGCCCCGCGCCGGCCCTCCTCCAGGAGCGGCACGTCCGTCCTGCCCGTGTGCTTGCCGGACAGCGACCACTCGGTCTGTCCGTGGCGGGCCAGCAGGATGCGCGGAGCCATGGGGGACCTTTCCGGAAGAAAAACGCGAGCGGAACTCCTCCATCATCGCGCACGCTGGTCGCGGGCAACCCGGGGGGCGATCTCAGCGTCTTTGAGGTCCGGAGGGCGCCCCCCCGGGGCGCGAAAGCAGGCCTTAAAGTGGCACGACCCACCGGCCGGGCGCCGCGTGACGACGAAGGGGGAGGGCGATCGGATGCCGCACACCGAGACACCGGGCACCGAGGCGGCCCCTGCACGCCGGCTGCGCTGGTGGACGGAACTGCCGCTGATCCTGCTGGTGTACGCGTGTTACACGGCGGGCCGGCTCCTCGCCCGGGGCGACGTCTCCGGCGCGGTCGACAACGGCCTGGCGCTCCTGCGCGCCGAGAAGGCTCTGCATCTCAACTTCGAGCACCCGCTCAACCGCCTCTTCACCCACGAGGCCTGGATAGGCATACCGGCGGACTTCTGGTACGCGTCGCTGCACTACCTGGTCACGCCGGCGGTCCTCGTGTGGCTCTTCCGCTCCCGGACGGTGCGCTACCGCGCCGCGCGCACGTGGCTGATGACGTCCACCCTCATAGGCCTGGTCGGTTTCACACTGATGCCGACCTGCCCGCCCCGGCTCCTCGACGCGAGCCACGGATTCGTGGACACGATGGCCCAGTACAGCTCGTACGGCTGGTGGGGCGGCGCGGCGAGCGCCCCGCGCGGCATGGGCGGAATGACCAACCAGTACGCGGCGATGCCGAGTCTGCACGTGGGCTGGGCCCTGTGGTGCGGAGTGATGCTGTGGCGCTACGGCGGTACGCGCACGGCGAAGATCGCGGGAGTCGCCTACCCGCTGATCACGACGATCGTGGTCATGGGGACCGCCAACCACTACTTCCTCGACGCGCTCGCGGGTGCGGCCGTCATGGGCGCCGGGCTGCTGCTGGCGCCGGTCGTGATGCGCACGGCGGACCGGGTCGGGGCGCGTTTCGTGCCGCGAGTCGCACCGGTCACGGCCGCATCTCCCGCCGCGGGTTCCTCGATTGTCAGTGCCGGATGCCAGACTTCCGCGGGTGAGCGAATTCCACGGCAGCGCGAGTCGCGGTTCGGAGCGGGAGCCGAGCCGAGTGCCTCCCCCAAGGACGCGGGGGACGGCGCTCCGGCACCGGCTCGCTGAGCTGCGCGGTCCCGACGTACCGGCGAAGGCCCTGGACGCGCGCGCGTTGGCGGCACTGGCCGCCAACCCCGGTTGCGCGCGGCGCGCGATCCTCGACGGCGCCGGGGTGAACAAGGCTGCGCTGGCGAGCGCGCTGGGCGCGCCGTCGGCCTTCGGCCAGTCGCAGTTCGCGCTCACGCGGGGCAACGCGTTCGAGGCGAAGGTCAAGGCCGACGGCGGCGCGGAGCTGCTGCGGCTGGTGCACGAGAAGCTGGACCGGGCCGCCGAGCCGCCCGCCGAGGCGCGCGTGCCCGACCTGACGGCGACCGGCCCCCAGGGGCGCACGGCCCGTACGGCGCTGGAGCTGCGGGAGGCCACCGCGCACCCGGGCGCGTGGACGCTGCTCGACCACCCGATGCTCGCGCTCGACGTCGCCGGCTCCCCCGCGTTCCTCGAACCGGACGCTGTCGTGGTGCATCCGGACGGCAGCTGGACCGTGGTCGAGATCAAGTCGTTCCCGCTGCTGGACGGTTCGGCGGACCCGGCGAAGGTCGGGGCGGCGGCCCGGCAGGCGGCGGTGTACGTGCTGGCGCTGGAGGAGGTCGCGGCCCGGCTCGGCGCGGAGCCGGAGAAGGCTCCGGCCCCGCGCGTGCGGCACCGGATCCTGCTCGTCTGCCCCAGGGACTTCTCCAACCTGCCGGCCGCTTCCGCCGTCGACATCCGCAAGCAGCGTGCGGTGACGGCCCGCCAGCTGACCCGGTTGACCCGCATCGAGGACATCGCCGAGACGCTCCCCGAGGGCACATGCTTCTCCCCGGAGCTGCCCGCCGAGGAGCTGACGGCCGCCGTGGAGTCGGTCCCGGCGACGTACGCGCCGGAGTGCCTGTCCGCGTGCGAGCTGGCCTTCCACTGCCGGACCCGGTCCCGCGAGACGGGCGCGGTGACCTCGCTCGGGCGGCCGGTGCGGGCGGAGCTGGGCGGGCTGACGACCGTGGAGGACGTCCTCGCGGCGGCCCGCGGCGAGGCGGGCGACCCCGACGATCCGACGGTGGCGGCCCTCAGGCGGGCCGCGGCCCTGCGTGCCGAGGCACTGGAGGCGGCATGTCGCTGATCTCCACCCTGGCCCGGCTCGAAGCGGTCAGCACGGGCCGCGCCCAGCCCGCCGCGACCGTCCGGCACCGGCACCTGTCCGACCGTCCGCTGGTGTTCGTGCCGCTGACCACCGCCGGTGAGGCCGGGGCACCGCTCGGCGCGCTGGTCGGCACCGACCGGGACGCGCCGCGGCTGCTGGCCGTTCCGCAGCCCCGCGACCGCGACCTCAGGTTCGCGTTCCTGGCGGACCTGGCCGACGTGGTGCTGCCGTACGTCGACGCGTACGCCGAGGCCGTGGAGGCCGCCGAGCGCACCGAGACCGACCCGGAGACCGGCAAGCGGGTCAAGGTCGAGGTCGACCTGTGCGCGGACGCGCCGCAGCTGATCGTGCCGAGCCGCGGGGGCATCGACCTGGTGCGGCTGCTCGGGCGCTCGATGCGTTTCCGGCGTACGGCGGAACAGGACCCGGAGGCCGCTTATCCGGCGCCGCCCCGGGTGCCGTTGCTCGGGCGGTGGCTGACGCACTTCGGGGAGCGGGCCCGGGTGCCCGGCTCCTCCCTGCTGCTGGCCATGACCGACGTACTGGGCCGGCACTGGGCGACCGGGCAGTCCACGCTGGAGGACCAGCACCTGGGGGCCCTGCTCGCCTGGATCGACCCGCCGGAGGGCCTGACCGGTGCCGAGGCGGCACTGCGGGCCGAGCTGGAGCGGGACGCGCAGGGCCAGCTGACCTGTCCCCCGGCCGGTCCCGCCACCGACCCGGCGTTCGACAACAAGCTGCTCGCCCCGGCCATCGAGCGCTACGACCGGGCCCGCACGGCCCTGGCCGCCGCCGAGGACGGCCTGGAGGCCGACGACCGGCTCGGCGCGCTGACCGCCGCCGAGCGGGAGATCCGGGACCTGGTGCTCAGCCGCACCCTTCCCACCTGGGAGAAGGTCTGGCAGGGCCTGGACCTGCTGCGGGAGCTGCCCGAGGGGGCGCATGTCGAGGAGCGGTGGACCCGCGACCGCTGGTCCTTCACCGGCCACCGCGACCGGGTCCTGGCCGGCGAACCCCCGCAGCCGCGCCGCGACGACGCCGTCACCGCGGCGAACAAGCTCGCCACACGCGAGCGCGAGCAGGCCCGGCTGGAGGCGCAGGAGGCCCTCGACGACCCGCTGGTCATGGCGGGGCGGCGGCTGTCCGGTGAGGCGTTCGCGGGTGAGGTCACCGACGTCGTGATGGCGTACAGCGAGGGCAAGCGGCCCAGCCCGCGCCCCATGGTCACGGTCCGCACGGACGACCGGCCGCATCTCGGGGAGCGGACGAAGGTGTACCGGTCGCTGGGCGGGAAGCCGCAGTCGGCGGAGTTCGTCGGGGCCGAGGAGGACGGGGCGTACGTCGTGCTGCGGGTCCTGGACAAGATGGGCCGCGGCAAGGAGCCCGAGGCGGGGTCGGTGCCGGAGAAGGGCGACCGGGTCTGCTTCACGCTCTTCGAGCACGAGCAGCGGGGCGGCGCGAAGCTGCCCGACCCGGAGGAGACGCCCTGGACGCACGGCGGGCCGCCCGGTGAGGCGACCCTGGAGGCCGCCGACCCGGTGACCGCGGAGGACGTGCTGTGACGACGCTCCTCGATCCCTCCGCCGCCGCGACGCAGGCCACGGACGCGATCCTCCACGACACGCTGCACGGCACCGCGCGCGGTGTCGTCGTCGACTCCCCGCCCGGCGCGGGCAAGTCCACGCTCGTCGTCCGCGCGGCACTGGAGCTGGCGGAGGCCGGCCGTCCGCTGATGGTGGTGGCGCAGACCAACGCGCAGGTCGACGACCTGGTCCTGCGGCTCGCCGAGAAGAACCCCGAGCTGCCGGTGGGGCGGCTGCACAGCAGCGACGCCGACCCGTACGACAAGGCGCTCGACGGCCTGGAGAACGTCCGCAAGTCGGCGAAGGCGGCCGACCTCGCCGGGCTGGCCGTGGTGATCTCGACGGCGGCGAAGTGGGCGCATGTGAAGGCCGACGAGCCGTGGCGGCACGCGATCGTCGACGAGGCGTACCAGATGCGCTCGGACGCGCTGCTCGCGGTGGCCGGGCTGTTCGAGCGGGCGCTGTTCGTGGGCGACCCGGGGCAGCTGGACCCGTTCGCGATCGTGGGCAGCGAGCAGTGGGCGGGCCTCACGTACGACCCGTCGGCCTCGGCGGTGACGACGCTGCTCGCGCACAACCCGGACCTGCCGCAGCACCGCCTGCCGGTGTCCTGGCGGCTCCCGGCCTCGGCGGCGCCCCTGGTATCGGACGCCTTCTACCCGTACACGCCCTTCCGCAGCGGCACGGGGCACGGCGACCGGCGGCTGTCCTTGACCGTGCCGTCGGACGGCTCGGGCCCCGACCGGGTGATCGACGAGGCGGCCGAGTCGGGCTGGGGCCTGCTGGAGCTCCCCGCGCGGCACACGCCGCGCACGGATCCGGAGGCGGTGCGGGCCGTGGCGACGGTCGTACGGCGGCTGCTGGACAGGGGAGGCGCGGCGACGTCGGAACGCTCACCCGACCCCTCTCCCCTGACCGCCGACCGGATCGCCGTCGGCACGGCACACCGGGACCAGGCGGCCGCGGTACGTGCCGCCCTGGCCGACCTCGGCGTCACCGACGTGGTCGTGGACACGGCCAACCGGCTCCAGGGCCGCGAGTACGACGTCACGGTGGTGCTGCACCCCCTCTCCGGCCGCCCCGACGCCACGGCCTTCCACCTGGAGACGGGCCGCCTGTGCGTCCTGGCCTCCCGCCACCGGCACGCGTGCATCGTGGTCTGCCGGGCGGGGGTCGGCGACCTGCTGGACGACTATCCGTCGACGGAGCCGGTGCAGCTGGGGACGGTGGTGAAGTTCCCGGACGGGTGGGAGGCGAACCACGCGGTGCTGGCGCATCTCGCGGAGCACCGGGTGGCATGGCGGCCATGAACCGCCCCAGCGGCCACACCTGCCCCCCACCCACCCCTCCGCCGACCGGAGACCGGCACGCCGCCGGAGGCGGCCGATGAACACAGCCCGGACGGGTGGGAGGCGAATCACGCGGTGCTGGCGCATCTCGCGGAGCACCGGGTGGCATGGCGGCCATGAACCGCCCCAGCGGCCACACCTGCCCCCGACCCACCCCTCCGCCGACCGGAGACCGGCACGCCGCCGGAGGCGGCCGATGAACACAGCCCGGACGGGTCGCGGTGCCGGCGCAGCCGGCCGGACATCACGTGTCCTGGCGGCCGTGACGAACGCCGGGGGTGTCGCGGCCGTACCCACTACCGCGATGCCCACTTGCGCGCCCGCGAGACAATGGACGGTGGCCCACTCCACCTGGGGGTGCCCCCGCACACGGGGGAGGGTCAGCGCGACGTACGAGAAGGAGATGACATGGCGGAGCCCACGCCGCGTCGGAACGAACCGCGGCTACGCCCCGCGCCCCTGCTCTTCGAGCCCGCGGAGGCGGCCTCGGACCCTGAGCACTTCTTCGACCTCGAGTCGATCGACGATCCCCGCGCCCTGCTGTCCCGCGCGACGGAGCTGACGCTGGCGTTCCGGGCCGCGGCGGACCGGGCGGTGGAGTTCCAGGCGATCGCGGCGGCGCAGCTGGCCGATCCGCGGCGGTTCGACCGGCTGACGACCGCGGACATCGCCGAGCGGGCCGAGTGGACCGAGGACTACGCCAAGAAGATGGTCGAGTTCGGACGGGACCTGCTGCGGGGCGGCGGCGAGGGCCGGGGGCCCGTCGACCCGGTCTGAGACCCGGGGGCTCCGCCGCCTCGCCGATCTCCGTGGCATATGCCAGGCGGGCAAGATACTGCCTCCCACCCCCTCCTGTCCCGATTTCCCGCAACCCTCGGGAACCGCGCGTTCACGGCCGGTAGACATTGACGCCATGAGCAGCGCATGGAACGCCTCCTATGTCACCCCGGACGGGGCCGCCTGGCTCGCCTCGGCAGGAACGTATCCGCGGAGCACGCTCGCCCTCTGGGACGAGCGGCCGGGCGCACCGGTCGTGCTGCCCTGCGGTTCGGTCTTCGACGTCGTCAGCGCGCCCGCGATGTTCGGGCGGCGGATGCTCGACCGGCTGTGGGACGACGGGCCCGGCTCGGGGCCGGTCGCGGAGTTCAGGGGCCGAATGCTGCTGTTCGCCGCGCCCGGCACGGCCCAGCGGCTGCCCGCGCTGCTGGAGTGGGAGGAGTGGGGCGCGGGCGGCCGTGCGAGGCCGGTTCCCCCGCTGCTGTGCCACGGCACGGGCGACGCCGTCACCGTCCCGGCCGCGGCCGTGTCCCCTGCGGGGGTGGATTCCCCCTCCAGGCCGGCTGTTTCCTCCGGGGCGTCCGGCCGGGCCGGGGCCCGGTGGCTGGTCGCGCCGGACTGCCGGCAGCCCTGGCTGCCCGGACCGGAGGTGGTGCTGTGGGCGGCTGTGCGGGCGGCTCGGGACGCTGTGCGGATATCGATTTTTCCTCCCTCCGATCAGGGTGCTAACGTCTACGACGTCAGTAGGCGCCGCTAGCTCAGTTGGTTAGAGCAGCTGACTCTTAATCAGCGGGTCCGGGGTTCGAGTCCCTGGCGGCGCACAGACGGTGAGAGGCCCTCCGCCCAGCGGGGGGCCTCTTCGCGTGCCCGTGACCGTGCGCGCGTATGAAATCGTCATATCCAAGCCATGACGGCGAGGATTCACCGCGGACGGACGGTGCCGGAGACTCGAACGCACCAGGGGACCCCGGACACGTCGCGGAGGAATCGCATGGACACCGTTCTCGCGCTCTCCCGCCTCTTCCTCGGCCCGCAGCACTTGGTGCACAAACCGGACAGCCCCGAGGCCTTCCTGCTCGACGCGGGTACGCCCGTGCGGCAGAGCTTCAGCTTCGCGACCGAGCTGCCGGACCGGCACCCGCTGTTCAGCGACACCACGACGCCCTTCCACGACCTGCTGTTCCCCGTCGAGGCGCTGCGCCAGGCCGCGCTGTTCGCGGCGCGGCAGTACTTCCGGGTGCCCGAGAAGCGGATCACCGCCGTCTCCGCCACCGGTGTGGAGATCACCGACGTGACGCCGTGGCGGCGCATCGGCGAGGGCTCGCGGCTCACCCTGGACCTCGCCCTCACCCCGGTCGACGTCGTCACCGGCGTGCCTCGTGGCCTGGAGTGCGAGGCGGCCGTGTCGATCGACGGGCGGCGCTGCGGCGCAGCCGACACCCGGCTCGTGTTCCTGAGCCCCGGGGTGTACCGGGGGCACCGGGAGGCGGGGCGGCGGCAGAGCGAGCAGAGCATCGCCGCCGGGTGGCTTGTCGAGCCGGCCGGTGTTCCCGCGCCGGAACAGGTCGGGCACCGTGACCCTCGCCATGTGCTCGTCGCGCTGTCGGCCGAGGGCGAGGACGGTGACGAGGAGCTGCTGTTCCCCGTCGACGGGGAGGCGGCGCAGGCGGTGCTGGCGGACGGCTCCGGCGAGGTGCCCCCGGCGATGTTCCTGGAGGCGTCGCGGCAGGCGGCGCTGCTGGCCGCCGCCGAGCTGCACGGCTTCGTGCCGTCGCACGCCCTGCTCACCCGGTGGCAGGCCGCTTTCCGCGGCTTCGCCGAGCCGGGTCTGCCGCTGTACTGCGCCGTGGGCGCGGTGAGCGGTGCCGACGGCACGCGGCCGGCGGCGGACCGGGACGCGGCGGGGCGGCCGTCGGCGCGGCTGGGGCTGACGTTCCGGCAGGGTGACCGCGAAGTGGCCCGGGTGTCCGTGACCGTGCTGCAGGACTGTTAGGCCGGCCATGCGCTTCCGCGTCCTCGGGCCGGTCCGCATGGTGCCCGCCGCGCCGTCCGCGGCCAAGCCCCGGGCGGTACTCGCCACGCTGCTGGTGCAGAGCAACAACGTGGTGTCCACGCACACGCTGATCGACGAGCTGTGGAACACCGAGCCGCCGCGCACGGCCACCACCACCCTTCAGGTCTACGTCTCCCAGCTGCGCAAGGCGCTCCTCGACGGCACCGCGGACGGGCAGCAGCCCCTGATCACCAGGCCGCCCGGCTATCTGCTCCGGGTCGCCCCGGACGACCTCGACCTGCTGGTGTTCGAGGCGCTGCGCGAGCAGGGGCGGGCGGCCTACGGGCGCCAGGAGTACGACGAGGCGTCCCGGACCCTGGAGCGGGCGCTGGCGCTGTGGACCGGGCCGGCGCTGTCCGGCATCCCGCACGGTCCGACCCTGGAGACGTCGGCGATACGGCTCGACGAGCTGCGCGCCGAGGTGCTCGAGCAGCGCATCGCGGCCGATCTGCGCCTGGGGCGCCACCAGGAGCTGGTGGGCGAACTGATGGCTCTCGCCCACGACCACCCGCTGCGGGAGACCGTGCACTGTCACCTGATGGTGGCGCTGTACCGGTCGGGGCGGCAGTCGGACGCGTTGCAGGTGTACCACCAGGCGCGCCGCGCGCTCGTCTCCGAGCTGGGGGTCGAGCCCGGGCCGGTGATGAGCCGGCTCCTGGAGCGGATCCTCGCCTGCGACCCGGCGCTGTCCTGGCGCGGCGGCACCGGGAGCGGGCGGCCGGCGGCGCGGCCGGTGCGCGACGAGCCGGTGGTGTGGCTGCCGGCGCCGGTGGGTGACTTCACCGGCCGGGCGGCCCAGCTCGCGCTGGGAAGGCGCTTCCTGCACGGGGAGGGGCCCGTTCCGGGCCGCGTGCTGGCCGTGTCCGGTCCGGCCGGGTCCGGCAAGACCACGCTGGCCGCGCGGCTGGCGCACGAGACGGCGGACCGCTTCCCCGACGGACGCGTCCTGCTGCTGCTGCGCGACGCGGGCGGCCGGGCCCTGACCGCCGAGGCCGCCGTGGCGACGCTGCTGCGGCGGCTGCGCGGGGAGCCGGAACCCGGTGCGGACGGGCCGCCGGCGGAACCGGCCGAGCCCGGCGAGCTGCTGCACGAGCGGACCAGGGGCCGCAAGATGCTCGTCGTCCTGGACGACGCGGTGTCCGAGGCCCAGGTGCGGCCGCTGCTCGCGGCGCTGCCCGACAGCACCGTCGTACTGACCAGCCGTCATGCGCTGGGCGCGCTCGAAGGGGTGCAGCATCTCGTCCTGGACGTGTTCGACGCGGACGAGGCCCGGGATCTGCTGCTGCGCTGCGGCGGTCCCGCGATGCGCGAGGACCCGGCCGCCGTCGCGGAGACGGCACGGCTGTGCGGCAACCTGCCGCTGGCGCTGCGGGTCGCGGCCGCCGGGCTGGTGGCGCGGCCGCACTGGACGGCCGCCGACCTGGCGCGGCGCCTGGCCGACGAGCGGACCCGGCTGGGCGCGCTCGCGCTCGGCGATCTCGACGTACGGGGCAGTCTGCTGACGGCCTATCGGGACGTGGGCGTGCCCGAGCGTCAGGCGTTCCGGCTGCTCGGGCTCGCTCCGCTGCCGGACTTCGCGCTGTGGAGCGCGGCCGCGCTGCTCGACTGCGAGCCGGCCGAGGCCGAACGGTACGCCGAGGAGCTGGTGCGCGCCCAGTTGCTGGAGGCCAGGCCCCGGACGGGGCGTCTGACGCCGGTGCGCTACGGGTTCCATCCGCTGCTGCGGGCCCTGTCGCTGGAGTTGCTCGGGCAGGGCTCGGCGGCGGCGACCGGCCGGCTGTGCCGGGCGTTCCTGGCACTCGCCCGGCACGCAGACGCACGGCTCGCGCCCGGCCGTGACCGGCTGGTGGAGCCGGTGGCGCCACCGGCCGGGATCCACCCGGAGGAACTGGTGGGGGCGGCGCCCCTCCAGTGGTTCCAGGAGGAGTCGGCCGGGCTGCTGGAGGCGGTGCGGCAGGCGCACGCGACGGGGCAGTGGGGACTGTGCTGCGCCCTGGCCTCGGCGGCGGCGGGGTACTACGAGGCGGGCGCGCTGTGGGACGACTGGGAGTCCAGTCACCAACTCGCCCTGGACGCGGCACGGCAGGCCGCCGACACGCGCGCGGAGGCCGTGGTGCTGTGCTCGCTGGGCGACCTGGCGTGGCAGCGGCGGCAGCCGACGGCGGCCGTCGACCGTTACCGGCTGGCCTGGCACGTGTTCACCCGTGAGGGGGACCGCGCCTCGGCCGCTCGCTGCGTGTCGGGCGAGGCGGACGTCATGCTCGGCCAGGGCCGGGTCGCGCGCGCCGAGCGCGGATACGTACGGGCGCTGACGGCCGGCCGCGCCGCGGGCGACGAGCGGGGTGCCGCGAACGCCCTGCGGGGCCTGGCCCTGGTGGCCTTGCGGGAAGGACGCGCCACGGAGGCGCTGAGCCGCCTCGCCGAGTACGAGGCGGCTGCCGGCCGCGCGGGCGACCGGCGCTGGCAGGAGTACGCCGTACGCCTCACCAGGACCGTCACCGAGGCGAGAGCCGCGGCCCGCGAAACGGAGCTGGGGACCGCGCCCCTGGAGGTACGCCCGGGTGTGTGGCTGCTTCCCGCGCATCTCACGGGCGGGTGAGCGGCCGGTCGCGAGGGCGCCGGCGGTGGCATCCGGCCGTGGGTGGCCGGATTCGAGTACAGGGCGCTAAAGGGACGGTTGCGTGACGCCAAAGCCACCTGTGGAGCGGTGCGTCGAGCCATTAGCGTGGCAAGCCGACCCGCCCGTGAGCGGCTCCCCGCGGGGCCGTGGAAGGAGCGCAGCAGCGTGCGCCGTATCGCGTCCGAAGTCCAGATCAGTGCCCGGCCCGAGGAGGTGTGGGCCGTCCTCACCGACTTCGAGCGGTTCCACGAGTGGAACCCGTTCCTGGTGGGGGCGGCGGGCCGGGCGGAGCCGGGGCAGCGGCTCAGCCTGCGGTTCCGGCTGCCGGGCAGCGGTCGCGAGATGGTGTTCAAGCCGACGGTGCTCGTCAGCGAGGCGCCCCGGCTGCTGCGGTGGCGCGGGCGCCTGGGCGTCACGGGTGTCTTCGACGGGCTGCACAGCTTCGAGCTGACCCCGCGCGAGGGCGGCACGCACGTCGTGCAGGCCGAGACGTTCACCGGCGTGCTCGTCCCCGTCACCGGCTCGATCATCCGGCAGAGCGAGGTGGGGTTCCGCTCGCTGACCGACGCCCTGAAGGAGCGGGTGGAGGCCACGGCCGGGTCCTGAGGACGAGGTCTGCCGCCGGCCGACGGGGGACGTGGGGCCGGCGGCAGACTCGTATCCCGGTGCGCCCGGATCGCTCCGGGCGTTTTCCGTCACCGCTGCCACCCTGACGCGCCGCCCTAAAGGGCCGCTTGCGGCCGGACCGGTGCGCGGCCGGCGTCCGCTCTGCAAGGGCCGCTTTAGGCCGCGCCGGGACCATCGGACGACCGTGTCTCCTCCGGAAAGGCAGCGATGACGATGACAGATGAGCTGACCGCGCAGGTGTGCGTGGTCGGAGGGGGTCCGGCGGGCCTCACTCTGGCCGTGGAGCTCGCCAAGCGTTCGGTCTCCGTCGTGGTCCTGGAGCAGAGTGGCCACTTCGACCGGTCGTTCCGGGGCGAGTCGGTCTCCCCCGACTCCGTGTGGCTCCTCGACCGGCTGGGGATCCTCGGCCGGCTCGACGGCGCGTACCAGCAGATGCACCGCATGGAGATCGTCGACTCGGGCAGCACCGTGCTGCGCGCCGACTTCACCCGGTTCCCCTACCCGCACCCCTACCCCGTGGAGATGCCGCAGCCCGCGCTGCTGTCGGCCCTCGCGGACCTGGGCGAGGAATCCCCGGAGCACTTCACGCTGGTGCGCCGGGCGACGGCGACCGGCCTGGTGCGCGAGGGCGACGGCCCGGTGACGGGAGTGCGGGCGCGGACGCCGGACGGCGAGATCACCGTACGGGCCGCGCTGACGGTGGCGGCGGACGGCCGCTTCAGCAAGGTGCGGGAGATGTCCGGGCTGCCGTACACCAAGATCCCGCTGGAGCGGGACGTGGTGTGGCTGAAGCTTCCCTTCCCCGAGCAGTGGGACGACCGGACGTACCGCATCCGCATCCACGGCGACCAGCACGGCCTGTTCATCCCCACCCACCCCGACAGCGTGCGGGTGGGGTTCAACATCCCCAAGGGCGGCCTCAAGGACCTGCGCGCCAAGGGCCTGCCCGCCCTCTACGAGCGGCTGGACCGGCTCGCGCCGGAGCTGTCGGACGCCGTGCGCACGGAGATACGCGGCTGGTCGGACACGTCCATGCTGGACATCTTCACCACGCTGGTGCCGCGCTGGTCGTGCCCCGGTCTCATCCTGACCGGCGACGCGGCGCACACCCTGACGCCGATCCTCGGGCAGGGCGTCAACCACGCCATCATCGACGCGGTGACGCTGGCGCCGCTGGTGCAGCGGGCCTTCGAAGCCGGCGGTACGCCGTCGCAACTGGCGCGGGCGGGCGAGGAGTTCCAGCAGGCGCGGGAGACGTCGGTGAGCAAGTCGCGCGGACTCCAGCTGCGCCAGGAGCGGCTGTTCGCGCTGCACGGTGCGGGCGGCGCCTTCCGCCGCACCCTGTACCGGGTGGTGGACCGCAGCCAGTCGCTCAAGCAGCGGGTGCTCGCGGGGGCGTACTTCCAGCTCCAGAAGCCCGGCCCGCACGTGGCGGTGCGCCAGCAGCGGCCGCCGTCGCGCGTGTGACGGCACGGTGGCCTAGGGGGTGTCCGCGAAGTCCCGTCGTCCGCCCGGAGGGCGGGCCTCGCGGCGTCCGGTGCGTGCTCTCGGCGTGCCGGGCGGACGCCCGCGTACTGGTTGTACGTGGGTGTTCGCCCGGTGCGGCGAGAGGGCGTGCCGGGCGTCGCGGGGCAGGCGGAACTTTGCGGACACGCCCTAGGGGGTGTCCGCGAAGTCCCGTCGTCCGCCCGCGAGGCAGGCGGGACTTTGCGGACACCCCCTAGCCATGAGGAAGGCCCTGCCCGTGGTCCGGGCAGGGCCTTCGTCGTGCGCTGGTCTCAGCGGCCGTACGTCACCAGGTGACGGGCAGGCGGGTCAGGCCGTGCACCATCATGCCGGTCGTCATGCGCAGCGCTTCGACCTCCTCGGCGAGCTTCAGGCCGGGGAAGCGACGCAGCAGCGTGCCGATGACGATCTGGAGTTCGGCGCGGGCGAGGGCGGCGCCGAGGCAGTGGTGCGGTCCGTGCCCGAAGGCGACGTGCTGGTTCGCGGAGGGGCGGGCCGGGTCGAAGTCGGCCGGGGAGCCCTCGGGGAAGCGGCCGGCGTCCTGGTTGGCCGAGCAGATCGCCGCGAGGACGGCGCTGCCCTTGGGGATCACCGTGCCGCCGATCTCGACGTCGTCCAGGGTGATGCGCAGCGGGCCGCCGTCGCCGATCGGGTTGATCCGCAAAAGTTCCTCGACGGCGTGCTCGATCATGTCGGGGCGCTCGCGCAGGGCGGCGAGGTGCTCGGGGTGGCGCAGCAGGGTCAGCACGCAGGTGCCGATCTGGGAGACGGTGGTCTCGTGGCCGGCCACGAGCAGGGTGATGCACATGGTGATCAGCTCGTGCTCGGTGAGCCTGCCGTCCTCGTCGTGCGCGGTGACGAGCGCGCTGATGAGGTCGTCGGCGGGCGCCTCGCGCTTGCTGTCGATGAGCGCCTTCAGGTACCCGATCATCGAGGTGCGCTGGGCGGCGGTCTCCTCGGGGGTGTGGGAGGTCAGCGACACGAAGGCGTCCGACCAGGCGCGGAAGCGGCCGCGGTCCTCGAAGGGCACGCCGAGCAGCTCGCAGATGACCATCACCGGCAGGGGGAAGGCCAGTTCGGTGTTGAGGTCGACGGGCGGCGACAGTCGCTCCATGGAGTCGAGCAGTCCGTCGGTGAGCTCCTGGATGCGCGGGCGCAGCTGCTGGACACGGCGGTTGGTGAACTCGCGCAGGACCAGTTTGCGCAGCCGGGTGTGCTCGGGCGGGTCCATCGTGAACAGGCCGCCGGCCAGCGGCGGGCTCTTGGACAGCTGGGGGGCGCCCGGCTCCACGGTGGCGGCGCGGCTGAAGCGGGCGTCGGCCAGGACGGTGCGCACGTCGTCGTAGCGGGTGACCACATAGCCCTCGTCGCCGCTCGGCAGCCGTACGTGCGCGACCGGGCACTTGTCACGTAACTCGCTGTAGACGCGGGGTATTTCGACCGCCGAAGGGCGAGGGAAGGGATAGCTCAGGGACGGCTCGGCCGTGGCGCTGACGTCGTGGGCCGTCTGCCGTTCGGTATCCATGGATGCTGCCTCCGGAAATGGGGGGTCGGGGCTCGCAGGATGCTCGCAACGCGACCTTGCGCCACGGCAAAGGCGCCCCCGCGGGGGCGCCTCGAACTGTCCGGATCGCGCGGGGCCGCGTACTCAGCGCTGCCAGCCGTCGGCCGTGCGCAGGCCGTATCCCAGTGCCCGGTCCATCGCGATGTGCAGCAGCCAGGCCAGGCCGAAGGTGAACGGCGCGGCGTTGTCGCCGGGCCCGTCGGCGAGCAGGGCCGTGACCGTCATCCACAGGACGGGGCCGATCGGCCGGTGGACGAGGTTGTACGGGCCGACCGTGCCGCGCGGCAGCTGCCCGTGCTGGTGCGGGCCGGAGGCGCCGACGAAGAACGACAGGTCGGGGGCGATGAAGCCCAGCACGCCCAGCGGGATCACCCAGCCCGCATGCTTGATCATCTCGAACACGACCCAGACCAGGAGGAACGCGCCGAGCAGCGCCCAGGCGACGCGCACGGGCCCCGACGTCGAACTGCGGGTGGCGCCCCGGAGAGTGGGGGATGTCATGGGATCTCCTCGTGGAGGGACGGCATACGGGCGCTCCATCGTGGGCGGAGGCGCTAAAGCGGGGTTTGAGCGCGTCGGCGAACGGGCCGTGCCGGAAGGGGAGTTTGGCTGTCCTTTAGCCCCCGGCCGCACTCTGCTCGACGTGTCGGCCGGGGTCCGCCTCGCAGTGGAGACGGCGTCCTCCCGGTCGGGTTTCCGCCCCGCCCGCGTGTGCCCGTGCCACGCCGGCCGGGCCTGCCCGTCCGTTCGGCCGCCGGTGAAACGCCGCGCCGCGGATCCCGCCGACACACCCACGCTGGACGGAACCCGAGGCGGAGCAAGATGACCCGATACCTGTCCCGGAGCAGCATCGACGAGGGCCTGAGCACGGACGTACGCCTGTTCTGCTTCCCGTACGCGGGCGGCGGCGCCTCGGCCTACGGGCGCTGGCAGCGCAACCTGGACGCCCACGGCGCGCGGGTCCGGGTCCTGCCCATACAGCTCCCCGGGCGCGAGGGCCGGATGGACGAACCGCGGTTCACCGACCTGCACGCCCTCATCGACGACATGGACGCCCAGCTCGACGATGAGCTGGAGTACCCGCACATCTTCTACGGCCACAGCATGGGCGCCCTGATCGCCTACTCGCTGGCCTGGCGGCGCCAGCAGCGCGGCGCCCCGCTGCCGCTGGCGGTCGTGCTCAGCGCCTACCGGGCCCCGCATCTGCCCGCACCGCAGATCGCGCACCCGGAGGCCAGCGACGAGGAGCTGATCGAGAGCCTCGCCGCGCTCGGCGGCATTCCCCAGGTGCTGCTGAACCACCCGGACTTCCTCTCGGCGCTGCTGCCGGTGGCCCGTGACGACCTGTTGCTGTGCACGGGCCGGCCGATGTCCACCACGTCGGAGCCGCTGCGGGTGCCGCTGCACCTGTTCGCGGGGCGGCGCGACCGGCTGGTGTCGGTGTCCGAGGTGGTCTCGTGGCGGCGCCACGCGGGGCGGGGCTGCGAGGTACGCACGATGCCGGGCGGGCACTTCTTCGTCCGGGCCCACGAGGACACGTTCCTGCGTGAACTGGCCGCGCTGACACGCCAGTACGCGCTGGTTCCGGTCGCCGCCTGACGGTGGGCGCACGACCGTGACCCGGACGGCCGGGCCGTGAATTCCTCACGGTCCGGCCGTTCGCATCCTCACCGTCCGGCCGTGCCCCCGTACCTGTTTCGCCGTGCCGGGCGCGTGTCACCGTGTGGACCTCACGGCCCGGGCGCACTGCCGAGATCCCAGGCCCCAGCAGGAGGTGCGCCTTGACGTCGCTGCCCCGAACGCGCAGACCGCTGCTCGACGACGTGCACGGCCCTCATGACGTCCGCGCGCTGGAGCCCGGACGGCTGGGCCAGCTGGCCGCCGAGACGAGGGAGTTCCTGCGGACGCGGTGCGCAGCGGCCGGGGCCGTGGAGCTGGGCATCGCCCTGCACCGCGTCTTCGACACGCACCGCGATGCGGTGGTGTGGGGCGGGGGCCGCCTGCGTGACGTACCGCTCGCCCACGAAGTGCTCGCCGGGAAAAGGGAGTTCACCGGCACCGACACCGGCGACCGGCCCCGGGAACGCTCGCACGCGCAGGTCCTGTCCTACGCCGGCGGGCTCGCCCGGGCCTTCCGCCTGCGCGGGTGCGCCGATCGCCATGTCGTGGTGGTCGTGGACGGCGAAGCGCTGGCGGGCGGCGCCGGCTGGGAGGCGCTCGGCGCGCTCGCTCAGGCGCCGGAGCTGCGGATCGTGGTCGTGGTGCTGGAGGAGGGCGTGCCCGCGCGTGAGGCCCTGCGCCGGGAACCGGTGACGGGCGCGGGCCTCACCGGAGCGTGGCACGCCGTGGGCAGGGGGCTGCGCGAGCTGGTGCCGGGGGGCGCCGGGCCGCAGGGGCCGTCGGCCGGTTCGCATCCGGCGGGCGGTGGGCCCGTCGCCGAAGCGTGGCACACCGTCGGCCGGGGACTGCGGGAACTCCTCGCGGCGCAGGGGCCGTCGGCGGGCTCGCGTGCGGCGGGGAGTGGGCCCGTCGACGCCGCGTTCGGGCGGAGCCCGGGCCGAGGGCTGCCGGGGCTTCTCGCGGCGCGCGGTGGGGCGGCGGGGTTGCGGATGGCCGGGGACGGGCTGGTCGACGGGGGCAGTGTGGCGGACGTCGAGGCGGCGCTGCGTGCGGCCCGGGACCTCGGGCGGCCCGTGCTCGTGCACTGCGTGACCCGCGCGCGCGGGCGGGCCGTCCCGCCGTACGAGGTGGTCCGCGCCGCACCGCTCCCCCGGACCTGGGCGTCGGTGTTCGCCGAGGAGCTCGCCCGGGCCGGCGCCGAGCGGCCGGAGGTGGTCGCCGTGCACGCCGAGGAGCGGCCCGGCCCCGAGCTCGGCCCCTTCGCGGACGCCTACCCCGACCGGGTCCTCGGCACCGGACACACCGCCGCGCACGCCACCGCCTGCGCCGGGGGCCTGGCCGCGGGCGGGCTGCACCCCGTACTTGCCGTGCCCGACGACTCGCCGGTCCGCGCCCTCGTACCGATCGCGCCGCGGTGCGGTGTGACCTTCGCGCTCGGCCGGACCGGCGGCACGGACGTGGCGGAACTGGCCCGGCTCGTCCCCGGCCTGCGCTGCGCGGCCCCGCGTGACGGTGCCCGGCTGCGCGCCCTGCTGGACACGGCGCTCGGTGTGGAGGACGCGCCCACGGTGGTGTACGTCCCCGACGGCCCCGCCGGGCCCGACATCGAGGCCGTGGACCACGACCGGGGCGTCGACGTCCTGCACCGCGGGCCGGCCGCGCACGGCGACGTCCTGGTCGTCTGCGTCGGTACGACGGCCCGGGTGTGCCTGGACGCCGCCCGGCTGCTGGACGCGCGGGGCGTCGCGGTGACGGTCGTCGACCCCGGCTGGGTCGCCCCGCTGCCCGCGCACCTCACCGAACTCGCCGCCGGACACGGCCTGTCGGTCACCGTCGAGGAGGACGGCGGCATCACCGGTATGGCGGACCAGCTGAGCCGTGCCCTGGACCGGCGGTCACCGCACCTCCCCCTGCTGCGTTTCTCCCCTCCGGCCGACGGCACCCCGCTCTCGCCCCACGCGATCGCCGAGTCGGTCGTGCGACGGCTCGGCGAACCCGACGACGTGGGGGCGTAGGCCTCCGGCGGCCGGGCCGGTGGCGTCGACGCGGAGCCCGGCATCACTGCCCGGCCCCGCCACGTCGTCCCGGCGGCGGGCGCGGTCCCAACGCATCCGCGACCCCGCTGGACGCAATCCACCGTGGTCGCACGACGGGCCACCGCGGGCAACCACGAACCTCGACCCACCCGCCGCAAGCCCGGCCACCGCCGAGCATCCCGCAACTCCGGCGGCAGCCGGCACTCGACAGTGCCCAGTCCGCACCCCGAAAACCGGTGGCCCGCCATCCGACCAGGTCGGACGGCGGGCCACCGTGGGGAACCGCGGGCGTCAGCCCACTCGTTCCGGTCGGGCCACCGGGGCGGGTTCCGTGAGGGTGGCGGTCGTCCGTGTGGTGGAGGGCCGTGCGGGTTCCTCCGTCGCCGGTGTCTCGATCACCCCGCGGCGGAAGCCGAAGACGCCGTTCAGGACGGACAGGGCGAGGAAGACCAGCAGGACCACGAAGGCGGCCTGGAGGCCGTGCACCAGGGCGACGTTCTCGCTCGCGCCGGCCGCCGCCTCCGAGGCGACCTTCTTGTTGAGCACGGTGACGCAGACGGCGATACCGAACGCGGCGCCGATCTGCGTCGAGGCGTTGAGCAGCGCGGACGTCGTGCCGGCGTCCTCGTCGGTCGCCTCGGACGTACCCACCACGGGGGTGGGGATGAGGCAGAACACGAGGCCGATGCCGAACAGCGCGGTGACCGGCAGCAGGAAGCTCCAGTAGCCGCTGTGCACCGGCATCCGGATCAGCATGACGACGGTCGCGGCGAGCGCGACCGTGCCGGCCAGGTACATGTTCCGCGGCCCGGTCTTCCCGATCAGCTGCGAGGCGGCCGGCGCCAGCACCATCAGGGCGATGCTGACGGGCAGGTACGCCAGACCGGTCTGCAGCGGGCTGTAGTCGAGCACGCCCTGCATCCACAGCGGCAGCAGGAAGAAGATCGGCATCATCAGGGCGGCCGTCAGGAACTCACCGAGGCTGCCCGCGACCACGGAACGCGAGCGGAACAGGCGCAGCGGCACGAGCGGCGCGGCGCTGCGCCCCTCCACCAGCACGAACGCCACGAGCAGGACCACGGCCGCGGCGAGGGAGCCCAGGGTGCGCCAGTCGCTCCAACCGTGGTCGCTGCTGGTGACGATGCCGTAGACGAGCAGCAGCAGACCACCGGTCGCCGTGACCGCGCCGGCCAGGTCCTTCGGCGGGCGCTCACCGGACGGCTTGGGCAGCTTGATGAGCGTGACGGCGGCGGCCCCGATGGCCAGGCCGACGGGCACGTTGATCCAGAACGCCCAGCGCCAGTCGGCGTTGACGATGGCACCGCCCAGGATGGTGCCGATGCTGGCGCCGATGCCGATGACCGCGCCCCACACACCGAACGCCTTCGCCCGTTCCTTGGCGTCGGGGAACACCGTCACCAGGATGGACAGCGAGGCGGGCGAGAGGGCCGCGGCGCCGATGCCCTGGAGCGCTCGCGCGGCGAGCAGTTGGCCCTCGGACTCCGCGAGCCCGGCGCCCAGCGAGGCGAGCGTGAACAGCGTCAGGCCGGCCATGAACACCAGGCGCCGGCCGACCACGTCGGCCAGCCGGCCGCCGAGCAGCAGCAGCCCTCCGAAGAGCAGGACGTAGATGTTCATGACCCACTGGAGGCCGGTCGTCGACAGGCCGATGGCCTCCTTGAGCCGGGGTCCCATCACGTTGACCACGGACGAGTCGATGGCGATGACGAACTGGGCAAGTGAGATGACTCCGAGCACCCACCAGCGCCGGGGGTCCGGCGGCGCGGTGGCGGCATCTGCGGACGCCTCCGCCTGAGCGGTGCGCCGCTCGGGAGCCGAGTCGGTCTTCATGAGGTCTCCTCGCATGCCGGGCCGGAGAGCCGGCGGCGACTAGGTGTTCCGGGTGGGTCGCTGGTGCGACGGCGCCGTGAGCGCGGAACGGCAGGGTGCGCGCGGGCGCTTGCGGCTCGCTGAAGCGCCCCCTTCCGGGGGCCGCCGGGCTCCGGTGCAACCGCCCCTTTAGGCGCGCTGTGAACGGTGGCCGACCACAAGGGACAGGTCCTACGGCCGTATTCGCGTGGCTGCTTCGCCACGGACGGGAGAAGACGAACGTGACCACAGCAGTGACGACCACGGAGACGGAGCGGGTCGGTCCCCTGGACCGGCTGCGCGCGCTGCACCAGGAGGGGCGCCTGGCCGAGGAGTACCCGTCGGTGCCCGGGCTCCTCGCCGAACTCATCGGCCCCGACGGCGACCTGGCGGCGCTGGCCCGGGCCGGACGGCTCCTGGCCCGCGTATCGCCGGACGCCGTGCGGGAACGGCACCCGGGCGTTCAGCCCGCGACCGTGGCGGTCACCGGGCACGGCATGCTGGACGCGCTCACCCCGGCGCTGACCGGGCAGTTCGCCCGGCACGGCATCCCGCTGCGGACCTTCGACGCGGAGTACGACTCCTGGCTGCGTGACCTCCAGGACACCACGAGCCCGCTGTACGCGCCCGGCACCGAGCTCGCGCTGTGCGTCCTGGACGCCCAGGTCGTCTTCGACGAGCTGCCGCTGCCCTGGCAGGTCGCCGACCTGGCCGCCGCGCTGGAGGCCCGGCTGCGGCAGATCACCGCCCTGGTGGCCCGCTACACCGAGCACGGGCCGGGCACCCTGGTCCTCAACACCCTGCCGCTGCTGCCCGCGCACACCCACCAGCTCGTCGACCACGCCTCGCGCACCGAACTGTCGCTGCGCTGGCGCGAGTTCAACTGCGGACTGCTGCGGCTGGCGGCCGGGCACCCGCGGCTGCACGTGGTCGACCTGGACCCGCTGGTCGCCGAGGGCGGCCCGGTGCGCGACAGCAGGCTCGCCGCCTACGCCAAGGTCCACCTGGGCGAGGAGCTGCTCGGCCGGTACGCCCGCGAGGTCGGGCATCTGGCCCGCACGCTGCGCGGCCGCGCCAAGAAGGTCCTCGTGGTCGACGCCGACAACACCCTGTGGGACGGCATCCTCGGCGACGACGGCCCGGACGGCATCGCGGCGGCGACGACGTACCGCGGCGAGGCCTTCGGGAAGTTCCAGCGCGTGGTCAAGCAGATCGGCGCGCAGGGCGTGCTGCTCGCGGTGTGCAGCAAGAACGACCGCGAGCCGGTCCTGGGCGTGCTGCGCGACCACCCGGACATGACGCTGCGCGAGGCGGACTTCACCCGGGTCAACGCCAACTGGGACCCCAAGGACGGCAACCTGCGGGACATCGCGGCCCGCCTCAACCTGGGCGTGGACAGCTTCGTCTTCGCCGACGACTCGCCCTTCGAGTGCGGCCTGGTCGCCTCCAGCCTGCCCGAGGTGGCCGTGGTGCGGCTCGACGAGGAGCCCGCGCTGCACGTGGACCGGCTGCTCGCCGACGGCTGGTTCGACGTGCGGGCGCTGACGGCGGAGGACCGGCTGCGCGCGGGCCAGTACCGCTCGGAGGCGGCCCGGCAGGACCTCCAGGACAGCGCCGGCTCGATGGAGGACTACCTGCGGGCCCTGGACATCCGTCTGGAGGTGTCCCCGGTACGCGACCACGAGGTGGCCCGCATCGCCCAGATCACCCTGCGCACCAACCAGTTCAACCTCACCACGCGCCGGCTCCAGGAAGCCGACGTACGGCGGCTGCGGACGGAGCCGGGCCAGTTGGTGCTGGCGATGCGGGCCCGCGACCGGTTCGGCGACAACGGTGTGATCGGCGCCGTCTTCGCGCACGGCGACGGTGACACCTGGACGATCGACAACATGCTGCTGAGCTGCCGAGTCTTCGCCCGCGGCATCGAGCAGGCCACGGTGTCGTCGCTGCTCGCACACGCCCGCGACAGCGGGGCGGCGGCCGTGCACGCCGGGTACCGGCCCACCGCCAAGAACCACCGGGTGCGCGACTTCTGGCCGTCCCTCGGTTTCGCCACCACCGCCGAGTCCGAGGACGGGGCCCTGGAGTTCCGGCACGACCTGACCGACGTACCGCCGGTCCCCGGGCACCTGAGCCTGACTGTCTCGTTCTCCGGCGAGACGACCGAATCCACTGTGTGAGCCGGACCTCTCCGGCCCTGACGCCCGCCCGACCCCCGGGGCGGGCGTCAGGCATGTCCGGAACCCGTCCCTCCCGGATCCGGAGGTTTCGCACAAGCGTCGCCTTAGCACCTCGTCGGAGCATCGCCGTGTCCGAACAGTCCTCCTCGCCGGCGTGAGCGCCAGCGGATCGTGGAGAGGTCAGGGAACGACGTTGACAGCCTTCCGCACTTTCACCGAACTGGTTCTGGCGCGCACCGACGCGCTCGGCCCCAAGGACGCCTTCATCTTCCTGCCGGACAACGCCAAGGGTTCGGCCCCGCAGCACCTGTCGTACAGCCAGCTCGACGAGGACGCCCGGCGGATCGGGTCGTGGCTCCAGGAGAAGGGGGCGACGGGACGGCAGGTGCTGCTGCTGTACCCGTCGGGCCTGGAGTTCATCAAGGCCTTCGCCGGCTGCCTGTACGCGGGCGCCGTCGCCGTGCCCGCGCCGCTGCCCACCGAGCAGGGCAACCACTTCACCCGCGTCTCCGGCATCCTGCGGGACGCCGAGGCGCACTCGGTGCTCACCGACGCGGCCAACGCCCCGGAGATATCCGCCTGGCTCACCGCCGAGAACATGACCGACGTGCACTGCCTGGCCACCGACGGCGAGGGCTACGGCGACCCGGGCGCGTGGACCGCGCCGTCGCTCACCCCGGACGACCTGGCGTTCCTCCAGTACACCTCGGGCTCGACCAGCGACCCCAAGGGCGTCATGGTCTCCCACCGCAACCTGCTCGCCAACGAGCAGGCCATCAAGAACTCGGTGGGCTCCAACTCCGAGACCCGCTACGGCGGCTGGCTGCCCTTCTACCACGACATGGGCCTGATCGGGCACATCCTTCAGCCGCTGTTCCTCGGCGGCTCGGCCGCGCTGATGGCGCCGGTGTCGTTCCTGAAGCGGCCGCACCGCTGGCTCCAGATGATCAGCGACTACAAGGTCACCATCGGCGGCGGCCCCAACTTCGCCTACGACCTGTGCCTGCGCCGCGTCACCGACGAGCACATGGCCACCCTCGACCTGTCGAGCTGGCAGGCGGCGTGCAACGGCGCGGAGCCGATCCGGGCCGAGACCGTCCGCGCCTTCACCAAGCGCTTCGAGCCGGTCGGCTTCAAGCCCGAGACGTTCTTCCCCTGCTACGGCATGGCGGAGACGACGCTGCTGGTCTCCGGCACCCCGCGCGGCACCCGCCCCGTGGTCCTCGCCGTCGACTCCCAGGCGCTGGAGGCGGGCCGGCTGGCCGACCCGCGCGACGACGTGCCCAGCCGCACCCTGGTCAGCAGCGGCATCGTGCGCCGGGAGGACTTCGACGTACGGATCGTCGACCCGGAGACGTTCCTGGAGCAGCCCGAGGGGTCCGTCGGCGAGATCTGGGCCAAGGGCGAGAGCATCGCCTCCGGCTACTGGAAGCGGCCGCTGACCAACAAGGAGATCTTCGACGCGGCCATCGCCGACGGCAAGGGCGGCCAGGACGGGGGCGGCTGGCTGCGCACCGGCGACCTCGGCGTGTGGGAGGACGGCCAGCTGTACGTGACGGGCCGGCTCAAGGAACTGGTCATCTTCGCGGGCCGCAACCTCTACCCGCAGGACGTCGAGCGGGCCGTGCAGGGCACCGACAAGGCGCTGGGCATCGGCGCGGGCGCGGTCTTCGCGGTGGAGACGGACCGCGAGCACCTGATCGTCGTGCAGGAGGTGCGCACCAGCTCCGTCAGCACCGACCTGCGCACGCTGGCCACCTCCGTGCAGAGCTTCATCGGGCGCGAGTTCAACATCCCGGCGGGCAACGTGCTGCTGGTGCGTCCCGGCACGATCCGCAAGACCACCAGCGGCAAGATCCAGCGGACCCTGATGAAGCAGCTGTTCCTCAAGGGCCAGATCACCCCGCTGTACGAGGTCCTGGAGCCCGCCGTGCGCGAGCTGGTCGCCGACGCCATCGAGCGTCCGCTGGATTCGGTGGTCTGACATGGAGCATCCGCCGTACCGACTGGCCGGGGAGCTGGACCGTTTCCTCGGGGACCCGAACGACCCGCAGGTGACCTTCTCCTACGCGCGCAGCGTCGAGCTCGACGACAGGGAGGAGTTCCCGGCGGACATCTGCCGCCACCTGGAGGAGTGGGGCCTTGCCGACTACTACGTGCCGGTTCAGCACGGCGGACGGCTCCACGACTACGAGCAGCTGCTCCAGCTCATCCGGGTCGTCGCCCGGCGCGACCTGACGACCGCGATCGGGCACGGCAAGACCTACCTGGGCGGCGTGTGCGTCTGGGTGGCGGGCAGCGCGGAGCAGGCCGAACGGCTCGGCGCGGACATCCGGGCCGGGGTGCCGGTCTCCCTGGGCCTGACCGAACGGGCGCACGGCAGTGACCTGCTGGCCGGCGAGGTGAGCGGCGGCACGGCGTCCGGGGCGCCCGCCGGGGGCTGGCTGGTGAGCGGCGAGAAGTGGCTCATCAACAACGCGACCCGCGGCAGTGTCCTGTCCCTGCTCACCCGCACGGACCCGGCGGGCGGCCCGCGCGGCTTCAGCGTCCTGCTGGTCGACAAGCGGGAGCTGGACGAGGAGACGTACCGGCATCTGCCCAAGGTGCCCACGCACGGCATCCGGGGCGCCGACATCTCCGGGATCGCCTTCGACGGGGCGCGGGTGCCCCGGCACGCGCTGGTCGGCGCGGAGGGCGGCGGCGTCGAGACCGTCATCAAGGCCCTTCAGCTGACCCGCACGCTGTGTGCGGCGCTGTCGCTCGGCGCGGGCGACCACGGGCTGCGCATCGGCCTGGACTTCGCCGAGCGGCGGGAGCTGTACGGGCGGCGGCTGATCGACCTGCCGAAGGCCCGGGCGACCCTGGGCACGGCCGCCGCCGACCTGCTGCTGCACGAGGCGCTGGCGCTGTTCGCCTCGCGGGCGGTGCACACGCAGACCGCGGAGATGAGCCTGACCGCCGCGGTCACCAAGTACCTGCTGCCTTCGGGGACGGAGGACGTGCTCGCCGAGCTGACCCGGCTGCTGGGAGCCCGCGCCTTCCTCAAGGACGTGTTCGCGCACGGCCGGTTCCAGAAGCTGGAGCGGGACCACCGCATCGTGGGCCTGTTCGACGGCAACACGCTGGTCAACCTCAACTCCCTGGTCAACCAGTTCCGTTCGCTGGTGCGCGGCTACCGCCGGGGCAACGGTGACACCGAGGGGGCCGCGGCGGCCTGCGACCTGGGCCTGCCGCTGCCGCCGCTGGACCCGGGCCGGCTGTCCGTCGTGGCGCGGCGCGGCAGCGGTGTCCTGGCCTCGCTGCCCGGCTCCGTCGAGGCGCTGGCCGGACGGGCCGAGAACCGGCCCGAGCTGCGGCCCGTGCTCGCGGCGGCCCAGCGGCTGCTCGCGGTCACCGACAAGGTGCACGCCGAGATGGAGACCCACCAGGACGTCCTGGCGGACGTCCCGCCGCAGGCCTTCGAGACGGCCCGCCGCTACACGCTCTGCTACGCCGGCGCCGTCTGCCTGGGCCTGTGGACCGCGAGCGCGGACCGTCTCGGCGAGGGCGCCACGGCCGCGCTGTGGCGCGACGGACTGTGGCTGCGCGGGGCGCTCGACCGGGTGCTGACCCGCCTCGGCGAGCCGGACGCCCCGCAGGGGGCCGAGCCCGCCGGGTTCTACGAGGAGCTGCTCGCCCAGGTGCGGGCCGCACGGGCCGAGGGACGGCTGTTCTCGCTGCTGGAGCAGCGGGACGCGGCCGCGCCCACCGCTGACAGGGCCGCCACCGCGGCCGGCGAGAACGAGAGGACGTCATGCTGACCGGTTCCCCGCCCCAGGGGCACGGAGCCCCCACCACCGACCAGGAGGCCCAGGTCGCCGCGCGTGTCGGCGAGCTGGAGAAGCGTCTGGGCGACCCGACCGCCGAGGACAACGACCTCTCGTACACCCGGCTGCTCCAGGCCGACGAGGCCGGTGAGCTGTCCGCGGCCGGTGAGCGCGTCCTGGACGACGTGGTCCTCAACGCCGATTTCGTGCCGCGCGAGCACGGCGGCAGCCTGGAGCGGATCGACTCCCTGGTGCGGGTGATGCGCCAGGTGTTCCGCCGGGACGTCGCCCTGGGGCTCGGCTACGGCGTCACGTCGTTCATGGCGGGCGTCAACGTGTGGACCGCCGGCTCGGCGGAGCAGCGTGAGCGGCTCGCCCGCATCATGCTCGGCGGCGGCAAGGTCTCGGTCGCCTACCACGAACTGGCGCACGGCAACGACTTCGTGCGCAACGAGTTCGAGGCCCGGCCCGCGCCGGAGGGCGGTTACCTCCTCAACGGCGAGAAGCAGGTCATCAACAACGCCGACCGGGCCGACGCCTGGGTGCTGTTCAGCCGTACCAGCCCGGCGCCCGGCAGCCGCAGCCACTCGGTGCTGTTCGCCGAGCGGGCCGGTCTCGACGCGGACAGCTACCGGGTGCTGCCCCGGTACGACGCGGTCGGTGTGCGGGGCTGCCATCTGTCGGGGCTGCACTTCGACAACACGCCGGTGCCGGCCGACGCGCTGGTCGGCGCGAGCGGCCAGGGCGTCGAACTCGCCCTGCGGGCCTTCCAGATCACCCGCAGCGCGGTGCCCGGGATGGCGCTCGGCGCGGCCGACACCAGTCTGCGCACGGTGGTCAGGTTCGCGCTCGGCCGCGAGCTATACCGCAAGTCCGTGATGGACATCCCGCACGCGAAGGCCACGCTGTCGGGTGCCTTCCTGGACCTGCTGATCTGCGACAGCCTCTCGCTCACCGCGACCCGGGCGGTGCATCTGCTGCCGGAGGAGACGAGCGTCTACGCCGCGGCCACCAAGTACCTGGTGCCGAAGATGCTCACGGAGACCATGCACGACCTGTCGATCGTGCTGGGGGCCCGCTTCTACGTCCGTGAGGGCGAGTTCGGCATCTTCCAGAAGCACATCAGGGACCTGCCGGTGCTCAGCCTCGGGCACGCCGGTTCGGCCGCCTGCCAGGCCACGATCATCCCGCAGCTGGCCCGGCTCGCCCGGCGGTCCTGGTTCACCGGGGACAAGGCCCCCGACGCGCTGTTCCGGCCGCGCGAGGACCTGCCCGCCCTGCCCTTCGGCCGGCTCACCCTGGCCAGCGGCAAGGACAGTCTGAGCGCGTCCCTCGTCGCCTCGGTGGACGAACTGCCCAGCTCCTCGCCCGAGGAGCGCGCGGTGCACGCCATGGCGCTGAAGATGATGGACGAGCTGCGTCAGCTCCAGGAGTCCTCGCTGGCGCTCACGCCGGAGAACCGCACCGCCCTGGCGAGCCCGGGCACCTTCGCGCTCGCCGACCGCTACGCGGTGCTGCTGGCCGCCGCCTCCGTGATCGGAGTGTGGCAGCAGGCCCGCGGCGGCGACGACCCGTTCCTGGCCGATCCCGGCTGGCTGGCCGCCGTACTGCACCGCCTGGCGCGGCGCCTGGGCCAGCAGCCCCCGGACCTCCCGGCGTCCGTCGACGCCGGGGTGCACGAGGAAGTGCTGCGCAGGTTCCGCGAGCGCAGGAGCTTCGACCTCTACGACACACCGCTGGCCGGCTGACCGGCCCCGCCGAACCGCCGTCACGAGCCGCTCACTGCCGATTTCACCACCGGCGTCACCGCCGCCCTACCCTCGCCGAGGAGTGCACCATGCCCGCTTCGACCACCGGACACACCCGTGAGTCGCTCACCACGTGGCTGGCCGAGCGCATCGCCCTGTACCTCAAGCGGCAGCCGGCCGAGATCGACCCGGTCGTCCCGCTCGCCGAGTACGGCCTGGACTCGGTGGCCGCGTTCAGCCTGTGCGGCGACATCGAGGAGGACTTCGACTTCGTCCTGGAGCCCACCGCCGCCTGGGACTACCCGACGGTGCAGGCGCTCGCCGACCACCTGCTGGAGCAGTTCGCCGCCGTGGAAGGCGGCGCGCGCTGATGGAGCCCATCGCCATCGTCGGCATCGACTGCAGGTTCCCGGGGGCGCCGGACACGCGCGCCTTCTGGGACCTGCTGATGCGCTCCGGGGACGGTGTGGGGGAGGTGCCCCGGCTGCGGTGGGACGCCAAGGAGTTCCACTCGCCGGCCGGGGCGCCGGGACGTACGAACACCACCGAGGGCGGTTTCGTCTCCGACCCCGACGCCTTCGACAACGAGTTCTTCACCATCTCGCCGCGCGAGGCCGCGGCCATGGACCCGCAGCAGCGGCTGCTGTTGCAGTGCTCCTGGCGGGCCGTGGAGGACGCGGGCCTCGCCCCGCAGCGGCTGGCCGGTTCGTCCACGGGTGTCTTCGTCGGCATCATGGGCAACGAGTGGGCACAGCTGCACCTGACGGACTACGACAACGTCACCGCGCAGATCGGCTCCGGCAACGGCTACTGCATGACCGCCAACCGGATCTCGTACCACCTCGACCTCAAGGGCCCGTCCCTCGCGGTCGACACGGCCTGTTCGTCCTCGCTGGTCGCCGTGCACCTGGCGGCGAACGCCCTGCTGTCCGAGGAGTGCGACGTCGCGCTCGCGGGGGGCGTCAACGTCGCCCTCACCCCGGCTCTGTCCATCTTCTACACGCAGGCGGGCCTGTCGGCGCCCGACGGCCGCTGCAAGCCGTTCAGTTCCGAGGCCGACGGCATCGGGCGCGGCGAGGGCGTCGGCGTGGTGGTGCTGCGCCGGCTGAAGGACGCCCTGGCCGACGGGCAGCGGGTGTACGCGGTGATCCGCGGCACGGCCGTCAACCAGGACGGGCGCAGCAACGGCATCACCGCGCCCAACCGCTGGGCGCAGCAGGACGTGCTGGCCGCCGCCTACCGCAGGGCGGGCATCGAACCGTCCGAGGTGACCTTCACCGAGGGACACGGCACGGGCACCGCGCTCGGCGACATGATGGAGATCAGGGCCCTGGGCCACCACCACGCGGCCCGCACCGGCAAGCCGCTGGCGCTGGGCTCGGTGAAGGGCAACCTCGGTCACACGGAGGGCGCCGCGGGCATCGCGGGCCTGATCAAGGTGGCGCTGTCACTGCACAACCGGGTGGTGCCGGCGAGCCGGTTCGCGGCCAAGGAGAACCCGGGCCTGAAGCTGCGCGAGCACGGCATACGTCTGCTGAAGGCGCCGCTGCGGCTGCCCGCCGACGGTGTCGTCGCCGGGCTCAGCAGCTTCGGCATGGGCGGCACGAACGCACACGCCGTGCTGGAGAGCGCGCCCCCAGCGGCGGCCCGCCCCAAGGCCCGGCCCCAGGAGCAGCCGTCGGCCGCGCCCGCCGGCATCGGCGCGGCCCTGTTCACGCTCACCGCGCCCGCCGTGCCCGCCCTGCGCCGCAACCTGCTGGCCCAGGCGGAGGCGGCCGAGCGGCGCCGGGTGCCCGTGGGCGCGCTGGCGTGGAACAGCAACCAGGTCAAGACCGGTCACCGTTACCGGTTCGCGGTCGGCGCGTCGGAGCCGGCCGAGCTGGTGGCCCGGCTGCGGGCGGCCGCCGACGACCCGGACCTGCTCGCGCGGCTCGCGGCGGCGCCCACGGGCCGGGCCCGCACCGCGTTCCTGTACACCGGGCAGGGTTCGCAGTACCCGGCGATGACGGCGGGGCTGTACCGGGACTCCGCGCTGTACCGGTCCTTCCTCGACGAGGCCGACGCCGCGCTGCTGCCGCACACCGGCCGCTCCGTGCGCGACCTGGTGCTCGGCGGGGACGAGGACGTCCATCTGACCCGGTGGACGCAGCCCGCCCTGTTCGCCGTCGAGTACGCCCTCGGCCGCACCCTGGCCGAGCTGGGCGTACGCCCGGACGTGCTGCTGGGGCACAGCGTCGGCGAGTACGCGGCGGCCGTGCTGGCCGAGGCGCTGCCGCTCGATGCCGCGGCCCGGCTGATCGCGGCCCGGGGCGCGCTGATGCAGGAACTGCCCGCCGGCGGCGGCATGCTGGCGGTGCGGGCCGCGCGCGAGACGCTCGAGGAGCGGGTGGCCGGCGAGCCGCTCGCGGGCGTGGCGGCGGTCAACGGGCCGCTGGCCACGGTCCTCTCCGGTGACCTGGCCGTGCTGGAGCGCATCGAGGGGGAACTGGCGGCGCAGGGGGTGCGCACGCGCGGGCTTCAGGTGTCGCACGCCTTCCACTCGCCGCTCATGGAACCGATGCTGGAACGTTTCGCGGCGCTGGCCGGGGAGGCCGGCGGCGGGGTGCCGCGCATCCCGGTGTACTCGACGGTGCGCGGCCGCCTGCTCGACGCGGAGGCGGGCGAGGCGATGGACGCCGCCTACTGGACCGAGCACATCAGCGCGCCGGTGCTGTTCGCCGACGCCTCGCTCGCCCTCCTCGACGACGGCGCGAGCCACGTGGTGGAGATCGGGCCGCGGCCCGTGCTCTCCGGGATGCTGCGCACCCTCGGCGGTGCCCGCACCGCGTCCGGGCCCGCGCACGTCCACCCGGTGCCCGCCGAGGGGGCGGGCGGCCGCGAACTGGCCGACGCGCTCGCCGAGCTGTACCGCGGCGGCGTCGACCCGCACTGGGACGCGGTGTACGAGGAGCGCGACCGGGTGCCGCTGCCGCTGGCCCCGTACGCCTTCTCCGACCAGCACCGCTACTGGGCCGCCCGCACCCCGGCCCTCGGCGGCGCACCGGCCGCCCGCGCGGAGCCGGCGCTGCGCCCGGTCGCCTCCGCGCAGGAGCCGGCGTCCGAGCGGCCGGAGCCGCAGGCCACCGCGGTCGCCGTGCTCGACGTCGCGCGCGGCCGGGCCGAGGGGCCGGTGGCCCGGGCCGCGTACGAGGTCGTCGGCGCCGTCGGCGGCTACCAGCCGGAGGAACTCACCTCCGAGCTACGGCTCTACGAAGACCTCGGCTTCGACTCGGTGATGGTCATGGAACTCAAGAACCGCCTGGAGCAACGGCTCACCGGACTCGGCGAGCTGACCGTCCAGGACCTGCTGCCCAGGCTCTCCACCGTCGGAGACCTCGTCGGCTTCCTCCACGAGATCGGCGCCGCCGCCCCCGGCCAGGAAGAGAGGACGGCATGACCCAGGAACAGACCGCCCCGACCGCGTACCTCGCGTCCATCGGCACCGCCCTGCCCGGCGACCCGGTGGACAACACCGCGCTCGCCAAGGTGCTCGGTGTGAACGAGGAGTGGATCGAGGTCTTCATCGGCACCAGGACCCGGCACTTCGCACGCGACCTGGCCACCGGCGAGGTCCGCTGGTCGCTGGCCGACCTGTGCGCGAAGGCCGCCGAGAAGGCCCTCGCCGCCGACGGCGTGGACGCCTCCGCCATCGACTTCATCGTGCTCGGCACGGCCACGCCCGACACCCTGATGCCGGCCACCGTCAACAACGTCGCGGACCAGCTCGGCCTCGACCAGGTGCCCACCTTCCAGCTCCAGTCGGGGTGCGCGGGCGCCGTGCAGGCCCTCAGCGTCGCCCAGACCATGATCGCGTCCGGGCAGTACCGCACCGGGCTGGTCATCGGCGGCGACGTGTGCAGCAAGCACCTCGACGTCCAGCGCGACCTGTCCGGCGCGGCACCCAGCGACCTGGTCAACTTCGTGCTGTTCGGCGACGGCGCCGGTGCCGCCGTGCTCACCTCCGAGCCGGCCGGGCAGCGGGTCGCGGTGCGGCACGTCCTCAACCGGTTCACGGGCCTGGGCCGCAAGCCCGGCCAGGTCATCGAGTGGTTCGGGCTCGCCGACCGGCACGACGACCGGCAGGCGCTCACCGAGGACTACAAGGCCATCGAGGAGGGCGTCCCGGTGATGGCCGTGGAGATCCTCTGGGAGCTCCTCGGCGAACTCGACTGGGACGCCGACGACCTGGACTTCCTGCTGCCGCCCCAGCTGTCCGGCCGGATGACGCGGTTGATCGCCGAGCAGCTCGGGGTGCCGACGGCGCGCGAGGTGTCCTGCGTCGCCGACACCGGCAACAACGGCAACGCCCTGCCGTTCCTTCAGATCGAGAAGCTCCTCGAGGAGATGGCGGCCGGTCAGAAGGCCCTCGCCGTCGCCGTGGAGTCCAGCAAGTGGATCAAGGCCGGTTTCGCCCTGGAGAAGATATGAGCAGCAGCACGAGCACCTTCGGTCTCGACGACTTCGTCCGCCTGGTCCGGGACGAGATCGGCATGCCCCTGGAGCCGGAGCAGGTGGCGGCCGACTTCGACGAACTTCCCGACTGGGACTCCCTCTACCTCCTGAAACTGGTGACGGCCCTGGAGCTGGCCACCGGTCACAAGGTGCCCGTCGGCAAGGTCCTGGAGGCCAGGAGCCTGAAGGGGATCTACGACCTGGCGGTGCCGGCGTGAGCGGGGCCGCGGCCGGCGGGGCGAGCACCGTGGTCGAGCGGCGACGACGGCACACCCTGTTCTTCCTGGAGTGGGCCGCCGGACAGCGCCCGGTGCACCTGGACACCGACATCGACATGACGCGGATCCAGGAGCACCGCGCCGCGGCCCGGGAGCGCGGCCTGCGCTACTCCTACGTCACTTACCTGCTGCACGCGGCGGGCCGGGTCCTGGACCGGCATCCCGAGGCCAACGCGGTGATGGCCCCCGGCTGGCCCGGGCTGCTGCGCGCGCCCCGGATCGTCCGGTTCGGCTCGGTCACCGCGAAGCTGGCCCTGGACCGGCCCGTCGAGGGCGAACGCGCGGTGCTGTCCGCGCTCGTGCCGGGCCTGGAACGGGCCGGACTGCGCGAGATCCAGCAGCAGGTCGACCGCTACCGCGGCCCGGAGGCGGCCGACCTGCCGGAGTTCAAGGGCGTACGGATGCTGGGGCGGCTGCCGCTGGCGCTGGGCCGGGCCGCGTTCGCCGCGGCGCTGCGCGACCCGCGCAAGCGGCCCGGCGTCTTCGGCACCGTCTCGGTCAGCTCGCTCGGGCACGGCGCGGTCGACGGGTTCCACTCGGCGGGCGGGACCGCCGTCACGCTGTGCGCGGGGCGGGTCGTCCAGCGGGCCGTGGTCCGCGCGGACGGCACCGTGGCCGCCGCCCCCGTCATGCGACTCGGCCTCACCTTCGACCACCGAGTGATCGACGGCGGGGCCGCCGCCGACCTGCTCACCGATCTCCACCACACCATGGAGGCCTTCGATGACGGCTCCAGGGAGCAAGTCACCACCCCGGACCCTGGGGGAGCCGATCGTGATCACCGGCCCCGGCGGGGACTGGAGCGCAGTCCGCGCTGACCTGGACCGGCACGCGGCCGCCATCCTCTACGCCCGCCTGGACGACTGGCGTCCGGAGCGGGCGGGAGGGCCGCGGCTGCGCGCCCTGCTGGGCCGCGACTGGGCACGGTTCCTGGAGCTGACGCACCCCGATGTGCGCACCAGGTTCGCCTCGTCCCGGGTGCTGCTGAAGTTCGCGGCCGCGGCGGCGCTCGATGTGCCGCCGCCGTCCGTGGAGCTGGGCTACACCCACACCGGACGGCCGTATCTGCGCGGCTACGACGGAGTACACATCAGCCTCAGCCACACCGACGAACTGCTCGTGGTGGGGCTGGCCACCGGCGGGGTGATCGGCGTGGACGCCGAGCGCGCCGACCGCAGGCTCTACGGGCCCGGCCTCGGCCGTCACATGTGCACACCGCACGAGGTCGAGCGGATCGAGGCGATGCCGGAGGAGGAGCGCAATCCGGCACTGGTGCGGCTGTGGACGCTCAAGGAGGCCTACAGCAAGGCGATCGGGCTCGGCATGCAGTTCCGCTTCACCGACTTCGGCTTCCGCCCGGACGGCACCCCCAGCGACGTGCTGCAACCGGACGGCGAGCCGGGCTCGGAGGGCGAGTGGACGTTCCGCACCTACGAGGTCGGCGCCGACTACGTCGTCAGCGTGGCGGTGAGCGACGCCGGCTTCGGCGGCACGGCCGACACGTCCGCCGGCACGGCCCTCGACGCGGGCATCGTCGCCGCGCTCGCCGAGGTACTCGGCGACGACGAGCCGGAGGAGACCGGGCCGGACGAGTGGTGGTGACGGGCGACCGCCGAGGGCCTGTCCGTAAAGTCCCGCCGTCCGCCCGGACGCCGCGAAGCAGGCGGGACGTTGCGGACACGCCCGAGGGCCTGTCCGACGGATTCCCGCCCTCCGGGCGGACGACGGGAATCCGCCGGGCAGGCCCTCGGCACGAGGCCGGGCGGTTCCGGTTCGTACAAGCGGGCCGCAAGCACCCGCGAGAACACTCGGACGCGTGTCGTACGGCTCGATCGCGAGAGGAGACGCCGTATGAAAGCAGATCTCCGGGCCCTGCCGCCCACTGTCCGCACCACCGCCCCCGAACCGGCCCCGGCCCCGGCCGCCCCCCGGGACGCCTGGACCTGGCGCAGCACCCCCGGGCGGGTGCTGAGCGCCGCCACCGGCGCCGCCGCCTTCGGTACGGGCATCGCCCTCGGCGGTGCCGTGGGCTGGGCCTTCTGGACCTCCCTCGTCGCGCCCGACATCGCGCTCCTGCACCGGCCCAAGACACCGCCCTCCGGCCCGGGCCGCCTCTCCCCCGACACCGTCCCCCTCTACAACACCCTGCACGACCCCCGCCTGGCCGCCTCCCTCCTCGCGGCGGGCGTCCTCACGGCATCCCGGCCGCTGCTCCTCGCGGGCCTCGGCTGGACCACGCACATCGCGGTGGACCGGGCCCTCGGCTACGGCATACGGCGCCCCGACGGCGCCATCCACTGACCCGACCTGGACGGTGAAGACATGGAGCATCTGGAAGAGCTCGGGGAATTCGCCCGGCTGCACGCCCGCGGCCAGGGCATGTCCCCCCGGCACGCCGCCGAGGTCCTGGCCAGGATCGGCAACGACATGCCCGGCGACCCCGCCTCCTGGGCCGCCGTGTGGACGGCGGAGGGCAAGGTGGCCGCGGCCCGCGGCGACCTCCTGGACGCCTGCCGGCACTACGCGCTCGCCCGCTTCCCCTACCACGCGGACGACGACCGGGTCCTGGCGCAGCGGCTGGGCGTGGAGACCTTCGACCGCTGGCGCCAGGGGCAGCAGGGCATCGAGCGCCTGGAGTTCGAGCACGCCGGCGGCTCGTTCGCCTGCTGGGCGTCCGGGCTGGACGAGGCCCGCCCCCGGCCGCTGCTGATCGTCATGGGCGGCATCGTGAGCGTCAAGGAGCAGTGGGCCCCGCTGCTGCCGAAGCTGCGCAAGCTGGGCTTCGCCACGGTCGTCACCGAACTGCCGGGCGTCGGCGAGAACACCCTGCGCTACACGCCCGACTCCTGGCGCATGCTCACCTTCCTCATGGACCGGCTGGCCGGCCGGGCGAAGGTCACCGACACCTCGGCGCTCGCGCTCAGTTTCAGCGGCCATCTCGCCCTGCGCGCCGCCGCGCACGACCCGCGCGTCTCCCGGGTCCTCACCGTGGGCGCGCCGGTGGCCGACTTCTTCGCCGACGAGAGCTGGTGGCCGCGGGTCCCGGGCATCACCGCGGACACGCTGCGCCGGCTCACCGGCGCCGCCACCGTCGGCGAACTGCGCTCCCTGCTCCCCGAGTTCGCCCTCACCCCGCAGGAACTGCGCCGGGTGCGCGTGCCCGTCCGGTACGTGGCCAGCAGCCGGGACGAGATCATCCCGTCCCGCGAACAGGCACTGCTCCGCCGTTCGGTGCCGGACGTGCGCTTCAAGGTCTTCGACGACGTGCACGGCTCCCCCGCCCACCTGGGCGCGATGCGGCGCTGGCTGTTCTCCTCCCTGCTCCTGCTCCGGCTGCGCGGCACGCGCGGCGTGGCGGCACCCGACGCCGTGATCCCGGGCGTTCCCGCCACCGGCTCCACCGACCACCCCATCGACGAGAGGCCACGTCATGACTGACTCATCGAAGCCCTCGCGCGCGGCCGGCACCGTCACGCCCTGGCTGACCCTCGCCGCGCTCGGGGTGACCGAGAAGGACCTGACCACCGTCCACCACCGGCCCGTCGTCCCGTTCCGGCGCCCCGGCGAGCGGCCGGGCGAACGGCGCCACCGCGTCTCCGAGGGAGCCTGACCATCATGACCCCGCCAAGCAGCGGTACCGGGCAGCGCGGCGGCGGCTCCGCCATCCGGCTGCGTCACCGCACGGTGCACGGCTACCGACGTGCCTTCCGGATGGCCGGCAAGGGCCGGGCCATCCTGCTGATCCACGGCATCGGTGACTCCTCCGACACCTGGCGCGACGTCATGCCGGGCCTCGCCCGCAGCTACCGCGTCATCGCCCCGGACCTCCTCGGCCACGGCGCCTCCGACAAGCCGCGCGCCGACTACTCGCTGCCCGCCTACGCCAACGGCATGCGCGACCTGCTCGGCGTGCTCGGCGTCGAACGGGTCACGCTGGTCGGGCATTCGCTGGGCGGCGCGGTGGCGATGCAGTTCGCCTACCAGTTCCCCGAGCGGTGCGAGCGGCTGGTGCTCGTCGGCACCGGCGGGATCAGCCACCAGGTGACCCCGCTGCTGCGCGCGGCCTCCCTGCCCGGCGCCGAGCTGCTCCTGATGGCCCTGCGCCTGCCCACCATGCGCACCCAGCTGGGCCTGGCCGTCAAGGCGCTGCGGTTCCTCGACACCGGTCTCGGCGTGGACGCCCCCGATCTGCTGCGGGTGGTGGACGCCCTGCCCGACGGCACCTCGCGCAGCGCCTTCATCCGCACGCTGCGGGCCGTGGTCGACTGGCGGGGCCAGGTCGGCACGATGCTCGACCGCTGCTACCTCGCCCAGGGCATGCCCACGATGCTGGTGTGGGGCGGCCGGGACCAGGTGGTGCCGGCCACGCACGCGGGTCTCGGCCATGTGGCGATGCCCGGCAGCCGCCTGGAGATCTTCGAGGACGCCGGTCACTTCCCCTTCCGCACCGACCCCCAGCGCTTCGAACGCGTCCTGCGCGACTTCATCGCCACGACGGAACCGGCCCCTTACAGCGCGGAACAGTGGCGCAGACTGCTCCGCAACCGCACCCCGGGTCCGCGCCCCTCGGCGTCCCGGGGGACCACGCGAGCGACCACGGACGACCCGCCGGCACTGCGCCCCGCCTAGGGCGTGTCCGCACCGGACGAGTCGAGCCCCTCCCGGATGATCCCGGGAGGGGCTCGACTCGTATGCGGACACCCCCTAAGTCGTCTTCACGGGCTCCGCCTCGACGACCGGGTGGTCCGCCGCCATCACCCCTGCCGCGCTCCCGCCCCCCGACACCCCGGCCGGCGCGAAGATCTCCCGGTCGGCGTTCCCGTACCCCGCCCACTCCGCCGGCAGCGCGTCCTCGTAGAAGATCGCCTCGACCGGGCAGACCGGCTCGCAGGCGCCGCAGTCCACGCACTCGTCGGGGTTGATGTACATCTTGCGGGGGCCCTCGTAGATGCAGTCGACGGGGCACTCGTCGACGCAGGCCTTGTCCTTGAGGTCCACGCAGGGCTGGGCGATGACGTAGGTCATGAGGAACGCTCCACGGTCCAGGTGTCGGTGCCGGTCAGCAGTACGCCCATGTCGCCCTTGCCGTACCGCTCGATCGCGGTCTCCAGCTGGTCGGCCATGAGGACGTCGTAGACCGGCCGTTCGATGTCGCGGAAGACACCGATCGGGGTGTGGTGCAGGGTGTCCGGGTCGGCGAGGCGGGACAGCGCGAAGGCGGTCGTCGGGGACGCGGAGTGCGCGTCGTGCACCAGGATCCGCGACTGGTTCTCCTCGGTGACGGCGACGACGTCCAGGTCTCCGGTCCGCGGATCCCGTACGACGCCCTGGGCACCGTCCGCGCCGAGGCGGATCGGCTTGCCGTGCTCCAGCCGGATCACGGCCTCCTGGGCCTGCTGCTTGTCCTTGAGAGCCGCGAAGGCGCCGTCGTTGAAGATGTTGCAGTTCTGGTAGATCTCCACCAGCGCGGTGCCCGGATGGGCGGCGGCCTGACGCAGTACGCCGGTGAGGTGTGCCCGGTCGGAGTCGACGGTCCGTGCGACGAACGAGGCACCCGCGCCGATCGCCAGGGAGACGGGGTTGAAGGGCGCGTCCAGCGAGCCCATCGGCGTCGATTTGGTGATCTTGCCGACTTCGGAGGTCGGGGAGTACTGGCCCTTGGTCAGGCCGTAGATCCGGTTGTTGAACAGCAGGATCTTGAGGTTGACGTTGCGGCGCAGGGCGTGGATGAGGTGGTTGCCGCCGATGGACAGCGCGTCGCCGTCACCCGTGACGACCCACACCGACAGGTCGCGGCGCGAGGAGGCGAGGCCGGTGGCGATGGCGGGGGCGCGGCCGTGGATGGAGTGCATCCCGTAGGTGTTCATGTAGTACGGGAAGCGGGAGGAGCAGCCGATGCCCGAGACGAAGACGATGTTCTCCTTCGCCAGTCCCAGCTCGGGCATGAAGCCCTGCACCGCGGCGAGGATGGCGTAGTCACCGCAGCCGGGGCACCAGCGCACCTCTTGGTCCGACTTGAAGTCCTTGGCGTTCTGGGCGACTTCGCTCTTCGGGACGAGGGACAGTGCCTCAACGGGCATGGAGGGCCTCCTTGAGAGCCGTGGCGAGCTGTTCGGCCTTGAACGGCATGCCGTTGACCTGGGTGTAGGAGTGGGCGTCGACCAGGTACTTCGCCCGGACGAGGGTGGCGAGCTGCCCGAGGTTCATCTCCGGGATCAGTACCTGCTCGTAGGAGCGCAGTACGTCCCCGAGGTTCTTCGGGAAGGGGTTGAGGTGGCGCAGGTGGGCCTGCGCGATCGACTCCCCGGCCCGGCGCAGCCGCCGCACCGCGGCCGTGATCGGCCCGTACGTCGATCCCCACCCCAGCACCAGCAGGTTCGCCTCGTGCGGGTCGTCCACGTCGAGGTCGGGAACCTCGATGCCGTCCACCTTCGCCTGCCGGGTGCGCACCATGAAGTCGTGGTTGGCCGGGGCGTAGGAGATGTTGCCCGTGCCGTCCTCCTTCTCGATGCCCCCGATCCGGTGCTCCAGACCCGGCGTGCCCGGGATCGCCCACGGCCGCGCCAACGTCTGCGGGTCGCGCTTGTACGGCCAGAACACCTCCGTGCCGTCGTCGAGGGTGTGGTTGGGGCCTTGCGCGAACTGCACCCGCAGATCCGGCAGCTCCTCCAGATCCGGGATGCGCCACGGCTCGGAGCCGTTGGCCAGGTAACCGTCGGAGAGGAGGAACACCGGGGTCCGGTAGGTCAGCGCGATCCGCGCCGCCTCCAGCGCCGCCTCGAAGCAGTCCGCCGGCGTACGGGGCGCGACGATCGGCACCGGCGCCTCACCGTTACGCCCGAACATCGCTTGCAACAGGTCGGCCTGCTCGGTCTTGGTGGGCAGACCGGTCGACGGGCCACCACGCTGGATGTCCACCACCAGCAACGGCAGCTCCAGCGACACCGCCAGACCGATGGTCTCCGACTTCAGCGCCACACCCGGCCCGGAGGTCGTCGTCACGGCCAGCGAACCGCCGAAGGCCGCCCCCAGAGCCGCCCCGATCCCGGCGATCTCGTCCTCGGCCTGGAAGGTCCGCACCCCGAAATTCTTGTGCTTGGACAGCTCGTGCAGGATGTCCGACGCCGGCGTGATCGGGTACGAGCCCAGGTACAGCGGCAGATCCGCCTGCCGGGACGCGGCGATCAGGCCGTAGGACAGCGCCAGATTGCCGGAGATGTTGCGGTAGATACCGGGCGGGAACGCGGTGGCCGCCGGGGCGACCTCGTAGGAGACGGCGAAGTCCTCGGTGGTCTCGCCGAAGTTCCAGCCGGCACGGAATGCGGCGATGTTGGCCGCCGCGATGTCGGGTTTCTTCGCGAACTTCGAGCGGAGGAATCTCTCCGTGCCCTCGGTGGGCCGGTGGTACATCCAGCTCAGCAGGCCCAGCGCGAACATGTTCTTGCTGCGCTCGGCCTCCTTGCGGGACAGGTCGAACTCCTTCAGCGCCTGAACCGTCAGCGTCGTCAGCGGCACCGGATGCAGGCGGAAGCCGTCCAGTGACCCGTCCTCCAGCGGACTGGTGTCGTAGCCGACCTTCTGCATCGCCCGCTTGGTGAACTCGTCCGTGTTGACGATCACCTCCGCCCCGCGCGGCAGGTCGCCGATGTTCGCCTTCAGCGCGGCCGGGTTCATCGCCACCAGCACGTTCGGCGCGTCACCGGGCGTGAGGATGTCATGGTCCGCGAAGTGCAGCTGGAACGACGACACACCCGGCAGGGTCCCGGCGGGCGCGCGGATCTCGGCCGGGAAGTTCGGCAGCGTCGACAGGTCGTTGCCGAACGACGCGGTCTCCGAGGTGAAACGGTCACCGGTGAGCTGCATACCGTCACCCGAGTCCCCCGCGAACCTGATGATCACCCGGTCCACACGGCGCACGTCCTTGCGCCGGGCCTCGTTGCTCTCCGCTGTATGAACGGCCACCGGCCGCCCCCTTTCCTGGACAAACGCAGCGGGCTGGCTGTCGCTGAACGGTAGGAAGCGCCCCTTGTGACCGGCCAAAGCGAGGCGGTGAAGGCGGTATGAGATCTTCATGTGTGAGCCATGAACTCATCGGTGTCGGCGGCGTTTTCGCTCGCGGATACTCGGGTGTCCATGCAGGGAAGGGATGCCCGCCATGCCGCAACCCATCGGTAGGCAGCCGCTCCACCTGTGGTCGCTGAGCGAGGACGTCATCGTGCGGGCCACCGGGGACGAGGTGGTGCTCACCGGCCGTTTTGGCTCGGAGCGGCTGTCCGACCCGGATCCGATCGTGCGTGAGGCGCTGCGGCGGATGGAGCTCGGCCCGATGCTGCCCGCGAACGTCGGCCCCGGTGACGGTGAGGGCAGCGTCTGCCTGGTGCTGCTGCCGACGCTCAGCCGGATCTCCCACATGACCGTACGCACGCTGGCCCTGGACGATCTCAAGGGCCCCCTGCTGTCGGTCTCCCCCGAGTCCCGTCAGGCGACGTTCTCGCCCGAGGAGTTGTCCGCGGCGGACGAGTTGCGGCTGCCCCGGGACGTCAAGGTGACGCTGGAGGACCAAGGCGTCGCCCTGGAGTCGGCGGCCTCGCTGCACCGGGTGGTGCTGCACCGGCCGGAGGCGGTGTGGGTCGTCGCGATGCTGGCCTGGCCGGTCACCCCGGACGCGGCCTCCCAGGCCCTGCCGCTGCACCCCGAGGTGACCGACGGCATCCTGCGCTACCTGGCGGCGGCGGGCATGGCGGAGCCGGTGGACGACCAGAAGGACGACGACGCGCGGCTGTGACCGCCGGCCGGTGGCCGCGCCCGGGCCCTCACAGCAGCCAGCCCGACTCCCGTGCGATGCGTATCGCGTCGACCCGATTACGCGCGTTGAGCTTCGCGACGACGGCCGTCAGATAGTTGCGGACCGTGCCGGTCGTCAGGTGCAGCAGTCTGGCGATCTCGGGCGCCTCGGCTCCCTCGGCGGCGAGTTTGAGCACTTCGTTCTCGCGCTCGGTGAGCGGGTTCTCGGCCCCGCCCCAGGCGGCCACCGCGAGCTGCGGGTCGATGGCCCGCTGCCCGGCCGCGACCCGCCGTACCGCCTCCGCCAGTTGCTTGGGCGGCGCGTCCTTCAGCAGGTACCCGGACACCTGGGCGGACAGCGCCCGGCGCAGGGTGCCGGGGCGGCCGAGGCTGGTGAGGATGAGCGTGCGGCACTCCGGCAGCCGTTCACGCAGCCGCGCGGCCGCCGTCAGGCCGTCGAGGCCCGGCAGGTCGATGTCGATGATGGCCACGTCAGGCCGGCACTTGAGCGCCATGTCGACGATCTCGTCGCCCCGTTCCACCTCCGCCACGACGTCCAGATCGGATTCGAGGTTGAGCAGCGCGACGAGTGCGCCGCGAACCATGTTCATGTCCTCGGCCAGCAGTATCCGAATCACGGCCCCCCCGTAACAGCGAATGTGTCCGGATCCTACCAACGGGAGGGGTGACATTCGGCTATGCAGCCGATTCCTCGACCTTCAACTCCCCTTCACCTACCGGTATTTGGGCGTTCCCGGGCTGTGCGCAAACCTCGGCGACGAGGCGGAAGGTGCGGTCGTCGAGGCGACCGGCCCGTACCGTGCCGCCGATGGCCCGCACTCTGGCCTCCAGGTTCGACAGGCCGCTTCCGCCGTCCGGAGAGGGGTCGCTGTACCCCGCCTGGACACCGTCGTTGACGACCGTCAGGCGAACCCTTTCTCCCATGCGTACCGCCTCGATGGCGCAGTGTCCGGCCAGGCTGTGCCGCAGCACGTTCGTCACGGCCTCCCTCAGGACGGCGGCGAGGACCGAATCGGAGCGCGGACTGACCTCGCCCAGGTCCACCCGGATGTCCACGCCGATGTCGGCGGCGCCGAGCACGGACCGCGCCGAGTTGATCTCCCGTTCCAGGGACATGTCCTGAAAGCCACGGGCCACCCTGCGCACATCGGCCAGGGAGTCGCGCGCGACCGTCAGGACGTCCTCGATCTCCTCCATGGCCCGCTCCGGATGACCGGGGATGAGGCGGTGGATGAGCTCGCTCTTGAGCGTGATCGTGGACAGGCTGAAGCCGAGCAGGTCGTGCAGGTCACGGGCGAAGCGCAGCCGTTCCTCGGTCACCGCCATGTGCGCCAGCTCGCCGCGTGCGGCGTGCACTTCCTTGACCAGCTCGCTCAGCCGCGACAGGCCGAAGGTGATCAGGCCGGTCAGCATGGTCGACTGGCACAGGTAGACGGTGTCGAGGACCGAGCGGTGCTCGATGAGGGACGGCACGAGCAGGCTGATCCCGGTGACGCCGTACAGGGACCAGCCGATGCGCGGCGGCAGCAGGAGCAGCACCGAGCCGGCCAGGAAGCCCGCCATCGAGCCCCATTCGGCGCGGAAGACCAGCAGCGGCAGATAGGTGAGCAGCGCCTGGACGCCCAGCGTGAGACACCGGTTCCACAGGGGCGCCCGGTTGGCACCGGGCGCGGAGTGTCTGAGTTGCAGTGCCGAGATCACGGCCTGGGCGCCGAGCGCGAACCACAGCTCGTTCTCCGAGAGGCCGACGTCCAGGAGGTTGAGGGTGGTGACCAGCGTGAAGCTGAGGAGCGCCACCCAGAGGATCATCCTGGCGACCCGAGGAGCGGGTACGTCCCGGCTGCGCGTCGACGGGGATGCCGCGCCATCGTCCCCGTCTCCGCGATCGGCGATGTGTAACCGGTCCTGATGGTCCATCGTTCGCGGCCTCTTCTCGCAACTGCGTGCGCGGTTTTGGGGATGATAAGCGAAGGCCGTGACAATCATGCAAAGGACCACTGAGACCGCTCAAAGGCCGCTTGTTCGTGGTGCGTCGGGAAGAAGGCCTTACAGGGGGAAATGGGAGGTCAGACGAAGAGCGGCACCGGGTTGAGCTCCTCGTACGGCGTCGGGGCGGCGACCCGCCCCATCGCCACGGGCACGTCGTAGAGCCGCCCGGGGGCGAACCGCGCCCAGAAGTGACGCATCCCCGGCACCACGACCTTCACGACCGGAACCTCCAAGTCCGGCCTGGTCTGGTCGAGCACCAGGAGGTCCATGCCCCGGTCGCGCAGCAGCCGGGTGATGGCCGTGACGTCCTCGAGGAGGTCCGCGCGAGGCACGTAGGGCCAGGTCGCCGGGGTCCGTGCCGGGCACTGCGGATCCGGCGCCAGATAGGGCTGGTTGGCGAGCGTGGCGCTGCGCCACCAGCTCAGCGGCTCGGGGTCGGCGAGGGCGTACCCGGTGCCGTCCGGCCGCGCGTGGCACACGGCCGGCAGCAGCTGGCCGAGCTCCGTCAGGGCCCGGCGCAGCGCCACCCGCGGGTCGAAGTGCGCACCGAACCCGAAGATCACGTCCTCGGCGGGCTTGTCGGTACGCCGGGACAGTGCGGCCATCACCGGGATCCCCAGGTCCGAGGTGAGGTCGAGGACCCACAGCTCGCGGCCCAGCCGGCCGCACACCGCGCGGATCCGCTGGGCGTACGGCTCGGCGAACGCGTCGACGTCGACCGCCGCCTGACGGGTGCGGTTGTACCACCACAGGGCGACCGCGTCCCGCTCGACGACCTCCAGGAAGCCCTGAACCAGGGCGTCCTCCCGGCTGCTGCCCGCCGCGCTGCCGTTGGAGTCGGCGTACAGGCCGTCCGGCGCCGTGCCGCCCGGCGCGAAGTACAGCATCGAGGTGGGCAGCAGCCGGCGGGTGCCGGAAGTCAGGGACCACACGGGGGTCCACTCCGTCGGCCGGTTCTCGTCGAACGGCTCGGGCACGTACTGGAAGCTGGAGTGGCGGGCGTTCCAGCGCTCCCGGTCGCGGAACTGCCGCTCGTGGTACAGCTGGCAGGCGTACGGGTGCACGGCCTCGTCCCCGAGCGCGCGGTAGGTGTCGCGGACGACGGGCTCGTCGCCGTGCCGGGTGCCGCTGTAGCGTTCCACCGCCTCGCACAGGGCACTGACCCGCGCCTCCGTCTCGGTCAGCCCCTTCCCTCCGCTGAGCGCCCGCAGTCCGGCACGCAGTCCGGCGAGGGTGTGCGCGGCCACGGCGAGGTTGGGCCCGGAGACGCAGGAGTCGAGACCCTCCGGGGAGCGTGGGGCGGGCCGGATCTCCTTGATGATGCCGGTCACCGGGTCGACGAGGTGGCCGTGCCGGGCCACCATCTGCTCGCAGGTGAGCGCCCGGTGCCCGCCGCCCGTCGCGGACGGCGCCTTGGGGCGCGACTCGGGGACGAAGGGCCGCGCGACCCGCTCGGCCACGATGCCGGGGTCGCCGCACACGGAACACTGCGGCAGCCGGGCCACCCGGTGCGCCGAGGCCCGCATCCGGATCGTGTCGAAGGTGTGCACCTCGCCCTGCGAGCCGTTCCGGACCCCGGCCAGCCACTTGGCGGCCTCCAGGACCGCCATGCCGACGGCGATGGCCCGCCCCGCGGCGAGCGAGGCGACGGGCCTGGCCAGGGGCCCCTCGATGCCGAGGGCGCGGCGCAGCGGGCCCTCGGTGCGCCGGTGCCCGGTGAGCCGGGTCGCCAGGCAGTTCCAGCAGAACCCGCCGTCGGGCCGGAAGAACGGTCCGACCCAGGGCTCGGCCCCGCAGACCCGGGCGAGCAGCCAGGGCCTGCCCCGGTCCCGGTGGGCCGCGTCGACCTCGCGCAGTTCCGGCGACAGGTAGTCGTCGCACAGGACGAGCGAGAGGTCCGCGTCCGCGCCCTCGGGGGCGAGGTTGACCCCGTTGGCCCGGCAGGCGTCCCGCACCGTCCCGGGGTCGACACCGCCCAGCACCACCAGCCGCAGGGCCGCGCGCCCGAGCCGGGTCGCGGTCGCCGCTCCGTCGAGGCCCGCCAGGTCCCAGTAGGCCTCCGCGGCACGGGCCGTGCCACCCGTCTCGACGGATGGCACGGCCCGGGGGTGCAGACGCAGCAGGCCGGCGGTGGTCAGGGCGTTCAGTGAACTGAGGACGGACTCGGAGTCGAGTTCCCGGGCGGCTTCGCGCAGGACGTCCTCCAGCTCACGCGTTCCGTCGAGCAGCGGCACCAGGACCTCGGCGTGCTCGCCGCGCAGAGCGGTCACGCCGTGTCGCGACACCAGATAGGCGGCCTCCCCGGGGACGACGACCGGACGCAGGTGGAGTTTGAATCCGACTCTCGGTCTCTCGCCGTCCGCCGCCACAGCGGCCCGCTTCCCCCCGTGAGCGGTCATGCCGCGAGCTGTCCGAGGGCCGTGGAACCGGCCGCCTCGACCGCGGCGACCCAGCAGACGCCGGCCACGACGCCGCCCCGCGCCCAGCCGCCGTCCAGGTCCTCGATCACCAGGCGGGAGCGGTGCGCGGCCGGGGCGGTGGGCTCTTCGACGGACTCGAAACGGTGCTGCATTGAGACCCCCATGATTGGTGCCTTTCGATGCCGATTCGGGTTCGTGCTCTGTCGCCCGTCATACTTCTGTGCGAAGAAAGATCCGAGACAGTGGAGATTTCATGGGCACGGGGTGAACATCTCACACAGAGTCTCCGAGTGATCACGCTGACGGAGGCACGGCGGCCCGGTCCGGAGCACCCTTCGAGGTCCGCTAAACTGATCCGGTCAGCAGGCGCCGCTAGCTCAGTTGGTTAGAGCAGCTGACTCTTAATCAGCGGGTCCGGGGTTCGAGTCCCTGGCGGCGCACAGACGGCAAAGGCCCCTCGCGAGAGCGAGGGGCCTTCTGCGTGCTCGTGACGGGCACCTTCAGCGGCCCGCGGTGATCTTCACCGTCCAGGCCCCGGACGCCGTACGCCCCTCCACCTCCACCCGGACCCCCTCCCCCGGCACCGTGAAGCTCTCCCCGGGGCCGATCGGCGCGTCCGCGAGGGGCGGGTAGACCGAGTCCTCCCAGCAGGCCTCGGTTTCCGGATGGGCGTCGATCACCTCGATCGGACCACCCCCGGACTGCGCCTCTCCCCGCACCCGGTACACGAGCACTCCCTGCCGGCAGGCGGCCACGTCGTTGCCCACCGGCCCGCGCGCCTCGAAGGCGAGCACGCTGTCACGTCCGGTACGCATCACCGCGAGCTTGGTGCCCCGCCCGAGACCGAAGGCGGGCGCCCCCGCCGCACCCGCCACCGGCACCCCGGGCCCGGCCGCCAGCGGCTCCAGGGTCAGCCGGGCGGGCCCGGCGTCCTGCACGCACCGCACCTGCCGCCGCTCCAGCCAGCCCAGCTTCCACTTGTGCCAGCCGAACAGGTCGGGGGCCAGTCCGAACTGGCTGCCCATCAGGTCCCAGTCGCCGACGTGCGTGTCCCAGTCGCCCTTGCCGTCCACGGGCCGGTGATAGAGGTCGGGCAGGTCGAACACGTGCCCGGTCTCATGGGCGAGAACGAGCCGGTCCGGCGGGTGCTGCTCGAACACCATGACGACCCGGCGCAGGTCGGTGCCGTCGGCCCGCATCGGACTCGTGAGGTTGACCACCTTGGTCGCATCGGAGTCCACTCCGGGCGCGTCCGGGTCGGCGACGAAGTACACGACGTCGTAGCGGGAGAAGTCGACCCGCGGGTCGGCCACGGAGAGCGCGTCCCGCAGGTACGCGGCCCGGTGCTCGGCGCCCCAGTCGCGCTGTATGGCGTACGCCGTGGACGGCTGCGGCATCTGGATCCAGTGCGCCAGCGAGTGCGGGCGCAGGGTGAAACGCCCGTAGGAGGCGCGTTCGAAGAAACGGGTGGTGGCCGGGAAGTGGTCGGCGGTCAGCTCCTGCGGCGTGGTCAGCGGGTGGGCGTCCGGGAAGGACAGGAAGACCATGACCGCGTCCAGGGCCCGGGCCGGGCGCGGATAGGCGGCGTTCCAGGTGTCCAGGCCCTCCGAGTGGTGGGCGTCGGTGCGGGTGAGGGCGCAGGGCGCGACCGAGTCGGGTTCGGCGGCCGACGGGCCGGTGCCGAGGGAGGTCGCGGCGAGCGCCGACATGGTGGTGAACACGGCCGCGGTGCTGCGCAGTCGGGCGCGCGGGAACTGACGCGGCACGGGTACCTCCGGGTACGGTTCGCGGGACACCGCACCCAGCCTGTGATGATTTGTCGTACTGCGTCCTGTTTGCCTGCACCAGTCGGGTGAAGAGGCCGAAAAAGCGCGGAAGCCGACACCCCGGAAACACTCACGGAACGTCACAACTGGTCGGGGGCCTGAAGAAGCCGTCCAGGCGTGAGCAGAAACGATCTGGCAGAAGCGCGGACTGGTCGGGAACACTGGACACCGGCTGGAAGGCCCCGGTGCCAGCCTCTATGATCGGCACACTTTCCTGACCTTTCCTGCACGAACAGAGATCGAATACATGCGGGAGCGAGCGGTGAGCGGAACCTCCGAAGGGCCGGCGCCCGCGGCAGACCTCGACCGGCCGGTCGTCACAGAGAGTGAGATCGACACGTCTCCCCGTACCGAGCCCCCGGCGCCCGCGCCGTACCGCTCCGTCTTCACGGCCGCCCCACTCGCCATGGCCGTCGTCGACCGCGAGGGGATGGTCGTCAGCGCGAACGACTCACTCGCCACGCTGCTCGGCAGCGCCCCGGGCGAGCTGGCCGGGTCCGTCGCCGCCGATCTGGTCGACCTCACCTCCGACGCCCGCACCTGGCACGCGTACCGCGAGGTGCTGCGCGGGCGGCAGTCCCGGCTGCGCTGCACGCGCCGTCTCAAGCACCCCGACGGACGCTCGCTGTGGGTGCAGGTGACGGTCGCCCCGCTGCCCGCCGAGGACCGGGCAGTCCTGCTGACCGTCGCCGACATCAGCTCCCGCCGCGAACTCCAGGCCCGGCTGCGGCACTTGCAGATGCACGACCCGGTGACCCGGCTGCCCAACCGCACCCTGTTCTTCGAACGGCTGTCGGCCGCGCTGGAGGCGGAGTCGTACGAGCAGAGCGGCACGGGCCGGATCGGCCTGTGCTACCTGGACCTGGACGGCTTCAAGGCCATCAACGACACCCTCGGCCACCGCGTGGGCGACCGGCTGCTGGCCGCCGTCGCCGAGCGCCTGTCGCGCTGCGCGGACGAGGCCGGCCACTCCCGGACCAGCATCCCGCTGGTGGCCCGGCTCGGCGGTGACGAGTTCGCGCTGCTCGTCGAGGACTCCACCGGCACCGAGCAACTGGCCGAGCTGGCCGAGTCGGTGCTGGAGGCGGTCCAGGGCCCGTTCGACATCTCCGGGCAGCGGCTGTCGGTCTCGGCGTCGATCGGGGTCGTCGAGCGGCACGCGGCCGGGACGACCGCCACCGCCCTGATGCAGGCGGCGGACACCACGCTCTACTGGGCCAAGGCCGACGGCAAGTCCCGCTGGACCCTGTTCGACCCGGAGCGCAACGCCCACCGGATGACCCGCCAGGCCCTCGCCTCCACGCTGCGGCCGGCCATCGACCGGGGCGAGTTCCGGCTGGAGTACCAGCCGCTGGTCGGCATGGAGGACGACCGGCTGCACGGGGTCGAGGCGCTCATCCGCTGGAATCATCCTCAGTTCGGCGTACTGACGCCGAATCGGTTCATCGGACTTGCCGAGGAGGACGGTTCGATCGTTCCGCTGGGCCGCTGGGTGCTGCGCACGGCCTGCGGACAGGCCCGTCGCTGGCAGCTGGACCACCCCGACGAGCCGCCGATCTTCGTGAGCGTGAACGTGGCGGTCCGTCAGGTCTGGGACTCCGACCTGGTGGCGGACGTGGCGGAGACCCTGGCCGAGACGGGCCTCGCGCCGCACCTGCTCCAGCTGGAGCTCACCGAGTCGGCGGTGATGGGCTCGGCCGGCCGGCCGCTCCAGACCCTGAAGGCCCTCAGCGACATGGGCGTGCGCATCGCCATCGACGACTTCGGCACCGGCTACTCGAACCTGGCCTACCTCAGCCGCCTGCCGGTGTCCGTACTGAAGCTGGACGGCACGTTCGTCCGCGGCTTCCAGTACGACGACCGGGACAGCACGGCCGCCCGCCCCAACCCGGCCGACGAGGTCGTGGTCGAGGCGATGATCCAGCTCGCCCACCGGCTCGGACTGACCGTCACGGCCGAATGCGTGGAGACCTCGGCCCAGGCGACCCGGCTGCGGCGCATCGGCTGCGACACCGGACAGGGCTGGCTCTACTCCCGTCCGGTGCCGCCCGACCGCATCTCCGAGCTGCTGGGCACGCCGGGTGTTCAGGCGGGGGTCGGCAACCCGTAGGCGTCGGCGATCAGTTCGTAGCTGCGGACGCGTACGTCACCGCCGTGCGCGTTGGCCGTGATCATCAGCTCGTCGGCGCCGGTGCGTTTGGCGAGGTCGTCCAGGCCGGAGCGGACCTCGTCCGGGGTGCCGTGGATGACGTTGGCGTTCCAGGAGTCGACGAACTCGCGCTCCATCGGGCTGAACTCGTAGGCCTCCGCCTCCTCGGGGCTGGGCACGAGGCCGGGGCGTCCGGTGCGCAGCCGGACCATGCTGAGCGCGGCGGCCAGGACCTGGCGGCGGGCCTCCCGCTCCTCGTCGGCGGCGAGCGCGGAGACGCCGATGAGGGCGTAGGGCTCGTCGAGCACGGCGGACGGCTGGAAGGACTCCCGGTACAGGTCCAGGGCCGGGACGGTGTTCTGCGCCGAGAAGTGGTGCGCGAAGGCGAAGGGCAGTCCGAGGACGCCGGCCAGGCGGGCACTGAAGCCGGACGAGCCGAGCAGCCAGACCGGCGGGCGGTGCGGGGACTGGACGCCGCCGGGGGACGTGGCCTGGACCGGCCCCGGTACGGCGTGGATACGGCGGTAGGGATGCCCGTCGGGGAAGTCGTCGTCGAGGAACCGGGTCAGCTCGGCGAGCTGCTGGGGGAAGTCGTCGGCGCCCTCGCTGAGCCGGTCGGTGCGGCGCAGGGCGGCGGCCGTGGCACCGTCCGTACCCGGCGCGCGGCCGAGCCCGAGGTCGATGCGGCCCGGGGCCATGGCCTCCAGCGTCCCGAACTGCTCGGCGATGACGAGCGGGGCGTGGTTGGGCAGCATCACACCGCCCGAGCCGAGGCGGATGCGGTCGGTGTGGGCGGCGAGGTGGGCCAGGATCACGGCCGGGGACGACGAGGCCACACCGGGCATGGAGTGGTGCTCGGCGACCCAGTAGCGGTGGAAGCCGCGGGCCTCCGCGAGGCGGGCCAGGTCGACGCTGGTGCGCAGCGCGTCGGAGGCGGTGCGGCCGGCCCCTACGGTGACCAGGTCCAGTACGGAGAGGGGGACGGGGGCGCTGCCCTGCGCTGCGCCGCGTATCTCGTCTGCCGCCACGGTGGGGTGCCTCCTGCTGTGGGCCGTGTGCTGTCGTTCCGGCTCTAACAGGGGACTGTCTCCGGTTATTCCCGGGAGGTGCCGCAGGTCAGGCGGCCTGCTCCCAGTCGCTCCGCGCCCCGCCGTTCGGGGGCTGCCGGGCGGCCTTCTCGCGGACGCGGAGCACGATCCACGCGAGGGCGGCTCCACAGGCGAGCCACCAGGGCAGGGACCACACGGCACCCCACCAGTCCGCCCGCGGATCGAGGACGGCGTCCACCGCGGCGGTGATCATCGCCGCCGCCAGGCTCCAGCACAGCAGGCGCCCGGACAGCTGGACAGCGCTTACAGAAGATCTGAACGGGCCCGTTTCGGCCATCGGGGAGTCCTTCACGGCACGACTGGCTGCGGACGTGGCCAGTGTGCCCGGGATGGACAACTGAAGGGGAACGCGCTTTCGGACAACCCAAGCGGCGTCTGGTGCGGCGGAGTTGAGTATTCCTCAGGTTGGGGCGGGCTGTTGGAGCACCTATGCCCCGGTCCGTACCGAATAAGAGGTGGGACCGATTCCGGCCCACATAGAAGGCGTGTTCGAGGGCAGGGCAGAGGGAGCAGGCGGTCGAGTTCGCTCACCCGAGGTGGAATCCATGGCGAACGATCCCGAGACGAAGCCGACCGCGCAGGGCACGCCCCCGGCGTACCGGGTGGCGGCCGCGGCCACCCGGCTCAAAGCGGCGTTCGCCGTTGCCGTCGGCATGAATCTGGTCGAGGCCGTCTGGGACCCGGGGGGAATCGCCTGGCTGGTGGCTCGAGCGACAGTCGGCGTGATCTTCTCGGTCACTCTTGTCGCCTATGTGGTGCTGCGCGTGCTTCGGTGGCGTCGCGCGAGGACCGGACGGGCGCCGTCATGAGCAGGAAGGGGCCGGGTCTGCGCGACCGTTGGCGCGGCGCGTTCGCGGCGGGTCTTTTCGGGTGCGTGGTCGCAGGGCCGCAGGAGCTGTTCGACTCCGGTATCAGCTGGGACTTTCCGCTGGCCATGCTGGTCGGCGGCGCCGCGGGGGGAGCCGTGGGGTTCGTGTTCCCGTACGCCCTGTCCCGTCGCCGCCGCCGGGAACCGCCTTCCGCGCCCCCGCCGCCGTATCCCCCGCCCCCGCCGCCCGAACGGAGAACGTGAAGCCGTGCAGGCGGCGAGGACGGCGCGCTCACGCCTGGACGATCGGCTCCCTCGTGAACAGCGCCCCCAGTTCCGGCGCGTTCACGCGGCGGTCCGCCAGGCGGAGGGCCTCCCAGACCGTGACCTGGTTGGCGGTGAGGACCGGCTTGCCGAGGTCCTTCTCCAGGGCCGAGATGTGGGCCGCCGTGTGCAGGGCCGTGTCGGGCAGGAGGAGGGCATCGGCGTCGGGGTGGTCGGAGTGCCGGGCCATGGCCAGGAGTTCCGCCTCGCCCCACGTGCCGACCTCGGCTGCCGTGATGATGCCGGAGCTCTTCACCGAGACGACCTCGACGCCGTCCGCCCGCAGGAACTCGGCGAACAGCTGCGCCACGTCGTCCGGGTACGTCGCGCCGATGGCGACCCGGCGCGCCCCCAGCTCCCGTACCGCGTGCACGAACGCGAAGGACGTCGAGGAGGCCGGCATGCCGGCGGTCTGCGCCAGGGTGCGCACCTGCTCCTGCGCGCCGTCCCAGCCGTAGACGAAGCTGCCGCTGGTGCAGGCCCACACCACGGCGTCCGCGCCGGCGTGCCGCAGCTCCTGCACGCCCGCCGCCAGCCGGCCGGCGGAGCCCATCTCCAGCAGCGCGTCCACCCGGTGCGCGTCCTCACCGATGTCGGTGTGCACCAGGTCCACCCGGATGTCGCTGCCCAGCAACTGCTCGATGCGCGGATAGTCGTCCTCAGCCGAGTGGCCCGGGTAGAGAAATCCCAGTGCTGTCATGTCCAGCCTTCCTGCTGCTCTTCTTCCGGCACGACGGGACCGGCGTTCGCCCCCGGCGATCCGAGACCGGCACGCGCCTCCGGATTGATCAGCGCTTGATACGGTCCCACCGCACGGGTACCCAGTCGGCGCAGCGCCGCCCACATCGTCACTTGGTTGGCCGAGATCACCGGGATGCGCAGCTCGGCCTCCAGTTGGGGGATGACGTCGTAGGTGGGCAGGTTGGTGCAGCTGATGAACAGGGCGTCGGCGTCGTCGCGTACGGCCTGCCGCGCCATGTCCACGACCTCCCGGTAGGTGACCTTCCAGATGTGCCGGGTCAGGCCCATGAAGGCACAGCCGGAGATCGTGACGCCCGCCTGGGCCACATAGGCCTCCAGCGCCTGCGTCACCGACACCGTGTACGGCGTCACCAGCGCCACCCGCCGTACATCCAGCTCCACCAGGGCTTCCAGCAGCCCGCCCGAGGTGGTGATCGCCGGTACGGCGCCCGCCCGGCTCATCGCCTCGCACATCGCGCGCTCGCCCATGACGCCGCCGACGAAACTGCCCGATGTGCAGGCGTAGGCGATGACCTCGGGGGCGATCGCGTTGAGTGTGCCGACCGCCTCGCCCAGCGTCTGGTGTTCGCTGACCATGCGGGCGAGATCGAGGCTGACCTCGACGGGGACGAACGGTGTTCGTGTCATGTGCAAGGAGACCTCGTCCGGCACCCACCGCCACAGCTCGCGGTCGAGAGCGAAGTCGAAGGGGGCGACGACGCCGACCCCGCGCTGCGGGCTGGGCCCGCCGAGAAATGAGACGTCCATGGCAGGGCACCGGCCTCACACTGGGCAACGAGTGTGCAACGGATCGTGGGAACGCCCGTGTTGACGACGGTAGGTTCGGGTGCGAGCGTGGTCAATCCGCCCGGATCATTCCCTGGTCAACACCGTGTTAACTCGTCGTCACCGGCCGCCTCCCGAAGGCAGGCCGCCCCCCGCCGCACGGCTGGAGAAACGGCTGCTCATGCCCACCCCCACCCTGCTCGTCCTGGACGCCGAACCCCTCCCCAGCCTCGGGAGCCTCACCGGCCGCGCCCGTATCGAACACACCGACGCGGAGGGTCTCGCCGCACGCCTCCCGCGTGCGGATGTACTTCTGGTGTGGGATTTCACCTCACGCGCCGTACGGGACGCCTGGCCCGGCGAGGGTCCACGGCCACGCTGGGTGCATACGGCGAGCGCCGGTGTGGACCATCTGATGTGCCCGGAACTCGCCGCCTCCGACACGGTGGTGACGAACGCGCGCGGCATCTTCGACCAGCCGATCGCCGAGTACGTCGCCGCGCTCGTGCTGGCCATGGCCAAGGACCTGCCGCGCACGCTTCAGCTGCAACGGGAGCGGACCTGGCGGCACCGCGAGTCGCAGAAGGTCGCCGGGAGCCGGGCCGTCGTCGTCGGCACCGGACCGATCGGCCGGGCGATCGCCCGCACGCTGGAGGCGCTGGACATCACGACGGCCCTCGTGGGCCGCGCCGCGCGCACCGGTGTGCACGGCCCGGAGGATCTGGACCGGCTGCTGGCGCGCGCCGACTGGGTGATCGCGGCGGCGCCGCTCACCGATCAGACGCACGGCATGTTCGACGCCCGCCGCTTCGGCGTGATGCAGCCGTCCGCCCGGTTCGTCAACATCGGACGCGGCCAGCTGGTCGTCGAGGACGCGCTCGCCGAGGCCCTGGCCAAGCACTGGATCGCGGGCGCCGCCCTGGACGTCTTCGAGTCCGAGCCCCTGACCCCCGACAGCCCGCTGTGGCGGGTCCCGGGCCTGATCGTGTCCCCGCACATGAGCGGCGACATCGTCGGCTGGCGGGACGAGCTCGGCGCCCAGTTCATTGAGCTGTACGAGTTGTGGGCCGCCGGAAAGCCGCTGGAGAACGTGGTCGACAAACAGCGCGGGTATGTACCCGGACACTGACGTTCCTTGGAGGGTGCATGACCGAGCTCACCGAGCTGACCGCCGTACGGCTCCTCGACGGCTACCGCAAGGGCGAGTGGAGCCCCGTGGAGGCGACCCGCGCGGCCCTGGAGCGGGCCGAGGCGATCCAGCCGGAGGTGAACGCCTTCGTCCGGCTGACCGCCGAGGACGCGCTGGCCCGGGCCCGGGAGTCGGAGGAGCGCTGGCGGCGCGGTGAGCCGCAGGGGCTGCTGGACGGGGTGCCGGTCACGGTGAAGGACATCCTGCTGCTGCGCGGCGCGCCGACCCTGCGCGGTTCGAAGGCCGTGGATCCGGCGGGGCGCTGGGACGAGGACGCCCCGTCCGTGGCCCGCATGCGGGAGCACGGGGCGGTCTTCATCGGCAAGACGACGACCCCCGAGTACGGCTGGAAGGGCGTGACGGACTCGCCGCTGAGCGGGGTGACGCGCAACCCGTACGACCCCTCGCGCACCGCCGGCGGGTCCAGCGGCGGCAGCGCGGCGGCCGTGGCGCTCGGCGCGGGACCGCTGTCGCTGGGCACGGACGGCGGCGGCAGTGTCCGCATCCCGGCGTCGTTCTGCGGGATCTTCGCGCTGAAGCCGACGTACGGGCGGGTGCCGCTCTACCCGGCGAGCGCGTTCGGCACGCTGGCGCACGTCGGGCCGATGACCCGGGACGCGGCGGACGCGGCGCTGCTGATGGACGTCATCGGGCACCCGGACTCGCGTGACTGGTCGGCGCTCGCACCGCCGCCAGGGGCGTACACGGACGGCCTGACGGGCGGGGTGCGCGGGCTGCGCGTGGCGTACTCGCCGTCGCTGGGCGGGCAGGTGGCGGTGCGTCCGGAGGTCGCGTCGGCGGTGCGTCACGCCGTGCAGCGGCTGGCGGAGCTCGGCGCCTTTGTCACGGAGACCGACCCGGACCTCACCGAACCGGTGGAGGCCTTCCACACCCTGTGGTTCAGCGGGGCGGCCCGGGTGACCGAGCATCTCGGACCGAAGCAGCGGGAACTGCTGGACCCGGGCCTGCGCGAGATCTGCACACAAGGCGCCCGCTACTCGGCGCTGGACTACCTGGCCGCGGTGGACGTCCGGATGGACCTGGGGCGCCGGATGGGCCGCTTCCACGACTCCTACGACCTGCTCGTCACGCCGACCCTGCCGATCACGGCGTTCGAGGCGGGCGTCGAGGTACCGAAAGGATCCGGCCACCGGCGCTGGACGGGCTGGACGCCGTTCACGTACCCGTTCAACATGACGCAGCAGCCCGCGGCGAGCGTGCCGGTCGGCGCCGACGGGGACGGCCTGCCGATCGGTCTCCAGCTCGTGGCCGCCCGGCACCGGGACGATCTGGTGCTGCGGGCGGCCCACGCGCTGTACGAGGCCGGCGTGGCGTCCGCCGGCCGGCTCAGGCCCGCCGGAAGCTGAGCGTCTCCCCCGCCGCGCCCGACCGCCACAGGTCGTTGCACGCCTCGGCCATGGTGTCCAGGCCCTCGACGATCTGGCCCCAGACGATGCCGGGCACCCAGCCCACGTCGCCGTTCAGCAGCAGGTTGTTGCGCTCGTAGAACAGGGCCAGGTCGACGAGCGTGGTCCCGGCGCGGACCTCGCGGTCGTAGCCGTAGGACTTCGTCCCCAACTCCGTACCCGCGAAGGCGAAATAGCACAGGTCACCCGGAATGGGAGTGACTGTCGGGTTTTCCAGGGGTGGCTCGGTTTCGGCGAAAGGCGGGAAAAGGGCGTAGATCTCATTGCGTGCGTACTTCGCGTGGTAGACGTCGCCGGCCAGCGGAAGGGCGTCCCAGACGGTCGCGCAGGTGATCGGCGCGCGGTCGTCCAGGAGCTTGGCCCGGCAGGTCACGTCGCGCTTGACCAGCGAGACTTCGATATATCGATCAGCCATGCCTCCATGGGAGTGCCCGCCGTCCCCGCGGTCAAGGGCGCACGGGGAGACGTGCGGGGCTTGAAAAGATCGGCATAACCCGGGTGCGGTCGGGTAGCCGCGCGCCCATGGCTCCACCACAGAGAAGCCCACTGAGAAGTCCGGAACCCATAACCCAGGCCGTATCCAGGCCCACACGCCGGTCGCTGCTCGCGGGGGTCGCGGCGCTCGGCGCGCTGGGCGCCGCCGGATGCAGTCGTGTGGCCACGGCGTCGAGCACCGAGGGCGGTGACCTGCTCGACCGGCTCCGGGCCGCGGGCGTCGTCCGCCTCGGCATCGCCGGTGAGATCCCGTTCGGGTTCATCGACACGAACGGCGAGCTGACCGGTGAGGCACCGGAACTGGCCAAGGTGATCTTCAAGCGTCTCGGCGTCGACCGGGTGCAGCCCGTGCCGACCGAGTTCGGCTCGCTCATCCCGGGCCTGAACTCCCAGCAGTTCGACGTCGTCGCCGCCGGGATGTACGTCAACCCCGAGCGCTGCGAGCAGGTCATCTTCTCCGACCCCGACTACCAGATGCTCGACGCGTTCATCGTCCGCAAGGGCAACCCGAAGGGGCTGCGCAGCTACAAGGACGTCGTCGAGAAGAAGGCGAAGTTCGCCACCGGGACCGGATACGCCGAGATCCAGTACGCCGTGGAGGCGGGGTACAAGGAGAGCGACATCCTCATCGTCCCGGACCAGGTGGCGGGGCTGAACGCCGTCGAGGCGGGCCGCGTGGACGTGTTCGCCGGTACGGCGCTCACCGTTCGCGAGGTGGTGAAGAAGTCCGCCAAGACGGAGGCCACCGAGCCCTTCAAGCCGATCGTGGGCGGCAAGCCGCACGTCGATGGGGGCGCCTTCGCGTTCCGGCCGACCGAGACCAAGCTGCGCGACGCCTTCAACGTCGAGCTGCGCAAGCTCAAGAAGAGCGGCGAACTCTTCCGCATCCTCAAGCCGTTCGGTTTCACCGAGGCCGAGATGACGGATCTGACCGCGAAGGAGCTCTGCGGCGGATGACCTCGGGACTCTGGGAACTCGTACTCAAGGGCGTCTGGGTCACCATCCAGTTGCTCGTGTGCAGCGCGCTGCTGGCGGCTGCGGTGTCCTTCGTGGTCGGCGTCGCGCGCACCCACCGGCTGTGGATCGTCCGCTTCCTGGCGGGCTTCTACACCGAGGTGTTCCGCGGGACCTCGGCCCTGGTGATGATCTTCTGGGTGTTCTTCGTGCTGCCCCCGGCCTTCGGCTGGCAGCTGGTGCCGCTGTGGGCGGGCACGCTGGCGCTCGGCCTGACATACGGGGCGTACGGTTCGGAGATCGTGCGCGGCGCGCTGAGCGCCGTCGACCCGGCGCAGAAGGAGGGCGGGATCGCCCTCAGCTTCACGCCCTGGCAGCGGATGCGGCTGATCCTGCTGCCGCAGGCGGTGCCGGAGATGATCCCGCCGTTCTCCAACCTGCTCATCGAACTCCTCAAGGGCACCGCCCTGGTGTCGGTCATGGGCATGGGCGACCTGGCGTTCAGCGGCAACCTGGTGCGGCTGGCGCTCCAGGAGAGCGCGGAGATCTACACGTACATCCTGCTCATCTACTTCGTGATCGCCTTCCTGCTCACCCGGGTCATGCGCGGGCTGGAGAAGAAGCTCAAGACCGGTGTCGGGAAGAAGCCCGACAGCAAGACCCGGGCGCCTGAGCCGGTCGTGGTGGAGGGGGTCCGATGAACTGGGACTGGAGCGCGGTCTCCGACTTCATGCCGGACTTCTGGGAAGGTCTGCTGGTCACCCTGCAGATCCTGGTGATCGGCTCGCTGATCTCGTTCGTGCTGGGCCTGGTGTGGGCGCTGCTGATGCGGCTGCCGACGCGCTGGGTGACCTGGCCGGTCGGCGCCGTCACGGAGTTCGTCCGCAACACCCCGCTGCTGGTGCAGCTGTTCTTCCTCTACTACGTGCTGCCCGAGTGGGGCCTGACCTTCTCGGCGTTCGCCACGGGCGTCTTCGCGATCGGGCTGCACTACTCGACCTACACGATGCAGGTCTACCGCGCCGGTATCGAGGCCGTGCCGGTCGGCCAGTGGGAGGCGGCGACGGCGCTGAACCTGCCGCTGCGCCGGACATGGACCGCGGTGATCCTTCCGCAGGCGGTGCGCCGGGTCGTCCCGGCGCTCGGCAACTACGTCATCGCCATGCTCAAGGACACCCCGATGCTGATGGCGATCACCGTGCTGGAGATGCTCGGTCACGCGCGCCTGTTCTCGCAGGAGCACTTCCAGTTCACCGAGCCGCTCACGGTGATCGGAGTGGCCTTCATCGTCATTTCCTATCTGGCATCCCTTCTCCTGCGATCCCTGGAGCGACGCCTTGCCCACTGACACTCTCCCCAATCCCGAGAAGAACCCCGCCAGGAGCACCGGCGAGCTGATCCGGCTGGAGCAGGTGACCAAGCGGTTCGGGAGCAACACCGTCCTGGACCACCTGGACTTCTCGGTCGACGCCGGCAAGCACGTCACCCTGATCGGACCGTCCGGGTCCGGCAAGACCACGATCCTGCGGCTGCTGATGACCTTGCTCAAGCCCGACGAGGGCACGATCACGGTCGACGGGCAGAAGCTGTTCCCGGCCTCCGACAAGGAGGTCCGGGAGGTCCGCAAGAAGATCGGGATGGTCTTCCAGCAGTTCAACCTGTTCCCGAACATGTCGGTGCTGCGGAACATCACCGAGGCACCGGTCACCGTCCTCGGCATGTCCAAGGACGAGGCCGTGGAGCGGGCCAAGGGCCTGCTGGAGATGGTGGGCCTGTCCGACAAGTGCGACGCGCACCCGGCGCAGTTGTCCGGCGGGCAGCAGCAGCGGGTGGCGATCGCCCGGGCGCTGGCGATGCGGCCGCAGGTGCTGCTCCTTGACGAGGTGACCAGCGCGCTCGACCCGGAGCTGGTCGCGGGCGTGCTCGACGTGCTGCGGGACATCGCCCGTTCCACGGACATCACGATGCTCTGCGTGACCCACGAGATGAACTTCGCCCGGGACATCTCCGACCAGGTACTGATGTTCGACGCGGGCCGGGTCATCGAGGCGGGCCCGCCCGAGAAGATCTTCAGCGAGCCGGAGCAGGACCGCACGCGGGAGTTCCTCAGCGCGGTGCTCTGACTACACCGCGTGACCAGGCAGAACACCGGGCCCGGCGACTGGGGCATGCTTCTGGCATATGCCAGCGGGTCAATGCCCCAGTCCGGGGGCCCGGGAATCTTGTCAACCCCCGCTCTGCGCGGCCCCTTTGCCGGTTATCGTGGAGGGGATTCGCTGTCCGGATTCACGGCCCAAACAGCAAGCGCAGGGGGAGACCACCGTGGCGCTGAAGCACGAGCCGCCGACCACCCCGTACCACTCGGCCCAGGAAGCCCTGCGCGTCCTGGAGACGGTGGCGCGGAGTTCCACCGGAGTCACCGACGCCGAGCTCGCCCGGCACACCGGCATCGGACCGGAGCGGCTGACCGCGCTGCTGCGCATGCTGCGCCGTGGGGGCTACGTCGAGCAGATCGCCGACGGCGCGTACGTCACGGGCGAGACGCTGGCCCGCCTCGGCTCCGCCCAGCACCGCGAGCAGGCCCTGCGGGACAAGCTCCAGCACGCCCTCGACCGGCTGCGCGACTCGGTCGGCGCCGCCGTCTACATGAGCCGGTACGTCGACGGCGAGATCAGGGTCACCCAGTACGCCGACAGCCCGGCCACGCCCAAGGTCAACGAGTGGGTCGACTTCCGCTCCTCGGCCCACGCCACCGCGATCGGCAAGAGCCTGCTCACTCAGCTCGACCACGCCGGCCGCCGTGACCATCTCGCCCGGCACAAGATGGCCCGCCTCACCTCGCGCACCATCACCAGCGACCGGCTGCTGCTCTCCCGGCTGGAGTCCCAGCCGCCCACCGTGCCCGTCCTGGACCTCCAGGAGTACGCGGTCGGCACGGTCTGCGCGGCCGTCCCCGTCACGGCCGGCTCCTCGGTCGGCTGCCTGGCCCTGTCCCTCCCGGTCGAGCAGGCCCACCGGCTGCGCCAGGCCGCGGACGCCCTCAACCGCAACGCGGCACCCGTCCTGCTGTCCATGGCGATCTAGCTCCTGCTCCGGGTGGTCCGAAGCACCCCGCAGGACCGGGTATTATTTTCTCCGTCGCCGCCGCGAGAACGCGCCATGCGGAACGCGGTCGGCGGGAGTCATGCGCCGCTAGCTCAGTTGGTTAGAGCAGCTGACTCTTAATCAGCGGGTCCGGGGTTCGAGTCCCTGGCGGCGCACCGGTGAAGGGCCTCTCGTGGGAGCGGGAGGCCCTTCGGCGTGTTCGAGATCCTCCCTGGTCAGCGGGCGGTACGAACCCTCCCCCGGCGGCCGCCACCACACCGGGTCCGCGCACCTGAGGCCCTCCTTCCGTAACGCCGCCCGATGGATCTTGTTCGTGGCCGTCACCGGCATCCGCTCCACCACCCGCACGAACCGGGGCGCCATCTTCGTTCCCAGGTCGGGCTGGGCGAGCAGGAACCCCGCGAACGCCTCCGGATCGAAGGTCCCGGCGATCGTCGCCATCACCTGGTCCCCGGTCACCGGGTCCGGCACGGCGTACACGCAGACCGCCTCCGCCCCCTCGTACCGGGCGAGGATGTTCTCGATCATCGCGGCGGCCAGGTTCTCCCCGTCGACGCGGAGGCGGTCGTCGGTGCGACCGGCGAAGTAGAGATAGCCGTCGGCGTCCCGGTAGAAGAGATCGCCCGTCCAGTACCAGCCCTCCCTGCGCCGCTCCGCCTCCGCCGCCGGATTGCGCCAGTAGCCCTCGAAGGGGCTGGGCCCCTGGTTGACCAGTTCGCCGATGGCCTCGTCCCCGTTGAGCAGCCGCCCCGCCGTATCGAAGCGTGCCGGCGGGCACTGCTCACGGCTCTCCGGATCGAGGACGACGAGCCCGGATGCCGCCCGGCCGACCGCGCCCGGCGGCGTCCCCGGCGACCACTGCACGGCCGCCCCGCCCTCGGACGAGCCGTATCCCTCCACCAGCCGCACCCCGAACCGCCGCTCGAAGGCCGCCGCGTCCACCGCGCCCGCCTCCGTACCGAAGCCGAGGCGGAGGGGGTTGTCGCGGTCGTCGGAGCGCGGCTCGGTGGCCAGGACGTACTGGATCGCCCGGCCGACGTAGGTGAAGTACGTCGCCCCGTGGCGGCGTACGTCCGGCAGGAAGCGGGACGCCGAGAAGCGCCGGCGCAGCGCCACGCCCGCCCCGGTGACGAGTGCCGGTGCCCAGCCGGCGATCACCGCGTTGCCGTGGAACATCGGCATGCAGAGGTAGTGCACGTCCTGCGGGCCCAGGGAGAACTGGCCGGCCAGGGACCGTCCGGCGGCCGCCAGGCGGCCCTGGGAGCAGAGTGCGGCCTTGGGCGCGCCGGTCGAGCCGGAGGTGAAGTAGAGGAGGAAGCGGTCGTGCGGGGTGGCGCGGGAGGCGTCCGGGCGTGCGTCCTGGTAGGGGATCAGGAGGTCGGCGTACTCCTCCGTGTCCGTCACCAGCAGGCGCACTCCGGGCATGTCCAGGCCCTTGAGCAGGGGCAGGTGGCTCCGCTCGGTGACCAGGATCCGGCACTCGGTGTGCAGGATGTCGCGGGCGAGTTCGGCGCCCCTGCGGGTGGGGTTCACGCCCGCGACCGCCGCCCCGGCCAGGGCCGCCGCGCCCAGCCACAGGGGGAACTCGGGGGTGTTGTCGAGGAGCACCCCGATATGGGGCTCGGCGCCCGGCGGCAGCAGATCGGCGAGCAGGGCCGCCCGCGCCGCGGCTCCGGCCGCCACCTCGTGGTGGGTCAGGACCTCTTCCTCACACCACAGTCCCGGCCGGTGGTCGCCCCACCGGTCCCGTACGAGCTCCGCGACCGTACGTCCTGTGGACTCCATGGGCCGCAAGGTAGCTGATGCTCCATCAGATGTGGAGGGCCGCCGTGGCCTCACACCACGGTGAACATGAGATGGGCGACGACCATGAACACCAGGCAGAAGACGATGACCACGCCCAGAAACACCGCCGCGCAGCCCGTGCCCGCCGCGAGCCTCCCCCGTGCCGGCGCGTGGGCCGTGGCGCGCTCGGGGCGGTCCGGCAAGTAGTACACGGTGACGATGTCACCCTCCACGGTCGTCGCCGGACCGTTCGCCTCGTCGAAGCGGATCACGCGGGCGTCGTGTGTGGTGAACTCGTAGACGTGGTGCAAGGTGGTCCGCACACTGGTGTCACCGCCGCCACTGGTCGTCGTGTAGGCCCGCAGACACCGAGCCTGGGACGTGAACCCGCTGTTCCAGGCCCTGCTCATATTCTGCGCGCGGCGGGCGATCCCGGTCAGGGCGAAGACCGCCAGGGCGATCATGAGTGCCGGTACGGCATAGAAGAAAGCCTGGAATGCCGCCATGGTGCCCCCCCCCCGATGTCCCGCACGGTCGCGATCGGCCGGCATGGGGAACCTACCCACACCGGCCGTACCGCCGCCTCAGGAGAACCTCAGAACGTCACGTCCGAGCACGCGTAGAAGGCGTTGCCCGTGTCGGCGATCGTCCACACCGCCAGGATGACGTGGTGGCCGCTCAGCCCGGACGGCAGCCTGCCGCTGTGGGAGAGCGTGGACGGGGGCCGCTGGCCGTTGTACGGCACCGTGAAGAACGGCGTGAGGTTGAGGTCGGACCGGGCCAGGTTGTGGTTCTGGTTCCAGCCCGGCTTGGTGATGTAGTACTTGAAGTCGGTCGTGGCGTGCATGGCGGTGAACTGCCAGCGGAACGTGTAGGTCTGGCCGCCCGTCACCTTGGTGGTGGGCCAGGCCCCGCCGGACGGCGTCCGCGGCGCGCTGAGCTGGCTGAACTGGCCGAGGCCGGCGTTGCATATCTGCCCGTCGGCCGGGCCGGAGGCCGGGAAGCCCTTCGGCCCCTCGACGCTCTGCGGTTCCCATTGGATCGGACCGCAGTTGGTCACGGTGCCGTTCTGGCAGAGCTTCTGCCGGCTGACGGGGAGGTCGGTGTAGCCGTGGCCGCTGGCGCCGCCGGAGGAGAGTACGAGGGCTCCGGTCGTGGCCAGTCCCACCGCGGCTGCGGACAACTTGGTCCTTGTGCGCATGCTGCCGCTCCTGGAGAACGTGGGGGATGTTCAGTGAGCTGTGCATGTAGGTCTAGACCAAGTCTGAGAGTAAGGACGTCAGTTGAACATGTCCATACCAATCACGGAGCTGTTTCTCCCCGGCCCGCGCAGAACGCCACCGTCAGGTCCTTCACCAGCGCCTTCCGCTCGTAGTCGTCGAGTTCGACCAGCCCCCGCATGGTCAGCCGGGTCACCGTGTCCTCCACCGAGTCCACGACCGAGGTGAGCACGCTCGCCCGGTGCTGGGCGTCCAGCGCGGCGATACGGCGGCGGTGCATCGCGGCGGCGACCTCGGGGGCGTACTCCACCCGGACCGGCTGCACCGAGAACACCTCCAGGCCGACCGCCGCCGCGTCGGCCGCCACCATCCGGGTCAGCGCCTCGGCCGTCGCGTCCGTGGAGCCCTTGCCGCCGGGCATCTCCACCGGCACCCGGGCCAGCGCCGCCTCGACGCACTCGCGCAGATACGTCTCGTGGTCCTCCACACCCAGCGTGGCCCGCGCGGTGTCCCGCACCCGCCACACCACCAGCACGACCACCCGCAGCCCGACCCCGCCCGAGTCGGCGGCCGGCACCGGCTCGCTGCGCCAGTGCCGCAGCCGTACGTCCACCCGGCGGCGCAGCAGCAGCGGGTTGACCCACAGCAGACCAGAGCGCCGGACGGTCCCCCGGTAGCGGCCGAACAGATCCAGCACCCAGGCCCGCCCGGTCCGGCCCCGGGCCAGCCCTCCGAACCCGAACAGCCCGAGCGCCCCGGCCCCCGCGTACGCCGCCCACTGCGCCGGACCGAGCCCGGCCCCGGCCTGCGCGGGCAGCCGCAGCGCCTCCAGCACGAGCGGCGGCAGCAGCCCGGCCCACCACGAGGTGACCGCACACCCGCCCGCCCCGCAGGCCCCGGCCAGCACCCCCGCCGCCCCGGGCAGCACCCGCGCGGGCCGCTCCGTGAGGTCGGGGTCGACCCGCGGCACCGGACGCGGCGCCACGGCCGCCGGGCGTTGGAGGCGCGGCTGCTCCCCGGTGCCCTGCCTGCGGGCGACGACCGCCGGCTTCAGCGGTACCGGCGCCGGGTCGGGGTCGTCGCGGAACAGCAGGTGGACGGGGATCTCGGTGGTGGCCTCGTTCTGGATGAGCCGGGCGGGTCTGACCGGTCCGTCGGCCGGACCGCCGGCCGGCCGGTCGGGCTCGGACGTGTGGGAAGTGGTCGTACTCATGGGTGCCTCCAGCCTCCGCGCCAGATGCGTCACAACGGTGATCCCCGGAGTCGGGGTCGGGGCCCTCCGAGGAGGGCTTCTACGAGAAGAGCCGCCGCCAGGTCTCGGGCCCGGGGTAGCCGTCCGCCGCGCCGCCCCGCCAGCCCTGGGTGCGCTGGAAGGCCTCGACGGCACGCCGGTCCGCCTCGCCCCAGCGCGGCCCCGGCCCGACCCGGTAGAACCGGCCGAACCCCTTCCGCACCAGCTGCCTCCCCACCTCGGTGACGTAGGTGTTGCCGGCGCCGGGCCGGAACATCGCGCGGCCCGGGTAGCCGGGGACCCCGTGGGAGGAGGGCGGCGGCCCGACCGTCCCGGCCTTCGCGTCCTTGCCCTTCCCCGTGACCAGCAGTTCCCAGGTGCGCGGTCCGGGCAGGCCGTCCGCGTCGGCGCCCGTCCAGCCCTGGGCGAGCTGGAAGGCCCGGGTCGCCCGCCGGTCCGCGTCCGTCCAGCGCGGTCCCGGGCCCGAGGCGTAGGAACCGCCGGCACCGCGCGCGACGAGCATGCGGCCGAGCAGGGTGACGTACTTGTTGTTCGCGCCGGGGCCGAAATACGCCGCTCCCGGGTAGGGCGTGGCGGCCGGTGCGCCCGGTTTCCCGCCGGCCGGTTCCTTGCCCGGCACGGTCCCCGGTTCCTCGCCCGGCTCCTGCGGCGTGACGCCCTTGTACCGGTAGGGGACGTACCGGTCGGAGTCGCTCCAGTAGGCGTACGGCGTGGACTGCCGGCGGGTGTGCGGGCGGGTCTGCTCGTAGGCCGTGTAGTAGCTGTGCGTGTAGTCCGTCCAGCCGCCGAAAATGACGACGTGCGAACCGCTCTCGGGGTCGGCCTGGTCGTGGAACAGCAGAATGTCGCCCGGCTGGAGTTCCTCCTTGGAAATCCGCTCCCCGTATTGGGCGAGGCTGCCCGTCCATTCGTTTCCGGGCAGCTTCCAGGCCATGGAGACGTAGCCCGAGCAGTCCTGCCGGTAACCGTCGGACCAGTAGTCGTTCATGTTGTACGGCACCTTCGCGGCGACCCACGTCTTGGCCCGGTTGATGATCTCCGTACGGGTGATGGCGGTGGGCTTGAGGGTGGCCGAGGGCTTGGCGGGACGGCCGCCCGGGCCGTGCAGCGGCGCCTTGCCGCCCTGGGGGGTGTCGGGCTCCTCACCTGTGGAAACGCCCGGCCTGTGGGGTGCGTGCGGGGCGGCTGCGACCGGCACGGCATGGCCCGCGCCGAGCGCCGCCGAGGCCACGGCGGCCAGGGCGAGGGCACGGTGTGCGGCCGGGTGGGCGGTGGTGCTGCCGGCCCAGGAATGCGGCAGGACGCGGCGCCAGTGGGCGCATCCGGGGCAGTCGCAGTCGCTCGCGGGGGCGAATTCCTCGAATACCGGAGACTCCATGCGATTCCCCTCACACTTCCGGCGGAAAAGGCCGCGCCTGTGCCCGTCCGGGCGCGCGTCGTCAGTTTCTCAACTGTCTTCCGCACGCGCATGCTGACGGTCCGAATGATGTACGCGGCGCCCTTGACGGGGGCCGGCCGGGCCCGGGTGGGTGGTCAGGAGCACCTCCGGACGTCCTGTAGAGTTACGCCGTCAGCGCGCGCCGCTAGCTCAGTTGGTTAGAGCAGCTGACTCTTAATCAGCGGGTCCGGGGTTCGAGTCCCTGGCGGCGCACGATGCCGGTG
>NZ_JARVKU010000033.1:0-77391 GCF_029813805.1 Streptomyces sp. DH10
ATCAAACTCTCCGTGAATGTTTACCGGTAATCCGGTCGACACCACGAGAGCGGAACAGTCAGGCGGAATAAGCCCGACCGTTCACAGCGTCCTCGCTGTGTTTTTTCAAAGGAACCTCGCCCCAGCTTATGCTGGAGACGGGGTATCAACATATCTGGCGTTGACTTTTGGCACGCTGTTGAGTTCTCAAGGAACGGTCGCTTCCTTTGTACTCACCCTCTCGGGCTTTCCTCCGGGCGCTTCCCTTCGTTGTCCCCAACTCTACCAGGGTTTTTCCGTCTCCCTGACCACCGTCCTGCAGGCATGCAGAAAGTGACCCCGAGATAGGATCTGACAAGTTGGGTGCCGCCAGGCGAGGACACGAGGTTGCGTCGCTCAGCCCCAGGCAGGAGTACGACTGTACACGCGGCCGCGGAACGGGTGCAAATCGATTTACGGTATGGTCTAGACCACTCTGCAGTGCTCACGCGGAACCGGCACTTCAGGTGACATACCCTGCTGAGCAGTGTGCCGTCCCGGTACCGACAGGGACGGCCCATATCGATCTCCACCCCTGGGAGGCTTCCCATGACCACCGTGACGTCCCCACTCGCAGGACGCGCCATCGGACTGGCAGCCGTGCCGGATCCGGTCTTCTCCGGGGCCATGGTCGGCCCGGGCACAGCGATCGACCCCGTACGTGAGCCTTCCGAGGCCGTCTCGCCCGTGGACGGCGTCATCGTCTCCCTGCACCCGCACGCGTTCGTCGTCGTCGACGAGAACGGACACGGCGTGCTCACCCACCTCGGCATCGACACCGTGCAGCTCAATGGCGAGGGTTTCGAGCTGCTCGTGAACAAGGGTGACACCGTCAGGCGCGGTCAGGGCATCGTGCGCTGGAACCCGGCTGCCGTGGAGGCCGCCGGCAAGTCCGCGGTCTGCCCGGTCGTGGCGCTGGAGGCCACGGCCGAAGCGCTCTCCGATCTTCGTGACGACGGCGATGTGAAGGCCGGTGACAGTCTCTTCCTCTGGAAGTGACGTCAGGGCCGTCGTACGGCGGCCAGCAGGAGAACCAACACGGCGGCTGGATCCGCCGCACTATCGGAGACGGGTGAGATGGACACAACGCTGCGAGGCGTCGGCGTGAGCCACGGTGTGGCTATCGGCGAGGTTCGGCACATGGGAACGGCGGTGCTGGAGCCGCCTGCGAAGCAGATCCCTGCGGAGGAGGCGGAGCGTGAACAGGGGCGCGCCCGCAAGGCCGTGGAGGCTGTGGCGGCCGACCTGATGGCACGGGGCAACCTGGCGGGAGGTGAAGCCCAGGCGGTGCTCGAGGCGCAGGCCATGATGGCCCAGGACCCCGAGCTGATAGCAGATGTGGAGCGGCGGATCGCTGTCGGCAGCACGGCCGAACGCGGGGTGTACGACGCGTTCGCCGCGTACCGCGAGCTGCTCGCGGGTGCCGGTGAGTACCTCGCCGGTCGCGTGGCCGACCTCGACGACGTGCGGAACCGTATCGTCGCCCGTCTGCTGGGGGTGCCGATGCCGGGTGTGCCCGACAGCGACGAGCCCTATGTTCTGGTCGCCCGTGACCTCGCGCCTGCCGACACCGCGCTGCTGGACCCGACTCTGGTGCTCGGCTTCGTCACCGAGGAGGGCGGCCCGACCAGCCACAGCGCGATCCTGGCACGGGCGCTCGGGGTGCCGGCCGTGGTCGCGCTGCCGGGTGCCGGTGAGCTCGCCGAAGGCACGATGATCGCCGTCGACGGCAGCACCGGCGAGATCTTCGTGGACCCGAGCGATGAGAAGAAGGCTCAGCTCGAGGCCGCGGCCGCCGAGCGCAGGGCGGCGCTGGCGGCCTCGACGGGTCCGGGTGCCACCGCGGACGGTCACAAGGTGCCGCTGCTCGCGAACGTAGGCGGCCCTGCGGATGTGGCGGCAGCGGTCGAGGCCGGTGCCGAGGGTGTCGGTCTCTTCCGTACGGAGTTCCTCTTCCTGGACGACAGCAAGCAGGCCCCGTCCGAGGAGAAGCAGGTCGCGGCGTACCGGCAGGTGCTTGAGGCGTTCCCCGAGGGACGCGTCGTGGTGCGGGTGCTGGACGCCGGCGCGGACAAGCCGCTCGACTTCCTGACGCCGGCCGACGAGCCGAACCCGGCGCTCGGCGTGCGCGGTCTGCGGACGCTGCTGGATCACCCGGAGGTCTTGCGCACCCAGCTGACGGCGCTGGCCAAGGCCGCGGAAGGGCTGCCGGTCTACCTCGAGGTCATGGCCCCGATGGTCGCGGACCGCACCGACGCCCGGGCCTTCGCGGACGCGTGCCGGGAAGCCGGGCTGCGGGCGAAGTTCGGTGCGATGGTCGAGATCCCGTCGGCGGCGCTGCGGGCGCGCTCGATTCTCCAGGAGGTCGAGTTCCTGTCGCTGGGGACGAACGACCTGGCTCAGTACACCTTCGCCGCCGACCGGCAGGTGGGTGCGGTCTCCCGTCTGCAGGACCCGTGGCAGCCCGCGCTGCTCGACCTGGTGGCGCTGTCCGCCGAGGCGGCGAAGGCCGAGGGCAAGAGCTGTGGCGTCTGTGGTGAGGCCGCGTCCGACCCGCTGCTGGCGTGTGTGCTGGCTGGTCTGGGCGTCACCTCTCTTTCGATGGGCGCGGCGTCGATCCCCTATGTCCGGGCCGCGCTGGCGAAGTACACGCTGGCGCAGTGTGAGCGGGCCGCTGCGGCGGCTCGGGCCTCGGACACCGCCGAGGACGCGCGCAGTGCGGCGCAGGCGGTGTTGTCGGGCGAGTGAGCCGGGCATGGCCTGCCGATGGCTGCCCGGGCGGGGCGCTCCACTGACGTGGGGCGCCCCGCCCGCTTTTCAGTGGTGGTGTCCCTGTGCGGGATTTTCGTCTCCCAGATCGGGCGGCTCGCAGTAATCGACGTTGGATTCGGGGGAGATCAGGTCGCCGGACTCGACGTCGGTGCAGTAGGCGTCGAAGACCTCGCCCGCGGTGAGGGGGTCGAGTCCGTAGGCGCGCAGGCGCCAGCCGTAGACGCGGTCGGGGCTGCCCGGGGCGCTGGCGCGGATGACGAGTCCTCCGGGGCTTTCGGTGGCCAGGCCGAGGGCCAGGACTGTGGTGAACTCGAGGGCTTCGGCCTCGTCCAGTTCGACGGGGCCGCCGGTGTCGGCGACGTGGAAGGCGGCGACGAGGGTCTCGGGTGGTCCGGTGACGCTGCATACGAGATGCCGGTTGCCGGACGGAGCCGTGTCGAGGATGCGGACGAGAAGGTCCGAGGCCCGGGCGAAGGCGGCGCGACCGATGTCCTCGCCGCATGAGGTGCAGGCGCCCAGACGAGCGAGCAGTGTGGCCGCGTACTCCCAGGTGGCCTGTCGCACGGCCTCGTCGACGAGGGCCGGGAGGAGGTCGGCCAGAGGCTGGCCCTCGTACGGAAGGGTCGGGCCTGTGACCGCGAGTCGTGCCGTGAAGCGTGTGCGGCTCGACGGGTTGTCGGGGTCGAGGCCCTTTTGTGTGCAGAACTCGGCGTACTCCTCGGGATCGAAGAGGGCCACCGTGGTGTGGCTGCCTTGTAGCGCCCGCGTCCTGAGGAGGCCTTCCACGTGCTTGAGGTAGGCCGCGTGGTCGTCGAAGGTGAAGCTGCGGTAGCGCCGCATGGCCCGGAAGTCGTGCTCGTCGGTGAGCAGGCCGAAGGTGCCGGCGATTTCGCGGTGAAGGACCCGTCGCATGGTCCGGCTGTCGGTGTGCGTCATTGTTCCCCCTGTGCACGGTCGATCAATGCTCACTCACAGTAATCGGCGGCACTGACAACGGGGGCTGGGCAGGGGGTTCGCACCCTCGGACTCACCGTCGTCTCCGGTGAGTCCGAGGGTGGTGCCGGTCAGGCGCGTTTGCGGGCCAGGTCCTCGTAGAAGCTCAGCAGGTCGAGGTTGTCGATGGAGCCCGGGTTGACCGCCTTCTCCAGCGGGGTGCCCTGGAGGAGGCGTTTCACCGGGACCTCGATGCGTTTGCCGGTCAGGGTGTGGGGGACGCCGGGTACTTCGATGATCTCGTCGGGGACGTGGCGCGGTGACAGCTGTTCGCGGATGGTCTGCTTGATGCGGTTCAGCAGGGTCTCGTCGAGGACGGCCCCGGGGGCCAGGTGCACGAAGAGGGGCATCCAGTAGCCGCCGTCGGGCTGTTCGATGCCGATGACGAGGGATTCCCTGATCTCGGGGAGGCGTTCCACGGCCTCGTAGATGTCGGCGGATCCCATGCGCACGCCCTGGCGGTTGAGCGTGGAGTCGGAGCGGCCGTGGATGACGACGGATCCACGGGAGGTGACGGTGATCCAGTCGCCGTGCCGCCATACGCCGGGGTACGTGTCGAAATAGCTGTCGTGGTAGCGGCTGCCGTCGGGGTCGTTCCAGAAGTGGATGGGCATCGACGGCATGGGGTTGGTGACCACGAGCTCGCCGACCTCGTCGACCAGGGGGGTGCCGTCCGGGTCCCAGGACTGGAGGTCGGTGCCGAGGCAGGGGGCCTGGAGTTCGCCGACGTGGACCGGGAGGGTCGGTACGGCCCCGGCGAAGCAGGAGCACACGTCCGTGCCGCCGCTGACGGAGGCGATCCACAGGTTGTCGCGCACCTCGTCGTGGAGCCAGCGGAAGCCGTCGGGGGGCAGGGGCGAGCCCGTGGTGGCGACGCACTGGACGGAGGAGAGGTCGAAGTCGCGGGACGGGTGTACGCCCGCCTTGCGGCAGGCCATGACGTAGGCGGCCGACGTTCCGTAGAGGGTGGCCGCGGTGCGTTCGGCGATGCGCCACTGTGCGCCGGTGTCCGGGTAGCCGGGGCTGCCGTCGTAGAGGACGATCGTGGTGCCGGTGAGCAGGCCGGAGACGAGGAAGTTCCACATCATCCAGCCGGTCGACGTGTACCAGAAGAAGCGGTCCTCGGGGCCCAGGTCGCAGTGCAGGCCGAGTTGCTTGAGGTGCTCGACCAGGATGCCGCCCTGGGACTGGACGATGGCCTTGGGCAGGCCGGTCGTGCCGGAGGAGTAGAGCACCCACAGGGGGTGGTCGAAGGGCACCTGCTCGAAGACGGGGTCCGTGTCGGCGGCGGTGAGGGCCGACCAGTCCAGGGCGCCCTCGGGTGCCTCGGTGCCGAGGAGGGGGATGTGGACGACGGCGCGCAGGGTGGGCAGTTCGCGCCGTAGTTCGGCGACGACCTCGCGCCGGTCGTGCTCCTTGCCGCCGTAGCGGTAGCCGTCGACCGTGAACAGCAGGACGGGTTCGACCTGCTGGAAGCGGTCGAGGACGCTGCGGGCGCCGAAATCGGGCGCGCAGGACGTCCAGACGGCGCCCACGGCGGCTGTGGCGAGGAGGGCGATTACGGCCTGCGGGACGTTGGGGAGATAGCCGCTGACTCGGTCTCCGGGGCGGACGCCGAGGGCGCGCAGTTCGGCCGCCAGGGAGCCGACCTGGCGGCGTAGCTCGGCCCAGGTGACGGGGCTCGGTTCGTGCGTCTCGTCGACGTACAGGAGGGCCGGTTCGTCAGCGCGGGTGCCGGCCGCGCGGAGGGCGTGTTCGGCGTAGTTGAGGGTCGCCCCGGGGAACCACTGGGCGCCCGGCATCGAACGGTCGCCGAGCACGCGCGCGTAGGGCGTCGAGAAGCGGACGTCGAACCACTCCGTGACGGCTTTCCAGAAGGTGTCCAGCTCGTCGACGGACCAGCGCTGGAGGGCCGCGTAACCGCCCTCGGCGGGGGCGCCGTGGTGCTCGGCTGCCCAGGCCTGGAACCTCGTGATCCGTGCCCGGGCGATGCGCTCGGGGTCTGGCTGCCATAGCGGCTGAGGACTAGCGGTCGACATGGTCGGCTCCCGGACTGTGCGCGTCGTGTGCGTCCTCCGCGCACGGGCTGGGGTGTGCGCGTGACGCGGCTGGCACGGACAATGCCATGTGATCGACTTCGACACCAGGGTGCGCCCCACATAGTCCGTGTCGTGAAGATGTGGTCGTGGCACGGGTGAACGGCAGTTGAACGACACGCCCGTTTGGGGCGGTCAATGGCAGGGTGAGCAGCATGAACGGTCGTGACCTGGTGCGTTCGGTGAAAGCGGTGGGTTCGGTGGGCGCGGCGCAGGGTGTGCGTACCGTACGAGCAGCGTGGCGCAGGCGACGGGCCGACGCCACCGGGCTGCCGGCCCGAGGGGCGGAGCGTGCGCGGGTGCCCGGGGCCGTGCAGGAGGTGGAGCCGGGGCCGGGGGGCGGTGTCGTCCGGTTCAGCCGGTCGGAGCTACGCATTCTGGTCGCCGTGAACGGAGCCGTCTTCTGGGGCTGGGACGGGGCGGAGCCCGAGCCGTCGTACGCGCTGGCGGGCCGGTGTCCGGAAGCCGATCCCCGGGCGGTGCTGGAGCCGGACAAGGACGGCGGCTGGCGGGTGGTGGCCGAGCGGGTGACGGTCGTCGTGTCGCGGCATGGCGCGGTGGAGGTGCGCACCCCCGGTGGCGTGACTCTGCGCCGTGATCTGCCGCCGCGGTGGTGGGAGCCGGTCGGCGGCGGCCCGGCGCGGTGGATGCAGCGGTCGGAGGTGGCCGCCGACGCGCGGTTCTTCGGGCTCGGTGGTCGTGCTTCGGGTCCTCGGTTGCCGGATGGGAGGTACCGCCTGTGGAACACCGACCCCGGTTACGCCTTCGCGCCCGGTGACGACCCGCTGTACATCACGATGCCGGTGCAGATGGTGGTGTCCGACGGCGGTACGCATCTGGTGTTCCACGACAGTTCGTGGGACGGCACGGTGACGCTCCTGGAGGGCGAGGAGGGTGAGGGTTCCGGGCACGACCGGGCCGGGACGAGCGAGTTGCGGATGGACGGCGGTCCCCTGCGGTGCTGGGTGATGGTGGGCACCCCCGCGCGCGTGCTGCTCGCCTGGGCTTCGCTCACCGGCGCGCCCGCCCTGCCGCCCGCGTGGGCGCTCGGGCATCACCACGCGCGGTGGGGGTTCGGCAGCGAGCAGGAGGTGCGGCGGATCGTCGCGGGTTACCTGGAGCACGGTCTGCCGCTCGACGCCGTGCACCTGGACATCGACCATCTCGACGAGCATCAGGTGTTCACCGTCGACCAGGACCGCTTCCCGAAGCTGCCCGTTCTGGCCGAGGAACTCCGGCGGGACGGCATCCGGCTGGTGTCGATCGTCGATCCGGGCGTGAAGGCCCTGCCCGGCAATGCCGTGTACGACGGTGGGACGGCCGGGGACGCCTTCGTGAGGGACGCCTCGGGGCAGGTCGTGCAGGGTGTCGTGTGGCCCGGGGAGGCGGTGTTTCCCGATTTCACGCACGCGCACGTGCGTGACTGGTGGGGCGGCCTCTATGAGGAGCGGCTCGCGCAGGGGTTCTCGGGGTTCTGGCACGACATGAACGAGCCCACGTCATTCGCCGCCTTCGGGGAGTCGACGCTGCCGCGTTCGGCGCGGCACTCCTTGGAGGGGCGGGGCGGTGACCACCGTGAGGCGCACAACGTGTACGCGCTGTGCATGGCCAGGGCGGGCTTCGAGGGGTTGCGGAGACTCGCGCCCGAGGAGAGGCCGTTCCTGTTCTCCCGCTCCGGGTGGGCCGGCATGCAGCGCTACGGCGGGACCTGGTCGGGGGACGTCGCCACCGGCTGGCCGGGACTGCGGGCTTCCCTGGCACTGGTGATGGGGCTCGGGCTGTGCGGCGTTCCGTACTCGGGGCCGGACATCGGAGGCTTCGACGGGGATCCCTCCCCCGAGCTGTATCTGCGGTGGTTCCAGCTGGGCGCGTACCTGCCGCTGTTCCGTACGCACGCGAGTCTGCGGGCGGGGCGCAGGGAGCCGTGGGAGTTCGGTGCCGAGGTGCTGGAGCACGCGCGCGTGGCGCTCGTCGAACGCCGTCGGCTGCTGCCGTACTTCGTGACGCTGGCGCATCTGGCGCGGCGTACGGGAGCGCCCTATGTGCGGCCTCTGTGGTGGGCGGCGCCGGAGGAGCGGGCGCTGCGTGACTGCGGGGACGCCTTTCTGCTGGGCGACAGCCTGCTGGTGGCGCCGGTGCTCGACCCGGGCGCCGACCGGCGGGCCGTGCAGCTGCCGCGTGGGCGCTGGTACGACACGGTGACGGAGCAGGCGTACGAGGGGCCGGCGCAGGTGCTCGTCGACGCGCCTGTGTCGCGGATCCCGGTGTTCGCACGCGCGGGTGCGGTGCTCCCCGTGCGCGGGGAGGACGGCGGGCTGGAGCTGGAGGTGTGGGCGCCCGCCCGGGGACGGACCGGGGGCGGACTGGTCGTGCCGGACGGGGGCGAGGGGTGGGACGAGCCGGAGATCGAGCGCTACACCGCTCGGTGGATGGGCTCGCGTGTGGTCGTCGAGCGGGAGGGTGAGGACGGCGGGGGCGAGCCGTCCCACCCGGTGCGCGTCCGCGGGGCCGGGGAGCGCTGAGCTCAGATGTAGCGGCCCTCGAACCAGGCCCGTACGGCCACGGTGTGCAGGGGGAAGGCGAGTTCCTCCGCCCTGCGCAGGAGGTGCCAGCCCTCCGTCTCGTCCGTGGTGGCGGAGGGCGGCAGGCCCTCGACAGGGCGTTCCGGGAGGAGACCGAACAGCAGCAGGTGTCCGTCGGGCGAGCTCATGGCGTCGACGAGACGTACGTCGCGGCCGGCCGCGTCGATGCCGGTTTCCTCCTTGAGTTCGCGTACGACGGCGTGCCGCCAGTCCTCCCGGTCGTCGATGTAGCCGCCGGGCAGGGCCGTGCCCCCGCGCGCGGGAGCGACGGTTCGGGTGATGACGACCAGGGCGGTGCCCTTGGTGTCGTACACGGGCTGGAGGGCCACCGCGACCGGGAGCGGATTGCGGTAGGCCACGCTGCCGCACGCCGGGCAGGTGCGGGGCCAGCCGGAGACGCCCTCTCCGTAGGGCGCGCCGCAGCTCGAACAGTGGGAGTTCGGCGCGGGGTTGGAACTGGAGTGCTGAGTTTCGGACACGCGGCGGACTGTAGCCGATCACGGAGAGGGCGTCTCGGCCGGGTGAGACGCAGATCGGCTGTGCGCAGCCGTCGATGCGTTCGCCGACGAAGTTGTAGGTCCCACCGGGGAGGGATGCCCAAATCCGGAGGGCCGTGGCAGACTTCTGACGTTCCGTCAGATCCGGTCTGCGGGGAGGCAGTGTGTCGCGTACACGAACGCCTGTGGTGGCGGGGTGGTTCGCCGGGGAGGGGGACGGTTTCCGGCTGCTCGGCACGCGTTGCGCGGCGTGCGCCGCGGTCTTCTTCCCCCGTGAGGACCATCACTGCCGCAACCCGGTTTGCGGGGGCGGGGAGTTGGCGGAGATCCCGCTGTCGCGGCGTGGCCGCGTCTGGTCGTACACGGACAGCCGGTATCGGCCGCCGTCACCCTATGTGAGCGATCCGGAACTCTCGTGGGAGCCGTACGCGTTGATCGCTGTGGAGCTGGAGGCCGAGCGGATCGTGGTGCTGGGACAAGCGGCTCCCGGGGTCACCGTCGAGGATCTGACGGTGGGCATGGAGGTGGAGGTCGTGCCCGGCGTGCTCCATGAGGACGCGGAAACGACCTGGACGACGTGGCACTGGCGGCCGACGGGGGTGAAGGCGTGATGGGCGAGGTGGCGGTGCTGGGCGTGGGCATGCACCCCTGGGGCAAGTGGGGTCGGAACTTCGTCGAGTACGGCGTCGCGGCCGCCCGCGCGGCGCTCACCGACGCCGGGCTGGACTGGCGGGACATCGGCTCGGTCGTCGGCGCGGACACGGTCCGTGGCGGCTATCCCGGATATGTCGCCGGAGCGACGTTCGCGAAAGCACTGGGATGGCAAGGGGCCCGGGTCACGAGCGTGTACGCGGCGTGCGCGTCCGGGGCCCAGGCCGTGGACGCCGCGCGGGCCCAGATCCTCTCCGGGCTCGCCGATGTGGTGCTCGTGGTGGGAGCCGACGCCGCTCCCAAGGGATTCTTCCGTCCTGCGGGCGGGGACCGGGCCGGCGATCCCGACTGGCTGCGGTTCCGGGTCCTCGGGGCGACCAACCCCGTGTACTTCGGGCTCTACGCCCGCAGGCGCATGGCCGTGCACGGCGACACCCCGGACGACTTCGCACGGGTGAAGGTGAAGAACGCGGCGATGGGAGCGCTGAACCCCAACGCGCGCTACCGGAAGCGGGTCACCGCCGAGGAGGTCGCCGCCTCCGCCGTCGTCGCCGATCCGCTGCGGCTGCTGGACATCTGCGCGACCTCCGACGGCGGCGCGGCGCTGGTGCTCTCCAGTCTGGAGTTCGCGCGGCGGCACGGGCATGCGGATCCGGTGCGGATCCGGGCCGTGTCGACGGTGACGCCGCGATACCCGAACACGGTTCTGGACCTGCCGGACATCGCCACGGACTCCGCGGTGGCGGTCGATCCGCCCGCTGAGACGTTCCGGGTGTCCATCGCCCGAGCGGCCTACGAGGAGGCGGGAGCCGGGCCGGAGGACCTGTCGCTGGCCGAGGTCTACGACCTGTCCACGGCGCTCGAGTTGCAGTGGTACGAGGACCTGGGGCTGTGCGGTGAGGGCGAGGGCGTGAAGCTGCTGCGGGACGGGGCTACGGCCCTGGGCGGGCGAATACCGGTGAACGCCAGTGGTGGGCTGGCCTCCTTCGGCGAGGCGGTTCCCGCGCAGGCGATAGCCCAGGTGTGTGAGCTGGCCTGGCAGCTGCGGGGCGAGGCAGGTGACCGGCAGGTCGCGGAAGCCCGCGTGGGCATCAGTGCGAACCAGGGGTTGTTCGGGCATGGGTCGGCTGTGATCGCGGTGCGCTGAGCCGAGGTGTCGGACGCGGCAGGGAGCCGTGCCGGACATGGCACGAGACGGTGCCAGGACAGGTACGGATCCGTGGCGGCGCGGGCGCGGTCGGCCTCTGCATACGCTGTGTGACCGCTTAGGAATCCTGCGTGAACGTCTCATGAACTGCGCTTGGGCATGCGCCCGCGGAGTTCATCATGCTCCCGTGCACTCCTGGACGGACACTCTCCGCTTCGCCTTCCAACCGGTGGTCAATCTTACGACCGGCACGGTCGCTGGACTGGAGATACTCGCCCGCCCGGAGACCGGCGACATCCTGGCGGAGGCCCGCCGGGACCCCGAGCTCGACAGCCGGCTGGCGGTGTCGGCGGTCCGGGCGGCGGTGCGCAAGGAGACCCTGCTGCCGCTGTTCGTCAACGTGTTCGCCGGCACCCTCGCCGACCTCGGCGGGCTGCCTTCGCTGCACGACGCCGTGCGCGAGGCGGGGCGGCTTCCGTGGGAGGTGACGATCGACGTCTGCCCGCCGTACACACACGTGCCGCAGCGGGCCCTGCTGGAGGCGGTGTCCAGGCTGCGCGGGCAGGGCTTCCGGATCTGCGCGGACGGTGTCGGGGACGGGGACGTGCCCTTGCGGCTCCTCTCGGACGTCACGCCAGACCTGGTGAAGCTGGACGCGTCGCTGCTGGCGCGGCCGGCGGTGGTGCGGTCGATGCGGACGCTGTGCGACGAGTTGGGGGCCCTCCTGGCCGTCGAGGGCGTGGAAACCGAGGGGCAGTGCGCGGCGGCGGTGGCGGCCGGGGCACAGCTGGCGCAGGGCGAACTGTTCGCCCCGCCCGCCCGGCTGCCCGCCGCGGACGTCTACGTGCCGCCCCGCTCCCCCGGTGATGTGGCCGTGCCGCGGTCCGGGCCGTCGGTACGGGAGTTCGTGCGACCCGCCGCGCTGCTGCCCGCCACGGCGTCCGCGGGGCAGGTGCGGGCGCTGCTGACCGGGTCACCGGACGTGTCCGGGGTGCTGCTCGTGGACACCGCCGGAGTGCCGGTCCGGTCGGTGCACCGGTCCCGCTTCCTGCTGTCGATGTCGGGGCGCTACGGGCACGCCCTGTACGCCGACCGGCCCGCGGCCAAGCTCGGTGACCCACCGCGGACGGTGGGCGTCGACGCCACCGCCTGGGAGGTGCTGGACGTCGTGGCGGTCGGCGGACGGGACCGTACGTCGGACGATGTCGCCGTCGTGGACGAGTACGGGCGGTGCGTGGGCGTCGTACGGCTCGCGGATCTCGTGCGCGCACTGGCCGAGACGCGGGTGGAGGAGGCGGCGGGACTCAATCCGCTGACGCGTCTGCCCGGCTCGGACGCGATCACCGTTGAGGTTGACCGGCGGATCGCGTCCGGGCGGGTGTTCGCCCTGAGCTGGCTGGACGTCGACCACTTCAAGCAGGTCAACGACGGGGCCGGGTTCGCGGCGGGCGACGAGCTGATCCGGGCGGTGGGGCGTGCGTTGCAGCAGGCCGCGACGGACGGCACCCGCGTCGGCCATATCGGGGGCGACGACTTCCTGGTGCTCGCCGAACCGGAGGGCCTCGATCCGCTGGCCGCCTCCGTGCTGGACGCCCCGTGGTCGGCGGGCGGTCGGCCGGTCACCCTGTCGCTCGCCACGGTGGTATGCGCGCCGGGCAGCGTGAGCGACCACCGGCAGGCGGCGGCCTTCCTGGCGCCACTCAAGAAGGCGGCGAAGGCGTTGCACGGAGCCAGTTGGGTGCTGGGCCGAGCGGGCATGCCCGGGCACGAGACCCGCCGCGGGGCCGAGGCGACGCCGGCCCCGGCGCCGTGTGGGGTGGTGGCGGAGCCGGGTGGGGGATGAGAGCGACGTACAGGGCTCCTGGGGCGGGCTGAGACCGTCCGGGGGGTGGGCGGGCAGGGGCAGCGTCCATACGGGCGCCGACGGGGCTTGTGGCGCTGTCGGAGGCGGGCGCCCGGGCACCGCTGCAGGCCGGCCCGGCAGGCCCTGTACGGGGCCAGGACCGGGGCGCCACCCGTCCGGTTGAGAGACCGCCAGGTCAGGTGGATGCTGGTGGCTAACAAGCGAGGAGTCAGATGCGCTGGGCGCTCGCCCACGGCGGAGTCCAGCGGAGGCCGGACGACACCACCAGCAAGGCTCGCGCGGCTCACCGAGGCCCGCGCAGGCCCCGACCAGATCTGAACAACGACCCGACCGGGCGCCGCCAGGGCCGTGCAACCGGCCACCCGGCCCGGCAGACCCGGCCGACGTCACATGGCCGTCAACCGTTGCGGTCGGCGACCTTGACGCCCCCTGGGTGCCGGTGAACACTTCCGGTGTCAGTCGACATCGCCGTACATACTCGGCGTATCCGGCACTGCGGCGCGCGGGCGCGCCTGCGCCAAGGTCCTTTCCCTCACGGGCGATTCGGCTGCGACGGCACGCTCGTCACGGATGCCGGGCGGGGCGCGGGATCTCCTGCCTCCGGCTGAAGTAGCCATGGGAAACGCACCCTGCACGTGAGGACCGGGGCGGATCGTCCCCGGGCCTGGCCTAGGAGCCGCCATGAGCAACGTAGACATCTTCTTCGGCGAGATGATCGGTACGGCGATCCTGATCCTGTTCGGCGCCGGTGTGTGCGCCGCCGTCACCCTCAGGTTCTCCAAAGCCCGGGCCGCCGGGTGGGTGGTGATCGCGTTCGGCTGGGGCTTCGGCGTGCTGGCCGGCGCGTACACCGCCGCTCCCCTCTCCGGAGGGCACCTGAACCCGGCCGTCACCTTCGGCATCGCCGTCGACACCGGCGTGTGGGACAAGGTCTGGATCTACGTGCTGGGGCAGATGGCAGGCGCCATGATCGGTGCCGTCCTGGCCTACCTCGTGTACTTCGCCCAGTTCCAGGCCAACGTGCGGCAGACGGGCACCACGGAGGGCACGCTGGACGAACCGGTTCCGACGCTGGGCATCTTCTCCACGATCCCCGAGATCCGGAACCCGGTGGCCAACCTGGTCACGGAGATCCTCGCCACCATCGCCCTCGTGCTGCCCCTCCTCGCCCTGGTCGGTAACAACAGGCACGTCGAGGGCATCGGCATCGGGCTGGTCCCAGGCGCCGAGGGCATCTACGGGTCCGGCATCGCGATCCTCCTGGTGGCGCTCCTGGTCGTCGGCATCGGCCTGTCCCTGGGTGGCCCCACGGGCTATGCCATCAACCCGGCGCGTGACCTCGGCCCGCGCATCATCCACTCCGTCCTGCCGATTCCGAACAAGGGAGCGTCCGACTGGGGCTACTCGTGGATCCCGGTCGTCGGACCGCTGATCGGCGGAGTGCTGGGTGGCCTCATCTACAACGCAGCCTTCTGAACCAGCCCAAGGGGTAGCCATGACGGACAACTCCGAGAAGTACGTCGCCGCAATCGACCAGGGCACCACCTCCAGCCGCTGCATCGTCTTCAACCAGGACGGCGCCATCGTCGCCGTGGACCAGCGCGAGCACCGTCAGATCTTCCCGAAGCCCGGGTGGGTGGAGCACGACGCCACCGAGATCTGGTCCAAGGTGCAGGCCGTGGTCGCCGGGGCACTCGCCAAGGCCGGACTACGCGCCGACCAGCTGAGCGCGATGGGAATCACCAACCAGCGCGAGACGACCCTCCTGTGGGATCGCGCGACGGGGAAGCCGGTGCACAACGCCATCGTGTGGCAGGACACGCGGACGGCGGCGCTGTGCAACCAGCTGGGCGGCTCGGAAGGGCAGGACCGTTTCCGCGAGCAGACGGGTCTGCCGCTGGCCACCTACTTCTCCGGACCGAAGGCGGCCTGGCTGCTCGACAACGTGCCCGATCTCCGGGCCAGGGCCGAACGCGGTGAGATCGCCTTCGGCACGATGGACTCCTGGCTGATCTGGAATCTCACCGGCGGCACGGACGGCGGGCAGCACGTCACCGACGTGACCAACGCCGGGCGCACCATGCTGATGAACCTGGAGACCCTCCAGTGGGACTCCTCGATCCTCTCAGCGATGAACATCCCCGAGGCGATGCTGCCCGAGATCAAGTCCTCCGCCGAGGTGTACGGCACCGCCCTCGGCCAGCTCGCCGGCGTACCCGTCGCCTCCGCGCTGGGCGACCAGCAGGCGGCCGTGTTCGGCCAGGCCTGCTACGACGTCGGCACGGCGAAGAACACGTACGGCACGGGAAGCTTCCTGCTGCTCAACACCGGCAACCGCCCGGTGTCGTCGAAGAGCGGTCTGCTGACGACCATGGGGTACAAGATCGGGACCGAGGCGCCGGTCTACTGCCTGGAGGGGTCGATAGCCATAACGGGCGCGCTGGTCCAGTGGTTCCGCGACCAGCTCGGCATCATCCGTACCGCCGACGAGATCGAGCCACTGGCCGCGAGCGTGGAGGACAACGGCGGGGCGTACATCGTGCCGGCGTTCTCGGGCCTGTTCGCGCCGTACTGGCGCTCCGACGCGCGTGGCGTGGTCACCGGGCTGACCCGGTACGTCACGAAGGCGCACCTCGCGCGCGCGGTGCTGGAGGCGACGAGCTGGCAGACGCGCGAGGTCGTGGACGCCATGTACCAGGACTCCGGGGTGCACATCACCACCCTGAAGGTCGACGGCGGCATGACGAAGAACAACCTGCTCATGCAGCACCAGGCGGACGTGCTCGACGTGCCGGTGGTACGGCCCAAGGTCTCCGAGACGACCTGTCTGGGCGCGGCGTACGCGGCCGGTCTGGCCACCGGTGTGTGGAACGACCTGGACGAGCTCAAGGCGCACTGGCAGAAGGACGTCGAGTGGACGCCGTCCATGGAGGCATCGGTGCGGGACCGCGAGCACCACAACTGGCGCAAGGCCGTGGAGAAGAGCTTCGGCTGGGAGGAGGACGACGACAGCTAGCCACGCGCGCGTGGGGCGTCATCCGCGCCCACGCGTGCGTGGGCGCGGCGTTTCCGGACTGCGGACCGTACCCCTGTCGGCGGGGGTACGGTCCGCGCCCTGAGGCTCGGCCGAGCGTCAGGTGGTCACCGTCTGGCGGCGGTCGGCCGCGTACGCCATGGCGTGCTGGACGACGCCGATGAGTGCTTCCTTGACCGACTCGCGGTCGCGGGCGTCGCACATCATGAGCGGTACGCCGTCGTCGAGGTCGAGGGCCTGGCGGACGTCCTCGACCGGGTAACGCGGGGCGCCCTCGAAGCAGTTGACGCCGACGAGGAACGGTATCGAGCGCCGTTCGAAGTAGTCGACGGCGGCGAAGGAGTCCTCCAGGCGGCGGGTGTCGGCCAGCACGACGGCACCCAGCGCGCCCTCCGAGAGCTCGTCCCACATGAACCAGAACCGCTCCTGGCCGGGCGTGCCGAAGAGGTACAGCACCAGGTCCTCGCGGAGCGTGATGCGGCCGAAGTCCATGGCCACGGTCGTGGTGTGCTTGCCTTCCACACCGCTGGTGTCGTCGACCGGGCGCCCGGCCTCGGTGAGCAGTTCCTCGGTGCGCAGCGGCCGGATCTCGCTGACCGCGCCGACGAGCGTGGTCTTGCCCACGCCGAAGCCGCCGGCCACCAGGATCTTGAGCGTGACGGGCTCGACCGGAGGCTTGCCGCGCTCAGAACGCCCGAAGATCATCGATCTCTTCTCCTGCTTGATGGGGGTCGGGCGACGGCGGGCCGTAGCCTCCGCCGCCTGGGGTTTCGATGACGAGTACGTCACCCAGCAGGGTGCGGACGCCCTCGACGGCCGCGTCGGCGTGGCGGGCCGGGCTGTCCGACAGCAGCTTGTGCGTGAGCAGCCGGGCGTCCGGGCGACGCGCGACGACGTCGGTGAAGGTGCCGCCTCGGTCGACCCGGAACTGCCGGCCAGTCACGTCAGTACCCCGCTTCCGCGCTGTTCACAGCGCCCGCAGGCCGTTGATCACGTCGCGCAGAATACTCTCGTCCGGCAGTTCGGCAGGGGGTACGGGCCGGTTCACGTGGACGAACTCCGCGTCCACGAGATCTCCGACGAGGACCCGTACCACCCCGATCGGCAGGTCGAGTTCCGCTGCGAGTTCGGCGACCGACTGCGGGGCGTCACGACACAGTTCGACGATGTCCACATGCTCCGGGGCGAGCATGTGGTCCGCTTCCGGGTCGTCCGCGTGCGGTTCCGTGACCACGACCGCGATCAGGTCCAGGCGGTGCTGGCCCTGGCTGCTCGTGCGGCCGCGCGTCATGGCGTACGGACGGACGACCGGTCCGGCCTCGTCGTCGAACCAGTGCCTTCTTCCCTGACCGTCAGCGCTCATGTCATCCCACTACCCGCCTGCGGGCAGAACGGTGCGCGGAGCGGCGCCGAGATGCACACCCACTCGCTTCACCAGGAGCGTCATCTCGTAGGCGACCTGGCCGACGTCCGAGTCGGCGTCCGAGAGGACGGCGAGGCAGCTGCCGTCGCCAGCGGCCGTCACGAACAGGAAGGCGTCGTCGAGCTCGACGACCGTCTGGCGGACGCTGCCGGCCTCGAAGTGGCGTCCCACGCCCTTGGCGAGGCTGTGGAACCCGGAGGCGACGGCCGCCAGATGCTCGCTGTCCTCCCTGGTCAGGTCCCTGGACACCCCGGTCGGCAAGCCGTCGCCGGAGAGCACGAGGGCCTTGCGGATGCTCGCGACGCGGTCCACCAGGTCGTCGAGGAGCCAGTTCAGCTCCCCCTTGTTGGCTGCGGTGTGGCCGGTGGCCTTCGGTGCGGTCATCGACCGTCCCCCTCTGTCGTTCCTTGTCGTGCTGTGCCGCTGTGGGCGGCATCGCCCGTTGCGTTCTCCTCGCGGCCGCGCTGCCAGCCGCGCTGGAGCGAGGCCATACGGCTGCGTACCTCGTCGGCGTCGCGTTCGACCGACTCGGCTCTGTCCTCGGTACGCGGCTCTGACCCCCGCTTCAGCTGCGGTGCCAGATTGGCCTGGCGGACGCGCCGGGGCAGCGGCGCGGTGCCGGAGCGGGGTTCGTGCGGTCCGGAGCCAGGGCCCTGTCCCCGTCCTGGGGAGGCGGAAGCCGAGCCGGTCCCCTGGGGCGGGGCGGCGGAGCCGGTCACCCGGCGCCCGGGACCACCGGTGGTCTCCGGCAGGGTGCCGGAGCGACGGTCGGGACCGTCCGGGCCGCTCGCTGCGATCTCCGCGCGGCGGGTCCGCGTGGGCAGACCGGGCGGCTCCGCCCCGGCGCCGGACGAAGCCGGTGATGCGGTGTGCTCGTCGCTCCGGCCGGCCGCGCCGATGCCCCGGCGACCGGACTCCGCCCCCCGACGGCGGGCCGGCAGGGGCGGCGGTGCGTCCGGCTGGGCTTCGCCTCGCCGGCCGTCGTTCGAGGAGCCTTCGCCGCGGCGGCGGGCCGGAAGCGCGGGCTCCGGCCCGGACCGGCCCGCGGCGCCGCCGGTCACGGAGTCGTCGCCCCGGCGACGCGACGGGAGCGGGGACGCGCCGCCCCCCGACTCGGGTCGGCCGGTGCCCGTGCTGGTCTCCTCATCCGTCTTCCCGCGCCGAGGGCGCTGCTCGGTGACCGGGCGCCCGTGCGAGCTGACCAGCTTCGGGGTGTGGCGGCGCGGCAGCTGGACCGGGGCGCCCGGCTCGTCGTCGGTGTCGGTCCGGTCGGGTGCGCTGTGGGAGTCGGCGGCCTGGTGCGGACCGGGGCGGCGACCGGCTGCCTCGTCCGCGGCGCGGGTGCGGGAGGGGCGGGGACGGAACAGGCCGCCGTGTCCGCTGTCCTCGTCCTCGAGAGCGCCGGGGAAGTCGCCGACGGCGTCCAGGTCGACGGGAGCCTCCAGCTCCACCGGCCCGTCCAGGAGCGAGGCCGGCAGGCCGGGCCGTTGCGCGGACCCGAGGGACAGCGCGGCGCGGCGGCTGTCCTGCGGCTCGCTCTCCTTGGCCAGCTGGGGGCGGTCGAGCCGGAACCCGATGCCGTTCGTGTCCGGGACGTCGTCCGTCAGCAGGGCGTCCGGGATGAAGACGACGGCGGTCGTGCCGCCGTACGGGGAGGGCTGCAAGGAGACGCGGACGTTCTGCCGCTGGGCGAGACGGCTGACCACGAACAGGCCGAGCCGGTCGGTGTCGGACAGCTCGAACTCGGGAGTCTCGGCGAGCCGGAGGTTGGCGTCCAGCAGCGCTTCGGCCGCCATGCCGAGGCCCCGGTCGTGGATCTCGAGGGTGAAGCCGTTGGCGACCCGCTCGCCCAGGACCTGGACGGCCGTGTGCGGCGGGGAGAACACCGTGGCGTTCTCCAGGAGTTCCGCCACGAGGTGCGTGATGTCGGCGACGGCCGGGCCGGTGACGGCGATCCGCGGAAGACGGCGGACCTCGATGCGCTCGTAGTCCTCGACCTCGGCGACGGCGGCGCGTACGACGTCCATGAGCTGGACGGGCTTGCGCCACTGACGGGACGGCGCGGCGCCGGAGAGGATCACGAGGCCCTCGGCGTGCCGGCGCATGCGGGTGGTCAGGTGGTCGAGACGGAACAGGTCGGCGAGTTCCTCGGTGTCCTCGGTCCGGCGCTCCATGGCGTCGAGCAGGGTGAGCTGCTTGTGGAGCAGCACCTGGCTGCGGCGCGCGAGGTTGACGAAGACCTCGGAGACGCCGGCTCGCAACTCGGCCTGCTTGACGGCGGCTTCGACGGCGGCGCGCTGGAGGGTGTTGAGGGCCTGGCCGACCTCGCCCATCTCGTTCTTGTCGTACTCCAGGCGCGGGACCTCGGTCTCCACGTCGACCTGCTCGCCCGCCGACAGCCTGCGCATCACGCTGGGCAGCCGCACTCCGGACGCCTCGTGGGCCTCCAGACGCAGCTGCCGCAGATCGCGGATGAGGGTGCGGCCGACGCGCACGGACAGGAAGAGGGAGACCAGGAGAGCGAGCAGACCGAGTACGCCGGCGATGACCGCCTTGGCGATGACGCCCATGGCTACCGGTTCGACGCGGTTCTGGTAGCGGTCGTTTGCCTGGTCGTTGAGGGTGCCGAGTTCGTCGAGCACGTTGCCGGCGGCGCTGTCCCAGCTCTTGGCGGTGACGCCGCGCGGTGTGCCTCCGGTGGAGGAGACGGCCGCTTCCTCGGCCACGCGCAGCGGAGCGGTGGAGGCGTTCTTCCAGAAGCTCTCGTAGCGGTCGCGTTCCGAGACGGGCAGCAGCGGGAGGCTGGTGTCGTACATCAGGGTGCGCTGGGCCACGAGGTCGGAGATGTCGCGCTCTTCGGAGTGGGAGATCCTGCCGACGATCAGGGCGGAGCCGAGCAGGGCGTCCTCGCGGGCGAGCAGTTCGCGGGCGCGGGCGAGGTTGACCAGGGCGCGGTACTGCTTGTCCAGTTCCACGTTGTCGACGACGTGGAGGTTGGCGAGCAGGACGTAACACGGGTCGACCAGCCGGTTGTAGAGGTCGAGGGCCTGGGAGCGGTTGACGGTGCCGTCCTCGACGCTGCGGCGCAGCGACTCGATGCCGTCGAAGGCGTCCAGGACCGCGGTCAGCCGCTCGTCGGTGTCGGCACCCATCGCGTCGCGCACGTCCGGGTTCCGGGCGTTGTCGCGGATGCCGCCGACGGCCTCGTCGGTGGCCGTCCGGCTGCGCCGGAGCGCGGCGAGCCCGTCGGAGGCACGGGGGTCGGCGAGGTAGACGAGGGTCTGGCGGCGTTCCTCCTGGAGGACACGGACGGTGTCCTCGATGGGGTAGCCGATCTTCTCCACCACGGACGACACGTTGAACAGGTCGCCCGCCTCACGTCCCGTGAGCACCGTGGCGAAGGCCCAGATCGCGGTCAGGGACACCAGCGGCACGAGAAGCAGCGCCACGATCTTCCGGCGGATGGACTTCCCGCGAAAGCGCATGGCCTCCCCCAGCTCGGGCCCCCGGCTACCGGGGGTACACATGTGCGTCAACAAACGGCGCGAGCCTACTACCGACGCCCAGGGAACTCGAAGGCCGGTCCGGAAGGTGAACTTCCGCGCCAGCCGCGAGGCATGGGGAGTTGTCCGGGCATTACCGGAGTTGTCTCCCCGAAACCGATGGTGGCCGCGCGGGTCAAAGCCCGCGGACCGCCCGGGCGGTTGGCTGAAATTTTTCGGTTTCTGGGAATCTTCGTGGCGGGTTGTTCGTCCTTCTCTACGGGAAATGGGGACGGAATCGGCCACAGGAGCCGCATCTCGCATCCGGGCGGCGTAAAACAGCGCAAGCCGGGCAGCCGCTGGGAAGCACGGGGCTTCGGATGCGAGCGAGCAGTCTGCTGGCGGTGGGGAGTGACACGGTGACGAGCACGGCGGAGCGGCGCGGAGCGCCCAGGGCGGGTGGGGTGCAAGTGACGGCGCGTCAAGAGGCCGAAGCGACTGATCGCGACAGTCCGGCTGGCGAGGCGGAGATCACGGCTCGAGAGGCGAGGGTTCCGGCTCAACAGCGGAGCCGTGAGGTGCGCGAACAGCGGCACTACCAGCCCCTGTGGGTCGAGGAGCCGGCGCGACGGCGCCGGTTGCCGGATCCGGTACGGACGGCCGCCGTGCGGGCGGTACTCCTCATCGCTCTGACGCTGATTCAGGCCATGGTGGCCTTCCTGTGCACGATGGCCGGGTCCTGGCTGGCGTTCCCCATGGTGATCAGCAGCGTGGTCAGCACGATCGTGGCGACCTGGGGAGCGCTCGACGTGTGGGTGACGCGTCAGGTCTGGAACCAGCGCAACGGCGTGGTGTCCGCGCCGAGCAGCACGGCACGGGCATTGCGGCGCGAGCGGCGCCGCGCCCGACGGCAGGCGCGCGCCGCCGAGCGTGCGCAGGAGCGAATACGCCGACGGGGCGGGGCCGGGCAGTTGTCCCACTCGTAAGGAGTGACGGCAGGGCGTCGGCGGGGCGACCGATCCGGGCGCCAGTGTGCATGGCCGGCACCCGCGGTGGTACGGCCGTCCGCTTCGCACCGTCGGCCGACAGCGCCTGACCGCGGGCGGCTGCGGGACCGGCGTGGCCGGTCGCGCAGTTCCCGCGCTCCTAAGGCGTCGTGGACGCGGGGCGTTTGTACATCCTGGTGGCCGTGATCTCGCTGTGTACCGCCTCCCCCGCCTGGGGCTGCTGCGGCAGACCCGGGCGGAGGTGTTCCTCCACACTGATGTACTTGAGGCCCGCCCTCAGGTCGGCGTCGTTACGCATGCGGATGACCAAAGGGAACTCGGCCAGCGCGGTGGTGTCGAACAGGCCGGTGGTGTAGAGGAGCTGGACGCCCAGGGCGTCCGACACCGCCCGCTGGAGTTCCAGCAGATACGTGGCGTTGGCGCGGCCGATGGGGTTGTCGAGGAACAGCGTGCCGGCGTGCCGGTGTTTGTCCCGGCCCCGGTCGTTCGAACGCAGCGCGGCCATCGTGCAGTACAGGGCGATGGCGGCGGTGAGGAGCTGGCCGCCGGAGAAGACGTCGCCCATCTGCCCGACGGGGACGCGCTCGGCGCGCAGCACCGCGTCGGGCTTGAGGATCTCGACGGCGACACCCTTGGGCTGGAGGGCCGCGGCGACGCCCCGCAGCAGCAGGGACATGCCGTCCCGCCGCAGGTCCGAGTTCTTCTTGACGGCGGCACGGGTCGCCTCGTCGATGACCTCGCCGAGTCGTTCGGTGAGCGTGGCCTGGTCGGGCTCCTCGAAGCGGATGCGGAGGAACTCCTGTCCCGACCACTCGCCGAGGCCCTCCGGGAGGCGGGAGAGGCGCTGTGCGGAGCGCAGGGTGGCCAGGGCCGACTCGACCAGACCGCGCAGCCGGTCGACGATCGAGTCGCGGTTGCGCTCCAGTTGCTCCAGCTCGTCGGTCAGGACCCGGAGCCGGGGCGCGAAGGCGTCGGCCCACTTCTGGGCGTGTTCGGGCAGTGCCGAGGCGGGCAGTTCGCGGATCTGCTGCCGTGCCGGGGTGCGGACCTGTTCGTAGCGCGTGGAGTTGGCGTGCCGGACGAGGATGTCGCTGGCCTCGCGGACGGCCGCCTCGGCGGCGGACAGGTCGGCGGCGCAGCCGCGCAGGGAGCGGCGGGCTTCGGCGGCGGACTGCCGGGCCTCCTCCGGGCTGCCGGGGTACGGCTCGGTCTCCTCCTGTTCCTCCTCCGTGGCGTGCTCGCGCAGCAGGTCGCGGAGCATGGCGGCGATCTCGTCGAAGCCGCTCGCCGCGTCCTCGGCGGCGCGGTGGGCGTCGAGGAGCTCGGCGTGCGCCTCGCGTGCCTGGTTCAGGGCCTCGGTGTGGGAGGCGAGTTCGGCCGTGGCGGTGCGCAGCAAGGTCTGCGCGTGCTCGGCGTCGCGCGGCCGGCGCTCCTCGGGGAGGTCGGTGTGGGCCTCGCCGTCCTCGGGCGCGAGCCGTTCGGCCTCGCCGCGCAGCCGCCCGAGCTGCTCGCTCGCGCTCGACATGCGGGTCTCCAGGAGCTGCACCAGCTCCTCGGCACGGGCGGCGGCGGCCTGGCGGCTGGGTCCGTCGGAGCCGTCGGGGGATTCGAGGAGCTGTTCGGCGCGCGTGCGGACCTTGTTGCTCAGCCGGTCCAGCTCCGCGCGGGCCGCGCTCTCGTCGCTCTCGGCGCGGGCCTGCTCGGCCCGCAGGTCGGCGCCGACGCCGACCTTCTCGTACAGCTGTGACGCCGCCCGGTAGGCCTCGCGGAGGGCGGGCAGGGAGGCCTTCGGGGCCTGGGCGTCGTCCTCGGGTACGTCGTCGGGGGCGCCGGCGATCTCGGAGCGCTCGGCGCGCAGGGCGCGGGCGGTGCGGCGGGCGTCGTCGGCGGCGCGCTGGGCGGCCCGCCGGTCCTCGTCGGCGGCCCGGGCCCGCTCCAGGCAGGCCTGGGCGCTCGCCTCGGACTCGGCCGCCTCGTCGGCCAGTTCGCGCAGCTTGACCTGCCAGCCGGCCCGCTCGCGCAGCCGGAAGGCGAGCCCGGCGAGGGCGTCGGCGGAGCGGCGGGCCTTCTGGGCGGCCTCCTGCCGCTCGTCCCGGACGCGCGCGGCCTCGGCTGCGGCCTCGTCGGCCTCCGCCCGCACCGTGCGCGCCTCGGCCAGTTCGGCCTCCGCCTCTTCGGCGAACGTGCGGGTGTCGTGGGCCGCCTGGGCCAGTTCGGCGAGTCGGCCGGCCGGGCAGCCGGTGCGCCAGGAGGCGAGCCGGGCGGCCAGCTCGCGGTCCTTGCCGAGCCGTGCGGCGAGCGTGCGGATCTCCTCGTCCCGCTCGGTCGCCCGGGCGCGCAGCGCCTGCCGCTCCTCGTCGGCGGCGTGCTCGTCGTGCATGGCCGGGTTCGGCGGCACGAGGAACACGTCACCGCTGTCGGTGTCCGGGGCGGGGGTCGGGGCGAGCAGGGCGGCGGCGGTGCCGACCGCCACGGCGGAACGCGGCAGCAGCGCCGCGTCGCCCAGCGCTTCCCGGGCGCGTGCGTGGGAGTCCGGGTCGGTGATGATCACGCCGTCGACCAGTTCGGGCCGGGCGGCCAGCACGCGCGCGTGGTCGGCCGGGTCGACGGCCTGGGCGAGGTAGCGCCAGCCGGGCAGCGCGGGGATGCCGTGCTCGCCGAGGAACTCGACCGTGGCCAGCACGTCCGGGCCGGGCGGCAGCAGCCCGCCGTCACCGAGCGCACCGAGGATCCGGGAGTCGTCGGCGGCGGCCGTACGCAGGTCGAACAGCTGCCGCTCGGCGGAGCTGACGGCGTCGTCGAGCAGGTCGCGCAGGTCGTCGGCGAAGCGGTCGAGCTCCTCGGGACTGAGTCCCTGCTCGCCTGCGGCGGGCCGGGCAGTCGGCTCGCTGTCCGTGCCGTGGCGGGGCTGCGGGATGCCCGGGCGGGTCTCGGGGGTCAGGCTGAGCAGTTCCGCCAGCCGCTCCTCCCCCGCCAGCGCCTCGGCGGTGCGGCGCTCGGCCTCGTACGACCGCTCGGCCGCCGTCGCCGCGTCCGCCGCGCGGGCCGCGGTCAGTTCGGCGCGGGTTTCGGTGGCGGCGGCTTCGCGCGCGTGCTCGGTGGCCCGGCGGGATGCCTCGCGGGCCGAGTCCCAGGCCGCGACGGCGGTCTTCTCGGCGTCGCTGGCCGCGAGGGCCGCACGGGCCGGGTCGGCGTCGGGCGCGCTGTCGTCGAGCCAGCCGGCCCGGACCGCCTCGGCGGTCTCCTGCTCGACCTCGGAGAGGCGCTGCTTGAGGTGCCCGACCTCGCTGCGGGCCCGCTGCGCCTGTGTGGCGGCGGCGGTGGAGTCCCGGTAGGCCGCGTCGCTGACCTCCTGGAGGGCGGCGGAGCGCTCCTCCTCCTCGTTGGCGTGGTTCTCCGCCTTCTCCGCGGCCGCGTGCAGGGCCCGTACGAGGTCCACGGCGGCCTTGGAGCGGGCGGCCAGCGCCGGGGCTGCGTCGCGCTCCGCCTCCTGGATCGCGGCGGACACGCGGGCGACGCGGTCGGAGGCCGCGCGGTGGCGCAGTACGGCCTCGGCGGCCTGCCACGCCGAGTACAGCGTGCGGGCGTCGGCGAGCTCGCGCTTCTGCGCGGCGGCGGACTTCTCGGCCGCGGCGAGCGCCAGCGAGGCGTGCCGGTAGGCGAGTTCGGCGGAGATCAGCGCGCTGCGCTCGCGGGCCGCCTCGGCGTGCGTGACGGCGTAGGCGGCGGCGGTGACGCGCTGGGCCAGGTCGGCGGCCCGGACCCGCTCCTGCACGCCGCGCGCGGACAGCCTGCGCGCCAGGGTCCGTGTCCGTCGCTCGGCGCCGGCGTGGACGTCACGCGCGCGGGAGCGGGCCTCGGCGGCCTCGACGATCCGTCCGAGCAGGTCGGCGGATCCGGCGGTGAAGTCGCGTTCGGCGATCAGCTCGGCCCGCCGGCCCAGCTTGTTGCCGAAGCCGCTGACCAGGTCGGCGAGCCCGTCGGTGTCCCGCGTGTCGGTGACGGCGCGCAGCAGCAGGTCGGTGAAGTCGGCGTCCTTCTTGACCGCGAAGAGACCGGCGGCCTCGCCCTCGTCGGCGTTCATCTCCCGCTGGTAGCGGAAGAGTTCGGGGTCGAGTCCGAGGTCGCCGAGGTGCTCGATCCAGCGGTCGTGGATCTCCTCCCAGTGCACCTCCAGGTGCGGGTACGTCTTGCCCGCCTCCATGAGGGCGTCGCGGAAGCCCTTCATGGTGCGGCGCCGGCCGCGCGCGCCCGACTGGCCCTCGACCGGGGCCCGTACGGCGGTGGACTCGGCGACGGGGAGATTGTCGAGGCTCAGTCCGGGCCCGGGGCGGAAGGAGTACCAGGCCTCGGCGAACTTCCGCGGGTCGTTGGAGACCTGCCGCCCTCGCCACTCGCTGACCTTGCCCACGACGACGCACTCGCCGGTCAGCACGTGCTGCCACTCCAGCGCGACGTGTCCGCAGTCGTCGGCGAGCAGGAACTTGCGCAGCACGCCGGAGCTGGCGCCGCCGAGCGTGTTCCGGTGGCCCGGCAGCATCACCGAGAAGATCAGCTTGAGCAGCACCGACTTGCCGCCGCCGTTCTCCAGGAAGAGCACGCCCGCGGGCGCGGGCCGGCGCGGCGGGCCGACGGGCTCCTCCTCGAAGAACTCCGCCTGCGTGGGCGCGGGGTCGGGCACGGGCTCGCCCACACCGCGCAGGTCGAGCACGGTGTCGGCGTAGCGCGCACCGGCCGGCCCGATGGAGTAGAGGCGGACCCGGGACAGCTCGTACATGGCGGACTCTCGTAAGTCTTCGTGAGATGGGGAGTTCAGGAGGAGTGGAACGGCAGCCCGGCGTCGGCGACCAGCTCCAGGTCGTCGCTCTCCTCGGGGGGCAGCAGTGTCGGCGTGCCGTCGGTGACCGGGACGAGGCCCAGCTCCAGCAGTTCGGCCATGGCGGCGCTGCCGGCCATGTCGCGGACCTGGAGCTGGTAGCGGGCGGTCGTGCGGTACGTGCCGCCGTTGTCGTCGCCGGTGCGCTGGAGGAATCCGGAGTCGGTGAGGAACGCGACGGCCTTGGCGACGATGCCGGTGGTCGAACCGGCGAGCCGGCGCGCGTCCTTGGTGGCACCGGTCGAGCTGCGGCGTACCCAGATCCGCCAGGCGGCCTCCAGGCCGGGCGCGTCGGTCGCCGGGTCGGTGTTCTCGCCCTGTTCGGCGGCGCGCTCCTCCAGCCGGCGACAGGCCTGGCGGACGAAGGCGTCGACGCCGTTGACCGTGACGCGGCCGATGTAGCCGTCGTCGGCGAGGTCCTCGGGGCGGGGGAACGCCATGGCGGCGACGGCGAGATGGGCCAGCCCGTGCAGGAACCGGTCGCCGCCGTCGGCGGACGTACGACGCGCGTAGTCGCCCATGCGGACGGCGAACACCGAGTCCTCGGCGGCGGTCACGGCCATGCCCGCGCGCGGGGACACCTCCAGCACGATCAGCCCCAGTCCGGTCGCCACGGCGTCGGCGAGCCGCGCGAAGGGCGGGTCCTCGCGGTAGCGCCGCAGCAGGTCCGCGTACTCCTGGTCGCGGGCGGGCTGAAGCTTGGGCTGCAACCCGAAGGAAACGAGCCGCGCCGCGTCGGCGGCGTCGGCGGGGGTGACGGCGGCGGTGGTGGCCGCGGGGGCCGTCCCCTCCGGCTCACTCCATTCGACGTGCTCGCTCACGGTCGGGACTCCTTGTGCCACTTGTACGTACTCATGCCGCTTCCGTCCGATCCGCCGCCATCCCGGCCGCGTCCAGCAGCGCGGTGCCGACGATCAGATCCGCCCCGCCGAACTCCGGATCATCGAGCTCGGTCCCGTCGTCCACGGCGAACAGCAACTTCTGCTCGCCCTGGCGATAGGCCGTACCGACCGGCGGACTCGCCGCATGCACCGCCAGCAAGGCCACCAGATACGGCAGCTCGGGATCCAGCCGCCGAGCCTCGGCCAGCAACCCGGACAACCGGCGCGGCGCGTCCGCCGGCAGGTCGAGCAGTTCCTGCGCGGCCGCCATCTGCTCCTCGCTGAACCGGCTGTCGTCGGGCGTGGCGATGACATCCGGCTCGGGCATCTCCGCGCCCAGATGCTCCCGCTCCACCGGCGGCGTCAGCAGTATGTCGACGAGGTCCCCGAAGCGGACGGACACCGGCGTACGCAACCCGGTGCCGCGCCCGAAGAAGGCGTCCGTGACCCGTACGGCCTGCTCCAGCGGCAGCGGCAGGACGGGCGAGACGAGCTGCCCGTACAGGTCGATCCCCGACGTCGTCATCGGCGTGGCGAAGGCCTGCCGGTCCTGCTCGGCGCGGAACAGCGGTCCGGCCTCCAGCAGCCGGGACTGCAACTGCGTGTGCCGCCGGATGCAGTCCTTGACGATGTCGACGAGCTCGGCGGCGCGGCGCTTGTGCTCGGGGTCCTCGGACTCGTCGCGGGCCTTGCGGATGTTGGTGAGGATCGCGTTCTCGTGGCGGTAGCGGTCGGCCACGTGCTCCAGGGCCTCGGCGATCATGTCGGGCACGGTCGTGAGCCAGTCCACCGCGCGCACGTTGCGCCGGGTCGCGTCCAGGGCGCGGCGCAGGGTCTCCGAGTACTGCACGGTGCGGTAGCGGGCCTGTTCGGCCGCGAGCTGGGCGTCGGCGAGCCGGCCGCGGCTGATCAGCACCTCCAGCTTGACCTCGGCGGCGATCTGCGCGCTGGTGACATCCGTGTCGAGGGCTCCGACGAGGACGTTGACCGCCTCGTCCGTCGTCCGCAGGTAGACCGTGCCGCCCGGCCCCGGGACCTCCTCGATCAGCTTGAAGTCGTAGTCGCGGCGCACATACGTGCCGTCCGCCCCGAACGTGCCGTACACCGCGCGGAAGCCGCGGTCGACGCTGCCGACGTTGATCAGGTTCTCCAGGACCCAGCGGGCCACCCGCTCGTGCTCGGCGGCGGGGCGCTGCGGGGCCTGGGCGGCGATGCGCGGGATGAGGCGGGCGACGATCTGGTCGTGGTCCGCGCCCGTGTCGAAGTCCATGTTCAGGGTGACGAGGTCGATGGCCGCGAGGGCGACCTCCGCCATGCCGTACACCGAGTACTCGCCGGCGAGGTTGGCCTTGCGCGCGTCGAGGTCGTGCAGCGGCGCGGTGCAGGCGAGCGCGCGCAGGCGCCGCGCCAGGCCCTCGTCGGCGGCCGGCCCCAGGGCAGGGCGCGGCCCCGCGCTGAGCTGGGGCGGAACGCTGTCCGTCGATGCAGGCGAAGTCACGGTGCACAGACTAGGTCCTGGGTCTGACAACGACCCAAACGACGCGGATACGCCCCGGCGGCAGGGGGTCTCCGACGCCGCTCGGTCCCCTCAGCCGTCCTCGCCGACCCGCCGCCGGTACACCTCGACGACCCGCTTCAGCGAGTCGTCGAGGTACCCGGCGAGCAGTTCCTCGGCCTTCCCGCGGTCCCCCGCCTGAAGAGCCTCGAGGATTGCGATGTTTCGCGCGATATACGGTTCGTGCAGCCGCTGCGGCTCGTCCACCACGTGGAAGGCCAGGCGCAGTTCGGCGAAGACGCTCCGCATCAGTTCGTCGGTCCGCTCGCTCGCGGCGAGAGCGACGAGTTCCCGGTGGAAGTGGATGTTGGCCGTGCCCACGCCCTTCCAGTCGCCTTCCCGAGCCGCCCGCCGCCCTGCCTCCACGGCGCCGGCGAGCCCGTCTAGGCCGTACGGCGGCTTGCCGAGACCACGCACGACGGCGCACTCGACGAGCCGCCGGGTGCGGTAGATGTCCTCCACGTCCTCGACGGTCAGGACCCGCACGAAGACGCCCCGGTTCAGCTCGTGGACGAGCAGGCGTTCGTGCGTGAGCAGCCGGAACGACTCGCGCAGGGTGTTGCGGGAGACGCCGAGCGCGCCGCCGATGCTGTCCTCCGAGAGCCGGGTGCCGGGCGGGAAGTAGCCCTCGGCGATCCGGCTTCTGAGGATGTCCGAGACGCGTTCGGCGGTGCTGGTGCGCCCCAGGAGTGCCCGGTCGTCGGAGAGATCCCTCAGCTGCTCTGTCATGTCGGAATTCAATCGCAGATTACAAGAACGAAACAACATGGGTATTGAGGGATCGTTGAACAATACTCTACGGTGCTACGCACGGCGTCGCTTCAGCAGGGCGGCGCCGACCGCTCCCGCACGGCACGGCTCACTCCGAAGCACCCTCCGTCCCTCCTTCTGCGAGGTGCCCATGAGCACGACCCCTCCACCGCAAGCCCTGACCGACGGCACCCACCCGGCGACCGCTGAACAGACCTCCGATGACGGGGCGTTGGGCTGGCTGCGCGCCCTGGGCCCACGCGGCCGCCGCGCGTTCGCCGGTGCCTTCGGCGGCTATGCCCTGGACTCGTACGACTACTTCACGCTGCCGCTGAGCATGGTCGCGCTGTCCGCGTACTTCGGCCTGAACAGCGGCCAGACCGGGCTCTTCACGACGGTCACCCTGGTGGTCTCCGCGGTCGGCGGAGCCCTCGCGGGCGTGCTCGCCGACCGCGTCGGGCGGGTGAAGGCGCTGATGGTCACGGTGATCACCTACGCCGTCTTCACCGTGGCCTGCGGCTTCGCACCCAACTACGAGACGCTGCTGGTCTTCCGCGCCCTCCAGGGCCTCGGTTTCGGCGGCGAGTGGGCGGTCGGCGCGATCCTGGTCGCCGAGTACGCGAGCGCCAAGCACCGGGGCCGCACGCTCGGCGCGATCCAGAGCTCCTGGGCCGTGGGCTGGGGCATGGCCGTGATCGCCTACACCCTCATCTTCTCGGTGGCCGGCGACGATCTGGCCTGGCGCATCATGTTCTGGACCGGGGCGCTGCCCGCGCTGCTCGTCATCTGGGTCCGGCGCAGTGTGCACGACGCCCCCGAGGCGGCCGCCGCTCGTGAACAGAGCGCGGAGAAGGGCTCGTTCACGGCGATCTTCAAGCCCGGCATGCTGCGGACGACGGTCTTCGCGGTGCTGCTCTCGACCGGTGTCCAGGGCGGCTACTACACGCTGGCCACCTGGGTACCGACCTACCTCAAGTCCGAGCGGAACCTGTCGGTCGTCGGCACCGGCGGCTACTTGACGTTCCTGATATCGGGCGCCTTCATCGGCTACCTGACGGGTGGTTACCTCACCGACAAGCTGGGCCGGCGGCGCAACATCTGGCTCTTCGCCCTGCTCTCGGCGATCTGCATCCTGGCGTACGCGAACATCCCGAGCGGCGCCAACACCCTGATCCTGTTCCTCGGATTCCCGCTCGGGTTCTGCATGTCGGCGATCTTCAGCGGCTTCGGCTCGTACCTGAGCGAGCTGTACCCGACGGCGGTGCGCGGCACCGGGCAGGGCTTCACGTACAACACCGGGCGGGCGGTGGGTGCCGTCTTCCCGACGACGGTCGGTTTCCTGGCCGACAGCTGGGGCGTGGGCGGCGCGCTGGTCTTCGGGGCGATCGGTTACGGCATCGCGGCCCTGGCGCTGCTGGGGCTGCCGGAGACGCGCGGGAAGGAACTCGCATGAACCGCACGAGTACCGCGGCCGGGGACCGTCCTGTCGTCCTCGTCGACGAGCACGCGCGCGCGTGGAGCCCGAAAACGGCCCGCGCCCGCTTCCGGGAGGGTCTGACGGGCCCCACGGCCGGGGCCGCGGCGGGCCACACCCAGGCCAACCTGATCTCGGTGCCCGCCGACTGGGCCTACGACATGCTGCTGTTCTGCCAGCGCAACCCGAAGCCCTGCCCGGTCCTCGACGTCACGGACGCGGGGTCCTGGACCACCGTGCTCGCGGAGGGCGCGGACCTGCGTACCGACCTGCCGCGCTACCGGGTGTGGCGGGACGGCGAGCTGGTGGACGAGCCGACGGACGTGCGCGCGTACTGGCGGGACGACCTGGTGTCGTTCCTGATCGGGTGCAGCTTCACCTTCGAGTGGGCGCTGGGCGAGGCGGGCGTTCCGCTCCGCCACGTCGAACAGGGCCGCAACGTCCCGATGTACGTCACCGGCCGGCAGTGCCGGCCGGCGGGGCGGCTGCACGGACCGATGGTGGTGTCCATGCGACCGGTGCCGCCGAAGCACCTGGCGGCGGCGATCCGGGAGAGCAGTCTGCTGCCGGCGGTGCACGGCAGCCCCGTACACTGCGGCGATCCCTCGGGGCTCGGCATCGACGACCTCGGCCGCCCCGACTTCGGCGACCCGGTGGACACCGAACCGGACGACATCCCGGTGTTCTGGGCCTGCGGTGTGACCCCGCAGGCCGCCGTGATGGCGTCGCGTCCGCCGTTCGCCCTCACGCACGCCCCGGGGCAGATGTTCCTCACCGACGCCCGCGACGAGCAGTACCGCGTGGCCTGACAGGAGACACTGGATTCATGGCCTGCATCGACCTGAACGCCGACCTCGGCGAGGGCTTCGGCCGCTGGCGGCTCACCGATGACGAACGGCTGCTGTCGGTCGTCACCAGCGCCAACGTGGCCTGCGGCTTCCACGCGGGGGACGCGGCCACCATGCGCCGGGTGTGCGAGCTGGCGGCCGAGCGCGGCGTCCGGATCGGCGCCCAGGTGTCCTACCGGGACCTGGCCGGGTTCGGGCGGCGCGCGATGGACGTGCCGTCCGCCGAGCTGGCGGCCGAGGTGGCCTACCAGATCGGCGCCCTGGAGGTCTTCGCCCGTGCGGCGGGCGCCGGCGTGGCCTACGTGAAACCGCACGGCGCGCTCTACAACCGGGTCGTGCACGACGAGGAACAGGCCGCCGCGGTCGTTGACGGCGTGCTCCTCGCGGACGCCTCCCTGCCGGTGCTGGGCCTGCCCGGCTCACGCCTGCTGGAGCTCGCCGGGAAGGCCGGGCTGCCGGTCGTCACGGAGGCGTTCGCGGACCGGGCGTACACCGACGCGGGCACGCTCGTGCCGCGCTCCGTCGAGGGCGCCGTGATCACCGACCCCGACACCGTCGTGGAGCGGTCGCTGGGCCTGGCCCGCTCCGGCGGGGTCGTCTCCCACTCGGGGACACGGATCGAGGTACGCGCGCGTTCCCTGTGCCTGCACGGCGACACGCCCGGGGCGGTGGAGCTGGCACGCCGCGTCCGGGAGCGGCTGGAGGCGTCCGGGGTCCGGGTGGAGGCCTTCGCATGAGAGTCCTTCCGGTCGGCGACGACGCCCTGCTCGTCGAGGTCTCCTCGGGCGACGAGGCCCAGGCCCTCCACGCCGAGCTGCTGCGACGCCGCGCGGAGGGCTCACTGTCCGTCCGCGAGATCGTGCCAGCGGCCCGCACGGTCCTGCTCGACGGCCTCGACGTCCCTGCCCGGGTGGCCGCCGAACTCACGGCCGCCGAACTGCCGCCCGCTCCCCCACGCGCGCGTGAGGCGGTCGAGATCCCGGTGCGCTACGACGGCCCGGACCTGGCCGACGTCGCCGCGCACTGGGGCGTGCCGGAGCCGGAGGTCGCCCGCATTCACGCGCGGACGGAGTTCCGGGTCGCCTTCTGCGGCTTCGCTCCCGGCTTCGGCTACCTCACCGGCCTGCCGCCGCGCTACGACGTCCCGCGCCGGTCCACCCCCCGCACGGCCGTCCCCGCGGGGTCGGTGGCGCTGGCAGGCCCGTACACGGGCGTGTACCCGCGTTCGTCGCCGGGCGGCTGGCAGCTGATCGGCACGACGGACGCCGTTCTGTGGGACCACACGCGCGTGCCGGCCGCGCTGCTGTCCCCGGGCACGCGGGTGCGGTTCGTCCCCGTCGAGCCGGTGGGGCAGTCGTGACCGACCGCGCGCTCGCCATCGTCCGGGCCGGTGCCCTGACCACCGTGCAGGACATGGGACGCCCCGGGCACGCCCACCTCGGGGTGCCCCGCTCCGGGGCGCTGGACCGGCCCGCCGCGGACCTCGTCAACCGGCTGGCCGGCAATCCTCCCGCGGCGGCCGTGCTGGAGACGACCCTCAGCGGATGTGCCGTACGCCCCCGTTCGAGCGTCACCGCGGCCGTGGCGGGCGCGCCCTGCCGGGTCACGGTGGACGGACGGCCCGCCGCCTGGGGCGCGCCGGTGCACGTTCCCGCCGGGGCGCTGCTGGACATCGGACCCGCCGTGTCGGGCGTACGCAGCTACGTGGGCGTCTCCGGGGGCATCGCGGTCGAGCCGGTGCTCGGCAGCCGCTCGACGGACCTGCTGTCGGGGCTCGGCCCGCCCCCTCTCGCGGACGGCACGGTGCTGCCCCTGGGCCGGCCGACGGGCGTCCACGCGCGCGTGGACGTCGCCCCGCAGCCGGCGCCACCGGCCGAGCTGGTCCTGCGGGTGACACTCGGTCCGCGCGACGGCTGGTTCACGCCGGAGGCCGTACGCTCCTTCGTCTCGCGTCCCTACCAGGTGTCCCCCGCGAGCAACCGCATCGGGCTGCGCACGGAGGGACCCGCCCTGGAGCGGGCCCGGCCCGGGGAACTCCCCAGCGAGGGCATGGTGCTGGGCGCGGTCCAGGTCCCGCCCGATGGCAGGCCCGTGGTGTTCCTCGCCGACCACCCGACCACCGGGGGCTACCCGGTGATCGCGGTGGTCCGCGCCGCCGACCTGCCGGCGGTCGCCCAGGCGGTTCCGGGCACCCCGGTCCGCTTCGTGGCCGTACGGCGCCGCTGAACCGGCCGGACCACACCGGTCACCGCACCTCGACGCAGCCGCCGAGGGCGACGACCGCGCCCCGCCTGCGGGCCGCGCCGCCCTGTCAGGCCGCGTCCGGCTGCTCGGCCACCGACAGGGCGGCGAGCGCGGCGGACACGGCCGCGGAGGTCCGCAGATCGAGCCGGGCACTCGTGCCCCGGGCCCGGTGCCGGAGCTCGTCGGCGGCGAGGGTCAGGAGCTGGGGCAGCAGGTCGGTGCACCGGCGGGCCACCCAGCCGGTCCCTGCCGTGGCCAGCCACCGCAGGCTCGCCGACCTGGTCGGGGCGGGGAACTCCGGCTCGGGCGAGGGCGCGGGCCCCGTCGCGAGGCCGTGTTCCGCGAGCAGCGCGTGGAAGCGCAGGGCCAGCTGCCGGTGCCCGCGCTCTCCGGGGTGCAGCCGGTCCGCGCTCCACATGGCGCGGTCCGTGATCCAGTCGCCCTCGCACGCGTGCAGATGCAGAGCTCCGTACCGGTCGGACAGGGCATGGACGACCGTGTTCACGGCCCGCTGCCGCCGCGCCAGCGGGTGGGCCAGTGCCCCCGGCAGCCCGAGCATCGTGCCCGGGTCGGGCAGGCAGGCGGTGAGCAGGACGGCGCCCTGCTCGGTGAGGGCCGCGTAGACCTGGTCGAGCCGGGCCGCCACGGCCTGGATGTCGAAGGTGCAGCGCAGGGTGTCGTTGACGCCGACGACGACGGACACGAGGCCGGGCCGCAGCTCCAGCGCGGCAGGCAACTGCCGCTCCAGCACGTCCCGGGTCTGCGACCCGCTCACCGCGAGGTTGGTGAACCGGGCGGGTCCCTCACCGAGCCCGGCGGCCAGCAGTGCGGCCCAGCCGCGCCACGCCCCGTCGCCGACGGGATCACCCACCCCCTCGGTCAGCGAGTCACCGAGGGCCACGAAATCCGGGGCCCCGTCGAACCGGGAAGACCCCCCGAACCGCCCGGGTCTCATGCCACGCCTCCGGGCACGAACGGGCGTACGGGGACGGCCGCGTCGTGCGCGGCCAGGAACGCGTCGACCGCCGCGTCCCACCCGAAGCACTCCGCACGCCCGCGTGCCCCCTCGCGCCGGTCCGCCTCCAGGCGTTCCAGCAGCAGGTCCACGGCGTCCGCGAAGGCCTCCCCGTGGTCCGCCGCGACGGCCCCGGCGGCGCCGATCACCTCCGGCAGCGCGGACGACGCGCTCGCCACCACGGGCGTGCCGCACGCCATGGCCTCCAGCGCGGCGAGCCCGAACGTCTCGGCGGGCCCCGGCGCCAGGGCCACATCCGCAGACGCCTGGAGGGCGCCGAGCAGCCCGCGGTCGGAGACGTGCCCGAGGAAGGTGACCGGCAGGGCGCTCTCGCGCGCCCGCTGTTCGAGCCGGGCGCGCAGCGGCCCGTCCCCGGCCACCACCAGCACCGCCCGGCGTCCGCGCCGCCGCAGCGCCTCCAGCGCGTCCAGCGCCGTGCCGGGCCGCTTCTCCACTGACAGCCGCGAGCACATCACCAGCAGCGTCTCGTCCACGCGCGCGTGCCGCTCCCGCACCTCCGGGTCGTGCAGCGCGGGGTGCCGCTGCACCAGGTCGACACCCAGCGGGGCGCGGACGACGTTGCGTGCCCCGATCCGCACGAACTCCCGCTCGGCGAACTCGGTGGTGCACACCACGCGCGCGTACGTGTGGGCCGTACGGACGTTGAGGGCGTCGGCGGCACGCCTCGCGGCCCCCTCGGGCAGGCCCCAGGTGCGCAGCACACCGTCGGCGGTCTCGTGGGAGACCATCACGGCCGGGATCCGGGCGCGCCGCGCCCACTTGCCGGTCCACCTGAGGGTCGTACGGTCGGACACCTCCAGCCGGTCCGGCGCGAGCTCCTCCAGGAGCCGGGCCACCCGCCGCTTGTCGGCGAGCACGCGGTAGCCCCCGGTGCCGGGCAGCAGCGGCCCTGGGAGGGTGATCACACGCCCCTGTTCGGTCTCCCGGTCGCTCATCCGCTCGCCGGGGATCACGAGGACGGGCTCGTGACCGGCCGCCTTGAAGCCCTTGCCGAGTTCCCGCAGGGCGGTGCGCAGACCGCCGGACGCGGGCGCGACGAAGTTGGCGAGCCGCACGATGCGCAGCGACTGGCGGCTGCTGTCGCCCGAACGCGAGTCGCTCATGCCGCCACCGCCGTCCTGCGCGCGGCGAGCACGTTCGCGTAGTGCCCGATCAACTGGTCCCCGACGGCCGCCCAGGTGCGGCCCTCGACGGTGGCCCGCCCGGCCGCGCCGAAGGCGGCCCGCAGCGCGGGGTCGGCCGCCAGGGCACGCACCGCGTCCCGGACGGCGGCCGTGTCGCGCGGCGGCACCAGCAGGCCGGTGCGCCCGTGGGCGACCAGGTCCAGCGGCCCGCCCGCGGCGGGCGCCACGACGGGCAGGCCGCTGGCCATGGCCTCCTGCACCGTCTGGCAGAAGGTCTCGAAGGGACCCGTGTGGGCGAAAACGTCGAACGAGGCGAAGACCCGGGCGAGGTCGTCGCCGGTACGGCGGCCGAGGAAGACCGCGCCGGGCAGCGCCTGCTCCAGGCCGGGCCGGCTCGGACCGTCGCCGACGACCACGACCCGGACGCCCTCCAGGCCGCAGACACCGGCGAGGAGTTCGATCTGCTTCTCGGGGGCGAGCCGGCCGACGTAGCCGACGATCAGCTCACCGTTCGGGGCGAGTTCGCGACGCAGGGCCTCGTCGCGGCGGTCGGGCCGGAAACGCTCGGTGTCGACGCCGCGCGGCCACAGCCCGACCCGGGGCACACCGTGCGTCTCCAGGTCGCGCAGGGCCGCGCTGGACGGGGCGAGAGTGAGGTCGGCGGCTCCGTGCACGGAGCGGATCCGCCGCCAGGCGGCGGCCTCTCCGGCGCCCATGTAGGTGCGGGCGTATCCGGCCAGGTCGGTCTGGTAGACGGCGACGGCGGGGGTGCCGAGACGGGCGGCGGCGGCCATGCCGCGCACGCCGAGGACGAAGGGGCTGGCGAGGTGGACGACATCGGCACGGTGCTCGATGAGGGTGGCGGCCAGGCGGCGGCTGGGGAGGGCGACGCGGACCTGGGGGTAGCCGGGGAGCGGGAGGGAGGGGACGTGGACGACGGTGCACGGCACGTCGGCGTCTGGCTTGTTCCCGGGTGCGGGGGCCGGGGCGACGACGACGGGGGCGTGACCGCGATCGACGAGGTGCCGGGCGGTCTGGAGCGCGCAGTGGGCCACGCCGTTCACATCGGGGGGAAAGGATTCGGTCACGATGACGACACGCATACCCGTGTTGTCGCCGTGCCGGACGTGGCCGCGTCAACGTGGATCTTTCCGGCCGAGGAACGTCCCATGAGCGTTCTGAGGTGCACCCGCGCAGGTCAGGCCGCGTCCATACGCCCCTGACCCGCGAGTCACCCCTCGTTCACCCGGGCGGCCTGATTCCGCCCCGGCGTCCTTGCGCAAGGGGAGTCACACGCTCGTACGGAGCGGGGTCACACAGCGGTCTCCTCGGGACCGATCCGGCTGCGTACGGCCGTCTGGACCTCGGCCTCCTCGGCCGGGTCGGCGGCGAGCCGGCGCAGTCGCTCGACGACACGGGTGTCTCCGGTCTCGGCGTGCCGGGCCGCGATCTCGCGGGTGGTCTCCTCGCAGTCCCACAGGCACTCGACGGCGAAGCCGGTGGCGAAGGACGGGTCGGTGGCGGCGAGGGCACGGGCGGCCCGGCCGCGCAGATGGGAGGAGGCGGTCTCGCGGTAGATGTGGCGGAGCACGGGCGCGGCGCAGGCGATGCCGAGCCGTCCGGTGCCGTCGACCAGGGTCCACAAGGTCGGTGCGTCGGGGCCTTCACCGCGTACGGCTTCGCGGAGGGCCGCGAGGACCAGGTCGCGGTCCTGCGCCCCGCCCCGGCAGGCGAGGACGCGTCCGGCGGCGGCGCCCAGCGCGTCCGGCCGCCGGGCCCAGCCGCGCGCCCGGTCGATGGCGGCGAGCGAGCGCATGCGTTCGAAGGCGTCGACGGCGGCGTCCACGACGACCGTCGATCCGGTGGCCACGGCGCCCTCGATCAGGACGAGGGCGTCGGGATCGTTGCCGTCGGCGAGGTAGCGCAGGGCGGTGCACCGGGCACCGTCGCCGCCGTCCTTCGCCGCCTGGACGATCTCGGCCCGGTCCTCGGGGCCCGCCACGGCGGTGAGACACCGGGCGGCCGGGACATGGAGGGCGGCGCCTCGTTCGAGGCCTTGCTGGGCCCATTCGAAGACGGCCTGCACACTCCACCCGGGGCGGGGCCCGGTCGGCCGCATCTGTCGCTGCCAGCGGTCGAAACAGCCCGTCTCGTGGGCGGCACGCACGCGTGTGGCGATGGATTCGCGCGGATCTTCGGCCCACAGCCGCCACGGCCGGGGTTCGAAGGCGTCCCGGACGGTCGCGGCCAGTTCGGCGTCGCCCTCCGGATCGGCCGGGAAGCGCGCGAGGACGGGTGCGGCGAGGGCGCGCAGGCCCGCGTCGTCGTCCCTGAGGGCCAGTTCGTCGAGGGCCCAGGCCCAGTTGGAGCCGTGGGCGGCATATCTGCGCAGCAGTTCGAGCGCGTCCCGCCTGCCGTAGGAGGCGAGGTGCCCGAGGACGGCGAGGGCGAGCCCGGTGCGCGACTCGTCGGTGTCGAGGACGTCCTCGGCGCCGAAGAGGTGGGCCTCGATCTCGTCCAGCTCGCCGTTCAGGTCGAGGTAGAGGCGGGCGTAGTAGAGGGAGCGGTTCTCCACCTGCCAGTCGTGGCGGGGATCGCGCAGCACGCAGTGGTTCAACGCCGCGAGCGCCTCGGGGCGCGGGGCGGTGAGCGCGTGCAGCGTGCCGTCGCCGCGGCCCCGCTGGAGCAGGCCGAGCAGCGTACCGCTGGGCGCTATGACCGGTTCGAACATGGGAAACAGCCTCACATCAAGCGTCGACGCAACCGGGGACGTGTACTACCTGGCCGCGCGACAACACGTCGGAGTGCCCGCCGTTTCCTGCTTGCTGTAGACCATCTTCCTCTGCCTCTCGTCGGTGGCCCTTGCGGACCGCGTCACGGCCCGCGCGGTGCGGCAACACCTGCCCGTCCATCACGTCCGTGAACCACGTCGTCATGATGACCCGGCACTTCCGTCTGCCGCGACCGAAATTTCGGCGGCCCCGTCCCGCCTCCCCCGTTTTCGTTGTCGTTCCAGGTCAGACTGGTCGGCTCAGCGCTCGCCGAACAGTTCGAGCAATTCCGTCCGACCGAACATCCGGGCGGTGTCGACCGCCGAGGGGGTGCCGGCGGACGGATCGGCCCCGTTCTCCAGGAGGGCCTTGATGACGTCGGTCTCCCCCTTGAAGGCCGCTCCCGCGAGCGGGGTCTGACCCCGGTCGTTCACCCGGTCGGCCTCGGCTCCGCGGGCGAGCAGCGCTCGCACCGCCTCCGAGTGGCCGTGGTAGGCGGCGAGCATCACCAGCGAATCGCCGCGGTCGTTGGTGAGGTTGGCCGGAACGCCCGCGTCGACGTACGCCACGAGCGCCTCGGTCCGGCCCCGCCGGGCCAGATCGAAGATCTTGGTCGCCAGCTCCACGACCTCGGGGTCGGGGGCTTCGGTCATCGTCCGGACCGCCTCTCACGTCACACATCACGTCGGGTGCGTACGCCTGCGAGCGGTGCAGCCGTACGAGTGAATCGCCAGGGTACTGGCTCACGCGGCACATGACCCGATGCGCCCGAGGTAAAGATCACCACAGACCTCGCCGAGCGCAAGAGCCCAGCGCGACCGTGCAAGGGACCACTCCGCCAGCCGGGGGAAATGGTCCGAATTTCACCCAGTTGCACCTTTTATCGTATGGATACATCCTGTGAGCCTGGAAGTACTCATGGTGACTGTCCCCGCGAACCAGGAGAACTCAAATGATCCTCTCGATCTCAGGCGTGGTCCTGCTCGGCATCGTCGTCTTCATCTTCCTCCGCAAGGACGGCCTGAAAGCGTCGCACGCGGTGGTCGCGATGCTGTTCGGCTTCTATCTGGCGAGCACGGCCATCGCCCCGAGCATCAAGGCGGGCGGCGAGAGCCTGGCGAGCCTCCTCGGCGGAATCAAGTTCTGACACTCCCACTCCCCGTACGCATCCCGCCCGTACGCACTCCCTGGAGGCAGCAGTGGCCCGGCGCCCCCTCCCCCGCATTCTGAGCAACGGCAGCGCGCAGCTCGCCCGGAGCCGGGAGCTGGCCCGGACGGCGGCCGACAGCGCCACCGACGTCCTCCACCCGCTGATCACGATCACGCGCGGCCTGCGCCGACTGGCAGCGGCCGGGCGGCGCAGAGTGGCCGAGACCCCCAAGGAGAAACGGGGGGCGCTGCTGTTCCTGGTGTCCTCCGTCCTCCTGGTCGTGGCGCTGCTGCCGTACGGACCGCTGCTCGCCGCCGTCACACTGATGGCGGCCGCGGCCTGGAAAGGCCGGGACCGCCCCTCGTCGGCACCCGACGGCCCCGACGAGTCACAGACGGAACGCCTCAAGGCGCTCTACGAGGCCCTCGTCCCGTACTTCTCCACCGCCGAGGACCCCGAGCCGCTCTACGCCCACGGCGGTGCGTGGGACAAGGCCTTCCCCACCTACGCCTTCGACGGCGGCAGCCGGATCTCGCACCTGGTGGTCCGCTACCCGGCGTACTTCACCGACGGCGAGGCCGAGGCCCGCGCGCGGATCGAGCACCTACTCGCGGCCAAGTCGGGCCGCGGCCGCGAGTACCACTTCACGTGGGACGAGGAGGACAACCAGTTGACGGTCAGCGTGCTCCAGCCGCTGCCCGTCGACATCGCCGCCCAGCGTTTCGTCACCACTCCCGGCGAGACGGTCCTCGGCTTCACCGACCCCACGCAGGTCCGGCGCACGCTCCCCCTCACCTACGGCGACCAGCGGCGGGACGTGCCCCCGGTCGTGTGGCGCACGGGCCTGCGCTCGACCGAGCCCCATCTGCTCGCCCTCGGCCAGCCGGGCAGCGGCACCTCGACCCTGCTGCGCTCCATCGCCGTCCAGGCCCTCCAGCACGGCGACGTGGTGATCGTCGACGGCGGCGGCACCGGCGAGTACGCCTGCCTGACCGGCCGGGACGGCGTCCTGGCCGTCGAGTGCGGGCTCACCGGGGCGCTGGCCAGCCTGGAGTGGGCCGCGACCGAGACCGAGCGCCGCCTCATCGCCGCCAACCGCGCCCATCAGGCGGGCCACCCGCCGCCCGACGACACCAAGCGTCCCCTGTGGATCCTGCTGGACCGCCCGACGGCCTTCACCCACCTGGCCGCAGCGGACGACCGCAAGGACCCGCAGTCCCTCCTCCAGGTGCCCCTGCGGCACGGCCGCCCGGCGAACGTGACGGTGGTGGTGGCCGACCAGCTCGACAGCGCCGACGCCCTCACCGACGCCGTACGGCAGCACACCCGCGCGCGCGTGGTCCTCGGCCCGGCGACGGCCGCCCAGGTCGAGTCCGTCCTGGGCGCACCCCCGCACACCACCCCGGTCGACCAGGTCCCACCCGGCCGCGGCTACGCCCGCCTGGGCACGGGCCCGGTCCACCGCCTCCAGGTCCCGGCCACACCCAACCCCTACGACGACGCCACGTCCGACGCCCACCGCCAGGCGGTCCTGGACCTCCTCCCGCCCCGCACGACACCGGCGGACGGGGAGACGGTGCCCGATCCGGACCCGAGGCAGGGGGAACCGGAGCCGGTCGAACCCGGGACGGAGCCGGCGCCGGAGCCCCAGCCCGAGCCGGTGAAGCCGGAGCCGGTACCGGTCCTGACGGAACCGGAACCGGAACCGGAGCCGGTACCCGTGCTGACGGAACCGACGGAACGAAAGCCGGTGCCCGTCCTGACGAAGTCCACCAAGACGTCCTAGCCGCGGCCGGTCAGGCCGACCGCGGCAGCCGCGGACTACGCCACGAACGTACGCGGCGACTCGCCCGCTCCCACGCCGCCGTCCTCCACGATCCGCGCCGCGGCGGCCAGCCGCGCAGCCGCCTCCTCAGCCACCGCACCCCCCACGGTGAACGGCAACCGCACATACCCCTCGAACGCCCCGTCCACCCCGAACCGCGGCCCGGACGGCACTCGCACGCCCACCCGCTCCCCGGCCTCCGCGAGCCGCGACCCGGACAGACCGCCCGTGCGCACCCACAGCGTCAGACCGCCCCGGGGCACCTCGAATTCCCAGTCGGGCAACTCCCGCCGCACGGCCGCCACGATCTCGTCCCGGTTCTGCCGCGCCTGCTCACGCCGCACCTCCACGGCCTGTTCCCAGCCGTCCGTGCCGAACAGCCAGTTGACGGCCAGTTGCTCCAGCACCGGCGTACCGAGATCCGCGTACGCCCGCGCCGCGACCAGGCTGCGGATCACGTCCGGCGCGGCCCGCACCCAGCCGATGCGCATCCCGGCCCAGAAGGCCTTGCTCGCCGATCCCACGGTGATCACCGTCGACCCCGCCGGGTCGAAGGCACACACCGGCCGCGGCATCCGCACGTCCGGGTCGAGCCACAGCTCGGTCATCGTCTCGTCGGCTATCAGCACGGTCCCCGCGGACCTGGCCGAGTCGACCAGCCGCCGCCGCTGGTCCTCGTCGGCGAGCGCACCGGTCGGGTTGTGGAAGTCGGCGACGACGTACGCGATCCGGGGCGCGGCGTCCCGCAGGACCTGCCGCCAGCGGTCCATGTCCCACCCGGCGAGCCCATCGGCCATCGCGACGGGCACGAGCCGGGCCCCCGCCTCCCGCATCAGCTGGAGGATGTTGGCGTACGAGGGCGACTCGACGGCGATGCGCTCGCCCCGCCCGGCGAACAGGTGGCAGATCGCGTCGATCGCGCCCATCGCCCCCGTCGTCACCATGATCTGCTCGGGCATGGTCGGGATCCCGCGCGCGGTGTAGCGCTCGGCGATCATCGACCGCAGCGCGGGCAGCCCGGCGGGGTAGTCACCGTGCGTGTGCGCGTACGGCGGCAGTTCCTCCAGTGCGCCCTGCACGGCCCGGGTGAGCCACGGCTCGGGGGCCGGAAGCGCCGCACAGCCCAGGTCGATCATCGAGCCGAGCGCCTCGGGCGGCAGTGGTTCCAGGCCGCGCGCGGGCAGCGGGTTCCCGGCCGGTACGGCGGTCCAGCTGCCCGCCCCGCGCCGGGACTCCAGGAAGCCCTCGCTGCGCAGCGCCTCGTAGGCGGCGGCGACCGTCGTACGGCTGACGGACAGGGAGAGGGCGAGTTCCCGCTCGGCGGGCAGCCGGGCGGCCACCGGGACCCGCCCTTCAAGCACCAGCAGACGGATGCCGTCGGCGAGCGCGCGGTAGGCGGGAGGCCGGCGCGTGCCGGGCCCCGCCGGGCGGTCCTGCTGGGAGTTGAGCAGCCGTGCGAGCTGCGTCGCACCCACGGCCGAGGTCCACTGCGCCATGAGAATCAGTCCACCTTCCCCGGATTGGCCATGGATGGCCTTTCCGTCCAAGCCACAGGGTGTCATGCAGCAGTCCACTACCACCACAGGGGGACACATCATGGCCACGCACGGGCGTCTGGTCCGACGACTGACACAGCTCTACGCCGGTCTCGCTCTGTACGGGGCGAGTTCGGCACTGCTCGTCAGGTCGGGGCTCGGGCTGGAGCCGTGGAACGTGCTGCACCAGGGCCTCGCCGAGCGGACCGGTCTGTCGATCGGCGTCGTGCTGACCGTCTTGGGCGCCGCGGTGCTGCTCGCGTGGATCCCGCTGCGCCAGCGGCCGGGCCTGGGCACGATCTCCAACGTGCTGGTCATCGGCATGGCGATGGACGCGACACTGGCCCTGGTGCCCGACGCTCGCGGCTGGACGCTCCGCGTCGGCATGATGGTGGCGGGGATCGTCCTGAACGGCGCGGCGACCGGCCTGTACATCGCGGCGCGTTTCGGCCCGGGCCCGCGCGACGGCCTGATGACGGGACTGCACCAGCGCACGGGCGTCTCGATCCGCCTGGTGCGCACGGTCATCGAGTTCACGGTCGTGGCGACCGGCTTCGCCCTGGGCGGCACCGTCGGCATCGGCACCCTCCTGTACGCGGTGGCGATCGGCCCGCTCGCCCAGCTCTTCCTGCGCGTGTTCGCCGTCCCTTCGGCAACCGGCGGCAGCACGGTCGTTGCCACAGGTCAACCCCGAGGAGCGATACTGCGTCCGTGACCCCGCGGATACGCCATCCCTACCTCGACCATCCCGGCCCGATCGCCTTCGCGCACCGGGGCGGGGCCGCGGACGGCCTGGAGAACACGGCGCGGCAGTTCCGGTGCGCCGTCGAGGCGGGTTACCGGTACATCGAGACCGACGTCCACGCCACCCGGGACGGCAAACTCGTGGCCTTCCACGACGCGACCCTGGACCGGGTGACGGACGGCGCGGGCCGGATCGCCGACCTTCCGTGGCAGGAGGTGCGCCACGCGCGCGTGGCGGGCGAGGAACCGGTGCCGCTCTTCGAGGAACTCCTGGCGACGTTCCCCGACGTCCGCTGGAACGTCGACGTCAAGGCGGAGGCCGCCCTGCTGCCCTTCCTGGACCTGGTCGGCCGGACGAACGCCTGGGACCGGATCTGCCTCGGCTCGTTCTCCGAGGCCCGCGTGGTGCGCGCCCAGCGGCTGGCCGGCCCGCGCCTGGCCACCTCGTACGGCACCCGGGGCGTGCTCAATCTGCGGCTGCGCTCCTGGGGGCTGCCGGCGGCGGTGCGCCGCTCGGCGGTCGCCGCCCAGGTCCCCGAGATCCAGTCGGGCATCCAGGTCGTGGACCACAGCTTCCTCCGCGCCGCCCACGCGCGCGGCCTCCAGGTTCACGTGTGGACCGTCAACGACCCCGAGAGCATGCACCGGCTTCTGGACCTCGGCGTGGATGGCATCATGACCGATCACATCGACACGTTGCGCAAGGTCATGGAGGACCGCGGCGTCTGGATCTGAGACCCCGGCCCGGCGCCCCTGCGCGTTCACGGGGAAGCGAGGGCACGGGTGGGTACCGACACCGTGCGGACACCGCCGGCCGACGGGGCAGCGGATCTCAAGAGCGAGCAGCGTGGCTGGTACTTCTACGACTGGGCGTGCTCCGTCTACTCGACGAGCGTGCTCACCGTGTTCCTCGGCCCGTATCTGACGTCGGTCGCCGAGTCCGCGGCCGACGCCGACGGGTACGTCCACCCCCTCGGGATCCCGGTGCGCGCCGGGTCCTTCTTCGCGTACTCGGTGTCCCTGTCGGTGATCGTGGCCGTACTGGTGATGCCGCTGGTGGGCGCCGCCGCCGACCGCACCGGCCGCAAGAAGCCCCTGCTCGCGGCCGCCGCGTATCTGGGGGCCACGGCCACCGCGGCCATGTTCTTCCTGGACGGCGACCGCTACCTGCTCGGCGGGGCACTCCTGATCGTCGCCAACGCCGCGCAGTCCGTGGCGATGATGCTCTACAACTCCTACCTGCCGCAGATCGCCCCGCCCGAGCAACGGGACGCGGTCTCCTCCCGCGGCTGGGCCTTCGGCTACGCGGCGGGCTCGCTGGTCCTCGTCGCCAACCTGATCCTTTACACGGGGCACGACAGCTTCGGCGTCTCCGAGAGCACCGCGGTCCGCATCTGCCTGGCGTCGGCCGGCCTGTGGTGGGGTGCGTTCGCCCTCATCCCGCTCCGGAGGCTGCGCGATCGCAGGTCCGCCACGCGGGAAGCGGCCCTGCCCGGCTTCCGGCAGCTCGCGGCGACCGTCCGCGACATGCGCCGCCACCCGCTGACCCTGGCCTTCCTGCTCGCGTACCTCGTCTACAACGACGGCATCCAGACGGTGATCTCCCAGGCCTCGGTCTACGGCTCCGAGGAACTCGGCCTCGGGCAGTCCACCCTGATCGGCGCCATCCTGCTCGTGCAGGTGCTGGCGGTGGCGGGCGCCCTGACGATGGGCCGGCTGGCCCGGACCTACGGGGCCAAACGCACGATCCTCGGCTCACTGATCGCGTGGACGCTGACACTGGCGGCCGGGTACTTCCTGCCGGCCGGGGCGCCGGTGTGGTTCTTCGTCCTGGCCGCGGGCATCGGTCTGGTCCTCGGCGGCAGCCAGGCGCTGTCCCGGTCCCTGTTCTCCCATCTCGTCCCGCCCGGCAAGGAGGCCGAATACTTCTCCGCGTACGAGATGAGCGACCGCGGAATGAGCTGGCTCGGGCCACTGCTGTTCGGGCTCATCTACCAGCTGACCGGGAGCTATCGGGCCGCGATCATCTCGCTGGTGGGCTTCTTCGTCATCGGGTTCGCGCTGCTCGCGCGGGTTCCGGTGCGGCGTGCGATCGAAGAAGCGGGGAACCCGGTTCCTGACAGGATTTAGCACTCGACGCGAAAGGGCTGTAGTGTACGCGTTTGGCCTGCCAGGCGTACCGTTACTGCGCGTCAAAGATGCCGAAACGCTGGGTCACATCTGCTAGCAGATGTGACAAACCGGGCGCTGGTGGGTACAACAAGGGCGGCTACGACGGCGACGCATGACCCGGAACGGGACTCGGAACGGGAATCTTTACCGCCGACCGGACGTTGACCGGATGACGACGACAGCGACACCTGTCCTGTGGGCGACAAGCCCGGGAGGCACGATTCATGAGTGAGCGAGCTCTTCGCGGCACGCGCCTCGTGGTGACCAGCTACGAGACGGACCGCGGCATCGACCTGGCCCCGCGCCAGGCCGTGGAGTACGCATGCGAGAAGGGGCACCGGTTTGAGATGCCCTTCTCGGTCGAGGCGGAGATCCCGCCGGAGTGGGAGTGCAAGGTCTGCGGGGCCCAGGCACTCCTCGTGGACGGTGACGGCCCTGAAGAGAAGAAGGCCAAGCCCGCGCGTACGCATTGGGACATGCTGATGGAGCGGCGCACCCGTGAGGAGCTCGAAGAGGTCCTCGAGGAGCGCCTGGCGGTTCTGCGCTCCGGTGCGATGAACATCGCGATTCATCCCCGAGACAGCCGCAAGTCGGCATAAGTCCCTCCGGGGTCTGGCCGAAGTTACAGCGCGTCAAGGACCGCGGACGCCGTACGTGAAGTACGGCGCCCGCGGTTTTTGTCGTGCTCGCGCTCTTGCGGCTCCTGCCGCATGCGCCCGGACGCCGGGACGCTCAGTGCGTCAGCGGCGGGCGCGGCTCCTGCGGTGCGCCGCCCGGCTCGTCCCTGACGACTTCGCCCTGGACGACCTTGCCGTCGGGGTGGTGCATACGGGCCTGCTGGAAGGCGCCGCCCAGGGTGCCCGGGTCGGCCTCGCGGAGCTTGCGCTCGAAGGTGCGTTCGGCGGAGCGGCTCACGGCCTTCTGGACCGGGGGCAGCAGCAGGAGCAGGCCCACCGCGTCCGACATCAGGCCGGGGATCATCAGCAGCAGTCCGCCCAGCATCATCAGGCCGTTGCCCTCGCTGTTCGGCCGGGCCGCCGCGGGCATCACGCCGCTCTGCTGCTGTTGCAGCGCCTCCGAGAGCTTGCGGAAGGCCCGCCGGCCGGCCCGCTTGATGACGACCGAGCCGAGGATGAAGCCCGCCACCAGGACGAGGAGGACCACCAGCCCGCTCGACGCCCCCGCGACCAGTGTCAGCAGCCAGATCTCCAGCACGAGCCACGCGGCGATACCCAACGGCAGGAACGTGCGCAGCCGGGAGCGCCGGGGCCGGGCGGGATACCTGGGAGTCTGAGCGCCAGTCGTCATGCTCCCAGTGTGCCTGGCCCCGGCTCAGCACGGGATAAGGCCACGATCAGCTGTTCCTGTGAGCGGCCGTTCCGAAAGAGGCTCGGCCGACGGCTACGGCTTCGAGGGCTTGCCGCCGCGGCCCGTGACCTTGCCGACCCGCTCCCCCACGCCCCACGCCGTGACCCGCCACAGCGCCTCGACGAGGATGTCGCGGCTCATCTTGGAGTCGCCGTGCTCGCGCTCGACGAAGGTGATGGGCACCTCCACGACGTGGTAGCCGGCCCTGACCGCGCGGCGGGCGAGGTCGACCTGGAAGCAGTAACCCTGGGAGGCGACCTCGTCGAGGCCGAGGCCCTCCAGCGTCTCGCGGCGGAAGGCGCGGTAGCCGCCCGTGATGTCACGCAGCGGCAGATCGAGCGCCAGCCGGGAGTAGAGGCTGCCTCCGCGGGAGATCACCTCGCGGGACTTCGGCCAGTTCACCACCCGGCCGCCGGGCACCCAGCGCGAGCCGAGCACCAGGTCGGCGCCCTTCAGAGCGGTGAGCAGACGGGGCAGTTCCTCGGGCTGGTGGGAGCCGTCGGCGTCCATCTCGACCAGCACGCCGTAGCCGCGCTCCAGGCCCCAGCGGAAGCCCGCGAGGTAGGCGGCGCCCAGGCCCTCCTTGCCCTTGCGGTGCAGCACGTGGACGTGGTCGTCGTCGACGGTCAGCTCGTCGGCCAGCTTGCCCGTGCCGTCGGGGCTGTTGTCGTCGGCCACGAGTACGTGCGCCTCGGGGACGGCCTCGCGCACCCGGCCGACGATGCTCTTGATGTTCTCCGCCTCGTTGTAGGTCGGGATGATCACCAAGGCCATGCCGAGCGGGCCGAACTTCCTCCCCTGGGCTCCTGCCGCGAGGGTTCCGTCGCCGTCGTTCACTGATGCCCCTTCATGTCCGTACGCAGGGATCCACCATAGTGGGCCCGGCCTGCGATGACGTGACAGGACGTTCGAATGGTGGTGTCGAATCCGCAAGACGCGGGTAAGAATGCGCCTCCGGGTGCGAGCGTACGGCGGATGGGGGCCCGGTGCCCTTCGGGCCGACCTGGGATCCGCTGGCTGCGGATCGACCGAAAGCCGTTGTCTACTGAGCTCCCGGGCCCCACCCGGGTCACACCTCCCCGACCGGCCGGAACGCTGCCTCGGCGCCGTGCCGGCCTGAGCCTGGCTCCCAGTGGCGGTGCCCCGGTGCGGCACACCGTCCCTGACCCGGCGGCGCTGCGGCGAGTGCGCGGACGTTCCCCGGTCGGGCGTCCGGTGGTGGACTCGGCCGAACCTACCGGCCTCCTGCGGCCGCCTGTCAACAGCCGTTTGACCTGCGCATATCCCGGCAACGCCCTGGTCAGCGCGGAGGATGCGCAGGTCGCACGACGGGGGCGCGGCGCACGATCGTCCGCGCGCCACCCCCGTAGATCACTCGCCCGGCCGTACGAAGACCGTGCGTCCGCCCACCACGGTGCGCAGACAGACGGGCAGGTCATGGCCAGGGGTCAGATCAGGCAGGCCCGGGGTGCCGGAGCGGGGGTCCGTCGACCAGCGGGCGACCCGGTCGTCCGGGGCCTGGACCACGAGTTCGCCGGTGCGCCACACCGCGTAGTCGGCGGGCGCTCCCGGCGCCAGGACGCCCGCGTCGTCGCGTCCGACGGCCCGCCAGCCGCCGCGCGTGTGCGCCGTGAACGCGGCGCGCACCGAGACGCGGTGCTCCGGCGTGCGGTGGAATGCGGCGGCTCGCACCGTGCCCCAGGGGTCGAGGGGGGTGACGGGGCTGTCGGAGCCGAAGGCGAGCGGCACACCGGCGCGCAGCAGCGCCGCGTAGGGGTTCAGCGCACGCGCCCGCTCGATCCCCAGCCGCTGCGCGTACATGCCGTCCTCGCCACCCCACAGGGCGTCGAAGGCGGGCTGGACGGAGGCGGTGAGACCGAGTTCGGCGAAGGCCGCGACGGCCTCGGGCGTGAGCATCTCGGCGTGCTCGACCCGGTGGCGGGCGGCCCGGACACGGGCGAGACCGACCTTCTCGGCGGCGGCCCGCACACCGTCGACCACGGAGTCCACCGCCGCGTCGCCGATGGCGTGGAAGCCGGCCTGGAGCCCTGCATCGGTACAGGCCACGACGTGGGCGGCGACGGCGGCGGTGTCCAGGTAGGCCCGGCCGGTGTGGCCGGCGTCGGCGTACGGCTGGTGCAGGCGGGCCGTGTGCGAGCCGAGGGAGCCGTCGACGAACAGGTCGCCCGCGGCGCCGGCCGCGCCCAGCTCCCGGGCCTTGGTGACGTCCTCCTCGGCCCAGTAGCCGACGACGCGCGGGCCGGGCTCCTCGGCGGCGAGGCGCAGCAGGCCGGTGAAGTCGTCCTCGGAGGAGATCTCCGGGCCGCCGCACTCGTGGATCGTGCCGATGCCGAGCGAGACGGCGTGCGCGAGGGCGGCGCGCTGGGCGTCGGCGCGCTGCCGGGGCGTCACGGCCGCGAACGCCGCGGCGCGGACGACGTGGTGGGCGTCGGCGGTGAGCGGTCCGTCCTCGCGGGGGGCGTCGGGGACCAGGTCGAGCAGGGCCGTCGTGACGACCGCCGAGTGGACGTCGATCCGGCTGAGGTAGAGGGGCCGGTGGCCGGTGGCCTCGTCGAGTTCGGCTCGCGTCGGGGGGCGGCCGCCGGGCCAGCGGGCGGTGTCCCAGCCGTGCCCGAGCAGCACACGGTCGTCCGGCCGGGCGGCGGCGAAGTCCCGTACGAGGGTGAGGGCGGCCTCCAGGGAGGGCGCGCCGGACAGGTCCAGGCCGGTGAGGGCGAGCCCGGTGGCGGTGGTGTGCACGTGCGCGTCCGTGAACGCGGGGGTGACCAGCGCTCCGTCGAGATCGACCACCTCGTCGACCCCGTCCGCGAAGGCGTCGGCGGCACCCTCGGAACCGACCCAGGCGACCTGCCCTCGCTCGACGACCATGGCGGTGGCGAACGGATCAGCAGGGCTGTGGACCTCTCCCCGACGGAGAAGAACGGTCTGGGGCGGCGTACTGGACTCACTCATGGAGCACAGTTTCACAGGCCTCGCTTCCACGCCCCGCGAAGGGGTGGACCACAGGTCAGATCCTGGGCGGCCGCGCCTCGTACGGCGTGGACAGCACCACCGTCGTCCGCGTGGAGACACCCGCCAGCGACCGCACCCGCGCGAGCAGTTCCTCCAGCTCGTGCGGCGTCGCGACCCGCACCTTGAGGATGTAGTTCTCGTCGCCCGCGACACTGTGGCACGCCTCGATCTCGGGCACGTCCGCGAGGCGGTCCGCGATGTCGTCGGGCGCGCTGGGGTCGAAGGGCTTGACCGAGATGAACGCGGTCATGGGCAGACCGACGGCCTCCGGGTCGACGACCGCGGCATAGCCGCGGATGACGCCACGCTGTTCCAGCCGGCGCACCCGCTGGTGCACGGCCGACGTGGACAGGCCCGTGGCCTTGCCCAGGTCGGTGTAGCTCATCCGCCCGTCCTTGACGAGCAGCTGCACGATCTGTCGGTCCAGCTCCTCCATGGCGCAAGAACCTACAGTGCGGTTGATCTCCTCCGATACCTGAGCGGCCCGGGCCACCACCGGTTCGTGATCTGGCCGGCGGCGACTGTCAGCCGTCCGGGGGACAAACCCACCGCAGTGGGCACCTGCGCGCGGCATGTGACGAACGCCACAGGGCTCGAACAGTCTCCGTAATGTTCTCGTGATTACCGCCCAGGGGGGACGGGAAGTGCTTGCTGTGGTCGAGGCCGCAGTGCCTGATACGGCCCAGCCCGAGGGGGAGAACCCAATGCAGAGTCTTAAGCGCCCAGGTCGCACCGCACCCAAGCGGCAGCAGCTCGTCGTCGAGCCCGAGCCGGAGGGCGTCGAACCCGACTCCTTCGACGACGAACTCGACGCCTACGACACCTTCGAGATGTTCCGGGTCGTCTGCCCGGACTGCGCACAGCCAATCGCCCTTCTGGCGGACGAGGAGGTTCTGCCGGAGCACGCGCTGTGCGCCTCGCCGTGGAACCCGTTCGGACTCACGGTCTGTGCCGGAACCGGCCGCAGGGCCACGGACGCCCGCCCCGCGGACGAGTCCGTCGAACCCCAGGAGCAGGACACCGCCCTGCTGTTGACGCTCCCTCAGGGACTCGACTGGCGGACGCAGCCCTTCTCGCACGTCGGCGGCCCGGGCTCACGTCCCATCAGGGTCCCCGTCATGCGCCGCGAAGCGGCCTGAGCGCGGGCCTTCTCCGCCCGCTCGCTCCATCCCAGTGACTGCCCCGCACCACGGCTCGCGGTCCGCCGTGGTGCGGGATCAGTGCGTCCGGGTCCAGGTCGCCGCCGGACGCGGCCCCCTCGCCGGCCCACAAGGCCGTCGGCGCGCCGGGCACCACAACACCCCTGAACGCACGCCCGATTCCGCCTGCGGGTGACCTGTCCGGCCTCTTCCGCGTTGCCCTGGTATGACCCCCATCTCCTCAGCGACCGGGCGTCAACGCCTCCTGTTCGTCCCGCCGCCCGCGGAATCGGTTCGGCCGACCGCGCCGCGCTACCAGGACCCGCCGATCTACCGCGACCTCATGCGGGCCTGGGCCGAGCGCGGCCGCACTCTTCCGGGCCGGCACGACCCGGAGTGGATGCGGCTCGCGGCGCCCTGGCGGGGCCTCGACCAGTTCAGCGTCCCTCTGGACCCACGAGATGGCGGGCGATGACCATCCGCTGGATCTGGTTGGTGCCCTCGACGATCTGGAGCACCTTCGCCTCGCGCATGTAGCGCTCCGCCGGGAAGTCCGCGGTGTAGCCGTAGCCGCCGAGGATCTGCACGGCGTCGGTGGTGACCCGCATCGCCGTGTCGGTGCAGTGCAGCTTGGCCATGGCCGCCTGCATGGCGAACGGCCGGCCCGCGTCCCGCAGTCGCGCCGCCGCCAGGTAGAGCGCCCGGCCCGCCTCGATCTGCGTCGCCATGTCGGCGAGCATGAAGCGCAGCCCCTGGAAGTCGGCGATCGGTTTGCCGAACTGGCGCCTCTCGGTGGCGTACGCCAGCGCCTCGCCGAGGGCCGCCTGCGCCACGCCGATCGCGCACGCGGCGATGCCGAGCCGCCCCGAGTCGAGCGCGGACAGGGCGATCGCGAGGCCCTGCCCCTCCTCGCCGACACGCCGGTCGTCACCGACGCGTACGCCGTCGAAGTGGACCTGGGCGGTGGGCGAGCCCTTCATGCCCATCTTCTTCTCGGGGGGCGCGGCGCTGAGTCCCGGCGCGTCGCCGGGCACCAGGAACGCGGTGATCCCGCGCGGGCCCTCCTCGCCGGTGCGCGCCATGACCGTGTAGAAGTCGGCGATCCCGCCGTGCGTGATCCAGGCCTTGGTGCCGGTGATCACCCAGGCGTCGCCGTCGCGCACCGCCTTGGTGCGCAGGGCGGCCGCGTCCGAGCCGGAGTGCGGCTCGGAGAGGCAGTAGGCACCGAGCATGCCGCCGCCGAGCATCGCGGGCAGGTGCTCGACCTGCTGCTCCTTGGTGCCGTAGGCGGCGAGCGCGTAGGAGGCCAGGGAGTGCACGCTGACGCCGAGGCCGACGGTGAGGCGGGCCGCGGCGAGCTCTTCGAGGACCTGGAGGTAGACCTCGTAGGGCTGGTCGCCGCCGCCGTACTCGGAGTCGTACGGCAGGCCGAGCAGGCCGGAGCGCGAGAGGAGGGTGAACAGCTCGCGCGGGAAGCGGCCGGCGTCCTCCTCCTCGGCCGCCTTCGGGACGATCTCCTGCTGCGCGATGTCGCGGACGAGCGAGATCAGGTCCCGGGCCTCCTCCGTGGGCAGTTGCCGGTCCACCGGCTGCGGGGCGCGGTCGGGCATGGCGACGCTCTCCTCCCTGTCGGGCACTGGCGGACGGGCCCGTGGGTGGGGGCGGCGCCGCCTGGTCGTTCTGGTGCCTGGCCGATGCTTGCAGTCCCGGGTCTCGGAAGCTGCTGACCAGCGGCTCTGCGCTGTGAGTATGCCCGATCGGAGGCATCCCGTCACCAGTTAACGACCGCTTACTTCAAGAAATACCCGAGGGTGCCCCGACGGGCGAAATTGGTCCGAACCATTGACCGGACTGGTCTAGTCCTCCTACTGTTTCGCACCACCGATTCACCGCGTTCATGCCAATCGGCGCGCGCTCCCCTCTCCCCCGAGGAGACACCGGATGCACAACCCCCAACGCTCCCGATTCCGGGCCGTCGTGTCGGCGGCCTGTTGTGCCGTCCTCGGCGCCGGCCTGCTCGCCGGCGCGGGCACCTCGACGGCGACGGCGGCGGCCTCGGCTCAGAAGGCCGCCGCCGGCACGAAGGCCGCTCCCCAGGCCAAGGCCGCCGGCTCCAAGGTCATCGGGTACTTCACCGAATGGGGCACCTACGACCGCAAGTACTACGTCAAGAACATCGAGACGTCCGGCTCCGCGGCCAGGCTCACGCACATCAACTACGCCTTCGGCAACGTCACCGGCGGCAAGTGCGCGATGGGCGACGCCTACGCCGCGACCGACCGCACCTACACCGCCGCGGAGTCCGTCGACGGCAAGGCCGACACCTGGGACCAGCCGCTGCGCGGCAACTTCAACCAGCTGCGCGAGCTGAAGCGGAAGCACCCGAACCTCAAGGTCCTGTGGTCCTTCGGCGGCTGGACCTGGTCGGCCGGCTTCGGCGAGGCCGCGAAGAACCCGGCCGCCTTCGCCCAGTCCTGCTACGACCTGGTCGAGAACTCCAAGTGGGCCGATGTCTTCGACGGCATCGACATCGACTGGGAGTACCCGAACGCCTGCGGCGCCACCTGCGACACCAGCGGCAAGGCGGCCTTCAAGAACCTGATGCAGGCGCTGCGCGCCAAGTTCGGCCCGAAGAACCTGGTCACCGCGGCGATCACCGCCGACGCCACCCCGGGCGGCAAGATCGACGCGGCGGACTACGCGGGCGCCGCCCCGTACGTCGACTGGTACAACCCGATGACGTACGACTTCTTCGGCGCCTGGGACGCGACCGGCCCGACGGCCCCGCACTCGCCGCTGACCTCGTACGCCGGCATACCGAAGGCGGACAACCACAGCTCGGCGACCATCGCGAAGCTCAAGGGCCTCGGCATCCCCGCCTCGAAGCTGCTGCTCGGCATCGGCTTCTACGGCCGCGGCTGGACCGGCGTCACCCAGTCGGCGCCCGGCGGCACGGCGACCGGCCCGGCGGCGGGCACGTACGAGCAGGGCATCGAGGACTACAAGGTGCTCAGGACCAAGTGCCCGGCGACGGGGACGGTGGCCGGCACGGCGTACGCCAAGTGCGGCGGCGACTGGTGGAGTTACGACACCCCGGCGACCATCGCAACAAAGATGAACTACAAGAACCAGCAGGGGCTGGGCGGCACGTTCTTCTGGGAGCTGAGCGGCGACACGGCGAGCGGTGAGCTGATCAAGGCCATCAAGTAAGCCTGGACGACCGGGGGCGGAGGGACCGTCACGGTCCCTCCGCCCCCGGCTCACGCGCCCTGGCGGGCGGCCTGTGGAGCCGGGTAGGCGGGGTCCAGGTCCTCGATCGCGCGCAGGGCGCCGCCGAGCCCCTTCACCAGCAGCTCGCACATGGTCCGGCGGGGCAGTTCGGGGCGGTCGATCCATTCGAGGGTGGTGCCCTCGACGCCGCACACCCAGGCGAGCAGTCCCATGCGCGCCAGCGGGGTGATGTCGACGCGGCCGTACGCCCCCTCGGCGATGGTGGCGACGATGGCCGCGCGCACGCCGTCACGGATGGCGTGCACCTCGGTGTCGAAGCCGACACCGCCGCTGACGATGGTGCGGTACGCGGCCTGGTTGCGCTCGGCGTAGCACAGATAGCTGTCGATGGTGCGCTGGACCCGGTCGACCGGGGGCAGTTCGTGTCCGCTCGCCGCCAGGGTGACCAGGTCGGTGACCGAGTCCTGGATGATGGCCAGGTAGTAGCCGCGCTTGGACTGGAAGTAGTAGTAGATCAGCCCTTTGGCGACGTGCGCCTGCCGGGCGATGTCGTCCATCGACAGGGCGTCGTAGGACGTGTCGGCGAACAACCTCCGCCCGATCGCGATGAGTTCGGCACGGCGCGCCAGCGAGCGCTCGGTGCCGCGGGCTCTCGGACGCGCGGCAGGCTGTTGACTGATATTCAATTTCGACCCTGGTTCCAACGGGCGGCGGCGGGACATCCGCAGTATGGCAGGCCGGAGGACCGGGTCGTGGGTCAGGTCACAGCACGCCGCGTCCGGTCACAGCAGCCCGAGCTGGGTCACGAGCATCGCGAGGACCACGACGAGGGTCCAGCCCGCGACGTGCTCGACGATCTTCGGGCCGTCGTCCTGAGGGCCGCCGGTGCGGACGCGGGCTGCGGTGACAGAGTGCGCGGTCATGGCTTCTCGCTGATTCGATGGTGTGGACGGACTTCCCCGGAGGGCCTGTCTACTTTGCCACCGGAAGCGGCTTGTGCGGCCGAGAGGTTGGTCACACGCGCACGCCCACGGCTGTCAGCGCCTCGCGTTGGGCCGCGTTCGGGCGTGCCGGGAAGTACAGGTAGCAGACGCCGCCCGTGCCGGAGACGACCTTGCCGGAGGCGTTGTACCGCTTCGTCCGCAGCCAGATGTTTTCCCACTCGCGCCGCCGGTAGACGCGCCGCACGGCCTCGTTGCTCTCCGAGGCCGGGTCGTTGGCGATCACGTCGCCGTCGCCGGTGAAGCCGATGACGGTCATCAGGTGCCCGGCGGTGCCGTACCCGGCGCCGGTCAGCTCCTCCTTCAGGAAGGACTGGGAGGTGATGGCCGGGATGCCCGCCGCGATCAGCCTCTCCAGATCGGTGAGCGAGCCGAGCCGGGTGACCACGGCCTGGAGGTCCTTGAACGTGGCCGCGTAGGCGGCGTTGAACGGCCAGTTGCCGCAGCCGGCGTACTGGTGGTCGTAGGTGAAGCGGGCCGCGTGGCACACCTGCGGATCGGCGTACGACGGATCCACCCAGGCCAGTTGCTCCGGAGTGAGCCGACCGCCCCAGTACTCGATGATCATCTGGGAGGACGTCGGGCTGCACCAGGCCTCGCCGCCGTTGTCGTACTCGGGGTACTGGCCCTTGTGGATCTCCTGGGAGTACCGCGGGACGATCAGTTCCCTCGCAGGGCCGGGCACGGACGCCGGGACGGTGAACCGGTCGGGTACGTCGGAGCCCATCGCGCCGAGCCGCCACACGGTGGGCGTGGCCTTGGTGCCGGGCTTGCGGTAGAGGGTCAGGCGCAGCCGGTACGAGGCGAGACGCAGGCCTGTCGACGGGTCGTCGATCGCCAGGGTGTCGGTCCAGACCGTGCTCCTGCCGTCGCTCTGGTCGTCGACCGAGGTGCGCCGGATGTCCTGGTCGCCTGCCGCCCAGCGGCCCATCACGTACCAGGGAGTGCTGGTGCCGTCGGTGTAGGCGGCCTTGATCTCCGCCTGGAGCCAGGTGCCGGCCGGGGTGCGCGCGTTCCAGGAGACGATCGCCTCCGTCGCGGGGACGGCGAGCCGGTGGACCGGGGACGTCCAGGTGCCGTATTCCCAGCGGGCGGTGGCGCCGGTGTGCGGGTCCGTGTAGTCGGTGGTTCCGGCGGGCCTCGCGATCACCACGCCCGGGCGGGCGCCCGCGACGGCGGTGGTGCCCTTGGCGGTGCCGCCGCGCCAGTCGCCGTACGAGACCCAGGCCCGGTTGTCCACGGTGCGGGCCGGGACCGCGCGTGCGGGCTCCGCGGTGTCGGTCGTCATGGGCTCCTCGGTGTCGGCGGCGGCCTGGCCCGCGCCTGCCGCGACGGCGGCGGCGACCGCGGCGGCCAGGACGGTTCTGCGGGACGGCTGTTCGGCTCTGCGCATGGCGGGGACCCCCGGAAGTCGGAGTCGGGCAGGGGCGGGGCAGGTCCGTGGCACGGTCGGTCGCACACGTGTATGCGCCACATAGCAGCACAGCCCGCCGGGTCCCGCCAGCACTTCGGCGCGCGCCACGCCCACCAATATTGGCGTCGACCACTGGCACGCGCCCGGGGCGCCGTCGTTAGAGTGCTGCGCGAGATGAATCCGCCCTTCCGCCCCGCACCGGGGCCCGCCGTCCGCGACCTGGCCTCCCGGATCCGCCGCCTCCCCCCTTCCTGCGGCCCGGTCCGTCTCGTCGGCGTCGACGGGCACGCCGGCTCCGGGAAGACCACGTTCGCCGAGCAGTTGGCCGTGGCGCTGGGTGGCGCGCCGGTGCTGCGCCTCGACGACATCGCCACCCACGACGAACTGTTCGGATGGACCGGGCGCCTGCTGGACCAGGTGATCGAGCCGCTGGCCCACGGCCGGGCCGCGCACTACGCCCCCTACGACTGGCGCGCGCGCCACTTCGGCCCGCCGCGCCCTCTGCCGCCCGCTCCGGTGGTCCTCGTCGAGGGCGTCGGCGCGGGACGCCGGGCGCTGCGGCCCCACCTGGCCCTGCTGCTGTGGATGGAGGTGCCCCGTGAGGAGGCCTGGGCGCGGGGACGCTCCCGGGACGGGGAGGAGCAGCGGGAGTTCTGGGACGGATGGGTGCCGGCGGAGCGCCGGCATTTCGCCGACGATCCCTCGCGACCGTTCGCCGATCTCCTGGTACGGCAGCGAGAGAAGGGGTATGAGGTGACTCCGGGGCCTGTTGGACCGGACCAGCCCCTCACGCACGGTGACGGACCGCCCGCAGTGTGCTGAACTTGTGAAGGGCCTTGCGGAACAACTTGCCGGAGTGCTTCAACTCGGCTTGACCGGGGGCCCGTACAGGTCTTACGTTCTCAATGTGCGGCCATTCGGAGCCGCCCACAGACGCGAAGCCCCCGGTTGTTCCCCCGTGATCGGGGGCTTCGTTCTGTCTTCTTCCGGTTTTCCGGGTGCCGCGCGACGCCGATTGCTCACCCTCGGTCACCGTGCGGGAGGGCGCCGCAGCCGCTCCCACCTCGCCGAACGCAGTGTGCGGCACCCTACGGGGGCGCCGCCCCCGAAGGTACGATGCCTTCGTTGCGACCTACGGACGGTTGCTTCGTTCACCTTGCAACTCCGGTCCGTGGCACAGCGGTTCGAGCAGGGCAGCCCGGCTGGGGGACGGCTCGTTGGCATACCGACGGGGGCACGGTTCGTGGGGGACGTGATGGACTTCGGCACGCAGGGCCCGCAAGCCCCGGCCGACCTCGCCTGGCTGCGAGGCGTGGACGCCTACACCATGGGCGCCTATCCGCAGGCGGAGGAGGAGTTCCGCGCCGCCGTGCGGATGGACTCCGGGATGGCCGACGGCTGGCTCGGGCTGCACGCGCTGCGCGTCGACACGACGACCGCGCTGCTCAGGATGTTCCGGCACCGGGACCGCTTCGGGGAGCAGCGCGCCCGCTATCACCGCACCCTCAACTCCTGGTACTGGCTGGGCTGGTGGGTGCAGCCCGTGTTGGAGAGCCCCCGCGATCTGCTGCTCGCCCACGCCTCCCACTGGCTGGACGGCCGCCACGTCCCAGAGCTGGACCGCGCCCTCGCCGGGCTGCCGCCCGTGGACACGGACGCCCACGTCCGCTTCCTGCACGCCTGCCGCGCCTATCTGGTCAAGGACTGGGAGCAGCTCGTCCGCCACACCGATCCGCTCCTGGACGACCCGATGCTCGGCATCGAGGCGGGCCTGTTCGGCGGCATGGCCCGGGTCCGCCTGGAGATGTACGGGCAGGCCGAACCACTGCTGTCCGCCGCGCTGATGCGCTGCCGCAGCGAGCAGCCCCAGCGCAAGGAGCTGCGCTACTGGCTGGCCCGGGCGCACGAGGGCACCGGCCGCAGCGCCGCCGCGCTCCCCCTGTACCGGGCCGTGCACCGCGTCGACCCGGCCTTCATGGACACCTCCGCCCGGCTCGCCGCGATCGCCGAGGGCGACGGGTACGACGATTCCACGGACCTGGCGGCGATCACACTCACCGGCGCCGGGGTGGACGGCCCGGACGGATTCGACCCGCTCTTCGGCACCGAGGGCCGCGATCTGAGACTGTCCGATCCCGAACCGCCGGCCTCCTCTCCCCTGCCGCCGGTCACCGACCCCTCGGTGCGCTCGCGGACCGGCCCGGCGCCGTCGCTGCCCGCCGGCCCCACCGACCCCGCCTTACTCGAGGAGGCGCTCGCCGAACTCGAGCGCATGGTCGGTCTGGAGCCGGTGAAACGCCAGGTCAAGGCGCTGTCGGCACAGCTGAACATGGCCCGGCTGCGGGCCGGGCAGGGCCTGCCGGTCCAGCCGCCCAAGCGGCACTTCGTCTTCTCCGGCCCCTCCGGCACCGGCAAGACCACCGTCGCCCGCATCCTCGGCCGCGTCTTCTACGCCCTCGGCCTGCTCGGCGGCGACCATCTCGTGGAGGCGCAGCGGGCCGACCTGGTCGGCGAGTACCTCGGGCAGACGGCCGTGAAGGCGAACGAACTGATCGACTCGGCGCTCGGCGGCGTGCTCTTCGTCGACGAGGCGTACTCGCTGTCCAACTCGGGCTACGGCAAGGGGGACGCGTACGGCGACGAGGCGCTCCAGGTGCTGCTGAAGAGGGCGGAGGACAACCGCGACCATCTCGTGGTGATCCTGGCCGGCTACCCCGAGGGCATGGACCGTCTCCTCACTGCCAATCCGGGGCTGTCCTCCCGTTTCACCACCCGCGTCGACTTCCCCTCCTACCGGCCCCTCGAACTCACCGAGATCGGCAAGGTCCTCGCCGCGGAGAACGGCGACCTGTGGGACGAGGAGGCCCTCGACGAGCTGCGCTCCATCGCCGGGCATGTGGTGGACCAGGGGTGGATCGACGAGTTGGGCAACGGGCGGTTCCTGCGGACGCTGTACGAGAAGAGCTGCGCGTACCGGGATCTGCGGTTGTCCGTGTATCCCGGGGTGCTGGGCAGGGAGGACCTGGCGACGTTGCGGTTGCCGGATCTGATGCAGGCTTACGGGGAGGTGCTGTCCGGGCGGGGGCCGCAGGATCCGCCCGGACTGTGAACCGGCCGAGCCTGCGGGCAGTCGTGCCGCTCGGGGCGGCACCCGTCCCACAGAGGGCGGCACCCCGCGGCGCCGGGCTGCGCCCCCACCCGGCCTTGGCTACGTCGCCAGTACCTCTTCGCCGGACCTGGGCTCGGTCAGCCGTACCTCCCGCACCTCCCGGTGCGCAGGATCCCGCACCTCCCCCACCAGCAGCTCCAGCACGTCCTCCAGCGCGACCAGCCCGAGCACCTTCCCGGACGCGTCGGCCACCTGGGCCAGATGCGTCGCCGCCCGCCGCATCACCGTCAGCGCGTCGTCCAGCGGCAACTCGGACCGCAGCGTCGTCATGGGCCGCCACACCTGCTGCGGCACGGCCCGGTCCGAGTGCTCCAGGTCGAGGACGTCCTTGACGTGCAGGTAGCCCATGAACGCACCGTTCTCCGCGGCGACCGGGAACCGGGAGTACCCGGTGCGGGCGGTGAGCTCGACGATGCGGCCGGGGGTGACCGACGGGCTGACCGTCACCAATGACTCGCGTGTCAGCAGGACGTCCGTCACCGGGCGGGAGCCCAGCTCCAGGGCGTCCTCCAGGCTTTCGGCCTCCTCGGGATCGAGCAGGCCCGCCTGGCCGGCGTCCTCCACCAGCCGGTTGAGCTGCTCGCTGGTGAAGACGGCCTCGACCTCGTCCCTGGGCTCGACGTGGAAGAGCCGCAGGATGCCCTGGGAGCAGGCCCCGAGGGCGGCGGTGATCGGCTTGCAGAAGCGGGCGAACCACACCAGGCCGGGGCTGAGCCACAGCGCGGCCTTCTCGGGGGCCGCCATCGCCAGGTTCTTCGGGACCATCTCGCCGATGACGAGGTGGAAGAAGACCACGGCCGCGAGGGCGATCACATAGGTGAGCGGGTGGATCATGCCGGGCGGCAGGTGGACCCACTCGAAGACCGGCTCCAGGAGGTGCGCGACGGTCGGTTCGGCGACCGCCCCGAGGGTGAGGGAGCAGATCGTGATGCCGAACTGGGCCGCCGCCATCATCTGCGGCAGCCGCTCGAGGCCGTAGAGGACCTGGCGGGCGCGGGCCGTGCCGAGGGGTTCGATCTGGCTGCGGCGTACGGAGACGAGCGCGAACTCGGCACCGACGAAGAAGCCGTTGGCGAGCACCAGGACTGCGGCGAAAGTCAGTTGAAGCATGCTCATCGGGCTGCCTCCACCACGGCGACGGGGGCCGTTCTGACCAGCCGGACCCGCTCGGCCCGGTAGTGGCCGACCTGGCGTACCGACAGCCGCCAGCCGGGCAGTTCCGTCTTGTCGCCGACGGCCGGGATACGGCCCAGCAGGTCGGCGATCAGACCCGCGACGGTCTCGTACGGGCCTTCGGGCACGTCGAGGCCTATGCGCTGGAGGATGTCGACCCGGCAGCTGCCGTCGACGTCCCAGGCGGGCCTGCCGTCCTCCGGCGGCGCGGAGGCCAGCTCGGGCAGGTCGTGTCCGTCGTGCTCGTCGCGGACCTCGCCGACGATCTCCTCGACGATGTCCTCCAGCGTGACGACACCGGCCGTGCCGCCGTACTCGTCGACGACGACCGCGATCGGCTGCTCGCTGCGCAGACGGGTGAGCAGCGGTCGTACGGGCAGCGTCTCGGGGACGAGCAGTGCCGGACGGGCGATGCGGCCGACGGGGGTCCGCAGCCGGTCCCGCACGGGCACCGCCAGGGCGTCCTTGAGGTGGACCATGCCGACGACCTCGTCGATCCTCTCCCGGTAGACGGGGAAGCGGGACAGGCCGGTGGCGCGGGTCAGGTTGACCACGTCCTCGGCGGTGGCCGAGGACTGGAGGGCGCTGACCTTCACGCGCGGCGTCATCACGTGCTGCGCGGTCAGCTCGCCGAGCGACAGGGTCCGGACGAAGAGATCGGCCGTGTCCTGTTCCAGGGCGCCGGCCCGGGCCGAGTGGCGGGCGAGGGAGACGAGTTCGCCGGGGGTGCGGGCCGAGGCCAGTTCCTCGGCGGGTTCGAAGCCCAGGGCGCGCACGAGCCGGTTCGCGACGGCGTTGAGGCCGGCGATGACCGGTCGGAACAGCCGTGCGAAGACGTGCTGCGGGCCGGCGACGAAGCGCGCGACCTGGAGCGGCCTGGACACCGCCCAGTTCTTGGGCAGGAGCTCGCCGATCACCATCTGCACGGCGGAGGCCAGCAGCATGCCGACGACGACCGTGACACCGGAGACGGCGCCCTCGGGGACGCCGATCGAGGTGAACGGGCCGTGCAGCAGCTCGGCCAGCGCCGGTTCGGCGAGCATGCCGACGACGAGGGAGGTGATGGTGATGCCGAGCTGGGTGCCGGAGAGCTGGAAGGACAGTTCCTTGAGTGATTCGACGACGCGCTGGGCGCGCCGGTCGCCCTCGGCGGCGGCCTTCTCGGCCTCCGGCCGCTCGACCGTCACGAGTCCGAACTCGGCCGCCACGAAGAATCCGTTGGCGAGAATCAGCAGGAACGCGGCTGCCAGGAGCAGCAGGGGGATGGTCATGATGCCGCCGCCTCCGCACGGTCGCGGACACGGTCCGCGCTATGTCGGCAGGGGGCGGCGCAGGTACTGCAGGACGATCCGTCCATCGCCGGAGAGGGTCACTCCTCGTTTAGCAGGAAGCCTCTGCGCACCGGGCGGGGCAGCAGGGGCGAAGGCGCGTCCTTAGCGCCTCCGCCAACAGATTAATCAAGACACCGCCCGGTGCGGCAGTGGCGACCGCCGTGCGGATTGCCACGCGTCAGCTCTGATGCCGTTCGGGGCTCGCGACGGAACGGGCCTCGACGAGCGCCCGCAGGGCCCGGGCGTCGGCGATGGCGCGCTGCTTGGCCAGGCCGGGCTGGATGCCCAGGGCGGGCAGGCTGGTGCCGTCGCTGAGGTTGAGGAACACCCAGGGGTCGCCGGACCGGAGGGTCACCTGAAGGATTTCGGCCCATTCCAGCCGGCGCTTGCTGGTGAGATTGACCACGGTGACGCCGTCCTCGTCGGCGACGACCTTGGGCCGCGCCAGCAGCAGCAGCACCGCGTCCAGCAGGAGCGCCGTGACGACGAAGCTGAGACGCTCCGCGGGGCTGAGCTGCTCCAGCAGCATCGCCACGGCCGTGATCACCACGAGGATCGCGACGGCGGCCGCGAGCAGCACCGCGCGGGTGGTGCCCGGCCGGAAGGTGACGGGCAGGGTGGGCAGATCGGACATCAGTGCGCGCCCCTCACAGACGGCAGGCGTGGATGGCCGTGGTCAGGATGGCCCGGGCGCCGATGTCGTACAGGTCGTCCATGATCCGCTGCGCCTCCTTGGCCGGGACCATCGCGCGGACGGCGACCCAGCCCTCGTTGTGCAGCGGGGACACGGTCGGCGACTCCAGACCGGGGGTGAGGGCGACGGCCTTCTCCAGCTGCTCGACGCGGCAGTCGTAGTCCATCATCACGTACGTCCGGGCGACCAGGACGCCTTGGAGGCGGCGCAGGAACTGCTGCACCTTGGGGTCGTCGCCGTCCGCGCCGGTGCGGCGGATCACGACGGCCTCGGACCGCATGATCGGCTCGCCGACGACCTCCAGGCCCGCGTTGCGCAGCGAGGTGCCGGTCTCGACGACGTCGGCGATGACCTGGGCGACGCCGAGCTGGATGGCGGTCTCGACGGCGCCGTCGAGGTGGACGACGGAGGCGTCGATGCCGTTGTCGGCGAGGTGCGACGCGACGATGCCCTCATAGGAGGTGGCGACGGTCTTGCCCGCCAGGTCCGCCAGTCCGCTGATGGTGCCGGGCTTGCCGGCGTAGTGGAACGTGGAGCGGGCGAAGCCGAGGGCGAGGATCTCCTCCGCGTCGGCGCCGGAGTCGATCAGCAGGTCCCGGCCGGTGAGGCCGATGTCCAGCTGGCCGGAGGCGACGTAGATCGCGATGTCGCGGGGGCGGAGGTAGAAGAACTCGACCTCGTTCGTCGGGTCGACGATCCGCAGTTCCTTGGACTCCCGGCGCTGCTGGTAGCCGGCCTCATGCAGCATCTCCGCCGCAGGGCCTGACAGGGAACCCTTGTTGGGGACGGCGATGCGCAGCATGAGGTCGGCTTCCTTCGCGTGGGTGTCTTACGGGAACGGGTGCGGCTTACAGGTGGGCGTAGACGTCGTCGAGGGAGATGCCGCGGGCGACCATCATCACCTGGACGTGGTACAGCAGCTGCGAGATCTCCTCGGCGGCCGCCTCCTTGCCCTCGTACTCGGCGGCCATCCAGACCTCGGCGGCCTCTTCGACGACCTTCTTGCCGATGGCGTGGACGCCCTTCTCGACCAGTTCTGCGGTGCGGGAAGTGGCGGGGTCGCCCTGGGCGGCCTTGTGCTGGAGCTCGGTGAAGAGCTCCTCGAACGTCTTCTTGGACATGGTGACGCTCAGCCTATGCCACATGTGGCTTTCGTCAGCGCCAGGGTTCGGATACTGAGCGGAGGGTGGCCGCGGTCGCCACCGCCGCCGTCACCGCCTCGTGCCCCTTGTCCTCGTTGGAGCCCTCCAGGCCGGCGCGGTCCAGGGCCTGCTCCTCCGTGTCGCAGGTCAGCACGCCGAACCCGACGGGGACGCCGGTGTCGACGGAGACCTGGGTGAGCCCCTGGGTCACGCCCTGGCACACGTACTCGAAGTGGGGGGTTCCGCCGCGGATGACGACGCCGAGGGCGACGATCGCGTCGTAGCCGCGGCCCGCGAGGACCTTGGCGACCACGGGGAGCTCCCAGCTGCCGGGGACCCTGAGGAGGGTCGGCTCGTCGATGCCGAGGTCGCGCAGGGCGCGCAGGGCGCCGTCGACCAGACCGTCCATCACCTTCTCGTGCCACTGTGCCGCGATGACGGCGACCCGGAGGTCACCCACATTGCGTACGGACAGCTCCGGTGCACCCTTGCCGCTCACGTCTCTCCCTCTGTGCTCTGTTACTGGTTGCCGCAGGCCGGCACGGTGGTCGTGTCGAGCCAGGGCAGGTCGTGGCCCATCCGGTCCCGCTTGGTGCGCAGGTAGCGGAGGTTGTGCTCGCCGGCGCTCACGGGCATCGGCACGCGGGCCTTGACCGCGATGCCGTGGCGGACGAGCGCGTCGGTCTTGTCGGGGTTGTTGGTCAGCAGGCGGACGCCGCGCACGCCGAGGTCGGCGAGGATCTGGGCGCCTGCGGCGTAGTCGCGGGCGTCTGCGGGCAGGCCGAGTTCGAGGTTGGCGTCGAGGGTGTCGTGGCCCTGCTCCTGGAGTTCGTAGGCGCGCAGCTTGGACATCAGGCCGATGCCGCGGCCCTCGTGTCCGCGCAGGTAGACCACGACTCCCCGGCCTTCGGCCTGGATGCGGGCCAGCGAGGCGTCGAGCTGGGGGCCGCAGTCGCAGCGGGCGGAGCCGAAGACGTCGCCGGTGAGGCATTCGGAGTGGACGCGGACCAGGACGTCGTCGCCGTCGCCGATCTCGCCGTGCACGAGGGCGACGTGCTCGACGCCGTCAACGGTGGAGCGGTAGCCGTAGGCCGTGAAGGTGCCGTGGCCGGTGGGAAGTTGGGTCCTGGCCTCGCGGCGGACGGTGGGTTCGCTGCTGCGGCGGTAGGCGATCAGGTCCTCGATCGAGATGATCGTCAGGCCATGCTTGCGGGCGAAGGGGATCAGCTCGGGCAGGCGCAGCATCGTGCCGTCCTCCCCGGCGATCTCGACGATCGCACCGGCCGGGCGCAGGCCCGCGAGGCGGGCGAGGTCGACGGCGGCCTCGGTGTGGCCGTCGCGCGTCAGGACCCCGCCGGGCCGGGAGCGCAACGGGAAGATGTGGCCCGGGCGGACGAAGTCGTCGGGTCCCGCGACGCCGTCGGCGAGCAACTGGAGCGTGGTGGCGCGGTCGGCGGCCGAGATGCCGGTGCTGACGCCGTGCGCGGCGGAGGCGTCGACGGAGACCGTGAACGCGGTCTTCATCGACTCGGTGTTGTCCTGGACCATCTGCGGGAGCTCCAGCCGGTCCAGCTCCTCGCCCTCCATCGGGGCGCAGATCAGGCCGCGGCACTCGCTCATCATGAAGGCGACGATCTCGGGGGTCGCCTTCTCGGCGGCGATGACGAGGTCGCCCTCGTTCTCGCGGTCCTCGTCGTCGACGACCACGACCGGGCGGCCGGCCGCGATGTCGGCGATGGCCTGCTCGACCGGGTCGAGAGCGAAGTCCTCGAAGCCGTCGGTGCCGTACAGGATCGGTGCCGTGCTCATGCCGGCGCTCCTTCCAGGGCGGGCTGCGCTGCCGCACGGGAGCGCAGCCACCAGTCGCGCAGGCCCCACAGGACGAGCGCGCCGTAGATGACGTAGACGAAGCCGGAGAAGGCGAAGCCGTTGGCGAAGTTCAGCGGGACGCCGACCAGGTCGACCAGCAGCCAGGCGAACCAGAACTCGACCATGCCGCGGGCCTGGGCGTACATCGCGACGATTGTGCCGACGAAGATGTACGCGTCCGGCCAGGGGTCCCAGGACAGCGTCGGGAAGGCCGTGAACAGGCCGCCGACGGCGAGGGTGCCGAGGGCGGCGGCCCCGGCCAGCACCCCACGCTCACGCCAGGTGGCGAACCGTACGGCGATGGAGCCGTCCTGGGCCTGCTGCCGGCCGCGGTTCCACTGCCAGAAGCCGTAGGCGGCGACGAGCATCACGACGATCTGCTTGCCGGCGCTGCCGGAGAGGTGGGCCGTGGCGAAGGCCGTGAAGAGGATCAGGCCGGAGACGAACTGGGCGGGCCAGGTCCATATGGAGCGGCGCCAGCCGAGGGCGAGGGCGACCAGGCCGATCACGTTGCCGATCATGTCCGACCACTTGATGTGCTGGCCGAAGAGCGTGAACGCCTCGGAGTTGAGCCAGTTCACTTGGCCGCCCCCTGCGCACGGTCGCCCAGCATCCGCTCGACGTACTTCGCGATGACGTCCACCTCGAGGTTGACCGGGTCGCCGGGCTGCTTGTGGCCGAGCGTGGTCAGGTCGAGGGTGGTGGGGATGAGGCTGACGGTGAAGTAGTCGGGGCCGGCGTCGACGACGGTGAGGCTGATGCCGTCGACGGTGATGGAGCCCTTTTCGACGACGTACCGGGTGAGGTCCGCGGGGAGGGAGATCTTCACGATCTCCCAGTTGTCGGACGGCTTGCGCTCCAGGATCTCGCCGGTGCCGTCCACGTGGCCCTGCACGATGTGCCCGCCGAGGCGTTCGCCGACGGCCATGGGCCGTTCGAGGTTGACGCGGGAGCCGGCCTTGAGCGCGCCGAGGCTGGAGCGGTTGAGGGTCTCGGCCATCACGTCGGCGGTGAACTCGTCGCCCTCGTGGTCGACGACCGTGAGGCAGACGCCGTTGACGGCGATGGAGTCGCCGTGTTTCGCGCCCTGGGTGACGACGGGGCCTCGCAGGCGGAAGCGACAGGCGTCGTCGAGGGTCTCGACGGCGGTGACCTCGCCCAGCTCTTCGACGATTCCGGTGAACACTTCCCGGGTCCTCCTGCCTCTTCGGGCACGGACTCCGGGGCTGTCGATGACGACAGAAGTACGAGCGAGGACACCGGGAACGACGCCGGACGGAGTCCGCCCGGAGGACGGACTTCTTCGGCGGCGCGCATGTATGCCCGCTCGCCGCGCACTGCCTCCCATCCGGACTTTAACCGTCGGTCCAGGAATTTCACCTGGTCAACCGGCCGCTGGAGGCGACCGGGTCGCGGACTGTAACCGCCGGTTCGGACTTTCACCGACCCCGGAGTGCGCTGCTACTGATACATGGCCAGTGTGCCACGCCTGATCGACGTCCAGACGGGCGAAGGGTGTGGGGTGCCTCACAGAACGTGGCGCCGCCCTTCCCGAGCGCGACGGGGCGTGCCAACTCCCGCGTCGGCGTCCATCCCTGACGGACCCGGCCTGACGGACCCCGGGATTGGTACGCACCTATTGACGCTGTGGTCTAGTCCTTTCTACTGTCAAGCGCGTCTGCGCAGACCGGCCCGGCGGCGGTGACGACGGCCCTTGCCCGCCGTCGGGCCTTCCCACGCCGCCCGGACGGTGTTCTGGCAGGGTGAGGCGTATGACCACCACGCTCGCCGACGAGTTCGAGACCCACCGGCCCCGGCTGTTCTCGCTCGCCTACCGGCTGCTGGGCTCCGCGGAGGAGGCGGAGGACGCGGTCCAGGACACGTTCCTGCGCTTCAGCGGGGCCGACCGCGCGGGGATCGAGCATCCGGCGGCCTGGCTCGCCAAGGTCGTCACCAACCTCTGTCTGAACCGGCTGACCTCGGCGCGGGCCCGGCGCGAGACGTACGTCGGTACCTGGCTGCCCGAGCCGGTGGTGACCTCGGACGGCACGCTCGGCCCCCTGGAGTCGGCCGAGCAGCGGGACTCGGTGTCGATGGCGATGCTGGTGCTGCTGGAGCGGCTCACGCCGGCCGAGCGGGCGGTGTACGTGCTGCGGGAGGCGTTCGGCTACGGGCACCGGGAGATCGCCGGGGTGCTGGATCTGAGCGAGGCCAACTGCCGCCAGCTGTACCGGCGGGCCGTGCGGCGGGTGGGCGAGCCGCAGGCCCGGTTCGAGGCCGCGTCGGAGCGGCAGGAGGAGCTGGTCACCTCGTTCATCACGGCGGCCCGCGACGGCGACCTGGCCGGGCTGGAGAAGCTGCTCGCGGCCGACGCCACCTGGTGGAGCGACGGGGGCGGGAAGGTCACGGCGGCCCGGTGGCCGATCGAGGGCGGATCCAAGCTCGCCCGGTTCCTGGCGGGCGGGGGCCCGAAGTTCGCGGCGGACCTGGAGTTCACCGTCACCGAGGTCAACGGCGCGACAGGGCTCGCCACCTGGGCGGGCGACACGCTCGTCGGCCTGGCGGCGTTCGAGGTGCGCGACGGGCTGGTGGTGGGGGTACGGGCCGTGGTCAACCCGGAGAAGCTCGCGTTCGCGCGGCGTCAGCTCACGCGGCCGTAGGGCCGCCGGGCGGGGTGCGGGGGCGCCGGGCGGGGGCGCGGGGTCGCCGGGCGGCGTGCGGGGCCGCCGGGCGGCGTGCGGGGTCGCCAGTGGGGCGCGGGGCGCCGGTCGTCGGGCGCGGGTCATGGGTCGGGGGTCGTCGGGCACGGGACGCCGGTCATGCCGGGCACCAGGCGCGGACCGCAGGGCGCGGTCGCGGAACGCCGGGCGGGGCGCGGGGTGTCGTGGGTCTTCGCCACGCGACTCGCAGATCGCCGGCACGGGACACCCGTCGCGCCCGGCACGAGGCGCGGGACACCGGACGCGGTCGTGGATCGCCGCGCGGGGATGTCACATCCGGCAGGGGCTGTCCGGTCTCAGTTGCAGAGGGCGCTCCGTCCGGGAGCGTCGGCGTTGGGAAGGGACTGAACAGCATGACCACGATCCTGGTGACCGGCGGCACCGGAACGCTCGGCCGGCTCGTCGCCGAGCGGCTGCGCGCGGACGGGCACGAGGTGCGGGTGCTCAGCCGGCACACCCAGCCGTACGCGGTCGACCTGCGGGAGGGCGGTGCCGCGCTGGACGCGGCCGTCGCCGGTGTGGAGACCATCGTGCACTGTGCGACGTCGCCGAAGGGGGACGAGCAGGCGGCGGCGAACCTGATCCGCGCGGCGCGCGGGGCCGGGGTGCGGCACCTCGTCTACATCTCCATCGTGGGCGTCGACCGGGTGCCGTTCCGCTACTACAAGAGCAAGCTCGCGGTGGAGAAGCTGGTCGAGGAGTCGGGGCTCGGCTGGACCGTGCTGCGGGCGACGCAGTTCCACGACCTGCTCGTCATGCTGCTCCAGGGGCTGTCGAAGCTGCCGGTCCTGTTCCTGCCGGCCGGTGTCCCGGACCAGCCGGTCGAGGTGGCCGAGGTCGCCGGCCGGCTGGCGGGACTGGCGGCGGGGGCGCCGGCGGGGCGGGTCGAGGACATGGGCGGGCCGCAGGTGCGGACGCTCGAGTCCCTGGCCCGCGCGTATCTGAAGGCGACCGGCCGGCGCCGGGCGGTCGTCAACGTGCCGCTGTGGGGCGCGGCGTACCGGGGTTTCCGCACCGGTGGTCACCTGACGCCGCAGCGGGCGACCGGCACGGGCACGTTCGAGGAGTACCTGGCGCGGCGGTACGGGGGCGAGCAGGCGCGGGCGGGCAGCGGGCAGTCCCGGGCGTGACCGCCGAGGCCGGCCTACCACCGCCGTACGGGCCGCTCCCCCGGGGTGAAGAGTTCCTCCTGGGCGCGGTCGCGGGCCGTGAGCAGGGCGCCGCGTAGTACGGCACTGCCACCGAGTGCGGTCGTCCGTACCTCCGTGGGCAGGGGGGTCATCCGGGCGATGCGCTCCTGCACGCGGGCGGCGAGTTCGTCGCCGCCCGCCTGGCCGACCTCGCCGCCGAGCACGACGCAACCGGGGTCCAGGATCGCGACGACCGAGGCGACGCCGACGGCGATACGGTCGGCGAGGGCGTCGAGGAAACGGGCGGCGGGGACGGCTCTCGGGGACGCGGCGGGGAAGGCTCTCGGGGACGCGGACGTCTCGGCGCCGCGCACAGACCGGGACACCTCGCCTTCACGCGCGGTCCCGGACGCCCCGGCCGTCGTCTCCGCCCCCCGCGCATCGCGCACCGCCGACCGCACCAGACCGGCCGCCGCCCGTACGACCCCCACCGCCGACGGCTCCTGCCCCGGCTCCGTCGAAATCCCGCACTGCGCCGCGAGGTCCACGACCGCGCCCGACGCGGCCAGGGAGTGGAAGCCGCCCTCGCAGTCCGTCGAGGAGGGCAGCGCGGCGGTGCCCGGGACCGGGAGGAAGCCGATCTCGCCGGTGCCGCCGGAGGCACCGCGCCGCAGCGCGCCGTCGAGGACCACCGCCGCGCCCGTTCCGTGGCCCAGCCACAGCAGGACGAAGGTGTCCCGGTCCCGCGCCACTCCGTCCCGCTGCTCCGCCAGCGCCGCGAGGTTGGTCTCGTTCTCCACGCTGACCCGGGCCTCGGGCAGCCGCTCCTGGAGGGCTGCGACGAGCCGGCGGTGCCACTGCGGCAGCCCGGAGGAGTCGCGGAGTTCGCCGCTGGCCGGGTCGATCAGGCCGGGCGCCCCGATCCCGACGGTGTGCAGCCGGTCGGCGCCGGCCTCCTTCACCACGCGCTCGACCAGCGCGACCGCCTGCTCCACGGCGGGGCCCGTGCCCGTGTCGTCGCCGACGGGCGCCGACGCCTCGGCCAGCACCCGTCCCACCAGGTCGGCGACGGTCACGGCGACACCCTCGGTGCGTATGTCCAGCGCGGCGAGGTGCGCCCGGTCGGCGACGATGCCGTACACCTTGGCGTTGGGTCCGCGCCGCTGCTCCCCCGACTCGCCGACCACCATGATCAGCCCGGCGGCGGTGAGACGTTCGACGAGGTCGGCGACGGTCGGCCGGGACAGGCCGGTCAGCTGCTTCAACTGCCCCGCCGTCAGCGGGCCCTCCTGCTGGAACAGCCGCAGGGCGAGCCGGTCGTTGATGGCCCGGGCGGTGCTCGGGGATGCGGGCATGCCGGGATCCTTCCAGATCTGCGGGACCGCCCGGCCGGGTGTTCCGGCCAGCCGGTAATCCCCTTAACTATCAGGCAGGCTTCCTGATAGTTTACGCGCGCCGCCACACGCCGACGCACGCCATGGACGTGGCCGACGCGAGCGGGGAAGACGACGCGAGCGGGGAAGACCAGGAGAGGACGGGGCCGGAGAATGAGCAACGTGGTCTACGAACAGCGCGAGGTGAAACGGTCGCGGTATGCCGTGGCCGCCGTCTTCGCGGTGCACGGCGCCGTGACCGGCTCGTTCGCCACCCGGGTGCCGTGGATCCAGGACCACGCGGGCGTCAGCGCCGGGCAGTTGGGGATCGCGCTCGCCTTCCCCGCGCTCGGCGCGTCCGTCGCGATGCCGCTCGCCGGCAGCGTCAGCCACCGCTTCGGTGCCCGCAACGCGCTGCGCGGACTGATCGCCCTGTGGACGCTGTCGCTGGTCCTGCCGTCCCTCGCCCCGAACCTGCTCACGCTCTGCCTGGCCCTGTTCACCTACGGCGCCACGGCGGGCATGGCGGACGTGGCGATGAACGCGCTGGGCGTCGAGGTCGAGAACCGCCTCGGCCGGTCGATCATGTCCGGGCTGCACGGCATGTGGAGCGCGGGCGCCCTGGTCGGCTCGGCGGCCGGCACGCTCGCCGCGCACCTCGGCTCGGACGCCCGGCTGCACCACGTCCTGGCCGCCGCGGTCCTCACCGTCGTCGGCGTGCTGTCCTGCCAGTGGGTGCTCGATCTCCAGCCCGCCGAGGACGAGGATCCGCCGCCGAGGTTCGCCCTGCCGCCGCGGTCGGCGCTGCTCATCGGCGCGATCGGGTTCTGCGCGGTGTTCGCCGAGGGCGCGAGCCTGGACTGGTCGGCGGTCTATCTGCGCGAACAGCTTCAGACCTCGGCCGGTCTCGCGGCGGCGTGCACGACCGGCTTCACCCTCACCATGGCCATCGCCCGGATCGCCGGCGACCGGATCGTGGACCGCTTCGGTGCCGTGCGGACCGTACGCGCGAGCGGTGTGCTCGCCGTCCTCGGCGGGCTGCTGATCGTCGTGGCGGAGCAACCGGCGGTGGCGATGGCAGGGTTCGCGCTGATGGGGCTGGGCATCGCCGTCGTCGTACCGCTGTGCTTCGCGGCGGCGGGCCGCAGCGGCTCCAACCCGAGCCTGGCCATCGCGGGCGTCGCGACCATCACGTACACCTCGGGTCTGATCGCGCCGAGCGCGATCGGCATGCTGGCGCAGGCGACCAGCCTGATGGTGTCGTTCGCTCTGGTGACGCTGCTGTCCTGCGGTCTGGTGGCGTTCGCGCCCGTGCTGCGCCCCGGCGACCGGGTGAAGACCGGCCGGCCGGACCCGGCGGTCCCCGACCCGCGGCCCTGAGCCGGCGCCCGGCCTGAACGGACGCCCCGCCGACCCGGGCAGCCCCGGTCACCACCGCTCCCGACGCACCCCGACAATGGTCCGGACACTCGCACGCACGACGAAAGCGAAACCGCACCATGGATCTCGGCGTCCGCTGGAAACTGCACGGCGACGGACGCACCCCGGCGCCCGGCGCCGTGGTCCGCCCCGACGAGCGGCTCTCCTGGCCCCGCACCGCTGGGCTCGGTGCCCAGCACGTGGTGGCCATGTTCGGCGCGTCCTTCGTGGCGCCGGTGCTGATGGGCCTGGACCCCAACCTGGCGATCATGATGTCGGGCGTCGCGACCGTCGTGTTCCTGCTCGCCACCCGCGGCCGCGTCCCCAGCTACCTGGGCTGCTCGCTGTCCTTCGTCGGCGTGGCGGCGGTCATCCGCGCCCAGGGCGGCAGCAGCGCCACCGTCACCGGCGCGGTCTTCGTCGTCGGCGCCGCGCTGTTCCTGGTGGGGCTCGCGGTGCGGCGGTTCGGGGCGCGCATCATCCACGTCGCGATGCCGCCGATCGTGACCGGCGCGGTGGTGATGCTGATCGGCTTCAACCTCGCGCCGGTGACGGCCTCGACGTACTGGCCGCAGGACCAGTGGACGGCCCTGCTCGTGATGCTCTTCACCGGACTGGCGGTCGTCTGCCTGCGCGGCTTCTGGTCCCGGATCGCGATCTTCCTGGGGCTGGTCTTCGGGTACGGCATCTCCTGGGTCTTCGACCTGGTCTTCGGCAAGATCCACTCGGTGGACGCGAGCGGCAAGCTCACCGACCACTGGCGGCTCGACCTCTCCGGCGTGGGCCAGGCCGACTGGATCGGGCTGCCGACCCTGCACGGCCCGTCGTTCGAGTGGTCGGCGATCCTGGTCGCCCTGCCGGTCGTCATCGCCCTGGTCGCGGAGAACGCCGGGCACGTCAAGGCGGTCGGCGAGATGACCGGCGACCCGCTGGACGACAAGCTCGGCACCGCGATCGCCGCGGACGGCGTCGGCTCGATGCTGTCCACCGCGGTCGGCGGCCCGCCCAACACCACGTACTCCGAGAACATCGGCGTGATGGCCGCGACCCGCGTCTACTCCACGGCCGCCTACTGGGCCGCCGCCGGCTTCGCCCTGCTCTTCGGCCTCTGCCCGAAGTTCGGCGCGGTCGTCGCCGCGATCCCGGGCGGTGTGCTCGGCGGCATCACCGTCATCCTGTACGGCATGATCGGACTGCTCGGTGCCCAGATCTGGCTCAACGCCGGGGTGGACCTGCGCAATCCGCTGAACCTGGTCCCGGCGGCCGCCGGCATCATCATCGGCGTCGGCAACGTGTCCATGGAGATCACGGACACCTTCTCGCTGAGCGGCATCGCGCTCGGCACGCTCGTCGTCATCACCGGCTACCACGCGCTGCGGGCCTTCGCCCCGCCCCATCTCAAGACGCAGCAGCCACTGCTGGACGAGGGCACCAGCTCCTACGACGAGGCCAAGTCGTAGGCGTACGATGCCGTGAACGTCCCCGGCCTGCCCTTGCAGCCGTCCGACTCCCCCGGCAGCTTGATCCACAGATAAGCGTCGATCCGGTCCTCGCCGGTGCTGAGGGTCGGTGCCCGGCCGAGCTTGCGGCCCGCCGGGTCGCACCAGGTGCCGTCGGGCGGGGCGCCGTTGCCGTTGCGGCTGGTGTCGATGACGGCGCCCAGGCCCGCCGGGCCGCCGAGCGCGTCCAGGACCCTCCGGTCGTAGTCGATCTCGGCGGCGGTGGTGTGGAAGTTGGAGACGTTGCTGAAGATCCCGTCGGACGACTCGGGCGAGGCGGCACCGGCCTGCCGCAGCCACGCCGCCTGCTTGCCGGGCGCGTTCCAGCCCGAGTGCCCCGCGTCGAAGTACACGCGTGCCCGGGGGCTGGCGGCCTTCAGCACACGTCCGGCCCGGGCCAGCGAGGCGAAGCGGTCCGCGCGCTCACCGGCGGACAGGCACTCGGCCTGGGCGACCGAGTCCGGCTCCAGGACGACGACGACCTCGCCGGAGCCCAGCCCGTCGGCGAACCGGTCGATCCACGCGTCGTACGCGTCCAGGTCGGGCGCCCCGCCCTGGGAGTGACCGCCGCAGTCCCGGCCGGGGATCGCGTAGGGCACGAGGACGGGCACCCGGCCCTGCGCGGCACCGCCCGACGTCACCGCGGCGACCCGGCCGGTGAGCGTGTCCGGGGAGTAGTCGGCGAACCAGACGGCGGCGGGCTGGTCGGCTATGCGGGCGGCGATGACCGCGTGGCGTGGGTCGCCGGAGTTGGTCCGGACCCAGTCGAGCACCTGCGAGTCGGGGTGGCGGTAGAGCCGGGAGCTCACGGGGCTGGTCCGCTCCTGCTTCTTCCGGGTTGCCGACGGCGACGGCGTGGGGCTCGGCGTCCCGGGCGCGGAGGTGGTGGGCGCGGGGGATGCGGACTCGGTGGCCGACGGGGACGCCGACGGCACCGCGGGCAGCGGCGCCAGGAGGGGCGACGCGGACATCTCGGGAGGCCTGGCCCGGTCCGGGCCGCGCCGGTCGTCGGAGGCGGACAGCACCCCGGCGACCGCGCCGGCCGCGACCACGACGCAGGCCGCCACGGCCATCACGCCCCGCCGCACGGCGCGTCTGCGCTCGGCCCTGCGGGCGGCCAGGCGCTGGGCACGCGAGCCTGACACGGTGCCGGTCCCCCTCCCCCTGCGGCGGGCGGCGTTCCCCCGTTCCGGGGAAGCGCCGGGCCTGCCGGTACTCCCGCCAGCCTAGAGCTGGGACTCTGCCCGCATGCCGCGATGCGAACAAGTCCCCCCAGCCGTGGACACTCCGGTCGACGGAGTCATCTCCCGTATGCGCGCCCTCGACGCGACCCTGCACCCCCGGGACGGGGTGGCCGTCTTCAACCGCGTCTACCTCGCCGTGACGGAAGCGGTGGACCGGTACGTCGACACCGGGCGGTTCGCGGACCCGCACGCCGCGATCACGCTGGACGTACGGTTCGCGCAGCGGTATCTGGAGGCCGTCGAGGCGGTGGCCGGCGAGCGGGTCCCGCCGGCCTGCTGGCGGCCGCTGTTCCAGTTCCGCCGTCATCCCGGGGTACGCCCGTTGCAGTTCGCCCTCGCGGGCATCAACGCGCACATCGGGCACGATCTCGCGCTGGCCGTCGTGGACACCTGCCGTACGCTCGACTGCGCACCCGCCGACCTGGAGGACGAGTTCGACGCGGTGGGCGATCTCCTCGTCTCGCTGGAGGAGCGCATCCGCGAAGATCTGATGCCGGGCCCCGACCTCCTCCAGATCGCCGACCCGCTGACCCATCTGCTCGGCGCGTGGAGCCTGGAGCGTGCCCGGGACGCCACCTGGACGGCGGCCCGGGCCCTGTGGGCGCTGCGCGGACTCCCCGACATGGCCGAGGAGTTCACCGACCGCCTGGACACGGCGGTGGGCTTCGCGGGACGCATGCTGCTCACGCCCCTGCCCGAACCGCGACTCGGGTCGCACCAGGGCCTGTCGTTTGGATCAGGTCGCGGGGAATCGACGGCATCCGGTCAGCGCCGGTGAGCGGGGCCTGGTGCGTGCGGCTGCAAGGCGGAGGAGGGAGTCAACGCGATGGGGGCACCGCCCGCGCGAGCGAAGCCGAGCGTGGGGGAGTTGGCGACTGACGACAACGCCGC
>NZ_JARVKU010000034.1:0-69706 GCF_029813805.1 Streptomyces sp. DH10
ACACCGAACGCACCGCGGCCCTGGCAGACTTCCTGCACACCTACAACCACCACCGCTGCCACACCGCACTCGGCGGCCACCCACCCATCTCCCGCGTGAACAACGCTCCAGGTCAATACACCTAGGGCCGGGAACAGGCGATGACCCGCCCCCGCGAGGGGGACGGGCCACCACTGGGCGCTGCTGCGCGGGCGTCAGCTGTCGCTGTTGCTCGCCCCACGACGGCGCATGCCGAAGAACACCGCGCCGCCACCGACGACGACCAGGGCCGCCGCGATGCCGGCGATGATGCCGGTGTTGGAGTCGGCACCGGTCTCGGCGAGGTTGGAGTCACCGGCCGCCGGCGCGGGCGCATTGCCCGCCGGTGTCGTGCTCTCGCTCTCCGACGGCGCCGGAGCCGGGGTGTCGGCCGGGGTGTCGGTCTCCTCGGCCGGCTTCGACGGGGAGGCCGACGGGGTCGGCGTGGCCGGCTCGGTCGCCGGCGGCTTCTCCTCTTCCTTCTTGCAGGCCGTGGCCGGGGTGACGAGGTTCGGCTTGATGTCCTCGTCGACGTACGGAGTGGCCTTGACGTGGATGCGGTACTCCGCGTTCGGCTTCCAGTCCTCGGCGAAGGTGATGGTGGTGCCCTCGCGCGAGCCCTTGACCACCTGCTCGCCGACCTTCTTGACGTCGGCGCCGTTGTTCTCGAGGTACACGGTGACGGTCGCCGGGATGCCGGCGGGGTCCACGTCGGTGACGGTGATGACGCCCTTGCCGCCGTCGCACTTCGCCTCGGCGGAGAACTCGTTGATGTTGCAGGCGAGCGCGTTGCCGGCGGTACCGAGCGCGAGCGCGGCCGACGCGGAGGCGACACCGAGGATCCGCAGGGAACGTGCGACGGTACGGCGCGGTGCCGTACGGCGTGATACGGACAGAACTGCCACGTTTGTCCTTTACAGGATGCGCAAATGCGGGGGGTGGAGGCAGTGTTGACTGGACATCAGCACTACCGGGAGGCTCCCAGGTCTATAAGCGCCACATAAGTAGTGTCAACGCATATGCAGGTTGCAAGCACTTGCTTTGCCAGGTTATTAACCGCCGAGACGTTTCAACGCCTCCGGCGCCTCCTCGATCCGCTCCACCAGCGCGATCCGCGCCTCCATCGAACGGCCGCCGGCCAGCGACCGGAGCAGCGGCCACGTCGGCAGCTTCTCGGTCCAGTGCACCCGGTTCACGAGCACCATGGGCGTCGGCTCGCCCCGCGACTCGTAGTAGTTGGGCGTCGCGTTGTCGAAGATCTCCTGTACGGTGCCGGCGGCGCCGGGCAGGAACACCACGCCCGCGTTGCACCGGGCCAGCAGGCCGTCCTCGCGGGTGGCGTTGGCGAAGTACTTGGCGATGTGCGACGCGAAGGCGTTCGGCGGCTCGTGGCCGTAGAACCAGGTCGGGATGCCGACGGAGCGCCCACCCTGCGGCCAGCGCGTGCGTATCTCGAAGGCGGCCGTCGCCCACTGGGTGATCGACGGCGTGAAGCGCGGTGCCTTGGCGAGCAGTTCGAGGGACTCGGTGAGCATCTCCTCGCCGAACGGGGCGGCGTACGCGCCGAGGTTCGCGGCCTCCATCGCACCCGGGCCGCCGCCCGTGGCGACCGTGAAACCGGCGCGGGCCAGCTCCCGGCCGAGCCGCGCCGCCCCCGCGTACTCCTGCGTGCCACGGGCCATCGCGTGGCCGCCCATCACGCCCACGACCCGGGCGCCGGACAGCAGTTCGTCGAGTGCGTCCGAGACGGAGTCGTCGTGGACCGCGCGCAGCATGGAGGCGTAGATGTCCCGGTCGGCCGTCGTGCGCTGGAACCAGGCGTAGGCCTGGGCGTCGGGTGTGGCCTCGTAGCCGTCCGGCAGCGAGTCGAAGAGCTCGTCCGGGGAGTAGACGTGGCCGCGGTACGGGTCGAAGGGAAGGCCGGGGACCGGCGGGAAGACCAGGGCGCCGTCCGCGCGGACCTTCGCGGCGGCCTCCTCGCGCATCGCGCAGCCGAGGAAGACCGCGCCCGCGGTGTCCGTGGTGAGCAGTTCGCGCGTACGGTCCGTCAGGTCGACGGCCTGGACGCGGTGACCGGCGAGCGTGGCGCGCGCCGAGACGGCCGCGTCGAACTCCTCGAGCGTCTCGATCTCACGGTCGTCGTGGTGGGCCGCATGGGCGGGCATCGTCTGCACCCGCCCATGCTGGCACAGCCATGTCTCAGCCCTCGACTGCCGACGGGTCCATCCACACGACCTCGAAGGTGTGCCCGTCCGGGTCGTCGAAGGCGCGGCCGTACATGAACCCGTGGTCCTGGGTCTCACCGGAGACGGAACCGCCCGCCGCGACCGCCTTCTCGACCAGCTCGTCGACCTTCTCGCGGCTCTCGGAGCTCAGCGCGATCAGCACCTCGCTGGTCTTCTTCGCGTCCGCGATCTCCTTCTTGGTGAACTGGGCGTACTTCTCCTTGGTGTGCACCATCACCACGATGGTCTCGCTGATCACGACCGAGGCGGTGCTGTCGTCGCTGAACTGCTCGTTGATCGAGTAGCCGAGCTCCGTGAAGAACTTCTTCGAGGCGTCGAGGTCGCTGACGCACAGGTTCACGAAGATCATCTGCTGGTACATGCGGGGTCTCTCCCATCAAGTCCGTGTCGTTACGTGGGGATAGACCGGGGGCCTGCGCGGAACTCATCGCCGTACGGAGATTTTTTCCGTACGAGTTTTTCAGCGGGCTTGAGCCGGCTTCAGCGGGCCAGCGGCAGCGCCGCCAGCTCGGCGACCGTCAGGGTGAGCGGGCCGAACAGGCCGAGCAGCGCGCCCGCGCGGAGGGCGGCGGCGCTCCGCAGCATCCTCGCGGGGGCGCCGAGACGCAGCAGCGCGGCGGTGGTGTCGGCGCGGGCCTGGCGGGCCTCGACGGCGGCCGTGAGGAGCGTCCCCACCGTGCAGCCGGTCACCTGGAGCACGCCGAGCGTGGTGAGCGGACCGAGCGACAGCCCGTCCGGGGCGTGCAGCAGCGCCATGGCGTACGCGGCCGCCAGCACGGCGCAGACCACGCCCAGGGGACGGCCGATCCGGGCGGCCTCCGCCATGAGGATCCGGCCGGCCAGGAGCCGGAGGGCGCCGGGGCGGGCCGACTGGAGCAGCCGTCCGCACAGATGGGTCAGGCCCGGACCGGCCAGGGCCAGGCCCACGGCGGCCAGCGCCCAGCCCGCGAGGACGCCGGGTGAGGCGCCGGAGAAGGTGAGGTCGGGAGGCGTGGGGGCGGTACGGCTCGTGTAGGTCTCCACGGCGAGGCCCGCGACCAGGACGGTGATGCCCCAGGGGAGACCGGAGGGGGCGGCGGTGGGGGAGTGGTCGGACGGAGCGGTGTCCGGCAGGGCCGCTTCGGAAACCGCGGTGTCGGGTGTCGCGGTGTGCCCGGCCGCGTGCGCGGCGCTCCCGGCCGGGATCACGACGCTCATGGCGTCCGGTGCCGCCGTCCGAGCGCCGGACGGCTCGGCGGGGTCCTCGACCGTGCTCACCGTGGTCGCGGCGCCCCGGGCGGCCGAGCCCGTGGCCGCCGCCGGGACGGACGCCCCGGTACGGGCCGACGGCGGCCCGCCGTTGGGCCCGGTCGGCTCGGTGGGTTCGGCGGCCCCAATGCCGCCCGTGGGCCGGACGATCTGCCGGCCGAACCGGCCGTACGTCCCGGCCGCCCGGGACGGGGCCGGCCCCGCCTCCCTCGGCCGCAGTGCCAGCGCCACCGCCACCGACGCGGCCCCGGGCACGACCGAGAGCAGCATCAGTGCTCCCGGCAGTGGCAGCGGCTGGTCCGCCGCGAGGGACTCGGCGGCCACGCCGTCGAAGGGCAGGCCCGTCAGGTCGCCGCGCAGGTGCAGGAAGAACAGCAGGGCCCCCGCCGAACCCAGCGTGCAGGACAGGGCCGTCGTCGTCGCCGAGACGGCCATCAGGCGCAGCGGGCCGAGGCCGATCGCGGAGAGGCCGGGGCGGGGCTTCGTGCCGGGGTCGGTGCGGGCCACCGCGACCGCGAAGTACACCGTGGCGGCCAGCGGAGCCACGCACCAGGCCAGGCGCAGCAGGGCGGCGCCGGTGGCGCCGGGGTGGCCCAGCGCGTATCCCAGGGTGCAGAGCAAGAGGAAGCCCGTCCCCGCCGAGGCCGCCGCGACCAGGAGGCGGCGCAGCTGGACGGCGGGGTGGGAGCCGCGGCTCAGACGGAGAGCGAGCACGCGGCCCGGCCTTCCGTCTCGGTGGGCTCGGCGACCGGCGGCAGGTGCACCGTCTGCACGCGCCGCCCGTCGAGCAGGGACACCGTGCGGTCGGCGAGCGCCGCGGTCTCCGCGTCGTGGGTGGCCAGGACGACCGTGATGCCGTGGGAGCGGGCCGCCGTGGTGAGGGTGCGCAGCACGTGGGCGCGGTCGGCACGGTGCAGGGGCGCCGTGGGCTCGTCGGCGAACAGGACCGACGGGGCGGGGGCGAGGGCGCGGGCGATGCACACCCGCTGCCGCTCGGCCTGCACCAGCTGGTGCGGGCGCTTGCGGGCGCCCTCGCCGATGTCCAGGCGCTCCAGCCACTCCAGGGCCGCCTTCTTGGCGCGGCGCCGGCTGGTGCCGCGCAGCATCAGCGGCAGGGCGGCGTTCTCCCAGGCGTTGAGCTCCGGGACCAGCGAGGGGGCCGGGTCGATCCAGCCGAAGCGGTCGCGGCGCAGCCGCTCGCGGGTGAGGGGGCCCATGGTGTGCACGGGCACGCTGTTGAACCAGACCTCGCCGCGCCGGACGGGCACCAGGCCGGACAGACAGCGCAGCAGCGTCGTCTTGCCGCTGCCGCGCGGGCCGCTGACGGCGAGGATCTCGCCCTCCCGGACGCCGAGCGAGACACCGCTGAGCGCGGGGGAGCCGTCGTCGTGCTGGAAGTGCAGGGCGCGTGCCCACAGCACGTCGTTGTCAGGCGGGGCCTCCATGGGCGTACACCTCGGTTCAGATCCGTAGTTCCCGTGCCATCCCCCGTGCGGGGGAACGAAGGCAGGGCCGATCGGTCACTGGGCACGCTAGGCAGAAGGCGGCGGGACGCCGGACAGCACGCGGCCCCGGGCCGCCGTTTCTCACTCGAACGGGCGGCACCGGGGCCGGTGTTGATCATCCAGAAAGACGATCGGAGCGACGGCCGGTCACAGCTTCGTCCACGCCTCCGACAGGGTGGCGCGCAGGATCTGCTCGATCTCGTCGAACGTCGACTGGTCGGAGATCAGCGGCGGGGCGAGCTGGACGACCGGGTCGCCGCGGTCGTCGGCGCGGCAGTACAGGCCGTTCTCGTACAGCTTCTTGGAGAGGAAGCCGTACAGGACGCGCTCGGTCTCGTCCGCGTCGAACGACTCCTTGGTGGCCTTGTCCTTGACGAGCTCGATGCCGTAGAAGAAGCCGTTGCCGCGGACGTCGCCGACGATCGGCAGGTCGTGGAGCTTCTCCAGGGTGGCGCGGAAGTTGCCCTCGTTGTCCAGGACGTGCTGGTTGAGGTTCTCGCGCTCGAACAGGTCGAGGTTGGCCAGGCCCACGGCCGCGGAGACCGGGTGGCCGCCGAAGGTGTAGCCGTGCAGGAAGGTGTTGTCGCCGTTGTAGAACGGCTCGGCCAGGCGGTCGGAGATGATGCACGCGCCTATGGGGGAGTAACCGGAGGTCATGCCCTTGGCGCAGGTGATCATGTCCGGGACGTAGCCGAACTTGTCGCAGGCGAAGTACGTGCCCAGGCGGCCGAAGGCGCAGATGACCTCGTCCGACACGAGCAGCACGTCGTACTGGTCGCAGATCTCGCGGACCCGCTGGAAGTAGCCGGGCGGGGGCGGGAAGCAGCCGCCCGCGTTCTGCACCGGCTCCAGGAAGACCGCGGCGACCGTGTCCGGGCCCTCGAAGAGGATCTGCTGCTCGATCTGGTCGGCGGCCCAGCGGCCGAAGGCCTCGGGGTCGTCGCCGTGGATCGGCGCCCGGTAGATGTTGGTGTTGGGGACCTTGTGGGCGCCCGGCACGAGGGGCTCGAAGGGGGCCTTCAGAGCGGGCAGGCCGGTGATGGACAGGGCGCCCTGCGGGGTGCCGTGGTAGGCGACCGCGCGGGAGATGACCTTGTGCTTGGTGGGCTTGCCGACCAGCTTGAAGTACTGCTTGGCGAGCTTCCAGGCGGTCTCGACCGCCTCGCCGCCGCCGGTGGTGAAGAAGACCTTGTTCAGGTCGCCCGGGGCGTGGTGCGCGAGGCGCTCGGCCAGCTCGACGGCCTTGGGGTGGGCGTACGACCAGATGGGGAAGAACGCCAGCTCCTGCGCCTGCTTGGAGGCGGTCTCGGCGAGTTCGACCCGGCCGTGCCCGGCCTGCACCACGAACAGGCCGGCGAGACCGTCGAGGTAGCGCTTGCCCTGGTCGTCGTAGATGTACGTGCCCTCGCCCCGGACGATGGTGGGGACGGGGGACTTCTCGTACGACGACATGCGCGTGAAGTGCATCCACAGGTGGTCGTACGCGGTCTGGGAGAGGTCCTTGCTCACGGCTATCGGGTCCTCACGGTTATCGGGTTCCCCACATGTAGGTCTGCTTCTTGAGCTTGAGGTAGACGAAGCTCTCGGTGGAGCGCACTCCGGGGACGGCCCGGATGCGTTTGTTGATGACGTCCAGGAGGTGGTCGTCGTCCTCGCAGACGATCTCCACCATCAGGTCGAAGGAGCCTGCGGTCATCACCACGTACTCGCACTCGGACATGGCCGTCAGCGCGTCCGCGACCGACTCCACGTCGCCCTCGACGTTGACGCCGACCATCGCCTGTCTGCGGAAGCCCACGGTGAGCGGGTCCGTGACGGCGACGATCTGCATCACGCCCTGGTCGAGCAGCTTCTGGACGCGCTGGCGCACGGCCGCCTCGGACAGGCCGACGGCCTTGCCGATGGCGGCGTACGGCCGGCGGCCGTCCTCCTGGAGCTGCTCGATGATGGCGAGGGAGACGGCGTCCAGCTGCGGCGAGCTGCCGTTCCTGGACTCGCGGGAGGGCTCGCGGTGCTCCCGCGAGCCCTTCTGTTCTGCGCTTCGACTGGCCACGGGGTCACTGTGCACGAGGTCTCGACACTTCCGCAAGCCTCGATCGATGAAATCCGTTGTTTCGGTAGCCGACTCCTGCGGATTCCGCACGATCGAAGGGAGCGGGGGTGTTGAAAACGTGGGTCGGCCGACTAGGGTGGGTGTCTCAAGTACTGGACATCCGAACTGGAGGGCCGGCAGTGAGCACCGAGCTGCGTCGTCTGCGCAACTACATCGGCGGTGAGTTCCGGGACGCCGCCGACGGACGGACCACCGAGGTGGTCAATCCCGCGACGGGCGAGGCGTACGCGACCGCTCCGCTGTCCGGGCAGGCGGACGTGGACGCCGCGATGGCGGCGGCCGCCGAGGCCTTCCCCGGCTGGCGCGACACGACGCCCGCCGAGCGCCAGAAGGCCCTGCTGAAGATCGCGGACGCCTTCGAGGAGCGCGCCGAGGAGCTGATCGCGGCCGAGGTGGAGAACACGGGCAAGCCGGTCGGGCTGACCCGCTCCGAGGAGATCCCGCCGATGGTCGACCAGATCCGCTTCTTCGCGGGTGCGGCGCGGATGCTCGAGGGCCGCTCGGCCGGCGAGTACATGGAGGGCCTGACCTCCATCGTGCGCCGCGAGCCGGTCGGCGTCTGCGCGCAGGTCGCGCCGTGGAACTACCCGATGATGATGGCCGTGTGGAAGTTCGCCCCGGCGATCGCGGCGGGCAACACGGTCGTGCTGAAGCCGTCCGACACGACCCCCGCGTCCACGGTGCTGATCGCGGAGATCCTCGGCGGGATCCTGCCGAAGGGCGTCTTCAACGTCATCTGCGGCGACCGCGAGACCGGCCGCATGATGGTCGAGCACGAGATCCCGGCGATGGCCTCCATCACCGGTTCCGTACGGGCCGGCATGCAGGTCGCCGAGTCCGCGGCCAAGGACGTCAAGCGCGTCCACCTGGAGCTGGGCGGCAAGGCGCCGGTCGTGGTCTTCGAGGACACCGACATCGCCAAGGCCGTCGAGGACATCTCGGTCGCGGGCTACTTCAACGCCGGCCAGGACTGCACGGCCGCCACGCGCGTCCTGGTCCACGAGTCCATCCACGACGAGTTCGTCTCCGCACTGTCGAAGGCCGCCGCCGAGACGAAGACCGGGCAGCCGGACGACGAGGACGTGCTGTTCGGCCCGCTCAACAACCCCAACCAGCTCAAGCAGGTCGAGGGCTTCATCGAGCGGCTGCCCGCGCACGCGCGCGTGGAGGCCGGCGGCAAGCGGGTCGGCGACAAGGGCTACTTCTACGCGCCGACCGTCGTCTCGGGCCTGAAGCAGGACGACGAGATCATCCAGAAGGAGGTCTTCGGCCCGGTCATCACCGTCCAGTCCTTCCGCGACGAGGACCAGGCGGTGGAGTGGGCCAACGGCGTCGAGTACGCGCTCGCCTCCTCCGTGTGGACCAAGGACCACGGCCGCGCCATGCGGATGTCCAAGAAGCTCGACTTCGGCTGCGTCTGGATCAACACGCACATCCCGCTGGTCGCCGAGATGCCGCACGGCGGCTTCAAGAAGTCCGGCTACGGCAAGGACCTTTCGGGGTACGGCTTCGACGACTACACGCGCATCAAGCACGTGATGACGTCGCTGGACGCGTAGGCGCCCGGTCTCGTTTCGCGGCCCCCGGCGGGGTTCACCCCGCCCGGGGCCGTTCGTCTGCGCGCGGACCTGTTTCTGAACAGTGCTGGAGCGAGGACCTGCCGGGTCCGGCCGCGACACCCGGCGCTCGGTGGCTGAGAAAAACTGTTATCCCGAGAACCTTCACGCCGTCTCCCCGCATGTGATCCCCCACATAGCCAAGACCCCCGTCCTGCCTGAGAGGGTGCGTGCGGAAAAGTACTGATCTCAGCCGGCGAGAGGCCACCGTGGACAGTCAGCACTGGCGCGCCACGATCACGGCGGCGCAGTCCGGCGACCGGCAGGCGCTGGACGAGCTGGTCGCGGGCTGGCTGCCGCTGGTCTACAACATCGTGGGCCGGGCCCTGAACGGTCATGCCGACGTCGACGACGTCGTCCAGGAGACCATGCTGCGCGCGGTCGACAACCTAGGCTCGCTGCGCGACCCGGACAGCTTCCGGTCCTGGCTGGTGGCGATCGCCATGCGCCAGATACGCGACCGGGCCCGGCGCCGGACCCCGGACCGGCTGGAGGAGGTGGCGGCCTCCGACTTCGCCGAACTGACCGTGCTGCGGCTCCAGCTGGAGGGGCAGCGGCGCGAGGTCGCCGAGGCCGCGCGGTGGCTCGACGACGAGGACCGGCAGCTGCTGTCGCTGTGGTGGCTGGAGGTCGCCGGCGAACTGACCCGGCGCGAGCTGGCCGCCGCCGTCGGCATCACCCGGCAGCACGCCGCCGTGCGCGTGCAGCGGATGAAGGAGCGCCTGGAGACCTCGCGCGGCATCGTCCGCGCCCTGGACGGCGCCTGCCCCGACCTGCGCGAGCTGACCGGCCGCTGGAACGGCCGGCCCGACTCGGTGTGGCGCAAACGGCTGGCCCGGCACATCCGGGGCTGCGGCTACTGCGGCGGCACCCACGAGACGGTCGTACCGGCCGAACGCCTCCTGGTCGGCATCGCGCTCGTCCCGCTGCCCGTCGGGTTCACGCTGTCGCTCGCCTTCGGCGGCAAGACGGCCGTGGCCGCCACCTCCGCCGGGTGGTCCGCCAAGCTGCTGGGCGCGCTCACCAAGCCGGCCGTCGCGATGACCGCCGGCGCGACCATGGTCGCGGGCGGCGCCTACGTCGTCACCCAGCCGCCGGACGCCCCGCCTCCCCGGGCCGCGGTCACCCCCACGGCGACGGCCACGTCCGGACCGCCGCCCTCAGCCACACCCAGCCCTACCCCGACCCCCACGCCCTCCCCGTCGGCGAAGAGGAAGGCCGACCTGTACGGCACGGTCGTCGACGCCGTCGACCGCGCCCCGGCCCCGGACGCCCGGCCGGCCGCCCTGCCCCGCCGCCCCGAGTCCGGCATCACCAGCACCGGTGGCCCGAGGGCCGTCATGCAGCACCGTGGCGACAGCGTGACGCTGAGCGGCCGGGGCTATGTCCTGGTCCGCTGGCAGATCTCGCCGCACGCCCGGCCCGGCGGGGTGGTCATGCCGACCTGGACCGGGCTGAAGGGCAAGCTGTTCCACGTGGCCTCCGGCGGCTCGCGCCGCATGGACGACCCGCTGCCCGGCGCCCCGAACGGCTACGCCACCGGCATGGGCGGCCCGGACATCGGATACGCGGTGCTGCCGCCCGGCACCCAGCAGATGTGGCAGAACGAGTACTTCTACGTCGACGGCACCGTCACCCTCACCCAGAACGAACGCGGCTGCGACTACGGCATCGCCGTCTTCCCGTCCGACTGGCAGGCCGTGGACAAGGACGTCAACGAGGGTCCCGACCAGGGCGCGATCCGCTACGGCCTCGTCCGCGACACCGGCACGGACAGCGCGCCGGTGCCGCAGTACGTCACGCGCTCGACCCCGGCCGATCCGGCGACCGTCCCGCAGCGCTCGCGCGTGTAGCGCACAGCACGTCGACGCGGTTGGTCGTGATCGAGTCCACTCCCGCACGCAGCAGCCGCCGCATGGCGCGGCGCGTGTCGGGGGTCCAGACGGACAGCAGGTAGCCGTCGCGGTGGACGCGGTCGGCGAGGGGGCGGTCCACCAGCGAGAAGCGGTAGTTGAGCCAGCGCGGGCGGATCGCCTCCAGCAGGACGGGCCGGGGCGGGGCCAGCGTCGTCCAGGTGAGGGCGATCTCCGCGGCCGGGTCCGCCGCGCGCACGGCGAGCATGGCGTCGGCACCCGCGCAGTAGTAGACGCGGTCCGCCGCCCCGGCCTCCCGTACGGCGTCCATCACCCGCCGCACCGCCCGCACGTCGGGTGAGCCGGGCAGGTCGATCATCACCCGGTGGCCGTCGGTCGCGGACAGCGCCTCCGTCAGGGCCGGAACCCCGCCGCCGGTCAGCCCGCGCACCTCCTCCCAGGACAGCGCGAGCACCGGCCGCTCCTGCTCCCAGAGCCGCTTCAGCGTCTCGTCGTGCAGCAGCACCGGCACGCCGTCCCGGGTCAGCCGTACGTCGATCTCCACCGCGTCCGCGCCCCGGCCGAGCGCGGAACGCAGCGAGGCGACGGTGTTCTCGCGGTGGCGGTACGGGTCGCCCCGGTGGGCCACGGCGGTCACGGGCCGCCCGGGACCGTCGGGGTTCTCGGGTGAGGGCGTCACCGGTCGAGCCACCCCGCGGTGTACGTGTCGATCTCCTGGTTGATCCGGGCCTTGCCCGTGGCGTCCAGGAAGGACGCCTCGACGGCGTTCTTCGCCAGTTCGGCCAGGCCCCGCTCGTCGAGGCCGAGCAGCCGGGCGGCCACCGCGTACTCGTTGTCGAGGTCGGTGCCGAACATCGGCGGGTCGTCGGAGTTGATCGTGACGATGACCCCGGCCTCGGTGAACTCCTTGATCGGGTGCTCGTCGAGGGTGCGGACCGCGCGCGTGGCGATGTTGGAGGTCGGGCACACCTCCAGCGGGATGCGGTGCTCGGCGAGGTGCGCGAGGAGCTTGGGGTCCTGCGCGGAGCTGGTGCCGTGGCCGATGCGCTCGGCCCGCAGATGCGTGAGGGCGTCCCACACCGTCTCCGGGCCGGTGGTCTCGCCGGCGTGCGGTACGGAGTGCAGCCCGGCCGCGATCGCCCGGTCGAAGTACGGCTTGAACTGCGGACGCGGCACGCCGACCTCGGGCCCGCCCAGACCGAAGGAGACCAGGCCCTCCGGGCGCAGCCGGTCGTCGGTGGCGAGCCGGGTCGTCTCCTCGGCGGCTTCGAGCCCCGCCTCGCCGGGGATGTCGAAGCACCAGCGCAGTACGGTCCCGAACTCGGCCTCGGCGGCCTTGCGGGCGTCCTCGATCGCGTCCATGAAGGCGCGCTCGTCGATGCCGCGGCGGGTGGAGGAGAACGGCGTGATGGTCAGCTCGGCGTACCGCACCTGCTGCCGGGCCAGGTCACGGGCCACCTCGTAGGTCAGCAGCCGGACGTCCTCCGGGGTGCGGATCAGATCGACGACCGACAGGTACACCTCGATGAAGTGGGCGAAGTCGGTGAAGGAGAAGTAGTCGACCAGGGCTGCGGGATCGGTCGGGACCTTCGAGTCGGGGTGGCGGGCGGCCAGCTCGGACACGATCCGGGGGGAGGCGGAGCCGACGTGGTGCACGTGCAGTTCGGCTTTGGGCAGCCCGGCGACGAAGGCCTTCAGGTCGTGTGGGGCGCGAGGGTCGACGAGATGCTCGGTCAAGGGTTCCTCCCCGGAACGGCGCCCCTGCCGGCGCGTGGCGGGCGGGGCGCGGGTGATCGGCTGATCGATGACTCGGATTCATCGTAGGCCGTGGGGGAGCGCCCCTATTTCGCGGGCGCGGGGCTGTATCGATGTGCGGCTCCGCCGCGTGCGCGCGAGCCACCTCACGCACCCGCGCTGTGGCATGCACCGATCCACGCACTCGCGCTGTGGCCCGCACCGATCCACGCCCCCGCACTGTGGCCCGCACCGGGCGGCCCCGTAGCATGGCGGCACGATCGACCCAGGGGGGATGCACCATGACGGACCCGACGCAGCCCGGCGGAGGCGGCGGCCACGACCCGTGGGCGCCCCCGGAGAACCGGCCGTCCCTCGACAAGGACCAGCCCCCCACCGCAGGGCCGCCCTCCGTGCACGACCAGGCCACGGTCACCTCGATGCCGAGCGCGGGTTTCACCCCGCCCACCGGCACGCCGCACTTCGACACCTCGGGCACCGGTGCCGTCCCACCCCCGCCCGCCGCCCCCACCGGCCCGGCGACCGGCGGCTACGGCTACCCCGGCTATCCCCAGGCGGGCTACGGCTGGCCCGGTATGCCGCCGGCCCCCCAGAACGGCATGGGCGTCGCCGCCATGGTGCTGGGCATCATCTCCTGCACCCTCTTCTGCCTGTACGGCGTGGTCTCCCTGGTCACCGGCATCCTCGCCGTCGTCTTCGGCATCAAGGGCCGCAAGCGCGCCGAGGCCGGAGTGGCCACCAACCACGGTCAGGCCCAGGCGGGTCTGATCATGGGCATCATCGGGATCATCCTCGGCATCGCGGTGATCGTCCTGATAGCCGTCGGCATCACGGCCGCGATCAACAGCGACGAGCCGTACGAGGACCCGTACTACGGCGCGCGCGCCCCGGTCGCCACCGTCCCGTTCCACCACTGAAACAGCCGTACTGCGCGGCGGACTTGGCCACTACGATTCCCTGGTCTGACAACGGAGGGGAGATCGTCATGTCCAACACCAATCCCACGCCCGGTGGGTTCGGTCCGCCGTCCCAGCCCCCGCAGCAGCCGGCCCCCGGCTACGGCTACCCGCAGCAGGGCGGCCCCGGCTACGGCTACCCCCAGGGGAGCCCCGGCTACCCGGCCGCGCCGCCCGCAGGCTACCCCCAGGCGCCCGGCTACGCGATGCCCGCGCAGCCGAGCAACGGCATGGGAACCACGGGGCTGGTGCTGGGCATCATCGGCGTGGTGTGCAGCGTGACCTTCCTGCTGTGGTTCTTCGGTGTGATCCTGGGCATCCTGGCGATCATCTTCGGCGCCATCGGGCGGGGCAAGGCCACCCGGGGTGAGGCCACCAACAAGGGGGCGGCGACCGCCGGACTGGTCTGCGGCATCATCGCCACCGTGATCCTGCCGCTGCTGGGCTTCCTGCTGTTCGCCAGCATCATGGGCGGGCTCGGCGCGGCTGCCTGAAGCTGCTGCCGCACGGGGGCCGGTCCGATGGACCGGCCCCCGACGCATGCCACCTACGTCTCGCGCAGCCGCTCCCGCGCCTCCATCAGCGCGAAGCCCAGCAGATTCGGCCCCCGCCACCGCTCCGGATCCATCGCCGCCTCGTCGTCCGCGGCCAGCCCGATGCCCCACACGCGGTCCACGGGGCTCGCCTCGACCAGCACTCTTTCGCCCGTGCCCAGCAGAAACCCCCGCAGCTCCGGATGTGCCCCGAACTTGTGGACGCTGCCCTCCACGACGATCCGGAACCGCTCCCGCCGCCATATCGCCTCGTCGAAGCCCCGCACCAGCCGCCCGGCCTTCTTCGCCTCGGTGGGATGCCCGGCGGCGAGCACGGCACGTTCCGCCGCCGCGTCCTCGAAGAGCCGGGCCTTGCCCGCCATCATCCAGTGCTCGGCCGTCGCGTACTCCACGCCGTCCACCGTGAAGGGGGCCGGCCACCACTGGCTCAGACAGCTCGCCCCGACGCGGCCGTCCGAACGCGGCCGGTGCCCCCAGAAGTGCAGATACCTGATCCTCGCGCCGGCGCGGACCGCCCTGATCAGGGCGTCCCGAGAGCCGGCCGCCCCCGTGATCTCCTCCATGCACGCGAGTCTGGCAGGAACCACTGACACAGCGTCCTGCCTTTTCCTGGCGGACTCGACACCTGGTCGACAGATTCCGTCGCGTAACCAAAAATCAACAACGGAATCCCTTGTTGGAGTGACATCCCTCTGTCAGGATCGGCACTCAAATCGAGCCTGAGCCACGCCGGCCCCGCCACGGGGACACGGAGGAGAGCGACATGCACAACCCGGGCAACGCCACCCCGGACCGATTTCCGGCCGAGGAGCGCTTCGCGGAGGGCGCGCAGTACATCGCCGGCCGCCTGACCAGGGGCACCTCCGGCCGCACGCACGCGGTCGTCGACCCTTCGTCCGGCGAGGAGGTGCTCCGCTACGAACTCGCGGGCACGGCCGACGTCGACCGGGCCGTCGCAGCCGCCCGCGAGGCCTTTCCGGGCTGGGCGGGAGCCACCCCGGGCGAGCGTTCCGACGCCCTGCACCGGTTCGCCGCGGTCCTGGCCGACCGCGCCGAGGACTTCGCCCGCGCCGAGTCGCTCCAGTGCGGCAAGCCGCTGAAGCTGAGCCGCGAGTTCGACGTCCCGGGGACGATCGACAACACCGCCTTCTTCGCCGGTGCCGCACGGCTGCTCCAGGGCCAGTCCGCCGGCGAGTACTCCGGGGACCACACCTCGTACACCCGGCGCGAGCCCATCGGTGTCGTCGGCTCTATCGCACCCTGGAACTACCCCCTCCAGATGGCCGCCTGGAAGGTCCTGCCGGCGATCGCGGCGGGCAACACCATCGTCCTCAAACCCGCCGAGCTCACGCCGCTGACCTCGCTGCTGTTCGCCCAGGCGGCCACGGATGCCGGGATCCCGGACGGTGTGATCAACATCGTGACCGGCACCGGCAGGGAGGCCGGTGAGCACCTCGTCGGCCACCCCGACGTGGCCATGACCTCCTTCACCGGTTCCACCGCCGTCGGCAAGCGCGTCGCCGAGATCGCCACCGCCACCGTCAAACGCCTCCACCTGGAGCTCGGAGGCAAGGCGCCCTTCGTGGTCTTCGACGACGCCGACCTGGAGGCCGCCGCCCACGGTGCGGTCGCGGGCGCGCTCATCAACACCGGGCAGGACTGCACGGCCGCCACGCGCGCGTACGTGCAGCGGCCGCTGTACGACGCCTTCGTGGAGCGGACGGCGGCGCTCATGGAGACCGTCCGGCTCGGTGACCCCTTCGCCGCCGGAACCGACCTCGGACCGCTGATCTCGCACGCGCAGCGGGACCGGGTCGCCGGGTTCGTGGACCGGGCACGGGCCTACGCGCGCGTGGTGACCGGAGGCGAAGCACCCGAGGGTGAGCTCGCCAAGGGCGCCTACTACCGGCCCACCCTCATCGCCGGCGCCGCCCAGGACAGCGAGGTCGTCCAGTCCGAGATCTTCGGACCGGTCCTGGTCGTGCTGCCCTTCGACACCGACGACGAGGGCATCGCACTCGCCAACGACACCCCGTACGGGCTCGCCGCCTCCGCCTGGAGCCGGGACGTGTACCGGGCGAACGGGGCCACACGCGAGATCAAGGCGGGCTGTGTGTGGATCAACGACCACATCCCGATCATCAGCGAGATGCCGCACGGCGGCTACAAGTCCTCCGGCTACGGCAAGGACATGTCCGCGTACTCGTTCGAGGAGTACACCCAGATCAAGCACGTCATGTTCGACAACACCGCGGTGGCCGCGAAGGACTGGCACCGCACCGTCTTCGGGGACCGATAGTCGTCTGCAGGCCGCCTGACCAACGGCCGCCCACCCTTTCGAAAGGGCACCACGCGCATGGAGCAGTACGAGCCCGACCGCCTGTCCCCGGCCCAAGTGGCCGCCATGCGGCGCAGTTTCAGGAACGGCAGGGCCGCTCTCACCCGGCGGTCGCTGCTGCGCGCCTCCGCGGGCGGGGCGCTCGCGGCCGGTGGACTCGGGTCGCTGAGCGCCTGCGGCATCCCGGCGGCGGGCCGGTCGCAGGGCGGCGTCCCGGCGGAGGACCGCTCGGCCAAGGAGAAGACCGTGAGCTTCTCCAACTGGACCGAGTACATGGACGTCGACGACAGCGGCAAGCACCACCCGACGCTGGAGCAGTTCACGAAACGCACCGGCGTCAAGGTCAAGTACACCGAGGACATCAACGACAACAACGAGTTCTTCGGCAAGATCAAGCCGCAGCTCGCCGCGGGCCAGGACACCGGCCGCGACATCATCGTCCTCACCGACTGGCTGGCCGGCCGCCTCATCCGCCTCGGCTGGGTGCAGAAGCTCGACCCGGCCAACCTGCCGCACGCCTACGCCAACCTGTCGGCCCAGTTCCGCAGCCCCGACTGGGACCCGGGCCGCGCCTACTCCTACGTCTGGCAGGGCATCTCGACCGTCATCGCGTACAACAAGAAGGCGCTCGACGGCGTCGAGGTGAAGTCGGTATCCGACCTGCTCGACAACCCCAAGCTCAAGGGGCGGGTCGGCTTCCTGTCGGAGATGCGCGACAGCGTCGGCATGACGCTGCTCGACATGGGCAAGGACCCGGCGGACTTCACCGCCGACGACTACGACGCGGCCATCGCCCGGCTCCAGAAGGCCGTCGACAAGGGCCAGATCCGCCGCTTCACCGGCAACGACTACACCTCGGACCTGACCAGCGGAGACTTCGCCGCCTGCATCGCCTGGGCCGGGGACGTCGTGCAGCTCAAGGCGGACAGCCCCGACATCGACTTCCTCATCCCGGACAGCGGCTACATGACGTCGACCGACAACCTGCTGATCCCCAACAAGGCCCGGCACAAGACGAACGCCGAGCGGCTCATCGACTTCTACTACGAGCCGAAGCCGGCCGCCGAACTCGCCGCGTACATCAACTACGTGTGCCCCGTCGACGGCGTGAAGGCCGAACTGGCGAAGATCGACGAGGACGCGGCGAACAACCCGCTGATCATCCCCGACAAGGCCATGGCCGCCAAGTCGCACGCCTTCCGCTCGCTGAGCTCGAAGGAAGAGACCGAGTTCGAAGAGAAGTTCGCGAAGCTGACGGGGGCGTGACCCAAGATGACGAACAAGACAGACCCCACCGGCGACGTCCGCCTGACGGGCATATCCAAGACCTACGGCGCCTTCACCGCCGTCCATCCGCTCGACCTGACCGTGCCGCAGGGCTCCTTCTTCGCCCTGCTCGGCGCCTCCGGCTGCGGCAAGACCACCACCCTGCGCATGATCGCCGGCCTGGAGGAACCCTCCGCCGGCACCGTCTCGCTGGGCGGCCAGGACGTGACCGCGCTCCCGCCGTACAAGCGGCCCGTGAACACGGTCTTCCAGTCCTACGCCCTCTTCCCGCACCTCGACATCTTCGAGAACGTCGCCTTCGGGCTGCGCCGGCGCGGCATCAAGTCCGTGAAGAAGCAGGTCGGGGAGATGCTCGACCTGGTCCAGCTCGGCGAGCAGGCCCGTAAGAAGCCGCACCAGCTCTCCGGCGGCCAGCAGCAGCGCGTCGCCGTGGCCCGCGCGCTGATCAACCACCCCAAGGTGCTCCTCCTCGACGAGCCGCTCGGCGCCCTCGACCTGAAGCTGCGCCGCCAGATGCAGCTGGAGCTCAAGCGCATCCAGACCGAGGTCGGCATCACCTTCATCCACGTCACGCACGACCAGGAGGAGGCCATGACCATGGCCGACACGGTCGCCGTGATGAACGCGGGCCGCGTCGAACAGCTCGGCTCACCGGCCGACCTCTACGAGAACCCGCGCACCACCTTCGTCGCCAACTTCCTCGGCACCTCCAACTTCATCGAGGCCGAGATCGACTCCAGGAGCGGCGAGGAGATCGTGCTGAAGGCGGGCGGCGGCAAGCTCGTCCTGCCCGAGGCGCGGTGTTCCGCCCCTGCGGCCACCGGCGGCAAGGTGCTGGTCGGCGTCCGCCCGGAGAAGATCTCCCTCACCCACGCGGACGACGCCGGCGAGATACCCGACGGCCGCAACCGCATCACCGGCCGGATCGCCGACTCCAGCTTCATCGGCGTCTCGACGCAGTACGTCGTCGACAGCCCGGTCTGTACGGACTTCGAGGTCTACGCCCAGAACATCGACCGCGACCCCCGGCTCGTGCCCGGCGCCGAGGTCGTCCTGCACTGGAACCCGGCCCACACCTTCGGCCTGGACGCGGACCAGGACGCGGACGCCGGAGTGGAAGAGGCGGCCTGATGTCGACACTCACCGAGGCGCCACCACCGCTCGCACCACAGGCCCCCGAGCCGAAACCCCCGAAGCGCCGGGGCCGCTGGACCCCCTACTGGCTGCTGCTCCCCGGCATCCTCTGGCTGCTGGTGTTCTTCGCGCTGCCGATGATCTACCAGGCATCCACGTCCGTGCAGACGGGCTCGCTGGAGGAGGGCTACAAGGTCACCTGGCACTTCGCCACGTACTGGGACGCGCTGTCCGCGTACTGGCCGCAGTTCGTCCGGTCCGTGCTCTACGCGGGCACCGCGACGATCCTGTGCCTCCTGCTCGGCTACCCGCTCGCGTATCTGATCGCCTTCCGCGCGGGCCGCTGGCGGAACCTGATCATGATCCTGGTGATCGCGCCGTTCTTCACCAGCTTCCTGATCCGCACCCTGGCCTGGAAGACGATCCTCGCGGACGGCGGCCCGCTCGTCGGCGCCCTCGACACGCTGCACGTCCTGGACGTCACCGGCTGGCTCGGCTGGACCGCCGGCGACCGGGTGCTCGCCACGCCGCTCGCGGTGGTGTGCGGCCTGACCTACAACTTCCTGCCGTTCATGATCCTGCCGCTCTACACCTCGCTGGAGCGCATCGACGGCCGGCTCCACGAGGCCGCCGGTGACCTGTACGCCCGCCCCTGGACGACCTTCCGCAAGGTCACCTTCCCGCTGTCGATGCCGGGTGTCGTCTCCGGCACGCTGCTGACCTTCATCCCGGCCACCGGCGACTACGTCAACGCCGACCTGCTCGGCTCCACGGACACCCGCATGGTCGGAAACGTCATCCAGACGCAGTTCCTGAGAGTGCTCGACTATCCGACCGCCGCGGCGCTCTCCTTCATCCTCATGGCGGCCATTCTCCTCATGGTCACCCTCTACATCCGCAGGTCCGGGACGGAGGATCTGGTCTAAATGCCCTTCGTCAACTGGCTGAAAAGAAATCTCGTCGTCATCGCGGGACTGCTCACGCTGGGCTATCTGCTCCTGCCGAACGTCATCGTCACGGTGTTCTCCTTCAACAAACCGAAGGGGCGCTTCAACTACGAGTGGCAGCAGTTCTCCCTGGACGCCTGGAAGGACCCGTGCGGGGTCTCCGATCTGTGCGGCTCGCTGTCGCTCAGCCTCCAGATCGCGTTCTGGGCGACCCTCGGCGCCACGCTCCTCGGCACGCTGATCGCCTTCGCGCTGGTCCGCTACCGGTTCCGCGCCCGCGGCGCCGTGAACTCGCTGATCTTCCTGCCGATGGCGATGCCCGAGGTCGTCATGGCCGCCTCGCTGCTCACCCTGTTCCTCAACATGGGCGCCCAGCTGGGCTTCTGGACGATCCTCATCGCGCACATCATGTTCTGCCTGAGTTTCGTGGTCACGGCCGTCAAGGCGCGCGTGATGTCGATGGATCCCAAACTGGAGGAGGCGGCGCGGGACCTGTACGCGGGCCCGTTCCAGACCTTCGTCCGGGTCACCCTGCCGATCGCGGCGCCGGGCATCGCGGCGGGCGCCATGCTCGCCTTCGCCCTCTCCTTCGACGACTTCATCATCACCAATTTCAACGCCGGCTCGACCGTCACCTTCCCCATGTTCGTCTGGGGCTCGGCGCAGCGCGGAACGCCCGTTCAGATCAATGTGATCGGAACGGCCATGTTCATCGTCGCCGTACTGTTCGTCCTGGCTTCCATGGCCGTCGGTAATCGCCGCAACAGACAAAAGGCATAACCGTAGGGAGTTGAAATCATGGCCCCGAGCGCCATGAATCAGCCGTACCAGTGGATTCGTTCGCTTTCCGACGCCCAGCCGGTCCCGTACTGGCTGGACGACCCCGGCCGGCCCCGCCCCGAACCCGCCCTCACCACCTCCGAGACCTGCGATCTGCTGGTCGTCGGCGGCGGCTACAGCGGACTGTGGACGGCGCTGATCGCCAAGGAACGCGACCCGCGGCGGGACGTGGTGCTGGTGGAGGGCCGCGAGGTGGGCTGGGCCGCCTCGGGCCGCAACGGCGGATTCTGCGCCGCCTCCCTCACCCACGGCCTGCCCAACGGCCTCGCCCGCTGGCCGGAGGAGATCCACACTCTCCAGGAGCTGGGCGCCCGCAACCTCGACGAGATCGAGGCGGCGGTCGCCCGGCACGGCATCGACTGCGACTTCGAACGCACCGGCGAGATCGACGTCGCCACCGAGCCGTACCAGGCGGCGGAACTGCGCGACTGGCACGAGGAGACGGCCCGCCGGGGCCTCGCCGAGGACGTCGAGTTCCTGGACGCCGAGGCGGTCCGGGAGCAGGTGAACTCACCGACCTTCCAGGCGGGCCTGTGGGACCGCAGGGGTGTTGCCATGCTGCATCCGGCGAAGCTCGCCTGGGGACTGAAGCGGGCCTGCGTCGAGCTGGGCGTCCGCGTCCACGAGCACACCCCCGCCCTCACCCTGAAGCCGTACGGCGCGGGCATGGCCGTACGCACCCCCTACGGCCGGATCCGCGCCCGCCAGGTCGCCCTCGGCACGAACGTCTTCCCGAACCTGGTCAGACGCGTCCGCTCGTACACCGTCCCGGTCTACGACTACGCCCTGATGACCGAGCCGCTCACCCCCGGGCAACTCGCGTCGATCGGCTGGAAGAACCGCCAGGGCCTCGGGGACAGCGCCAACCAGTTCCACTACTTCCGCCTGTCGGCCGACAACCGGATCCTCTGGGGCGGCTACGACGCGGTCTACCCGTACGGCGGCCGTGTCCGCGCCGAGTACGACGACCGCCCGGAGACCTATGCCAAGCTCGCCGGGCACTTCTTCACCTGCTTCCCGCAACTGGAGGGCGTCCGCTTCACCCACGCCTGGGGCGGCGCCATCGACACCTGCTCCCGCTTCTCGGCGTTCTTCGGCACCGCCCACCAGCGGAAGGTCGCCTACGCGGCGGGTTACACGGGCCTGGGCGTCGGCGCGACGCGCTTCGGCGCCGAGGTGATGCTGGACCTGCTGTCCGGCGAGCGCACGGAACGCACGGAACTGCACATGGTCCGCAAGAAGCCCCTGCCCTTCCCGCCGGAACCCTTCGCCTGGACGGGCATCGCCCTCACCAAGTGGTCCCTGGCCCGCGCGGACGCCCAGGGCGGGCGCCGCAACCTGTGGCTGCGCACGATGGACCGGCTGGGGCTGGGCTTCGACAGCTGAACCGGCCAGGTGTGAGACGGTTCACTCCAACGAGGGGCCCAAACCCGCGTAATGACCGCGAGGAGACCTCCCTCTCTCTCGTGACGCCCTCGGAACGCCCTGCGCGTTCGCGAGATTCACGAGTGGGATGGAGGTCTTCCTGATGACCGGTGCGAAGACGGCGGTCGAGTGGCTCTCATCCGTCGCACCCGATCCCGAGGCCTGCCGCTGGGAGTGGGAGCGCAGCCCGCTCGGGGTCGCGCTGCTGCCGGCCGGCAGCGCGTGGGACGTGCTCATCCTGCCCGGCGAACTCGGCTACGCCACGCTCGACGTGCTCAGCCGGGTGCTCGACCAGCCGGGTCCCGTCCTCGTCGACTTCGGCGACGCGCGCATGGGGTTCTTCGTGCCGCCGGGCACCGCGGCCCGCTGGCTCGGCACGGGCATCCGCACGGCGGGCGCCGGCACCTGGATCGTCGTGCCGTACCCCGGCCGTTCCTCACCCGGCGGAGTCCGCTGGCTGGTCCCCCCGGACGGCTCGGGCACCCTGACGGACCCGGCCCTGCTGGAACTGGCGATGCACGAGGCGGCGGCGGGGCTGGCCACGGAGAACGACGGTTAGGCCCTACCGGGGCTGCCCGGGCGGCGTCGGCCGTCTGAGGAACAGCCACAGCGACGACAGCAGCACCGCGCACAGACACCAGCTGGCCACCACGTCCAGCGGCCAGTGGTAGCCCCGGCGGACCAGGCCGTAGCTCACGCCGAGTACGAGGAGGAGGCAGCCGGTGACCAGCGCGCGGCGGGCGGGGGGCGTGCGCAGCCGGGGGAGCAGGAGCAGGGTCGCGCAGCCGTAGGCGATGGCGGCCGTGGCGGTGTGGCCCGAGGGGTAGTAGCCGGTGCCGGGCGGGACGGCCGGGGTGCCCGGGCGGTCCGTGAGTTCCTTGAGCGGAATGATCAGTGTCGGGACCAGGGCCATGAGGAGGGCCGCGGCGGTGACGGGCGGCCACCAGCGGTCCGTGCGGCGGGTTCGCAGGGCGACGTGTCCGAGCACGACGGCGAGAACCGGAACCGCGACCGGGATGTTGCCGAGGTCGGAGAGGAACTCGGAGAGGCCGTCCGGGTGGACGAGGCCGCGGCTGACGCGCTCGTCGAGCCGGACGAGCGGGCCGTCCGCGACGACCTGCCAGGTGATCAGGGCGAAGAGGAGCGCCGGGAGGCCGAACAGGAGGGCCGGGAAGCGCGCGTGCCGCGCGGTGGTGGGCGCGTCGAGATCCTGGTTCCCGGAGATCGGCATGGGATCCAGCTTGGCACGGGAACAGATTCCCCTGTCCGCCCGCGCGACCCGGTGGAGGATCACGTGAACCAGCAGGAGAGCGACGACGACGGCCTCTTCGACCACTGCCCGTGGCTCTACGCGGAGCAGGCGTCCCAGCGGCAGCGGGCGGCGCAGGACCAGCGGCGGAAGCGGCTGCTCGGGAGAGCCGGGTCGGTACGGCTCGGTGAGGGCTGCTTCGTCGCGGAGACGGCCGCGGTGTACCCGGACGTCCTGCACCTGGGCGACCGCTCGTACATCGCGGCCCACGCCTACGTCACCGGTGACATACGCACCGGCGCCGACTGCACGATCAACCCCTTCACCGTGGTGCGGGGCACCGTCACCCTCGGGGACGCGGTGCGCATCGGCGCCCACAGCTCGCTGCTCGCCTTCAACCACGGGACCTCGCCCGAGCTGCCGGTCCATCAGCAGCCCGTCACCAGCCGCGGGATCACGGTCGGCGACGACGTGTGGATCGGTTCCCACGTGGTCGTCGTGGACGGCGTCACGATCGGCGACCACTGCGTCGTCGGCGCCGGCGCGGTCGTCACGAAGGACCTGCCCGCGTGGACGGTGGCGGCCGGAAACCCGGCCCGACGGATACGCGACCGACGGGAGCCGCGCGGGGCGGCACAGAGCGCGGAGGTGCCGGGCGGAGCGGCGCCGGGTGCCACGGCATCGGGCAGTGAGACGGCGGGTCCGCGGAGTCGGCCCGCGGCAGAGCCGCTGACAGGGCCACAGCGAAGCGCACCGCACCCCGCCCAGGAGCCGTCGGCGCTCGCCGGTGATCTGTCCGCGTTCGCCGCCGCCGCCCGCGCGCAGGCCGCCGACCTGCTCGACCGCTGCCGGCAACCCGGCACCGGCCGGTACGCCGACCGGCCCGGTGCCGAGCCGACCGTGCGGGCGCACTGCGACGCCGTCGAGATCGCCGGGCTGCTGCTCGGGGAAGCGCCGCCCGATCAGCCCGCCGCCGAGCACGCGGCACGGCTGCGGGCGCTCCAGGACCCCGTCACCGGGCTGGTCCCCGAGTACGGCGCGCCACCGCCGGTCCCCGGTCCGGCCGGGCTGCCGGAGGACGGGGCCTCGGCCTATCACGTGCTGTGCGTGGGCTACGCGCTGGACCTGCTCGGCAGTTCCTTCGCCCATCCGGTCCACACGGTGCGCACCACCACGGCGGACCGACTGGTCCGGCACCTGGCCGACCTGCCCTGGCGCGACCGTGCCTGGCACGCCGGGTCGTGGGTCGACTCCTGGTCCACCGCCGCGCACTGGAACCTGCGCCTCGGTACGGAGGCGGCCGCCCCCGGGGCGCTGGAGGCGCTCTTCGGCTGGCTGCACACCCACGCCGACCCCTGGACGGGCATGTGGGGCTCGCCCACCCCCGAGTCCGGGCGCCTCCAGACGGTCAACGGCTACTACCGGCTCACCCGGGGCTCCTTCGCCCAGTTCGGCCTGCCCGTGCCGTACGCGGAGCGTGTGATCGACACCGTCCTCGACCACACGCGCGACCCCCGCCACTTCGCGCCAGGCCGGGAGAACGCCTGCAACGTCCTGGACGTGATCCACCCCCTGTGGCTCTGCGCCCGGCAGACCACCCACCGCGCCGAGGAGGCCCGCTCCTGGGCGGCGAACCAGCTCACCGCCGCCCTGCGCCGCTGGCACCCGGGCCGCGGCTTCCCCTTCGGCCCCACCCCCGACGGCACCGGCCCGGGCCGTGAACCAGGGCTCCAGGGCACGGAGATGTGGCTCGCCATCGTCTGGCTGCTCGCGGATCTCGTCGGCCTCGCGGACGTCCTGGGATACCGCCCGCGCGGCATCCACCGCCCGGAACCGGCCCTGCCCGCCGGAGGAACGGCATGATTCCCGCTCACGGAATGGCTGCTATCCGCTCCAGGTTTTCCTCGCCCCATTCGCCGAGGGGCGCCATCGCGGCGTTGAGGGAACGGCCGAAATCGGTCAGCGAGTACTCCACCTTCGGCGGCACCTGGTGATGCACTTCGCGGTGTACGAGACCGCTGTGCTCCATCTCGCGGAGCTGAAGAATCAGCATCCTTTCGCTGATGCCGGCCACGGTTCGCCTCAACTCCCCGAAGCGTAAGGGGCCTTCGCCGAGTGAGAACAGAATCAGGCCCTTCCACTTTCCGCCCATGACGGCGATGGCGGCGTCCAGTCCGCACGTATAGGTGCGCTTCGTCATTCGGCCCTCCCACGAACAAGAATGTCAGTACCCGAGGAAAATGTAGGTACTTGAGGGAATGTACGCGACCACCCAGCATGGATTCCCGTACGGAGAACGCTCCCGTACGGAGAACAAGGGAGAGAAAACATGGCTGGGGACAACCGCACATCGGTCACCGTCATCGGACTGGGCTCGATGGGCCGGGCACTGGCCGAGGCGTTCGTGGCGGCGGGACACCCGACGACCGTCTGGAACCGCACCCCGGGCCGGGCCGGGCCGCTGGTGGACCAGGGGGCGCTGCACGCCGCGTCCGTCGCGGACGCGGTCGCGGCCAGTGGACTGGTCATCACCTGCCTGACCACCTTCGAGGACACCCGCGCGGCGCTGGAGCCCGCCGCGCGTGTCTTACGGGGACGAACCCTCGTCACCCTGAACAGCGGCTCCCCGGCCGGTGCCCGTGAGACGGCCGCGTGGGCCCGCGCGCACGGCACCCGGCTGCTCGCCGGGGCGGTCAAGAACGTACCGGCGGCGGTGGGAGCACCGGACACGCTGCTCTACTACAGCGGCGACCGGGCCGTCTTCGAGGAGTACGAGGCGACCCTGAGGGTGCTGGGCGGCGACACCGTCCATCTCGGGGAGGAACCCGATCTCGCCGCGCTGTACGAGATGGCGGTGGGCGCGATGCTGCTGCCCGCGCTCGTCGGCTTCTTCCAGGGCGCCGCCGCCGTCCAGGCACGAGGACTGCGGGTGGACTCGATGGTGCGGTTCGCCGGCAAGTGGCTGGACATGATCAAAGCGCTGCTGCCGGTCTACGCCGCCGAGATCGACAGCGGCGACTACAGCGATGCCGCCAGTTCGGTGAACCTCTTCCTCGCGGCCGCGGCCCATGACGACGACCTGGCCGAGGAGACGAACGTCGACACCGCCTGGCTGGCTCCCCTGCACGATCTGGTGCGGCGGGCGGCTGAGGCGGGCCACGGCGAGCGCAGCGTCTCGGCGCTGACCGAAGTACTCAGGAAGTCGCCGCACAGTGGGGCGTAGAGGGAGGTCGGCCGCCCCGGAACAGGGGGGGTGGTTCCGGGGCGGCCGTCCGGACCGGAACGTCGCGCGCCCCGGGGGGTTTGGGGCGGGCGACTGTCCGATCGGTGAGGAGATCCAGAGCCTCAGGCTCCGGTTGTGTGCGCGAGGGCACGACCAGGTCGAAGCTGGGGAGGCCCCGGCCTGATGTCACCCACAGTCCCCTGTGGGCGGGGTGTATCTCTCATCTGGGTAGAACCTACGACAGGGGCTGGGCGGAGGACAGGCCGCAGGGCCCCCTGTCATCCACCTCGCACACCTTCTTCACACGCTCTGCCGCTCGCCGCCCCGGTAGCGGAACCGGAGCGGCTCACCTGCCCCGAGGCCGGCTCAGATGCGCGCGATCCGGCGCCGGGGCGCAGGAGAAGCCGACGTCAGATACGTGCGAAGGCCTGCTCGATGATGTCGAGGCCCTCGTTCAGCAGGTTCTCGCCGATCACCAGCGGGGGCAGGAAACGGAGCACGTTGCCGTAGGTGCCACAGGTCAGGACCAGCAGGCCCTCGGCGTGGCAGGCCTTGGCGAGCGCGGCGGTCGCCTCGGGGTTGGGCTCCTTGGTCGTACGGTCCTTGACCAGCTCGATGGCGATCATCGCGCCGCGGCCACGGACGTCGCCGATGACGTCGAACTTGTCCTGCATGGCGGACAGGCGCGCCTTCATCACGGCCTCGATGTTCTTCGCCCTGGCGTTGAGGTCGAGCTCCTTCATGGTCTCGATCGAGCCCAGGGCGCCCGCGCAGGCGACCGGGTTGCCGCCGTAGGTGCCGCCCAGACCGCCGGCGTGCGCGGCGTCCATGATCTCGGCGCGCCCGGTCACGGCGGCGAGCGGCAGACCGCCGGCGATGCCCTTGGCGGTGGTGATCAGGTCCGGGACGATGCCCTCGTCCTCGCACGCGAACCACTGTCCCGTACGGCAGAAGCCGGACTGGATCTCGTCGGCGACGAAGACGATGCCGTGGTCGGAGGCGAACTTGCTGATCGCCGGCAGGAAGCCCTTGGCCGGCTCGATGAAACCGCCCTCGCCGAGCACCGGCTCGATGATGACCGCGGCGACGTTCTCCGCACCGACCTGCTTGCTGATCTGGTCGATGGCCTGCGCGGCGGCCTCGGGACCGGCGTTCTCGGGACCGGTCGGCCAGCGGTAGCCGTACGCCACGGGCACGCGGTACACCTCGGGCGCGAACGGCCCGAAGCCGTGCTTGTACGGCATGTTCTTGGACGTCAGCGCCATGGTCAGGTTGGTGCGCCCGTGGTAGCCGTGGTCGAACACCACGACGGCCTGCCGCTTCGTGTACGACCGCGCGATCTTCACGGCGTTCTCGACGGCCTCGGCGCCGGAGTTGAACAGCGCGCTCTTCTTGGCGTGGTCACCCGGCGTCAGCTCGGCGAGGGCCTCGGCGACCTCGACGTACCCCTCGTACGGCGTGACCATGAAACAGGTGTGGGTGAAGTCGGCGAGCTGGGCGGACGCCCGGCGCACGACGGCCTCGGCGGAGGCGCCGACGGAGGTCACGGCGATGCCGGACCCGAAGTCGATCAGCCGGTTGCCGTCGACGTCCTCGATGATCCCGCCACCGGCCCGCGCCGTGAACACGGGCAGCACGGACCCCACACCCTGCGCGACCGCGGCGGTACGGCGGGCCTGCAACTCCTGCGACTTCGGTCCGGGAATGGCGGTGACGACGCGGCGCTCCTGCGGAATTGCGGTCATGCGGGGCTCCTGGGGTGGTGCGGACGGGGGGTGTACGGACACTTCGCTTCTTTTCTCGCAGGCTAGGGCGGGGGGAGGGGGGTGGGCATGCTCCATGTGGGCGTTGTCGGAGGGGCGGCTTGTCCGGGGTGGACATGGCGGTCCCGTGGACCGGTGCCCACGCCCCGGCCGTGTAAGCGGTGAACTCCCCAGGGGAGGGCGTTAGATTGGCTCGCGGACGGTCGACGGAGCAGCTGGTCAGGGGGCAAGGGCGATGGACAGCGACGGGACGCAGGAGGCGCGGGGTACGCATGCGAACCCGGTGCCGCGTCCGGCGGGGCCGCCGGAGGTGCCCGCGGTGCCGCCGAACGGCCACAGCGCGCCGCCGAACGGCCATGGCGCCGCGCCGGGCGTGTCCGCTGTGCCGCCCCGGCCGGCCCGGGCGCCCGGGGTCCCCCCGATGCCGGACGGTTCCTCCTTCCTGACCTGGCTGCGCACGCCCCGGCCCGAGGCGCCGCCGGGCGTGTGGCGGTTCGGGCACCGGCCGCGGCCGACGGAGCAGCCCGAGGAGATCCCCACCCGGCAGCTGCTGAGCGGGGCGTTGATCGCCTTCCTGGTGGGATGGCTGATCTGGTCGCTGCTCCAGAACGGCTACCTCGGCAACTGGTGGTGGGTGCCGTTCGACCTGATCGTTCCCGACGCCTGGCGCGGCGCCGACAGCGGCATCGGCGAGACCGGCACGTTCGTGGTGTACCGGGGGTACGAGCTGCTCGTCGCCCTGGCGATCATGGTCGGGGTGAGCCGGCTCGGCCGCTGGGGCGAGGTGTGGCGCCGCTTCGTGGCCCCGCGCTTGCGCCGACCGGAGTCCCAGGAGGCCCAGCCGACTGCCCAGGACGACCCGGCCCAGTGGAACGAGCTCCGCGCCGCCGGAGCCGCCGACGCCGCCGAGCGGCTCGCCGCCGAGGCCCGCTCCGGGCTCATGGGGGACGTCGACCATGCCCGGATCCTCCGTGCCTGGCAGGGCGTGCGCACCGGACGGCACAGCCTCGCCACCTTCAGCTCCACCGTCCTGCGGGACGGCGCCGCCGCCTGCCTCCACCCCTCCGGGGAGCGCGACCTGCCCGCGCGCCTCGCGCGGCACGACCTGATGACCGGCCAGGTACGGCTCGGGAAGACCGTGGACGACTCCCGCAACCCGTACACCTACCGCGGTGCGGGCCTGGGCCTCGGGCCCGATCTGCTCGGCACCTCGCTCGTGGCCGTCGGCCCCGCCGGCTCCGGAAAGACCGGGGCCGTCGTGCGGCCGCTCGCCGAGTCGCTGTGTCTGCACGCTCTCGCCGGGCGGGCCGCCGTGGTCGTGGTCGGGGCGGCGGGGGCCGGGCTCGGTCCGGCCGACGCGTACGACGTCGTCGTGCGGATCGGGAACCAGGAGTCGGAGTACGACCTGGATCTGTACGGGGGGACCGGCGACCCGGACGAGGCCGCGGCCGTGCTCGCCGAGGCGCTGGTGGGGGATCTCGCCGATCCGCACCCGGGCAGTGACAGCCGGCGCTCCACGACCGTGCTCGCCCAATTGCTCGGGCCGTTCCGGGCCGTGCACGGGCGTTTTCCGTCCGTACCGGAGCTGCGGCAGCTGCTGGACGGGGCGCCGGAACCGCTGGCCGCGCTGCGGCAGGGGCTCCAGGACGCCGGGCAGGAGTCGCTGCTGCGGGAACTGGACGCCCGGGAGCGGCAGATGGGGCAGCCGGGTGATGTCGGCGGGGTGCTCGCGGATCGGGTCGCCTTGCTGGACCGGCCCGCCTTCGCCTCCTTCTTCGATACCTCCGGGGCCACTCGGCCCTTCACCCTCAAGGCCCTCGACCATCCCGTGCGGGTGCGGATCGACCTGCCCGAGCGCGGGCACGCCGACGCCTCCCGGATGCTGGCGCGGCTGGTGCTCGCGCAGTTCACGGCGAGTGTCGCCGTACGGGAGGACCGGTCGCTGTTCGCCTGTCTGGTGCTCGACGACGCGACCGGCGTGGTGACGCCCGAGGCCGTGCGCGGCATCCAGCGGCTGCGGTCCGGCAACGCCGGGGTCGTGCTGACCCTGCGGACGCTGGACGACGTGCCCCGGCCGCTGCGCGGGCCGCTGCTCGGGGCCACCGGCTGCCGGATGGCCCTGTCGGGGCTCACCCCGTGGGACGGGCAGGACTTCGCCGAGGTCTGGGGCAAGGAGTGGATCGAGGCCAGGGACGTCACCGACCGGCAGATCATCGCGGAGACGCCCGCGGGCAAGGCCGTGCACATGCTCCGCCGGGTGATCACCGGAAAGGCCCCGACCGCGCGGGCGGTGACCGTGCGGCAGGTCGAGCGGGAGCGCTGGTCCGCCTCCGAGCTGGCGCACGGGGTGCCGGCCGGGCACGCGGTGCTGTCGCTGACGGATGTGAAGGGCGAGCACGCGCCACCGCTGCTGGTGGACCTTCGGGGCTGACGTCTTCCGGCCGGTGCCGGTACGCGGGGATCGTACGGTGAGGCAGAATCGTCACAGGTCGTTCATACGTGGCGGCCAAAAGCCCACAAAGATCACACACGTCCTGACGCAGACCTGAAGGCCTCATGCCCCCGACGCTCGCCTCGCTCGTCCACCACTCCGCGCTGAAACTCACCGTGCGGGCGGGCGGAGACCGCCTCGACGTGCCGGTCCGCTGGGCGCACGTCAGCGAGCTCGCCGACCCCGTGCCCTACATGGAGGGCGGGGAACTGCTGCTGATCACCGCGCTGAAGCTGGACGCCGAGGACCCGGAGGCCATGCGCCGCTACGTACGGCGGCTGGCCGGAGCCGGGGTGGTCGGGCTCGGCTTCGCCGTCGGCGTCAACTACGAGGAGATCCCCAAGGCGCTCGTCGACGCGGCAGAGGAGGAGGGCCTGCCGCTGCTGGAGGTGCCGCGCCGCACGCCGTTCCTCGCCATCAGCAAGGCCGTGTCCGCCGCGATCGCCGCCGACCAGTACCGGGCCGTCACGGCCGGGTTCGCCGCCCAGCGGGAGCTGACCAGGCAGGCGCAGACGGGCGGGCCCGAGGGGCTGCTGGCCGCGCTGGCCTCGCAGGTCGACGGGTGGGCCGCGCTGTACGACGCCTCGGGCGCCGTCGTCGCCGCGGCGCCCGAGTGGGCCGGACGGCGGGCCGCGCGGCTCACCGGCGACGTGCAGCGGCTGCGGGAACGGCCCGCGCCCGCCTCGTCGGTGGTCGGCGGACCGGAGAACGAGGACCGGGTCGAACTGCACACCATCGGCACCGGCCGGCGTCCCCGGGCGGCCCTCGCCGTGGGCACCGCGGCCGCTCTCGGCACCGCCGAACGCTACGCCCTCCACTCGGCCATCGCCCTGCTGACCCTGACCACGGAACGCTCCCGGTCCCTCCAGGCGGCCGAGCAGCGGATCGGTGCGGCGGTGCTGCGCATGCTGCTGGCCGGGGAGCCGGACCACGCGCGCGCGGTCGCCGGGGACCTGTACGGCGGGCTGCTGGACGCGCCGTTCCGGATGCTGGTCGCGGAGCGGGTGCCGGTGTCTGCCTCGGCCGCGCTGGCCCGTGCCGAGGCCCGGACCGGCGGCCCGGCCGTCGACCGGCCCTCCGCCGCCGCGCTCGCCGCGGCCGACACGAACGGCGATCCCCTCGCGGTGCTCGCCGACGTCATGGAGTCCGCCGCGGCCCGGGCCGGCGAGGCCGTTCTGGTCGTGCCGGAGGGGGAGCGGCTGGTGGTGCTGGCCGCGGACGGCGGTGCCGCCGCGGCGGCCTGCGGGGAGTACGCGGCCGCCCTGGAGTCGGCCCGGGCCGATGTGCGCGAGAAGGTGCCGGGCGGCGAGGGGGACGAACTGGTCGTGGGCCTGTCGACGCCGGCCGGGCCCATCGCCGCGTCCGCCGCGTACAAGCAGGCCGAGCAGGCGCTGTCGGTGGCGCGGCGGCGTGGGCGCGTCCTCGTGGAGCACGAGCAGATGGCGGCCGGATCCGTGCTGCCGCTGCTGGCGGACGACGCGGTACGGGCCTTCGCCGACGGCATGCTGCGGCCGCTGTACGAGCACGACGCCACGGGCCGCGGCGACCTCGTCGCCTCCCTGCGCGCCTGGCTGTCCCGGCACGGCCAGTGGGACGCGGCGGCGGCCGACCTCGGCGTCCACCGCCATACCCTCCGCTACCGCATGCGGCGCGTCGAGGAGATCCTCGGCCGCTCCCTGGACGACGCCGACGCACGGATGGAGCTCTGGCTCGCCCTGAAGGCGACCACCTCCGAGTAGCCAGACCGTAGTGTGCCCGCCCCCTATTGCTACGCCCTGGACAAACGCCGTTCGGCCACCCCGCCCCTACCGTGGAACCCGCACGACAGGACATCCCCAACGCCGAAGGGCCGGAACCCACATGACTTCCACCCACGCCTTCTGGCTCGCCGGCCGTGAGGCCACCGGCGAGGACACCTTCGACGTCACCTCCCCGTGGGACGGACGGCTCGTCGGCAAGGTGAGCGTGCCGACGGACGCGCAGGTCGAGGAGGCCGTGGCCGCCGCGTACGCCGTACGGGACGAGTTCGCCGCCACCCCGGCCCACGTCCGCGCCGCCGCCCTCGACCACGTCAGCAGGCGCCTCGTCGAGCGCACCGAGGAGATCGCCCAGCTGATCTCCGCCGAGAACGGCAAGCCGCTCAAGTGGGCGCGCGGCGAGGTCGGCCGGGCCGTGTCCGTCTTCCGGTTCGCGGCCGAGGAGGCCCGGCGGTTCAACGGCGGCGAGGCCCAGCGCCTCGACACCGACCTCGGCGGCCAGGGCCGGCTCGCCCTCACCCGCCGCTTCCCCAAGGGCATGGTGCTCGGTATCGCGCCCTTCAACTTCCCGCTCAACCTCTGTGCCCACAAGGTCGCCCCGGCCATCGCCGCCGGCGCCCCGATCATCCTCAAGCCGGCCCCGGCCACCCCGCTGTCCGGCCTGATCATCGGCGACCTGCTGGCCGAGACCGAACTGCCCGCGGGCTCCTGGAGCATCCTGCCCGTCGCCAACGACAAGATGCCCGCCCTGGTGCAGGACGAGCGCCTGCCCGTGATCTCCTTCACCGGCTCCGAGAAGGTCGGCTACGCGATCATGGACTCGGTGCCGCGCAAGCACTGCACCCTGGAGCTGGGCGGCAACGGCGCGGCCGTCGTGCTCGCCGACTGGGCGAGCGACGAGGACCTGGAATGGGCGGCGAACCGTATCGCCACCTTCTCCAACTACCAGGGCGGCCAGTCCTGCATCTCCGTCCAGCGGGTCATCGCGGACGCCTCCGTGTACGACCGGCTGCTGCCGCGCATCGTCGCCGCCGTCGAGGCCCAGGTCACCGGCGACCCGAGCGACGACGCCACCGATGTCGGGCCGCTGGTCAGCGAGGACGCCGCCAAGCGCGTCGAGACGTGGGTCCGGGAGGCGGTCGACGCCGGTGCCGCGCTGCTCACCGGCGGCAAGCGCGACGGCGCCTCGTACGCGCCGACCGTGCTGGCCGGCGTACCGGCCGACGTCACCCTCTCCTGCGAGGAGGTCTTCGGACCGGTCCTCACCGTGCAGAAGGTGAACGGCGAGGCCGAGGCCTTCGCCGCCGTCAACGACTCCAAGTACGGCCTCCAGGCGGGCGTCTTCACCCACGACCTCCAGACCGCCTTCCGGGCCCACCGCGCCCTGGAGGTCGGCGGCGTCGTCGTCGGCGACGTCCCGTCCTACCGCGCCGACCAGATGCCGTACGGCGGTGTCAAGCAGTCCGGCGTGGGTCGCGAGGGTGTGCGGTTCGCGATGGAGGACTACACGTACGAGCGCGTGATGGTGCTCACCGGACTCAGCCTCTGACGCCCCGGCACTAGCTCATGGGAACCATTTTCATATAGGCTGGACGAAGAGGCCCGGCACCGATGCCTTCCGGTGCCGGGCCCCTTCTTTACGTCGGCCTGCTCCGGACCCTCAACCGGAGAAGCCGACGCGCGCGAGCCGCAGCGGGCCGCGCAGTCTCAGGTGCACGTCGTGCACGCCCGCGGCGGCGACGGACGCGCCGAGCGAGACGTAGTCGTACGGGCCCGATGTGGGCGTGGCGGTCGACAGCACCGCGAGCGCCGGGCCGCCGTCGAGGGACAGCTCGACCGTGCCCTCACCGGCCACCTCCACCGTCACGCCGGAGATGCCGGGCCCGAAGTCGCAGGCCCGGTAGACCAGTTCGCCCGCCGTCCCGTCCGCCGGCGTCACCGCGTCGCCCGACACCTTCGTACGGTCGACGATCTCGACGCCGCTCTGCTCGTCGAAGCCGGCCGCGGCCAGACCGCCCGCGACGACCGCGCGCGGCAGGGCGGGCTCGCCGTCGAGCGTGACGGTCGTCCGCAGCCGGACGTCCTCGCTGGAGGCTCCGGCCAGCAGCTCGTAGGCGCCCGGCTCCAGACGCCACCGGTCCTGGGCCACGTCCCAGAACTCGAAGGCGGAGACAGGGACTTCGAAGCTCAGCCCGGCTGCCGCCCCCGGGGCGAGCGTGAGGCGGCGGTGGTCCAGCAGCTCGCGGCGGGGACGCGGGACGGACGGGTCGACGGCCCGGGTGTAGAGCTGCGCGACCTCGTCGGCGGTGACGTCGCCGGTGTTGGTGACCGTGAAGGAGACGCGCACCGACCCGTCCTCCACGCGGGCCGTCAGGCCGTCGTACGCGAACGATGTGTACGACAGGCCGTGCCCGAAGGGGAACAGGGGCGTGCCCTCGAAGTACAGATACGTCTGCCGGCTCCCGATCACGTCGTAGTCGAGGAGGCCGGGCAGGTCGGCGTCGTCGGCGTACCAGGTCTGCGGAAGGCGGCCGGCGGGGGAGACGTCGCCGGCCAGGACGCGGGCCAGGGCGGTGCCGGCCGCCTGGCCGCCGTGCGCGGTCCACAGCAGGGCCGGGAGATCTGCCGGGTCGACCGCGTAGGGGTAGGCGGAGACCAGCGTCAGCACGGTCGCCGGGTTCGCCGCGCGGGCGGCCCGCAGCAGCCGATCCTGGTGCCCGGGCAGCCGCAGGGTTGTGCGGTCCTCGGTCTCGCGGCCGTTGATGTGCGGATCGTTGCCCGCCACCACCACGACCACGTCGGCCTGCGCGGCGGCACGCGCCACCGCCTCCTCGCCGCGCTCGACGACGACCAGCTCGAACACCTCGGGATCTTCGTCGGCAACCTTCACGCCGTCGGCGGAGACACACACGTGGCGACCCGTCCCCAGGTGCTTCAGGAGGTGCCCGTTCTCGTGCGGTTCCAGACGGAACGTCTCCTGGACGATCCAGCCGCCCGGCTGGTCGGCGGAGGCGCGGACACAGCCGTCGTCGGCGACCGAGAGATAGCGGCCGTCGGGGGCGCGCAGGGTCAGCACGCCTCCGCCCCAGTCGACCAGCGCCAGCTCGGTGCCGGACGCGTCGGTGGTGAGCGGGGGCAGGTCGGTGCGGCCCGCGAGCAGCGCCGGGTCGAGGGCGCCTTCGGCGCCGCGCACCTCGTCGTCGGCGTCCGCCTCGGGGACGTGCAGGAAGGTCCCGGCCGAGGTCTTCAGCCGGACCCGGTCCACGCCCTCCGCGAACTCCACCCGCTCCGTCCCGAACCGCTCGTACAGCCCCTCCAGCGGGGTCGAGCGGTGGATGAGCGTGCCGCTGTACCAGTCGCGCTTGCACTCGTCGGCGAGCAGACCGACCACCGCGACCCGGGTGTCCGGGGCGAGCGGCAGCACCCCGTCGTTCTTGAGCAGCACGATTGCCTGCTCGGCGGCCTCCCGCGCGAGGGCGCGGTGCGCCGGGGTGTCGAACTCGCTGGTGGCGTCGTGCGGGTCGTACTCCGGGTCGAACTCGCCGAGCCGGAAGCGGACCGAGAGCTGGCGGCGCACGGCCGTGTCGACGTCGGCCTCGGACAGCAGCCCGCGCTCCAGGGCGCCGCGCAGGCGGCCGATCATCTGCGAGGAGTCCGTGCCGTGGTCCGTGAAGCTGTCGACGCCCGCCACCAGGGAGGCCGCGGTGGCCTCCTCGTGCGTGTCGAAGTAGTGCTCGGAGTCCACCAGGTTGCTCGGCGCGCCCGCGTCCGAGCAGACCAGCAGGTCCTCTTCCGTCCAGGCGCGCAGATGCTCGCCCAGGTACGGGGAGACGTGGTTGGGGCGGCCGTTGACCAGGTTGTACGCCGGCATCACCCCGGCCACCGCACCCGCCTCGACCGTCTCGCGGAAGGCACGCAGGTCGTACTCGTGCAGCACGCGCGGGCGCACCGAGCTCGACGTCGTGGACCTGTCCGTCTCGTTGTTGTGGGCGAGCCAGTGCTTCAGCACGGGCGCCGTGCGCCAGTAGGTCGGGTGGTCGCCGCGCAGGCCGTGCGTGTAGGCGGTGGCGATCGCCGAGGTGAGCTTGGGGTCCTCCGAGTAGCCCTCCTCGTTGCGGCCCCACAGGGGGTGGCGCAGCAGGTTGACGGTCGGCGCCCAGACGTTGAGGCCGACCCGGTCGTCCTTGGCGCGCAGCGCGCGGACCTCCTTGGACACCGCGTCGCCGACGCGCCGCACCAGCTCCGGGTTCCAGGTGGCACCCAGGCCGACGGCCTGCGGGAACACCGTCGCCGGGCCCATCCACGCCACGCCGTGCAGGGCCTCCTGGCCGGTGCGGAAGGCGGCGATGCCGAGCCGTTCGACGGCGGGCGCGAACTGGTGCAGGAAGGCGATCTTCTCCGCCGGCGTGAGCCGCGACAGGAGGTCGTCGATCCGCTTCGCGAACGGCAGGCGCGGATCGCGGAACGGCGGACTGGGCGGCGTGGGTGCGGTCACGTGGGATCCCTTTGCGGTGGAGCGACGAGGCGCTTTCGAAGCGCTTCGATGCTCATTCGACGTGGGGGCGGGTGTCAAGACACCGCAGCGCAACAACTCCGGCCTTTCAGCGGTGTTGCAAGCGGCATACGCGCCACATCACGCTTGTGCACACCCCGGAGGAATCTTGGAATCGCCCCTTGTGCGCCCCTGGGTGTTCACTTAACCTCGCAGCAACATCGAAGCGCTTCGACTCTGAAGTCCGCCACCCGGTGGTGCGCACTCCTCGTCACGCGTCGGAGTATCGCTTCGGCTCAGCCAGTTCCACTCGAGACACCGCAGCCGACGGCCCACCGCCGGGTGTCCTGGTGCGCCATGAAGGGTTGACGCAATGACGCCGAACGCCGCCTCCGCCTCCTCCGGACCGAGCCGGAGAAGTTTCCTCGCCTCCACGGCGGTCGCCACCGCAGCGGTGGCGGGGGGAATGCCGCTGCTTGCCGCGTGTGGCGGGTCGGGCAGCGGGTCGCGGGACGGGACCACGTCGGCCAAGGACGCCAAGAAGATCCTGCCGGCCTTCGTGGCCAGCAACGTGGTGAAGCCGGACATGCCGGCCAAGAACGGCTCGGCGATGGGCTTCACCGGCAAGCTCGACCTGGCCACTTTGAAGACCTCGGTCACGAAGAAGCTCGGCAAGGGTGGCAAGGTCACCATCATGTCGCCGTTCTGGGGCTCCCCGCCTCAGCAGAACAACGCCTACTACAGGGCGATGAACGACCTGATAGGCGTCGACGTCGTCTGGCAGAACCAGGACGGCAACACCTACGACCAGAAGCTCGGCGCCGTCCTCGCCTCCAGCGACATCCCGGATGTGGTGGTCGTCCCCGGCTGGAACATGAACGGCAAGATCCCGAGCGCCATCATCAACAAGTTCGCCGACCTCGGCCCGTACCTGTCCGGGGACGCGGTCAAGGAGTTCCCGAACCTCGCCGCGATCCCCACGGACGCCTGGCAGCGTTCCCTCTTCGGCGGGAAACTGCGCGGCCTGCCGCAGCCCGCCCCGTACGTCACCGGCATCGTGCCGCTGTACCGCAAGGACGTCTTCGACAAGGAGGGATACGAGATCCCCCGGTCGGCGGACGAGTTCATGGCGCTGGCCAAGGAGATCACCAACGCCAAGGCCAAGCGGTGGGCCTGCCTCGACATGAAGTGGACCGCCTTCCAGAACTTCGGGGTGCTCTCGGGCAGCGAAAAGCCGCTGTGGTGGAACCTCGTCGACGGCAAGCTGATCTGCCGCATCGAGACCGAGGAGTACCTCGAGGCCCTGGAGTGGGCCCGCAAGCTCTTCGCCGCCGGAGTCGTGCACCCCGACTCCGAGTTGGGCAAGAACGCCCCCGACCCCGGCCCTAAGTTTGCCGCCGGCGAGTTCCTGATCTACCCCAACAACATCTCCCAGTGGTGGAGCCGCACCGGCGAACAGGCCTCCCAGAACCCGGAGTTCAAGATCTGGGGCATGGACATCTGGGGCCACGACGGCGGCAACCCAGACCTCTGGGCCGATCAGCCGGCCGGCATCTTCGCCTTCATCAACAAGAAGGCCTCCGAGTCGGTCATCCGTGACGTGCTGGCCGTCGCCAACGTCACCGCCGCGCCGTACGGCACCAAGGAGTACATGATGACCAACTACGGCGTCGAGGGCACTCACTACTCCGTCAAGGACGGCGTCCCGGTCAAGACCGACAAGGGCAACAACGAGGTGATGAACGCCTACGTCATGGTCGCGAGCCCTGCGGCGACTCTCGCCCACCCCGACTTCCCGGACGTCGCCAAGGGCCAAGTCGAGTGGCAGCAGCGGATGGGCGCCTTCACCAAGAAGTCCTCCTTCTGGGGCATGCAGATCACCGAGCCTGGCCGCTACACCAACCTCGGCAACGACTTCGAGCAGCTCGAGGACGACATCACCCGCGGCCGCAAGAAGATCAGCGACATGCAGCAGGCCGTCTCCGACTGGAAGAGCAAGGGCGGCGACAAGCTGCGCGACTGGTACAAGAAGATCCTCGACGAGAACGGCTCGGCGGCGAGCTGACCAGGCTCTGAGGCAAGGAGAACGGCCGTGTCCCACAGCACGGTGCCTCGGAGCAGGGCCGAGGCCGACATGACGGAGAAGACCCCGGTGGCGTCCGGCGGCGCCACCGGTTCACCGGAGAAGCGACCCTCGGGGAAACTGAGCCTGTGGCTCAGGTTCAGACGCGACCGCGTCCTGCTCCTGATGACCCTGCCGGCCGTCGTGCTGGTCCTGGTCTTCAACTATCTGCCGATCCTCGGCAACGTCGTCGCCTTCCAGGACTACGACCCCTACATCAGCGACAACGGCATCGTCTCCATGCTGAACAGCCCCTTCGTGGGCATGGAGAACTTCCAGCGGATCTTCGAGGACTCGGCGTTCTGGAACGCCGTCCAGAACACGCTGGTGCTGTTCTCCCTCCAGCTCGTGCTGTTCTTCCCGATCCCGATCCTGCTCGCGCTGCTCATCAACAGCGTGGTCAGGCCCCGGGTGCGGGCGGTGGCACAGGCCGTTCTCTACCTGCCGCACTTCTTCTCCTGGGTGCTGGTCATCGCCGTCTTCCAGCAGATCTTCGGCGGCGCGGGCATCCTCTCCCAGCTGTTGCGGCAGCACGATTACAACGGCCTCAACATCATGACCGACCCGAACACCTTCCCCCTCCTGATCACCGCGCAGAGCGTGTGGAAGGACGCCGGGTGGGGGATCATCGTCTTCCTCGCCGCGCTGGCCTCGGTCAGCCCGGACCTGTACGAGGCCGCCGCGATGGACGGCGCCGGCCGCTGGCGCCGCATGTGGCATGTCACACTGCCCGCGCTGCGCCCGGTGATCGCCTTGCTGCTGGTCCTGCGGGTCGGCGACGCCCTCACCGTCGGTTTCGAGCAGATCCTGCTGCAACGCGACGCCGTCGGACCGGGCGCGGCCGAGGTCCTCGACACCTTCGTGTGGTGGAACGGCGTGCGCAACCAGGACTTCGGCTACGCGGCCGCCGCCGGACTCATCAAGGGCGTGATCAGCATCGGCTTGGTCCTCGCCGCGAACAAGGTGGCCCATCTCATGGGCGAGCAGGGGGTGTACAAGAAGTGAGCGCCGTCATCGACAAGCCGGTGAAGGAACCTGGCTGGTGGGAGGCGCCGCCTCGGCCGGCCTGGGAGGAGGAGCCCTCCAGGGCCGGTCTCGCCGGCAAGGGTCTCGCCCTGTCGCTGGCCTGCCTGGCGATTCTCTTCCCGCTGTGGATCGTGGTCGTCACCAGCCTGTCCTCACGCAAGACCATCGACGAGGCCGGCGGCCTGGTGATGGTGCCCAAGGACATCACCTTCGTCGCCTACAAGGAACTGCTCAGCGGCGGCCAGGTCACCCGCGCGGCGATCATCAGCGTCCTCGTCACCCTCGTCGGCACGCTGTTCTCGATGGCGGTGTCCGTCCTGTGTGCCTACGGCCTCTCCCGCAGCGGCTCCCTCGGCCACCGCTGGATCCTGATGATGCTGCTGGCGACCATGTTCTTCAGCGCCGGTCTCATCCCGACCTACCTTCTGGTGCAGTCCCTTGGCCTGACCGACAGTTATCTGGCGCTGATCCTGCCGAGTGCCCTCAGCGTCTTCAACATCCTCGTGCTGCGCGGCTTCTTCATGGGGATCTCGCAGGAGCTCATCGACAGTGCGCGGATCGACGGGGCCGGGGACTTCTGGATCCTGTGGCGGATCGTCATGCCGTTGTCGCGGGCGGTGCTCGCCGTTGTCACGCTGTTCTACGCCGTCGGGTACTGGAGCGCCTGGTTCAACGCCTCCCTGTACCTGAACGACCAGGACATGATGCCGTTGCAGAACGTCATGATCCAGCTGGTGCAGAAGCAGGAAGCACCGGTGGGGTTGGGCCAGGCCATCAAGACCGGCCAGCTGTCGGGGCTGGCCGTTCAGATGGCGGTCATGGTGATGGCCCTGCTGCCGGTCGCCGTCCTGTCGCCCTTCGTCCAGAAGCACTTCAAGAAGGGCATGCTCACGGGGGCCGTCAAGGGGTGACGCCCCTTGTGAGTGTTCGCCGTAGGACTGTCGGTTGTTTGTCGTGTGCCGCTGCGTTGTGGCTTGTCGCGCAGTTCCCCGCGCCCCTTGAGGCATCCCCCACCCCCCTCTTTTTGTGAGAACCGAGGTATGTCATGCGCACGTTCCACCTGAGCAGAAGAGCCGTGCTTGCCGGGACCGCTGCCACCGCCGCCGTCGCCGCCCTTCCGATGGTCCAGGGGCATGCCCAGGCCGCCGTTCCCGCCGCAGGCGGTGCCTACCGCTGGCGCAACGTCGTCCAGGGCGGCACCGGATTCGTGACCGGCGTCCTGTTCCACCCCTCCGTCCGCGGCCTCGCCTACGCCCGTACCGACATCGGCGGCGCCTACCGCTGGGACGACCGGACCGACCGGTGGATCCCGCTGACCGACCACCTCGGCTGGGACGACTGGAACCTGCTCGGTGTGGAGGCCATGGCCGTCGATCCGGCGCACCCGAACCGGCTGTACCTCGCCCTCGGCACGTACGCCCAGTCCTGGGCAGGCAACGGGGCGGTGCTGAGGTCGGAGGACCGCGGCGCGACCTGGAAGCGCACCGACCTCACCGTGAAGCTCGGGGCCAACGAGGACGGGCGCGGCTGCGGGGAGCGGCTGCTCGTCGACCCGCGGGACAGCGACACCCTGTGGCTGGGCACCCGGCACGACGGACTGCTCAGGTCGACCGACCGGGGCGCCACTTGGCAGGCAGTGAACTTCCCGGCCACCCCGAGCGCCACCGGCCAGGGCATCACGCTCCTCGTAGCCGCGGGCCGCGGCGTCTACGCCGGCTGGGGCGATTCCGACGGCGCCTCCGCCAACCTCTACAGAACCGCCGACGGCACCACCTGGGAGGCCGTCCCCGGGCAGCCCGCCGGCACCGCCGCCAAGGTCCCGGTCCGGGCCGCGTACGACCGGCACACCCGCGAGCTGTACGTGACGTACGGCAACGCCCCGGGCCCGAACGGCCAGTCCGACGGCAGCGTGCACAAGCTGCGCACGAGCACCGGGAAGTGGACCGAGGTCACGCCCGTGAAGCCCGGCGGGCCGACGAGCGACGGCGGGACCGACTCCTTCGGCTACGGCGGTTGTGCCGTCGACGCCCGTCGCCCCGGCACCGTCGTCGTCTCCACCAACAACCGCTGGTCGCTGGTCGACACCCTGTACCGGACCACCGACGGCGGCCGCACCTGGACGTCCCTGAAGGACAAGGCCGTCTTCGACGTCTCCGAGACGCCGTACCTCAAGTGGGGCGCCGACAAGCCCAAGTTCGGCTGGTGGATCCAGGCCGTCGGCCTCGACCCGTTCGACTCCCGGCACGTCGTCTACGGCACCGGCGCGACCCTGTACGGCACCCGCGACCTCAAGAACTGGGCCCCGGAGATCCGCGGTCTGGAGGAGGCGTCCATACGGCAGCTGATCTCTCCTCCGGCCGGAGAGGCGCACCTGATCAGCGGGTCCGGGGACATCGGCGTGATGTACCACGAGCGGCTCACGGCGTCCCCCTCGCGCGGCATGGCGTCGAACCCGGTGTTCGGCACGTCGACGGGGCTCGCGCTGGCCGCGGCCAAGCCGTCGTACGTCGTGCGGGCCGGCTGGGGCGACCACGGCAACGGTGCCTGGTCGGACGACGGCGGCAGGACCTGGTCCCCCTTCGAGTCCCAGCCGTCCATGGCCAAGTCCGCGCCGGGACCGATCACCACCAACGCCGACGGCAGTGTGCTGCTGTGGTCCTTCGGCGCGGGCAACCCGGGCTTCCGCTCGGCGGACAACGGGGGCAGCTGGTCCGAGGTGGCCTCCTTCCCGAAGGGTGCCGTCCCCGTCGCGGACCCGGTCGACCCGTCCCGCCTCTACGCCTTCGACACCACCACCGGCACCCTGTTCGCCAGCACCGACAGCGGCCGGACCTTCACCGCGCGGGCCACCGGCCTGAACTCGGGCGACGCGGAGTTCCAGCTGGCCGTGGCGCCGGGCCGCTCCGGCGACCTGTGGCTGAGCCTGAAGTGGAACGGGCTGTACCGCTCCACGGACGGCGGCGCGACCTTCACCAAGGTCGGCACCTGCTGGGCGTCGTACACCCTCGGCTTCGGCAAGGCCGCCGAGGGCGCCTCCTACCCGGCGGTCTACATGGTCGGCTCCACCGAGAGCATCACCGCCGTGTACCGCTCCGACGACGAGGCGAAGAGCTGGACCCGGATCAATGACGACCAGCACCAGTGGGGCTGGATCGGCGCGGCCATCAGCGGGGACCCGCGCGTCTACGGCCGCGTGTACATCGCCACCAACGGGCGCGGAGTGCAGTACGGGGAGCCTGCCCGGTGACCGCGAGAAAGCAGCCCGCGCTGAGCGATGCCACCCGGGGGCGTCTCCTCTTCGGCGGCGACTACAACCCGGAGCAGTGGCCGGAGGAGACCTGGCACGAGGACGTCCGGCTGATGAAGGACGCCGGCGTCAACTCCGTCACCCTCGGCGTGTTCTCCTGGTCGAAGCTCGAACCGGAGCCGGGCGCCCGGGAGTTCGGCTGGCTGGACACGCTGATGGACCTGATGCACGAGAACGGCATCGGTGTCGTCCTCGCCACCCCCACCTCCTCGCCCCCGCCCTGGATGGGCCGGCTGCACCCCGACACCCTGCCCGTCACCGAGGACGGCCGCACCGAGTGGTGGGGCGGCCGGCAGCACTTCTCGCACTCCAGCGCCACCTACCGGCGCTACGCCGCCGCCATCACCGAGGACCTGGCCGCCCGCTACGGCGGCCACCCGGCCCTGACGATGTGGCACATCAACAACGAGTACTGCACCTTCGACTACGGCGACGAGGCCGCGGCCGCCTTCCGCCGCTGGCTGTGCGAGAAGTACGGCACGCTCGACGCCCTCAACGAGGCCTGGGGCACCGCCTTCTGGAGCCAGGGCTACGACTGCTGGGACGGCATCCTGCCGCCCCGCCTGCCTCACTACATGCGCAACCCCGGCCAGGTGCTGGACTTCCGGCGCTTCACCTCCGACATGCTCCTGGAGTGTTACACCGCCGAGCGGGACATCGTCCGGAGTCACACCCCGCACATCCCGGTGACCAGCAACTTCATGCCGCTGTGGGTCGGCCAGGACGCCTGGCACTGGGCCGAGGAGGAGGACGTCGTCTCGGTCGACATCTACCCCGACCCGCGCGACCCGCTGGGCGCCCAGAGCGGCGCCCTCGTCCAGGACATGACCCGTTCCCAGGCGCGCGGGCCGTGGATGCTCATGGAGCAGGCGGCCGGGCCGGTCAACTGGCGGGGCGTGAACCACCCCAAGCCACGCGGCCTCAACCGGCTGTGGTCCCTCCAGGCCGTGGCCCGGGGCGCCGACGCCGTCTGCTACTTCCAGTGGCGGCAGTCCCGGCAGGGCGCGGAGAAGTTCCATTCTGGCATGGTCAGCCACGCCGGGGCGGAAGGCCGTACGTACCAGGAGGTCAGGCAGCTCGGCGCGGACCTGGCGAGGATCGCCCCGCAGGTGACCGGCCGGCACATCACCGCGAACGTCGCCGTCCTGCACGACTGGAACGCCTGGTGGGCCGGCGCCCAGGACGGCCGGCCGTCCAGCCGGGTGGAATACCCGGACGTCCTGCGCGCCTGGCACCTGGCCCTCTGGCAGGCGAAGCTGACCTGCGACTTCGCTCATCCCGAGCACGATCTGACGCCGTACTCGGTGGTCGTCGTCCCCCAGTTGTACGCGCTGACCGACGCGGCGATCGACAACCTCCTGGCCTACGCCCGCGGCGGCGGCACCCTCGTCTGCGGCTTCCTGACCGGCGTCGCCGACGAGGACGACCGAGTGCGCCCCGGCGGCATGGACGCCCGGCTGCGGGAGCTGTTCGGCATCCGCACGCTGCACGAGTGGTGGCCGCTGGACGCGGGGGAGACCGTCGCGTGCGAGGGCTTCCGCGGCACGCTGTGGTCCGAGGAGATCGAGCCCGCCGACCCCGACCACACGGCCTGCTACAAGGGTGGCGAACTGGACGGCATGCCCGCCGTACTGCGCAAGGGCCGGGCCTGGTACCTCTCCACGCTCCCGGAGCCCGAGGCCCTGCGCGAGCTGCTGGCCCGGATCGCCGGCGACGCGGGCGTCCGGCCGGTGCTCGACGGCCTCCCCGAGCAGGTCGAGGCCGTCCTGAGGGGCGAGGTGCTGTTCGTGCTCAACCACGGCCGCGAGCCGGTGACCGTCGAGGTCCCCGGCACGCACCGGGACCTGCTGACGGGGACGGCCGTCACCGACCGGGTCACCCTCGGCCGCTACGGGGCGGCGGTACTCCGGCCATGACCGACTCCGCACCCGTCCACGGCACGTGGGAGCCGCACCCGGCAGCGCGCTGGGAGGACGGCTTCCTGAGCGGCAACGGCCACCACGGCGCCCTCGTGTTCGGCGACCCGAACGACGAGCGGGTCGTCGTCACGCACCACACCCTGGTGCGGCCCAACGGCAGGGACCCCCGGCCCCCGCAGCTCGCCGCAGATCTCCCCGCTCTCCAGGACCGCCTCCTGGCGGGAGACACGACCGCGGCCGAGAGCTTCACCGACGGCCGTCCGCTCCAGTGGGTGCAGCCCTTCCACCCCGCCTTCCAGATCCGGCTGCGCCGGCCACCGGGCGAGAGCCCCGGTTACCGGCGCGACGTCGACTTCACCACCGGAGTCGTGCGGGCGGCCTGCACCGGCTGGACCAGCCGCCTCTTCGTCTCCCGGGCCGACGACGTGATCGTCCAGCAGGTCACCGGGCCCGGCCTCACCCTCGACATCGACCTGGACCACCGGCTGCCCGGCGCCCCCGCCGGACTGGGCGTCGGCCACGGAGCCGTCCTCACCCCCGAGGGCGCCCTGCTGAGCCTGCGCGCCCGCTACCCGGACAGCGACCTGGCCTGCACCGGCGTCACCCTGCTCGCCGGCACGGGCGGCACCACGACCCTCACGCCCCCCGGCGTGCACATCGAGGGAGCACGCTCCGTGCTGCTCCTCACCCGGGTGCACCGGCACACCGGCGAACTGGACGTGGTGGGGGAGGGCCGTGCCCTGCGCGACCTGCTCACCGGGTACGACGAGCTCCTCGGCCGCCACGCCGCCCTGCACCGCACCGCCTACGAGCGCGTCACCCTCGACCTGGCCGCCGACCCTGCCGAACGGGCGCTGCCAGGCACGGAGTTGCTGAAACGGCCCCGCAGCGCCGCCCTGCTGGAGCGCCTGTTCGCGGCCGGCCGCTACCACCTGTTGTCCGCCAGCGGCCTCTTCCCGCCCCGCCTGACCGGACTGTGGACCGGCGACTGGGACACGGCCTGGTCGGGAGCGTTCACCAACGACGCCAACCTCAACCTCCAGACCGCGTCGGCCGCTGCCGCCGCCCTCCCCGAGGTCACCGAGGCCCACGCCTCGCTGATCCAGCGCCAGCTCCCCGACTGGCGCGACAACGCCCGCGCGGTCTTCGGCACCCGGGGCGCCGTCGCCCCCGCCCACACCGACGGCGAGTCCGGCCACTCGTACCACTTCAGCCGCGAGTACCCGCTGCACCTGTGGACCGCCGGTGCCGACTGGCTGCTCAAGCCGCTGGTCGACCACGACGAGACCCACGGCACCCGCGACCCGCGCACCGCCGCCGCGCTCGCCGAAGTCGCCCTGTTCTACGAGGACTTCCTCACCCGCACGGACGAGGACGGCCGGCTCGTCGTCGTTCCCTCCTACTCGCCCGAGAACCGGCCCGCCAACGCGAGCTGGGGCACCCTCAACGCGGCCATGGACCTCTCAGCGGCCCGCCACGCCCTGCGCACGGCCGCCGCCTGCCACCCGGGCCCCGACGCCGACCGCTGGCTGGCCCTCGCCGACCGGCTCCCGCCGCACCGGATCAACGAGGACGGAGCCCTGGCGGAATGGGCCTGGCCGGGCCTGGAGGACTCCTACGACCACCGCCACCTCAGCCACCTCTACGGCGTCTGGCCGCTCGACGAGATCACCCCCTACGACACCCCCGACCTCGCGGCCGCCGCGCACCGCGCCCTCGAACTGCGCGGCGCCGAGAACGACTCCGCGCACGGCCACCTGCACCATGCGCTCATCGCGGCCCGGCTCAGGGACGCCGGCCACGTCGCCCACGCCCTCGGCCAGGTCCTGGACGGCGACTTCTTCCACGCGTCCCTGATGAGCGCCCACTACCCGAACCGGAACGTCTACAACGCCGACGCCGCGCACACCCTGCCCGCCGTGCTGATCGAGATGCTCGTGCAGTCGACCCCGGACCGGCTGGTCCTGCTGCCCGCGCTGCCGACGGCCTACCCCAGCGGCGCACTGCGCGGTGTGCGCACCCGGTTCGGGGCCGAGATCGACCTCACCTGGTCCCCGGACGGCGTGGCCGCCGTCATCCGGCCGGGCCGCACCCACCGCGTCGAACTGCGGACTTCCTCCGGCGCAGAATCCCTCCACCTGGTCGCCGGAGAAGACCACGTCCTCACCCCGAGGGCGTGGTAGTTCCCCCCATCCCCCCACCCCATGGAAGGGACACCATGGCATCACGCACCTTGAGCAGGGTCACCAAGGCCCTGCTCGCCCCCGCCCTGGCACTCGGCGCCACCATAGGCCTCGCCTCCGCCCCCGCCTCCGCCGCCGTCTGGAACTCCTGCGACCAGTGGGGCAACACGAGCCTGAACGGCTACACGCTCTACAACAACATCTGGGGTTCCGGCGCCGGCAGCCAGTGCACCTGGGCCAACTCCGGGACCAACTGGGGTGTCTGGGCCGACCACCCCAACACCGGCGGCATCAAGTCGTACCCGAACTCCAAGAAGGTGATCAACAAGTCGATCGACTCGCTGCGCTCCCTGTCCAGCAGCTACAACGTCTCCGTCCCGTCGTCCGGCGCGTACAACTCGTCGTACGACGTCTGGGACACGGACTACGACTACGAGATCATGCTCTGGGTGAACTACAACGGAGCGGTCGGCCCGATCGGCACCTCCCAGGGTTCCGTCAGCCTCGGCGGCCACACCTGGAACGTCTACAAGGGCAGCAACGGCAGCAACGAGGTCTTCTCGTTCCTGCGGACGTCCGACTCCAACTCCGGCACCGTCAACATCCTGCCGATCCTGAAGTGGATCAAGGACACTAAGCGCTGGATGGGCAACGAGACCATCGGTGACGTCCAGTTCGGCTACGAGGTCACCTCGTCGTCCGGCGGACTCAACTTCACTACGAACAACCTGACGGTCAGCAGCAGCTGACGCCTCCCGGGGCCGGGGCCGGCCGCGCCGAGCTTCAGGCGCGGTCGACCTCGGCCCGCAGCGCGTTGTAGTCCGCGAACGCCGACTCGACCTCGGCGCGGGTCAGGCCGTAGCGGGACAGGTCGTAGGTGTGCCTGCGGGTGCCCTTGGGCCGGGCGACGGCCGCGGGGAGACGGGCCGCGTCGGCCTCGGTCCAGGGAGCGCCGACGGCCGCGTAGAGCTTCGGAGCGCCGGTCGCCGGATCGGAGCCGAGCCAGGAGTACGGGGCGTCCACCAGCTGCTCCGCCGGGATGGCGGCCCGGGCCGCGAGGCCGCGCGTCATGGCACGGCTCAGCAGGCCGAGCCAGGTGGCGCCGATGCCGGCCAGGTCGAGCGGGCGGGTGCTGACGGCCATGCCGTGCTCGATCAGCGAGCAGAAGGACGCCACGACGGTGACCGGGTCGCGGTGGCACCACACGATCGTGGCGTCGGGGAAGGCCGTGCGCAGCGCGTCCAGGTTCTCCAGGTGCATCGGGGACTTCAGCACCCAGCGGCGGCGCGGACGGCCGTACTGGAGCACCTGGTAGACCTGCTTGAGGTACCGGTAGTCGGCGGTGAAGTCCCGCTCGCAGTGCCAGGCCAGGTACTCGGGGATACGGGCCTGGGAGAACGGCATGAGGGCGTGCGGGAGCGCGAACGTGCACTCCTCGGGCCCCTCGGCGGCCATCGCGTGGATGTCGCGGAAACGCGGCGCGAAGAGGTCCGTGCCCTGCACCAGCCGGCGCCCGGCCGTGATCGCCCTGCGCCGCTGCCGGGGCGGCAACTCCAGGTCGGGCCCGAGCAGTTCCCACAGCAGGGGACACCGGTGCCCGTCCGAGATCGACAGCACGGAGTGCGTGACCGTGGTGGCGGTGCGCGGCAGCCCCACGACGAACACCGGCTTCTCGATCGGCTCCCGCTCGATCTCCGGGTGCTCGGCGATCAGCCTCAGGACCCGGGCCCGGTTGGTGAGATGCCGGCGCACGTGGACCTGCGCCGACTGCCAGCCGACCGGGGTGAGGTTCTCGGCCTTCGCCCACCACCCCAGCAGCGACCGGAAGCCGTCGACGAACTCCCGGTCTCCCGGCGCCTCACCGGCTTCCACCACGATGCGGTCGAAGATCCGGTCCGGGTCACGGCGGGAGCCGAAGCCCGGTCGCAGCAACAGATTCGCCAGCGTGAGGGGAAGCGGAGACGTGGACACGCGGGGAACCTATCCTCTCGAACTCTCGAACCCGCTTGCGGCGGACGAAAGTTGGCCGAACAGGCGGAAGGGGTGGCCGGAAGACCTCCATCGATCCGGCCACCCCTCCCACCGACACGGCTACTCCGCTACAGGCAGCCGTGCCCCGTCCCGCAGGAACAGCGGGATGCGGTCCAGCGGGGCGTCGACCGTCACGGACCGGCCGCCCTCGTACGTCTCACCCGTCCACGCGTCCGTCCATGTGGCCCCCGCCGGCAGGTACGCCGTACGGGCGGTGGCGCCGGCGGTGAGCACCGGGGTGACCAGCAGGTCCGGGCCGAAGAGGTAGGAGTCGTCGACCGACCAGGCGGCCGGGTCGTCCGGGAACTCCAGGAACAGCGGCCGCATCACCGGCAGGCCCTCCTCGTGCGCCTCCCGCATGACGCGCAGCACGTAAGGCTTCAGGCGCTCGCGCAGCCGCAGGTACTTCTCCAGGACCGCCAGCGCTTCCTCGCCGTACGACCACACCTCGTTCGGGCCGCCGGTCATCTCCGGGCCCAGCGGCATGCCCGGGTCGCGGAAGCCGTGCAGACGCATCAGCGGGGACAGCGCGCCGAACTGGAACCAGCGGACCATCACCTCCCGGTACGCCGGATCGTCCGGGTCACCGCCGTGGAAGCCGCCGATGTCGGTGTTCCACCACGGGATGCCCGACAGCGCGGTGTTGAGGCCGGCCGCGATCTGGCGGCGCAGGGTCGGGAAGTCCGTGCCGATGTCCCCGGACCACAGGGCGGCGCCGTAGCGCTGACTGCCCGCCCAGGCCGAGCGGTTGAGGCTGACGACCTCCTCCTCGCCGGTGGCGACGAGCCCCTCGTAGAACGTGCGGGCGTTCTCGGCCGGGTAGCTGTTGCCGACCTCCAGGCCCGGGCCCGCCCAGTAGCGCAGGTTCTCCTGGAAGCCCGGCTTCAGCTCCGGCTCGCCGGCGTCCAGCCAGAACGCCGTGATCCCGTACGGGTCGAGGTAGTTCTCCTTCACCTTCGACCACACGAATTCCCGGGCGTCCGGGTTGGTGGCGTCGTAGAAGGCCACCTGGACCGTGGAGGCGACCTCCTTGTCGGGCCAGTCGGCATGCGCCATCGGCCCGTACTGGGTGCCGATGAAGTAGCCGCGCTGCTCCATGACCGGGTGGTTCTCGCTCAGCGGCGACACCGACGGCCAGACGCTCACCACCAGCTTGATGCCGAGCTCCGCCAGCTCGCGCACCATCGCCGCCGGGTCCGGCCACTCCTTCGGGTCGAACTTCCACTCGCCGAGGTGCGTCCAGTGGAAGAAGTCGCACACGATCGCGGAGATCGGCAGGCCCCGGCGCTTGTACTCCCGAGCCACCGCCATGAGTTCGTCCTGGGTGCGGTAGCGCAGCTTGCACTGCCAGAAGCCCGCCGCCCACTCCGGCAGCATCGGCGTCCGGCCGGTCACCGCGCTGTAGCGGCGCTGGGCGGCGGCCGGGTCGCCCGCCGTGATCCAGTAGTCGATCTGCCGGGCCGAGTCGGCGACCCACCGCGTGCCGTTGTACGCGAGCTCCACGCGGCCGATCGCCGGGTTGTTCCACAGCAGGGTGTAGCCGCGGCTGGAGGTCAGCACCGGAATGCCGACCTCGGCGTTGCGCTGGACCAGGTCGAGGACCAGGCCCTTCTGGTCGAGACGCCCGTGCTGGTGCTGACCGAGGCCGTACAGCTTCTCGTCGTCGTACGCGGCGAAGCGCTGCTCCAGGCGGTGGTGGCCGTTGCCGACGGCCGTGTAGAGGCGGGAGCCGGGCCACCAGAAGTGGGCGCGGTCCTCGGCGAGCAGCTCGGCGGAGTCCTCCGTCCGCAGGAAGCGGACCAGGCCCTCGGCGTTCACCTCGACGGTGAGCGCCCCGACGGTCAGCTGCCCTCGCCCCTCCTCGATCTTCACCGTGGACGGGGTCGCGGGGGCCTCGTCGAGGAGCGCGCCCGGGAGCCCTTCGAGCACCGGGCCGCCGAGCCGGGCCCGCACCCGGACCGCGTCCGGACCCCACGGCTCGATCCGTACGGTCTCCTGACGGCCGCTCCACTCCAGCGCGCCGTCCCGCTCGCGGAACGTGCCGACGGTGGGGGAGGACTGCGCCAGGCTCACCTGGGGCTGGGTTTCAGCAGGCTGATTCACGTGGCGGGCTCCTGTGCTCCTGGGGGAGTGCAGACAGAGGTGTTCAGACAGAGGTGCTCAGACAGAGGCGTGCGGACATGGCGGTGCCCTGGGAGGCGGGCCGGTGGTCGGTGAGCGGGAGAAGGGGGTGTGCCTACGGCGTGCCTACGGCATGCCTACGGCCGGGCCGGCGCCGGCCCCGTGCTGCCCCGGACCGTCAGCTCGGGCGCGATCAGCACGAGCTCGTCGCTGCCGCGCCCCTCGAACTTGGCGACCAGGTGTTCCACGGCGTGCCGACCCATCTCCTGCGCGGGGATGGCGACCGACGTGAGCCGCACCGAGGCCTGCGTCGCGACCTGGTCGGGGCAGATCGCGACCACCGACACGTCCTCGGGCACGGCCCGGCCCTGCTGCCGCAGCAGCGCGAGCAGCGGCTCGACCGCCGACTCGTTCTGCACGATGATCCCCGTGGTTCCCGGGCGTTCGTCGAGGATCCGGGCGAGCGTCACGGCCATCGCGTCGTACCCGCCGTCGCACGGCCGGTGCAGCAGCCGCACGCCCAGCTCCCGGGAACGCGACCGGAGCCCGTCGAGGGTGCGCTCGGCGAAGCCGGTGTGCCGCTCGTAGACGGCCGGGGCCTCGCCGATGACAGCGATGTCCTGGTGGCCCTGCTTCGCCAGGTGCTCCACACACAGGGCGCCCGTCGCCCGGAAGTCCAGATCGACGCAGGTCAGCCCGTTGGTGTCGGCGGGCAGCCCGATCAGCACGGAGGGCTGGTCCGTCGCGCGCAGCAACGGCAGCCGCTCGTCGTCGAGTTCGACGTCCATAAGGATCATCCCGTCGGCGAGCCCGCTGCCGGCGACGCGGCGTACCGCGTCCGGGCCCTCCTCACCGGTGAGCAGCAGCACGTCGTACCCGTGCGTCCGCGCGGCGGTCGCCACCGCGATGGCGATCTCCATCATCACGGGCACGTACATGTCCGTGCGCAGCGGGACCATCAGCGCGATGATGTTCGACTTGCTGCTGGCCAGGGCGCGGGCCCCGGCGTTCGGGTGGTACCCGAGCTCGCGGATGCTCCGCTCGACCCGCTGCCGGGTGTTCGCGGAGATGGACCGCTTGCCGCTGAGGACATAGCTCACCGTGCTCGCCGAGACTCCGGCGTGCTGGGCGACCTCGGCGAGGGTGACCATCCAGCTCTCCAAGCTTTGTGAAGCGCTTCGACGATGCGCGTTACTGATATGGGTGGGTGAGGGTGGTTCGACAGTAGCTCCAGCGGGAGTACGTGTCCATAGGTTGTCGAAGCGCTTCGATACCTATTTCCCGGAGGGGTGGCCGACTCTTGGCCGGCACCTTGATGCAACACCGTCGTCAGGCCCCCGACAAGTCCGGGAGTGTTGCGCCCCCTTCGGCTGAACGGACGCGCGAGGACTGGTGGGAGCGTCCGGTTTCGGGTACCAACGATCCAGTAGCACTGATCGGTAACGTACGGTCCTCAACAGCCCTATATGCGGCGAGGTGACCCTCATGTCCGCTTCCACCACCCCCTCCTCCCGTCCCGCCGTCACCGAGCGGGAAGCCCGTGAGGTGGCGGAGGCCGCCCGGGAGCAGCACTGGCGCAAGCCCAGCTTCGCCAAGGAGCTGTTCCTCGGCCGCTTCCGGCTCGACCTCATCCACCCCCACCCCCTTCCGGCCGACGAGGCGGCCCAGCGCGGCGAGGAGTTCCTCGCCAAGCTCCGCGACTTCGTCGAGACGAAGGTCGACGCGGCCCTCATCGAGCGCGACGCCCGCATCCCCGACGAGGTGATCGACGGACTGAAGGAGCTCGGCGCCTTCGGCATGAAGATCGACACCAAGTACGGCGGGCTGGGCCTCACGCAGGTGTATTACAACAAGGCGCTGTCGCTGGCCGGCTCCGCCTGCCCGGCGATCGGCGTACTGCTCTCCGCGCACCAGTCGATCGGCGTGCCGCAGCCGCTGAAACTGTTCGGCACGCAGGAACAGAAGGAGCGCTTCCTGCCGCGCTGCGCGCGTACGGACATCAGCGCCTTCCTGCTCACCGAGCCCGACGTCGGTTCCGACCCGGCCCGCCTCGCCGCCACCGCCGTGCCCGACGGGGACGACTACGTCCTCGACGGCGTGAAGCTGTGGACCACCAACGGCGTAGTCGCCGACCTGCTGGTCGTCATGGCCCGGGTCCCGAGGAGCGAGGGCCACAAGGGCGGCATCACGGCGTTCGTCGTGGAGACCAACTCGCCCGGCGTCACCGTCGAGAACCGCAACGCCTTCATGGGCCTGCGCGGCATCGAGAACGGCGTCACCCGCTTCCACCAGGTCCGCGTCCCCGCCGCCAACCGCGTCGGCGAGGAGGGCCAGGGCCTGAAGATCGCCCTGACCACCCTCAATACCGGGCGGCTCTCCCTGCCCGCCTCCTGCGTGGCGGCCGGCAAGTGGTGCCTGAAGATCGCCCGGGAGTGGTCGGCGGCCCGCGAACAGTGGGGCAAGCCCGTCGCGCACCACGAGGCGGTCGGCTCCAAGATCTCCTTCATCGCGGCGACCACCTTCGCCCTGGAGGCCGTGACGGACCTGGCCTCGCAGATGGCCGACGAGGACCGCAACGACATCCGCATCGAAGGCGCCCTCGCCAAGCTCTACGCTTCCGAGATGGCCTGGACGATGGCCGACGAGCTCGTCCAGATCCGCGGCGGCCGCGGATTCGAGACGGCCGAGTCCCTCCGGGCCCGCGGCGAGCGCGGCGTCCCCGCCGAGCAGGTGCTGCGCGACCTGCGCATCAACCGCATCTTCGAGGGCTCGACGGAGATCATGCACCTCCTCATCGCCCGCGAGGCCGTCGACGCCCACCTCTCGGTCGCCGGCGACCTCATCGACCCCGGGAAGTCCCTCGGCGACAAGGCCAAGGCGGGCGCCAACGCGGGAGCCTTCTACGCCAAGTGGCTCCCGAAACTGGTCGCGGGCCCGGGGCAGGTCCCCACCTCCTACAGCGAGTTCAAGCACGAGGTGGACCTCTCCGGGCACCTGCGCTACGTCGAGCGCACCTCCCGCAAGCTCGCCCGCTCCACCTTCTACGCCATGTCCCGCTGGCAGGGCCGGATGGAGTCCAAGCAGGGCTTCCTCGGCCGCATCGTCGACATCGGCGCCGAGCTGTTCGCCATGAGCGCGACCTGCGTACGAGCCGAGCTCCTGCGCGGCCAGGGCGACCACGGCCGCGAGGCCTACCAGCTCGCCGACGTCTTCTGCCGCCAGTCCCGGATCCGGATCGAGGAGCTCTTCAACCGCCTGTGGACCAACACCGACGACCTCGACCGCAAGGTCGTCAAGGGCGTCCTGTCGGGCACGTACGAGTGGCTGGAGCACGGCATCGTCGACCCGTCGGGCGACGGCCCCTGGATCGCGGACGCCACTCCCGGCCCGAGCCAGAAGGAGAACGTCCACCGGCCGATCCGGTAACCCGGCCCCTTGAGGGGGCGCGAGCCGGTGCGGCGCGCGCCCCCATGGAGGGGACGCGCTGTCCTCACACACGATGCTTACGGCAACAATGGAGGAATGAGCGACAGTCCAGCCCCCCTCGCCGACCCGCACCTCGTCTACGACCCGGTGGCGGGTGACGGCCCGAAGGACGTGGTGATCCTCGGCTCCACCGGGTCCATCGGCACGCAGGCCATCGACCTCGTGCTGCGCAACCCCGGCCGGTTCCGGGTCACCGGCCTGTCCGCCAACGGCGGCCGGGTCGCCCTCCTCGCCGAGCAGGCGTACCGGCTGCGGGCGCGCACGGTCGCGGTCGCCCGCGAGGACGCCGTACCGGCCCTGCGCGAGGCGCTCACCGCGCAGTACGGCACGGGCGAGCCGCTCCCCGAGATCCTCGCCGGCCCGGACGCGGCCACGCAGCTGGCGGCGTCCGACTGCCACACCGTCCTGAACGGCATCACCGGCTCCATCGGCCTCGCCCCGACCCTGGCCGCCCTGGAGGCGGGCCGCACCCTCGCGCTCGCCAACAAGGAGTCGCTCATCGTGGGCGGCCCGCTGGTCAAGGCCCTCGCCAAGCCCGGGCAGATCATCCCGGTCGACTCCGAGCACGCCGCCCTCTTCCAGGCCCTGGCCGCCGGCACCCGCGCCGACGTCCGCAAGCTGGTCGTCACCGCCTCCGGCGGTCCCTTCCGCGGCCGTACGAAGGCGGAGCTGGCCCACGTCACCGTCGAGGACGCCCTCGCGCACCCCACCTGGGCCATGGGCCCGGTCATCACGATCAACTCCGCGACCCTCGTCAACAAGGGTCTGGAGGTCATCGAGGCGCACCTCCTCTACGACATTCCCTTCGACCGCATTGAGGTGGTCGTGCATCCCCAGTCGTATGTCCACTCGATGGTTGAGTTCACGGATGGATCGACACTGGCCCAGGCGACCCCGCCCGACATGCGCGGGCCCATCGCCATCGGCATCGGCTGGCCCGAGCGGGTCCCCGACGCCGCGCCCACCTTCGACTGGAGCAAGGCCTCGACCTGGGAGTTCTTCCCGCTCGACAACGAGGCCTTCCCGTCGGTGAGCCTCGCCCGGCACGTCGGCGAGCTCGCGGGCACCGCCCCGGCGGTGTTCAATGCGGCCAACGAGGAGTGCGTGGAGGCGTTCCGTCAGGGCGCACTGCCCTTCAACGGGATCATGGAGACCGTCACCCGGGTCGTCGAGGAGCACGGCACCCCGCGTACGGGAACCTCACTCACCGTGTCGGACGTCCTCGAAGCGGAGACCTGGGCGCGGACCCGGGCCCGGGAACTGGCGGCACAGACGGCGGAGGCCCGTGCATGACGACCCTGATGTTCATCCTCGGCATAGGCCTCTTCGTGGTCGGGCTGCTGTTCTCGATCGCGTGGCACGAGCTGGGGCACCTGTCCACCGCCAAGCTGTTCGGCATCCGCGTGCCGCAGTACATGGTCGGCTTCGGCCCGACGATCTGGTCGCGGAAGAAGGGCGAGACCGAGTACGGGCTCAAGGCCATCCCCTTCGGCGGCTACATCCGCATGATCGGCATGTTCCCGCCCGGCCCCGACGGCCGTCTCGAGGTCCGCTCCACCTCCCCGTGGCGCGGCATGATCGAGGACGCCCGCTCGGCCGCGTATGAGGAGCTCCGGCCGGGCGACGAGAACCGCATGTTCTACACGCGCGCGCCCTGGAAGCGCGTGATCGTGATGTTCGCGGGCCCCTTCATGAACCTCGTCCTGGCCGTGGCGCTGTTCCTCGGCATCCTGATGGGCTTCGGCATCACCCAGCAGACCACCACGGTCAGCTCGGTCTCCCAGTGCGTCATCGCGCAGAGCGAGAACCGCGACAAGTGCGAGAAGGGTGACCCGGCCGCCCCGGCCGCCGCCGCGGGCCTCAAGGCGGGCGACAAGATCGTCTCCTTCAACGGCGTGCCGACCGACGACTGGAACAAGCTGTCCGACCTGATCCGCTCCAACCCCGGCAAGGAAGTGCCGATCGTCGTCGACCGCAAGGGCCAGGACGTCACCCTGCACGCGAAGATCGCCACCAACCAGGTCGCCAAGAAGGACTCCGGCGGACAGATCGTCGAGGGCCAGTACGTCCAGGCCGGATTCCTCGGCTTCAGCGCCGCCACCGGCGTGGTCAAACAGGACTTCGGCGAGTCCGTGACCTGGATGGGCGACCGGATCGTCGAGGCCGTCGACTCCCTCGCCGCCCTGCCCGGCAAGATCCCGGCCCTGTGGAACGCGGCCTTCGACGGCGCCGAGCGCGAGGCCGACTCCCCGATGGGCGTGGTCGGCGCGGCCCGCGTCGGCGGCGAGATCTTCACCCTCGACATCCCGCCGACCCAGCAGCTGGCCATGGCCCTCATGCTGGTCGCCGGCTTCAACCTCTCCCTGTTCCTGTTCAACATGCTCCCGCTGCTGCCGCTCGACGGCGGCCACATCGCGGGCGCCCTGTGGGAGTCGCTGCGCCGCAACACGGCCAGGCTCCTGCGCCGGCCGGACCCGGGCCCCTTCGACGTGGCGAAGCTCATGCCCGTCGCCTACGTGGTCGCCGGGATCTTCATCTGCTTCACGATCCTGGTCCTGATCGCGGATGTGGTTAACCCGGTGAGAATCTCCTAGTCATACGGCGTTCCGGGCGGCTCGGCATACTTTGTGCCGGGCCGCCTCCCATTGAGTGGCAATGCGGGTGGGATGTGCCCGCGCCAAGGCATGTGCCGTAATCTCGAAGCTCGGAGCCCGCTGCTCACGGGACCGGACCTTGATCCACGACTTGGGGTTGCACAGCAGATGACTGCGATTTCTCTCGGCATGCCGTCCGTTCCGACCAAGCTCGCCGAGCGCCGGAAGAGCCGCCAGATCCAGGTCGGATCCGTGGCCGTCGGCGGAGACGCCCCCGTCTCGGTCCAGTCGATGACGACGACGCGTACGTCCGACATCGGCGCGACCCTCCAGCAGATCGCCGAACTCACCGCGTCCGGCTGCCAGATCGTCCGCGTCGCCTGCCCGACCCAGGACGACGCCGACGCCCTCGCCACCATCGCCCGCAAGTCGCAGATCCCGGTCATCGCCGACATCCACTTCCAGCCGAAGTACGTCTTCGCCGCGATCGAGGCGGGCTGCGCGGCGGTCCGCGTCAACCCCGGCAACATCAAGCAGTTCGACGACAAGGTCAAGGAGATCGCCAAGGCGGCCCGGGACCACGGCACCCCGATCCGCATCGGCGTCAACGCGGGCTCCCTCGACCGGCGCCTCCTCCAGAAGTACGGCAAGGCGACCCCCGAGGCCCTGGTCGAGTCGGCCCTGTGGGAGGCGTCCCTGTTCGAGGAGCACGACTTCCGGGACATCAAGATCTCCGTCAAGCACAACGACCCGGTCATCATGATCGAGGCGTACAAGCAGCTCGCCGAGCAGTGCGACTACCCGCTGCACCTCGGTGTGACGGAGGCAGGTCCGGCCTTCCAGGGCACGATCAAGTCGGCGGTCGCCTTCGGCGCCCTGCTCAGCCAGGGCATCGGAGACACGATCCGCGTATCGCTGAGCGCGCCCCCGGCCGAGGAAGTGAAGGTCGGCATCCAGATCCTGGAGTCGCTGAACCTCAAGGAGCGCGGCCTGGAGATCGTCTCCTGCCCGTCCTGCGGCCGCGCCCAGGTCGACGTCTACAAGCTGGCCGAAGAGGTCACGGCCGGCCTCACCGGCATGGAGGTCCCCCTCCGCGTCGCCGTCATGGGCTGCGTCGTCAACGGCCCCGGCGAGGCCCGCGAGGCCGACCTCGGCGTCGCCTCCGGCAACGGCAAGGGCCAGATCTTCGTCAAGGGCGAGGTCATCAAGACCGTCCCCGAGTCCAAGATCGTCGAGACGCTGATCGAAGAGGCGATGAAGCTCGCCGAGCAGATGGAACAGGACGGCGTCGCCTCGGGCGAGCCGTCGGTGGCGGTGGCGGGCTGAGGTTTCAGCGCGGCGGTGGCTTCGCGCCCCGGAAGGGGCGCGGGGAACTGCGCGACCAGCCACAGAAAACCCGCAGCCGCCCGCCAATCAGCAAGTCCCGAGCTCCAAGGCGCCCCGCCCAAGCAGCGCAGCTATAGTGCGGAGACCAAGCAGACCCGAGTGTGTGAGGCCCCGCCCGTGTTGACGCAGACGACCTCCCGGGTCCTCGAACCGAGCGACCTGGACGCCGCGCTCGCCATACTCGACCGCGAGCCCGTCGCGAACGCCTTCGTGACATCCCGCGTGCAGATCGCCGGCCTCGACCCGTGGCGGCTCGGCGGAGAGATGTGGGGCTGGTACGAGGACGGCATGCTGACGTCCCTGTGCTACGCGGGCGCCAACCTCGTCCCGATCTGCGCCACCCCGCGCGCCGTCCGCGCCTTCGCCGACCGCGCCCGCCGGGCCGGCCGCCGCTGCTCCTCCATCGTCGGCCCCGCCGGCTCCACCGCCGACCTGTGGCGGCTGCTGGAACCCCAGTGGGGCCCGGCCAGGGACGTCCGCCGCCACCAGCCGCTCATGGTCACCGACCGCCTTCCGGACGGCATCGCCCCGGACCCCTACGTCCGTCGCGTCCGCAAGGACGAGATGGAGAAGATCATGCCGGCGTGCGTGGCGATGTTCACCGAGGAGGTCGGCGTCTCCCCGCTGGCAGGCGACGGCGGCCTGCTGTACCAGGCCCGCGTCGCCGAACTCGTCGGCTCCGGCCGCGCCTTCGCCCGCTTCGACGCGGACGGCAAGGTCGTCTTCAAGGCCGAGATCGGCGCCGCGACCGACCGCGCCTGCCAGATCCAGGGCGTGTGGGTGGCCCCCGAATACCGGGGGACCGGCTTGGCGGCCCCCGGCATGGCAGCGGTCCTGCGCTACGCCCTGGCTGACGTCGCCCCGGTCGCCAGCCTCTACGTGAACGACTTCAACACGGCGGCCCGCAGGACGTACCAGAGGGTGGGCTTCCAAGAGGTCGGCGCCTTCATGAGCGTGCTGTTCTGACAACGGGCACCCCCCTGTAGGCTCCCCGCCATGGACCTGGTGATCGGCCCCCTCGACCTCTCCGCCCACGTCGACGAGGCCCTGGCAGTCCAAGCCGTGGCCTTCGGCCTCGGCCCCGATGAGGTCGCGGTCCGCCGCCAGATCGTCCTGCGCCACATGACCTACCCGGGGGCCAGGGCCCTCGGCGCGACGGTGGGCGGGGACCTCGTCGGCTTCGTCTACGGCATGCCCAACGACCGCACCCACTGGTGGTCCACGGTCGTGGAGCCGTACCTCAGGGCGAACCACCAGGACCACTGGCTCGACGACGCCTTCGTGATCACCGAACTGCACGTCCACCCAGCCCACCAGAACCACGGCATCGGACGCTCCCTGATCACCACGATCACCGACGACGCCGCCGAACCCCGCTCGATCCTCTCCGCGATCGACACCGAGAGCCCGGCCCGCGCGCTCTACCGCTCGCTCGGCTACCGGGACCTGGCCCGCCAGGTCCTCTTCCCGAGCGCCCCGAAGCCGTACGCGGTGATGGGCGCTCCGCTCCCGCTGCGCCGCCGTTAACCGATTTCCACCGCCCCGTACCCCCCGGCTAACCTCCTGCCATCACCTACTTGCAGCAGGAGCAGAAAAGCCATGGCGAACGTACCGGTCCAGCGCATGTCCCAGTTGATGGCGAAGACGTTGCGCGACGACCCGGCGGACGCCGAGGTCCTCAGCCACAAGCTCCTCGTCCGCGCCGGGTACGTGCGCCGCACCGCCGCCGGAATCTGGAGCTGGCTGCCGCTCGGCAAGCGCGTCCTGGCCAACGTGGAGCGCATCGTGCGCGAGGAGATGGACGCCATCGGCGCCCAGGAGGTGCTGCTCCCCGCCCTGCTGCCGCGTGAGCCGTACGACGCGACCGGCCGCTGGGACGAGTACGGCCAGGAGCTCTTCCGCCTCCAGGACCGCAAGGGCGGCGACTACCTCCTCGGCCCCACCCACGAGGAGATCTTCACCCTGCTGGTGAAGGACCAGGCGTCCTCCTACAAGGACCTGCCGGTGATCCTCTACCAGATCCAGCACAAGTACCGTGACGAGGCCCGGCCCCGCGCGGGCATCCTGCGCGGCCGCGAGTTCCTGATGAAGGACTCCTACTCCTTCGACACCGAGGACGAGGGCCTCGCCCGGTCCTACGCCCTGCACCGCGGGGCCTACCAGAAGATCTTCGCGCGCCTCGGCCTCGACTACCGCATCTGCGCCGCCACCGCCGGCGCGATGGGCGGCTCCAAGTCCGAGGAGTTCCTCGCCCCGGCCGAGGCCGGCGAGGACACCTTCGCCGACTGCCCGAACTGTGACTTCGCCGCCAACACCGAGGCGATCACGTACGCGCTGAAGCCCGTCGACGCCGCGGACGTCCCGGCCGCCGAGGACATCCCGACCCCCGACACCCCGACCATCGAGACCCTCGCCGCCTCCCTCGGCGTCCCGGCCTCGGCCACGCTGAAGAACCTCCTGGTCAAGGTCGACGGCGAGATCGTCGCCGTCGGTGTCCCCGGCGACCGCGAGGTCGACCTGGACAAGGTCGAGGCGCACTTCGCCCCAGCCGTCGTCGAGCTGGTCACTGAGGCCGACTTCGCGACCCGTCCGGACCTGGTCCGCGGCTACGTCGGACCGCAGGGCCTGGACAAGGTCACGTACATCGCCGACCCGCGCGTGGCCCCCGGCACGTCCTGGATCACCGGCGCCAACAAGCCCGGTACGCACACGAAGAACGTCGTCGCGGGCCGCGACTTCGAGGTCGGCAGTTACGTCGACGTCGTGGTCGTGCAGGAGGGCGACCCCTGCCCGAAGTGCGGCACGGGCCTCGTGCTCGACCGGGCCATCGAGATCGGCCACATCTTCCAGCTGGGCCGCAAGTACACCGACGCCCTCAAGCTCGACGTCCTCGGCCAGAACGGCAAGCCCGTCCGCGTCACCATGGGCTCCTACGGCGTCGGCGTCTCCCGCGCGGTGGCCGCCCTGGCCGAGCAGACCGCCGACGACAAGGGCCTGTGCTGGCCCAAGGAGGTCGCCCCGGCCGACGTCCACGTGGTCGCCGCCGGCAAGGCCCTCCAGACGGAACTGGCCCTCGACATCTCCGGGAAGCTGGCCGCCGCCGGCGTCCGCGTCCTGGTCGACGACCGCCCCGGGGTCTCCCCGGGCGTCAAGTTCACCGACTCCGAGCTGATCGGCGTACCGCAGATCCTGGTGGCCGGGCGGCGCGCGGCCGACGGCGTGGTGGAGCTGAAGGACCGCCGCACCGGCGAGCGCGAGGAGCTGACGGTCGAGGAGGCCGTCGCCCGGCTCACGGCCTGAGTTCCCGTGCTCTGTGAGCGCTCCGGCCCTGCGGAGCGCTCACAGCCAGCCCGCGAACTCCAGCAGCAGTTCCGCGTCCCGGGGCCGCCCCACCCGCCCGGCCCGCACGCCCGACTCCACGGCTCGGAACAGCGTCCAGCCCCGCAGCCGCTCCTGGTCCACATCGAGCGACTCCGCGAGCCGCTTCACCCTGCGCCGGGTCGTCGCCGCACCGGACGGCTGCGCGATCAGGTCCTCCACCCGGTCGCGGACCAGCCGGGCCAGATCGAACGCGCACTCGCCGACCACCGGGTCGGGACCCACGGCCAGCCACGGCACCCGCTCCCCGGAGAGCACCTTGCTCTGCCGGAACGTGCCGTGCAGCAGCCGGTGTTCGGGCGGCGCGGCCAACAACTCCTCGCGTGCCGCGAGCGCGAGGCCGACCAACGGGGCCACCTCGGGATCGGCCTGCGCCCGGGCCCGCATCGCCTCGGCCTGCCGTCCGGTCCGCTCGGCCACGGTCTCGAACGGGAAGTCGGCAGGCGGCTCCACCCACAGCCGCCGCAGCGTCCCCGCCGCCTCCAGCAGCGCCTTCGCCTCCGGCAGCGACCGCACCGACACGTCCGGATGCAGCCGCTCCAGCAGCAGCACGCCCTCGGAGGTGAAGGACTCCACAAGCTGTACGGCCCCCCGCCCGTCCCAGTGCGCGAGCGCGGCCCGCTCCGCCTCCGGGCGGGCCCGGCCCGGCGCCAGCTTCAGCACCGCGGGCGTCCCGTCGGCCGTGCGCACCAGCACGACCAGGCTGCTGCGCCCACCGGGCACCTGCACCCGCTCCACGGTCAACTCGCGTAGTGCGACGGCCTGCTGCGCCGCCTCGGGCAGCTTCTCCAGCCAGTCGTCACCGTCCGGTGCCGTCTCACCGAGCGCCCTGACCAGACGCTTCGGCGGTTCGAAAGCCATGCGCGAGTCGTTCCCTTCGTGCTGTCCGCGGTGCGTGCCCTGCGCGGGTCACGCCGTCGGCGCCGCCAAGGGCGGGGCCGTGCCGGCCCGCTCGGCGAGCCCAGGGAAGGCTACGCTCTCGCCGCGCCAGCGCACCGCCCGCACCGCCGCCTCCCGCAGCGCCTCGGCGGCCAGGGCCCGCCGCCCGCCGCCCGCCGCGCGCACCAGGTCCGAGTACACCCCGGCCACCCGGTCCTCCAGCTCGGCGGCGAGCCGCACGGCCGCCGGCGCGTCCGGCACCGGGAACGGCAGGGCGTAACCGGCGGCCGCCGCCACCGGCCTGCCTCCCAGGTCCTTCACCTCGCGCACCAGCGCGTCCCGGCGCGCCCGGTGCGCGTCGTACGCCGTCCGTGCCTCGGCGCGCTGCCCCTCGCCGATCCGCCCGCCGACGACGCCGTACCCGTACACCGCCGCGTGCTCGGCCGCCAGCGCCGCCTGGAGGGCCCGCAGCTCTCTGTCCTTCGCCTCGCTCACGCGCCACCCTCCGTCAGCAGATACACGTGCGCCGCCCCGGCCGCCGCCACCGAGGCCAGCAGCCGCGCGAGCTCGCCCGGCATGCCGAGCAGCGCCTTCGCCCGCCGGTCGGCGAGCTCCCGCTCCGCGGCGGCGAGCGAGGCGAGTGCCTCCTTGTCGTCGCCCGGCACGGCGGGGGCCGAGGGCGCGGCGGACGAGGAAGAAGGGGAGGGGGAGGGGGCCGCCTTCCGGCCCGGACCCCCTCCGAAGGCCTGCGCGTGCCGTACGGTCTCCGCCCGCAGCGGCCGCAGCCGCTCCGCGAGCCCCGGGTGGGCGGCGATCACGGCGTCGTACCGCTCCACCAGTCCCTCGCTGTCCCGCGCCGCACGCGCGCGTGCCCGGCGGTCGGCCGCCGACGGGCCGTCCTCCGGGTCGCCCGGGACCTCACCGCCGGCGGTGCAGCCTGCCAGGGCGAAGGCCGCCGGACCGACGGCGAGCAGACTCCTTCTGCGCGGCCCCGAGCGGGCGCGCGGCGATGAGGGGAACGGCACGTCAGACGTCCTCGGGGGGCTCGTACGAGAAAGAAACGACTCCAGGGGCTGAACGCCCGTGATCACGGTACCCGGGCCCCCGCCCGGGACCACTCAGCGGCACCGTTCGTCACCGGGTGGACGGCAACACACCCCGCGACCGGATACCCTTTGATCAGACACGCGACCCATCCCACAACAGCACACGCGGCCGAGGAGTCACCCGGATGAGCACCACCCAGAGCGAGAGGCTGCGAGAACTGCTCGAACCGCTCGTCACATCCCAGGGCCTGGATCTCGAAGAGATCGAAGTGGACTCCGTCGGTCGCAAGCGTGTGCTGCGCGTCGTCGTCGACTCGGACACGGGCGCGGACCTGGACCAGATCGCCGATGTGAGCCGCGCGCTCTCGGCGAAGCTCGACGAGACGGACGCGATGGGCGCGGGGGAGTACACCCTCGAGGTCGGCACCCCGGGCGCGGAGCGTCCCCTCACGGAACACCGGCACTACGTCCGCGCCACGGACCGGCTGGCGAAGTTCCAGCTGGCCGAGGGCGGCGAGCTGGTCGCCAGGATCCTGAAGGTCGACGACGAGGGCATCGACACCGAGGTGCCCGGGGTCAAGGGCCGCAAGGCCACCACGCGCAGACTCGCCTTCGACGACATCGTCCGGGCGCGCGTCCAGGTCGAGTTCAGCCGCAAGGACAACAAGAAGGAAGAGGAGGCGTAGCCGTGGACATCGACATGAGTGCCCTGCGGGGCTTGGTTCGGGAGAAGGAGATCTCCTTCGACCTGCTGGTCGAGGCGATCGAATCGGCCCTCCTCATCGCCTACCACCGCACCGAGGGAAGCCGCCGCCACGCGCGCGTGGAGCTCAACCGGGAGACCGGCCATGTGACCGTGTGGGCGAAGGAGGACCCCGACGACCTCGAGGAGGGCCAGGAGCCCCGCGAGTTCGACGACACCCCGTCCGGCTTCGGCCGTATCGCCGCCACCACGGCCAAGCAGGTCATCCTGCAGCGCCTGCGTGACGCCGAGGACGACGCGACGCTCGGCGAGTACGCCGGCCGCGAGGGCGACATCGTCACCGGTGTGGTCCAGCAGGGCCGCGACCCGAAGAACGTGCTCGTCGACATCGGCAAGCTCGAGGCCATCCTGCCGGTCCAGGAGCAGGTGCCGGGCGAGACCTACCCGCACGGCATGCGGCTGCGCAGTTACGTCGTCCGGGTGGCCAAGGGCGTTCGCGGCCCGTCCGTGACGCTGTCCCGGACGCACCCCAACCTGGTGAAGAAGCTCTTCGCCCTGGAGGTGCCGGAGATCGCCGACGGGTCCGTGGAGATCTCCGCGATCGCCCGTGAGGCCGGTCACCGCACGAAGATCGCCGTACGGTCCACGCGGTCCGGCCTGAACGCCAAGGGCGCCTGCATCGGCCCCATGGGCGGTCGCGTGCGCAACGTGATGGGCGAGCTGAACGGCGAGAAGATCGACATCGTCGACTGGTCGGACGACCCGGCCGAGATGGTGGCGAACGCGCTGTCCCCGGCCCGCGTCTCCAAGGTGGAGATCGTGGACATGGCGACCCGGTCGGCCCGGGTGACCGTGCCCGACTACCAGCTGTCCCTGGCCATCGGCAAGGAAGGGCAGAACGCCCGCCTCGCGGCCCGGCTGACCGGCTGGCGGATCGACATCCGGCCGGACACCGAACCGGCCGGGGACGACCGGGCCGGGGAATAGATCCAAGCCGCGGGTCGTTCAGATCACGACAGGTTCGGGCGCGGCAACTGTTCGAATCCTGCCCCAAAGGGGTGAGGCGCCTACGGGGAGGTAGACTTAACGGTGTCTGGCCGGACGCGCACCCGCGCATGCCCTGAACGCACCTGTGTGGGGTGTCGGGAGCGAGCGGCCAAGGCCGATCTTTTGCGGGTCGTGTTGATCGAGGGTGCGTGCGCCCCTGATCCACGCGGTACGCTGCCCGGCCGGGGTGCGTATGTGCATCCCACACCGGTCTGTCTTGACCAGGCGGTCCGCCGCCGGGCGTTCACGAGGGCACTGCGCGCCCCGGGAGCGCTCGACACAAAGGCGTTGCGTCGATACGTCGAGCAGGCAACAGTTGCCGATCAGGCAACACGGTAAGAACGTGCCACACGGAACCCCCCGTGCGGTCTAGGTACCTCGCGAGTCGAAAGCAGGTCGAGATTGCGATGAGCACTCGATGAGTACGCGATGAGTACGCCCATGAACTAGCGACGGTCCGGCTTCACCCGGACCTCAAAGGAGCGAAGTGGCTAAGGTCCGGGTCTACGAACTCGCCAAGGAGTTCGGTGTCGAGAGCAAGGTCGTCATGGCCAAGCTCCAGGAGCTCGGTGAATTCGTCCGTTCGGCGTCTTCGACCATCGAAGCGCCCGTTGTACGCAAACTGACGGACGCCCTCCAGCAGGGCAACGGCGGCGGCAAGCCCGCCCCCGCCCGCAAGGCTGCCCCGGCGAAGCCGGGCGCCCCCTCCCCCGCGCAGGCTGCCCGTCCGGCCGCCCCGCGCCCGCCGGCTCCCAAGCCGGCAGCCGACGAGAAGCCCGCGGCTCCGGCCGCACCGGCCTCTCCCGGCCCCCGTCCCACCCCGGGCCCGAAGCCCGCGCCGCGGCCCGCCCCGGCGTCCCCGGCTCCGACCACGCCCGAGTTCCAGGCGCCCCCGTCGGCTCCCGCCGCCCCGGCCTCCTCGCAGGGCTCGTCGCAGGGCTCCGGCCCGCGTCCGGGCGCCCCGCGTCCGGCCGGCCAGTCGCCGCGTCCGGGTGCTCCGCGCCCGGGTGGTTCCGGCCAGGGTGGCCAGGGTCGTGGTGACCGTGGCGACCGTCCCGGCGCCTCGCGTCCGGGTGGCGGCGCTCCGCGTCCCGGTGCCCGTCCGGCGGGTCCCCGTCCGGGCAACAACCCGTTCACCTCTGGTGGCTCCACCGGCATGGCGCGCCCGCAGGCGCCCCGTCCGGGCGGTGCCCCGCGTCCGGGCGGCCCCGGTGCCCCCGGCGGCGCCCCGCGTCCGCAGGGCCAGGGCCAGGGCGGTAACCGTCCGCAGGGTGCCGGCGGCGGTCCTCGTCCGCAGGCTCCGGGCGGCGCGCGTCCGACCCCGGGCGGTATGCCCCGTCCGCAGGGCGGCGGTCCGCGTCCCGGCGGCGGTCCCGGCGGTCCGCGTCCGAACCCCGGCATGATGCCGCAGCGTCCGGCTGCCGGTCCGCGTCCCGGTGGCGGTGGCCCCGGTGGCCGCGGTCCCGGTGGCGGTGGCCGTCCCGGTGGTGGCGGCGGCGGTCGTCCGGGTGGTGGCGGCTTCGCCGGCCGTCCCGGTGGCGGTGGCGGCGGTTTCGCCGGTCGTCCCGGTGGTCCCGGTGGCGGTGGCGGCGGTTTCGCCGGTCGTCCCGGTGGTCCCGGCGGCGGTGGCCGTCCCGGCTTCGGTGGCCGTCCCGGCGGTCCCGGTGGCCGTGGTGGCACGCAGGGCGCCTTCGGCCGTCCCGGCGGTCCCGCGCGTCGTGGCCGCAAGTCGAAGCGGCAGAGGCGCCAGGAGTACGAGGCCATGCAGGCCCCGTCGGTCGGCGGCGTGATGCTGCCTCGCGGCAACGGCGAGACCGTTCGCCTGTCGCGCGGTGCGTCGCTCACCGACTTCGCGGAGAAGATCAACGCCAACCCGGCGTCGCTCGTCGCGGTCATGATGAACCTCGGCGAGATGGTCACTGCCACGCAGTCCGTCTCCGACGAGACGCTCCAGCTCCTCGCCGACGAGATGAACTACACGGTTCAGATCGTCAGCCCGGAGGAGGAGGACCGCGAGCTCCTCGAGTCCTTCGACATCGAGTTCGGCGAGGACGAGGGCGACGAGGAGGACCTGGTGGTCCGCCCGCCGGTCGTCACCGTCATGGGTCACGTCGACCACGGTAAGACCCGGCTCCTCGACGCCATCCGCAAGACGAACGTCATCGCGGGCGAGGCCGGCGGCATCACCCAGCACATCGGTGCCTACCAGGTCGCGACCGAGGTCAACGAGGAAGACCGCAAGATCACCTTCATCGACACCCCGGGTCACGAGGCGTTCACCGCCATGCGTGCCCGTGGTGCGCGGTCGACCGACATCGCGATCCTGGTCGTCGCGGCCAACGACGGCGTCATGCCGCAGACGGTCGAGGCGCTCAACCACGCCAAGGCGGCCGACGTCCCGATCGTCGTCGCGGTCAACAAGATCGACGTCGAGGGCGCCGACCCGACCAAGGTGCGCGGTCAGCTCACCGAGTACGGGCTGGTGGCCGAGGAGTACGGCGGCGACACGATGTTCGTCGACATCTCCGCCAAGCAGGGTCTGAACATCGACTCCCTGCTGGAGGCCGTGATCCTCACGGCCGACGCCTCGCTCGACCTGCGGGCCAACCCCCACCAGGACGCGCAGGGCATCGCGATCGAGTCCCGTCTCGACCGCGGCCGCGGTGCCGTGTCGACGGTCCTCGTCCAGCGCGGCACGCTGCGGGTCGGCGACACCATGGTGGTCGGCGACGCGTACGGCCGAGTCCGGGCGATGCACGACGACAACGGCAACCTCGTCACCGAGGCGGGTCCGTCGACGCCGGTGCAGGTCCTGGGCCTCACCAACGTCCCGGGCGCGGGCGACAACTTCCTCGTCGTGGACGAGGACCGTACGGCCCGTCAGATCGCGGAGAAGCGTGCGGCGCGCGAGCGCAACGCGGCCTTCGCGAAGCGCACGCGCCGTGTGTCGCTCGAGGACCTGGACAAGGTGCTCAAGGCCGGCGAGGTCCAGCAGCTGAACCTGATCATCAAGGGTGACGCTTCTGGTTCCGTCGAGGCACTCGAGTCCTCCCTGCTCCAGCTGGACGTCGGCGAAGAGGTCGACATCCGCGTCCTGCACCGCGGCGTCGGTGCGGTCACGGAGTCCGACATCGACCTGGCGATGGGCTCCGACGCCATCGTGATCGGCTTCAACGTGCGCGCCGCCGGGCGTGCGCAGCAGATGGCCGAGCGCGAAGGCGTGGACGTCCGGTACTACTCGGTCATCTACCAGGCGATCGAGGAGATCGAGGCGGCCCTCAAGGGCATGCTCAAGCCGGAGTACGAAGAGGTCGAGCTGGGCACGGCGGAGATCCGCGAGGTCTTCCGCTCGTCCAAGCTGGGCAACATCGCGGGTGTGCTCATCCGCTCCGGCGAGGTCAGGCGCAACACCAAGGCGCGACTCCTGCGCGACGGCAAGGTCATCGCGGAGAACCTCAACATCGAGGGTCTGCGTCGCTTCAAGGACGACGTCACCGAGATCCGCGAAGGGTTCGAGGGCGGTATCAACCTCGGCAACTTCAACGACATCAAGATCGACGACGTCATCGCGACGTACGAGATGCGCGAGAAGCCGCGGGTGTAGCACCCCACGGCGCCTTGGCCGGCCGACGCGGCATCGCCGCGTC
>NZ_JARVKU010000035.1:0-58100 GCF_029813805.1 Streptomyces sp. DH10
GGCTGGGGGAGTGCCGGGCGGACGCCCGCGTACTGGTTGTACGTGGGTGTTCGCCCGGTGCGGCGAGAGGGCGTGCCGGGCGTCGCGGGGCAGGCGGGACTTTGCGGACACGCCCTAGGACCGCCGAAACGGTGTTACGCGAGCTCCACCTGGATCTCGACCTCCACCGGTGCGTCCAGCGGCAGCACCGCCACACCCACCGCGCTGCGCGCGTGCACGCCCTTGTCGCCGAGGACCTCGCCGAGCAGCTCGCTGGCGCCGTTCAGCACCGCGGGCTGGCCCGTGAAGTCGGAGGCCGAGGCCACGAAGCCGACGACCTTCACCACGCGTGCGATGCGGTCCAGGTCACCGGCGACGGACTTGACGGCGGCCAGGGCGTTCAGCGCACACGTGCGTGCCAGCTCCTTGGCCTCTTCCGGGGTGACCTCCGCACCGACCTTGCCGGTGACCGGAAGCTTGCCGTCCACCATCGGCAGCTGCCCGGCGGTGTAGACGTACGGCCCGGACTGCACGGCCGGCTGGTACGCGGCGAGCGGCGGGACGACGTCGGGCAGGCTGAGGCCGAGCTCGGCCAGCTTCGCCTCGACGACGCTCATTACTGCTTCTCCCGCTTCAGGTAGGCCACGAGCTGCTCGGGGTTGTTCGGCCCGGGCACGACCTGGACGAGCTCCCAGCCGTCCTCGCCCCAGGTGTCCAGAATCTGCTTCGTGGCGTGGACGAGCAGCGGCACGGTTGCGTATTCCCACTTGGTCATGCGGCCGACTCTAGCCGCTGCCGGAGAGGGGTCACACGGCCGACCACGCCCCCGGACGCCCGCCCTCCTCGGCGATGGTTATCCACAGCCTCCCGCGTAGCCCGGGCACGGACTGGTTAGGCTCGAATACGTGAGCAGGCTCCAGGTCGTCAGTGGCAAGGGCGGTACCGGCAAGACGACGGTGGCCGCGGCCCTAGCGCTGGCCCTGGCCACGGAGGGGAAGCGGACGCTTCTCGTCGAGGTCGAGGGCCGTCAGGGCATCGCGCAGCTCTTCGAAACGGAGGCGCTGCCTTATGAGGAGCGGAAGATCGCCGTCGCTCCCGGGGGCGGGGAGGTGTACGCGCTGGCCATCGACCCCGAACTGGCCCTTCTGGACTACCTCCAGATGTTCTACAAGCTGGGGAGCGCCGGACGGGCCCTGAAGAAGCTCGGGGCGATCGACTTCGCCACCACCATCGCGCCCGGTCTGAGGGACGTACTCCTCACCGGCAAGGCATGCGAGGCGGTGCGGCGCAAGGACCGCAGCGGGCGGTTCGCGTACGACTACGTCGTCATGGACGCCCCGCCCACCGGGCGCATCACGCGCTTCCTGAACGTCAACGACGAGGTGGCCGGTCTCGCCAAGATCGGCCCGATACACAATCAGGCGCAGGCAGTGATGCGGGTGCTGAAGTCGCCGGAGACGGCCGTGCACCTGGTGACGCTGCTGGAGGAGATGCCCGTCCAGGAGACCGTGGACGGCATCGCCGAGCTGCGGTCGGCGCGGCTGCCGGTGGGGCGGATCATCGTGAACATGGTGCGGCCGGAGGTGTTGGACGCGGCCGACCTGGAACTCGTACGGACGGTCCCGCGTTCCACGGTTGCGCGGTCGCTGTCGTCCGCCGGGCTCGGCGGGGCGAGGCGCGGCGGGCGTGCGGAGCGGCTGGTGGATCCGCTGCTCACCCAGGCCGAGGAGTACGCCGAGCGGTACACGCTGGAGCACGAGCAGCGCGCGGTGCTCACCGAGCTGGGCCTGCCGCTGCACGAACTGCCGCTGTTCGCCGAGGGCATGGACCTGGCGGGGCTGTACGAGCTGGCCCGCGAGCTGCGCGAGCAGGGCGTGTCATGAGCCGGGCAGGCCGCTGCCCCCGGAACAGCACACAGGCAAGGCCCGTCTTGAGTCGGAAGCAGGGGATGTCATGAGTCGTCCGGACCCGGCCCACACCCACGACCCGGCCCGCCACCACCTGTCCCCCGCGCGCGTGCTCGACATCGATCCGCTGCTGGAGGACCCGAAGACCCGCATCGTGGTGTGCTGCGGCTCGGGCGGGGTCGGCAAGACCACGACCGCGGCGGCCCTGGGGCTGCGCGCGGCCGAGCGGGGCCGCAAAGTGGTCGTCCTCACCATCGACCCGGCCCGCCGGCTCGCCCAGTCCATGGGCATCGACTCCCTCGACAACACCCCGCGCCGCGTGAAGGGCATCGACGACTCCGCGGGCGGCGAGCTGCACGCGATGATGCTCGACATGAAGCGCACCTTCGACGAGATCGTCGAGGCGCACGCGGACCCCGAGCGGGCCGCCGCGATCCTGGGCAACCCCTTCTACCAGTCGCTCTCGGCGGGCTTCGCGGGCACGCAGGAGTACATGGCGATGGAGAAGCTCGGGCAGCTGCGGGCCCGGGACGAGTGGGACCTGATCATCGTCGACACCCCGCCGTCCCGCTCGGCGCTGGACTTCCTGGACGCGCCCAAGCGGCTCGGGTCGTTCCTGGACGGGCGGCTGATCCGGCTGCTGACGGCGCCGGCGAAGCTGGGCGGCCGGGCCGGGATGAAGTTCCTGAACGTCGGGATGTCGATGATGACCGGCACCCTCGGCAAGCTCCTCGGCGGCCAGCTCCTCAAGGACGTCCAGACGTTCGTGTCCGCGATGGACACGACCTTCGGCGGATTCCGCACGCGTGCGGACGCGACGTACAAGCTGCTCCAGGCGCCCGGCACGGCGTTCCTCGTGGTCGCGGCCCCGGAGCGGGACGCGCTGCGCGAGGCCGCGTACTTCGTGGAGCGGCTGGCCGCGGAGGACATGCCGCTCGCCGGGCTGGTGCTCAACCGGGTGCACGGCAGCGGCGCCGACCGGCTGTCGGCCGAGCGGGCGCTCGCCGCCGCCGAAAATCTTGAAGAACCCCGCATTGTGGATCAGGAGGGCGGGAAAGCAGTACTTCGTAACTCCCCCGACACGTACGACAGTTCAGGCTCTCCCACAACCGAAACACCAGCTCCGGCTGCGCTTGAGGCTTCTGACGGTGGCTCCCCCGCCGAGGACGCCGAGAACACCGAGCGCTCCGTCGACCAGCTCACGGCAGGTCTGTTGCGGCTGCACGCCGACCGTATGCAGTTGCTCTCCCGTGAGCAGCGCACGCGTGACCGCTTCACCGCGCTCCACCCGGAGGTGGCCGTGACAGAAGTGGGCGCGCTGCCCGGCGACGTGCACGACCTCGCGGGACTGCGCGACATCGGCGACCGGCTCGCGGCGAACGAGCGCGAGCTTCCCGACCCCGCCGACGACTCCGAGCTGCCGGACGCGGACACCCGACCCGAGGCGAGCGCCTGAGCAAGTGCCTGCCCGAGACGAGAGCCTGGGCGAGCGCCTGAGCAAGTGCCTGCGGGCAAGCCGGTAGTGCCTGCGGGCAAGCCGGTGATGATGGCGAAGGGCCCGTCGAGGGCCCTCTGACCTTCGAAGCTCCCGGAGGGAACCCCTCAGCTCACCGCCGCGTAGTTCTCGTAGACCTCGTCGTCGTCGAGGGGCACGATGCCCGTGCCGCGCTCGTACTCCGTACGCGCCGTCTCCAACAGCCGGCGCCAGGAGGTCACGGTGGGCCGCCTGCGCAGCAGTGCGCGGCGCTCCCGCTCCGTCATGCCTCCCCACACGCCGAACTCGACGCGGTTGTCCAGCGCGTCGGCCAGGCACTCCGTGCGCACCGGGCATCCGGTGCACACCGCCTTGGCCCTGTTCTGCGCCGCTCCTTGAACGAACAGTTCATCCGGATCGGTAGTGCGGCAGGCCGCCTGCGCACTCCAGTCGACTACCCAGCCCATACCGGCGCCGTCCTCTCCCGAATCGAGGCTCCCCCACGGCGGCAGCGGCATATTCACCGCCGCCAGTTGAGGACGTTACGGAAGGTGGGCACAGCGCAACACCCCCAGCGGGCCCAATCTTGAATGGTCCGAACGGACTATGGGTAAGCGGCAGATCACCCGGGGGAGTGAGCTGGCGACATACGTAACCTTCCCGGCAAACCAGGACAGTTCAGTTGCGTCACAACGGACGCCGTATGACACACAAGGCGGATTCGGACACGACCCCATCAAAAAAGTTGGGGAACACCCGGAACGATTCGGGGTCGCCGGACGTATTGATACGTGGCCTCACTGCTGTGACAGTTGAGAGCAGCTTAGGCCAAGGCCTATACGCCTGTCCGGCGAATGGCAACGTAGGCTGCCCTCATGCCAAAGAAGCGCTCGGGCGGTGGTCTGTCACCCACGCAGCAGGCCGCCAAGTTCCTCGGTGTCAGTGTTCTCGCGGGAGCCGTGCTGGCCGGTATCGCGCTGCCCGCGGTGGGAGCGCTGGGGCTGGCGGCGAAGGGATCGGTCGAGAGCTTCGACGAGCTCCCGGCCAACATGAAGACCCCGCCCCTGAGCCAGCGCACCACGATCCTCGACGCCGACGGCGGCCAGATCGCCACGGTCTACTCGCGCGACCGCACGGTGGTCCCCCTCAAGGACATCTCGCCGTACATGCAGAAGGCGATCGTCGCGATCGAGGACTCGCGCTTCTACCAGCACGGCGCGGTCGACCTGAAGGGCGTCCTGCGCGCCCTCAACAAGAACGCGCGCAGCGGTGAGGTCGCCCAGGGCGCCTCGACCCTGACGCAGCAGTACGTGAAGAACGTCTTCGTCGAGGAGGCCGGCAACGACCCGACGAAGGTCGCGCAGGCCACCCAGCAGACCATCGGCCGCAAGATCCGCGAACTGAAGTACGCGATCCAGGTCGAGGAGGAGCTCGGGAAGAAGAAGATCCTCGAGAACTACCTGAACATCACGTTCTTCGGCCAGCAGGCCTACGGCATCGAGGCCGCGGCCCAGCGCTACTTCTCCAAGTCCGCCAAGGATCTGAACGTCCAGGAGGCGGCCCTCCTCGCGGGCATCGTCCAGTCGCCCAGCCGGTACGACCCGGTCAACGACGAGGCGGAGGCCACCAAGCGCCGCAACATCGTGCTCCGGCGCATGGCCGACGTCGGCGACATCTCCCGGGCGCAGGCCGCCGAGGCGATGAAGGCGCCGCTGGGCCTGAAGGTCAGCAAGCCCAAGAACGGCTGCATCACGGCGGTCAAGGGCGCTGGCTTCTTCTGCGACTACGTGCGCGAGGTCTTCCTGAACGACCCGGTCTTCGGCAAGACCAAGGAGAAGCGGGCGAAGGTCTGGAACCAGGGCGGCCTCACCGTCCGCACCACCATGGACCCCCAGGCCCAGGACGCGGCACAGGCGTCCATCAAGGACCACGTCTACCGGAGCGACGATGTGGCCACCGCCGCCACCCTCGTCCAGCCCGGCACCGGCAAGGTCCTCGCCATGGGCCAGTCGCGTCCGTACGGCGTCGACATCAAGAAGGGCGAGACGACCCTCAACCTGTCCGTCGACGGCGACATGGGCGGCGGCATGGGCTACCAGCCCGGTTCGACGTTCAAGCCGATCGTGGCCGCCGCGGCCCTCGAGGACGGCATGCCGGCGAACAAGGTGTACTCCTCGCCGTACCAGATGGCGTACCCGAGCCCCGTCTCGGCGTGCGACGGCAAGGTCTGGAAGAACAGCCGGACCGACCCCGCCAAGCTCGAGAACGAGAACGAGTCCGAGGTCGGCCCGTACGACATGAAGGAAGCGACCGCCAAGTCGGTCAACACCTACTACGTGCAGATGATCAGCGACATCGGCATCTGCCCGGTCACGACGATGGCGAAGAAGATGGGCGTGGTGCGGGCCGACGGCGACAAGATGCCCCAGGTGCCCTCCATCGCCCTCGGCACCCAGGAGATGTCCCCGCTGACCATGGCGAACGCGTACGCGACCTTCGCCTCGCGCGGGATGCACTGCACGCCGGTCGCCATCGAGTCGGTCACCCAGCGCGTCGGAGACCAGAAGAAGTCGCTCCAGGTCCCGAAGTCGACCTGCTCGCGAGCGATGTCGGAGAAGACCGCCGACACCATCAACGCGCTGCTGAAGGGCGTCGTCGAGGACGGCACGGGTAAGAAGGCCGGCCTCGACAGCCGCCCCAGCGCCGGCAAGACCGGTACGACGGACGAGCGCTACGCGGCCTGGTTCGTGGGCTACACGCCGAACATGGCCGGTGCCGTGTGGGTCGGAGACCCGGCCCACAAGCGGAAGATGACCAACATCACCATCGGCGGCCGGTCGTACGGCAAGGTCTTCGGCGGTGAGGTCCCCGGCCCGATCTGGAGCGACATGATGAGCGGCGCGCTGGAGGGCAAGCCCGTCGAGCAGTTCAACACCGTCCACATCCCCGACGGCATCGACCGGGACCGCGGCGACGGGCACGGCGACGACGAGGGCCGCGGCGACGGTGACAACGGCAACGGCAACGGCTTCATCGGCGGCCTGGTCGGCGGCAACAACGGCGGCGGGGGCGACGACCCCTTCCCGACGCCTTCCTTCTCCATTCCGGAGGGCTTCTTCCGGGGCCAGGACAACGGGGGCGGGAACGGCAACGGCGGGCGGTTCGGCTGATCCGCCGGTGTGACTGAGCGGGGCGTGACTGACAGAGGGCGGCCCCCGCTCCCCTTCTTCGGGGAGTGGGGGCCGCCCTCTGCGGTCCAGGGCCGGGTCAGCCGGCCAGCAGCTTCTTCACCGCGGCGGCGACGCGGCCGCCCTCGGCCTGACCGGCCACCTTCGGGTTCACGATCTTCATGACGGCACCCATGGCCCGCGGCCCCTCCGCACCTGCGGCCCTGGCCTCCTCGACGGCCTGGGCCACGATCTGCTGGAGCTCCTCGTCGGACAGCTGCTTGGGCAGGTACTCGGCGAGCACCTCGCCCTCGGCCTTCTCGCGCTCGGCGCTCTCGGCACGACCACCCTGCGCGAAGGCCTCGGCGGCCTCGCGACGCTTCTTCGCCTCGCGGGTGATCACCTTCTGCACCTCGTCGTCGGAGAGCTCGCGCTTCTCCTTGCCCGCGACCTCCTCCTTGGTGATCGCGGCGAGCGTCAGCCGGAGCGTCGAGGAGCGCAGCTCGTCGCGCTCCTTGATCGCGGCGTTGAGGTCATCCTGCAGCTTCGACTTGAGCGTGGTCATGGGGTTGATTGTCGCAGGTGCGGACAGAAAGACGCCCCTTGATTTGTGGGGCCGTGATCCTGGGGACGGTTTAGGGGCCGGTACCGCCGGGGCATTTCGCGCACCGCCGGAGGCAGGCGACCCCCGCAGTCTGACACGATGGTCATATGCACGCGCGATACGGAGTCCCCCTGGGAATCGCGGCGGCTGGTGCCGCCGGTCTGTTGTACGCGGCGGGCTTCGAGGCCCGCTCCTTCCGCCTCCGCCGGGTCACGGTCCCGGTCCTGCCCTCGGGAATGCGCCCCCTGCGCGTGCTCCAGGTCTCCGACATCCACATGGTCAGTGGTCAGCGCAAGAAGCAGCGCTGGCTGCGCTCCCTGGCGGGCCTGCGCCCCGACTTCGTGATCAACACCGGCGACAACCTCTCCGACTCGGAGGGCGTCCCGGAGGTCCTGGACTCGCTCGGCCCCCTGATGGAGTTCCCGGGCGCGTACGTCTTCGGCTCCAACGACTACTACGGCCCCATGTTCCGCAACCCCGCCCGCTACCTGCTGGAAAAGGTGCAGGGCCGCCACGGCCTGAACGGCAACCCGCCGGCCGTCGGCGTGGTGCACAACCCGTGGGAGGACCTGCGGGACGCCTTCGACGCGGCGGGCTGGCTGAACCTGACGAACACGCGCGGCACGCTCAAGATCGAGGGTGTCTCGCTGGAGCTGACGGGCCTGGACGACCCGCACATCAAGCGGGACCGCTACGAGCAGGTGGCCGGCGGCCCGTCGGACTCGGCCGACTTCTCCATGGGCGTGGTCCACGCGCCGTACCTGCGCACGCTGGACGCCTTCACCGCCGATGCCTACCCCTTGATCCTCGCCGGCCACACCCACGGCGGCCAGCTGTGCATCCCCTTCTACGGCGCCCTGGTCACCAACTGCGACCTGGACACGGACCGCGTGAAGGGCCTGTCCACGCACACGGCGGAGGGCCGTACGTCGTACCTGCACGTCTCGGCGGGCTGCGGCACGAGCCGCTACACACCCGTGCGGTTCGCGTGCCCGCCGGAGGCGACGTTGCTGACGTTGGTGGGGCGGGAGTAGCGGAGCCACTGCCCGCGGGTAGGGCCCGTGTGGGCGGTAGGGCTCCTGAGAATCGAGAGGCCGTGGCAGACGGTGAGAGACGGCGGGGCTGTTAACCCACACAGCCCGCCCGAATCGCCCCCTATATCCGCTTCTGCCAGCGTGGGGGCATGACCGCCCCGATACCCAGGGACATACCGGACCTCCCAGCGATTCCGGGCAAGCCCGCACTGAAGCCCTCCCCCGTCCCCGCCACGGCTGTCGTCACCCCGGTCCGCCGCCCGGCTGCCGCGGCCTTCCGGCTGCTGGTCGCCCTGGCGGCCGCCGCCGGCGTGACGCTCGAACTGCTCCTGGGAGACCCGTCCCGAACCCTGGGCTACTTCGCGATCCAGAGCAACATCCTGCTCGCGCTGGTCATGGCCTTCTCGGCCCGCCGCGCCTGGACGGCCAGCCGCCCGCTACCGGGTTCCGTGCTGGGCGCGACCCTGCTCTACGTCGTCATCGCCGGCCTGGTGCACCACCTGCTCCTGGCGAACGAGGCGAGCCCCTTCTCCCTCACGGGCGAGGCCGCGGCCGCTCCGACGGGCTGGCAGGCCGTCGCCCACCACACCCTCCACACGCTGATCCCGATCGCGGCCGTACTGGACTGGCTCCTGCTCACGACCCCGGGCCGCCTGCACCTGCGCCAGGCCAGCATCTGGCTCCTCTACCCCCTGGCCTACCTGGCCTTCTCCCTCATCCGAGGCGAACTGCTCCTCCCGGGCACCCCCGACCGCTACCTCTACCCCTTCCTGGACGTCGACCAGGACGGCTACAAGAAGGTCCTGGGCAACGCCCTCCTCCTCGGCCTCTCCTTCTACGCCCTCGCGACGCTCCTCGTGGCCCTCGACCGCGCCCGCCCGAACCCCCTCCGCCACCCCTGGAAAACCGGATTTCGTCTCTAGCCACCAGTGGGCTAAAGTAAACGTCGTCGCCGCGACAGCAGCGACATCGGGGTGTAGCGCAGCTTGGCAGCGCGCTTCGTTCGGGACGAAGAGGTCGTGGGTTCAAATCCCGCCACCCCGACAGTGAAGTACCAGGTCAGGGGCCTGATCCGCTCAGCGGGTCGGGCCCCTGAGTGGTTTCCGGTGCCTCCTGGGAGAAATCTGGGAGAAGATCTTGGAATCTGCACTCGGCAGCGGAAGGCCGACGTTGCGTCCCCATCGCGCTCCGACAGCGTGAGGTACCGCACGCAGTGCCCGACGACGGCGCGCTCACATAGCTTCCGTGAGGGCCCAACATGTCCCAGTAGCAAGCTACTAAGCTCTCGCCATGGCAGAAGAACCAGCAGCCGCCGAGCCCGATGAGCACGAGGACCCGAGCGAGAGCGAGGTTCCAGAGGAGTCTCCTGTAGACGACTCGGATGCAGGCGCAATCGAGACTGAGCCTGTACGCGCGGAGGACGCGCTCCGATACTTCGGCGCGGACTTTGATGTCGACGGTCTTGTCAAACGGCTCGACGACGGGACCTTCATAATCCCGACGTTCGAGCCGCTGGCTGAGGATGACATCGCCGGCTACGAAGGGTTCCAGCGCGGCCTTGTCTGGAAGAAGAAGCAGATGGACCGCTTCATCGAGTCCATCCTGCTCGGCTACCCAGTCCCGGGCATCTTCCTCGTCGAACTGTCAGACCGCCGTTACTTGGTACTTGATGGGCAACAGCGCCTCTCCACATTCCAAGCATTCAAGCACGGTAAGTACTGGACAAAAGCTGGAGCGCGCAAGTTTTCCCTTCGATACGTCGGCGATGACGCGAAGGGTGCCACGTATGAAACGCTTGATCCGAAAGATCGCAGGCTCTTCGACAACACGTTCATCCAGGCGACCATCGTCGTTCCGAGAGGACCCGAGGGCAGGCGAGGGGTGTACTCGCTCTTTGAGCGCATCAACAGTGGCGGGACCAACCTCAAGCCGCAGCAGATCCGAGTTGCCCTCTACGCGGGCGCGACCGTAAATTTCGTTCGGGATTTGAACAAGGACCCGAACTGGCGAGCCATCTTCGGTGAGCACAACCGGGACCTGAAAGACCACGAACTAATCCTGCGCGCCATCGCCCTCATTCCCACAGGCCACGGATCGCAGTCTTTCCGGCCGCCAATGGCGCAGTTCCTGAACAACTATCTGGAGTTGTATCAAGACGAACTTCCCCCAGACCACGAGGGCATCCGTGATCGGTTCACAAAGGCCACCGCTTTGCTCAGGGAAGGGACCGGGGAGGGCGGGGAGACCGGGGAGACCGGGGAATCGGCACTGAGAATCAAGGGCACTCAGGTGAACGCCGCGCACACTGACGCGGTGCTCGTCGGACTTATGACCGCCCTTGAGAACGGCAAATCCCATACCCCAGAGTCTGTGACCACAGCTCTAAGCCAGCTCAAGGCAAACACCATGTACCAGAAAGCTGTAGCAGAGAGCACCTCTCACGCCGACCAAGTGCGGCTGCGTATCCGACTCGCGACGGCAGCCTTCCAGGGAGAACCCCTTGGCGCTGAGCAGGAGTGACGCACGCAGACAAATCAGCTCGCTGAAGTCCGAGTTGGATGCCTCCTATCAGAGGTACACCCAAGGACTCCTTTCGATGTCAATTCCCCTGCACGACGACATGCACAAGTACATGTGCATCCGACTTTCCGGATACTTAGAACAACTGATGTTCATATCCATCACCGGTTACCTAGGTGGCGCCGTCGGCGGAAGTCCACAAAACTTCGTGATGTCCTTCTTCAAAAGGGCCCCAAACCTGGGGCCGACCGCGCTGGAAGAACTCGTAGCGCGCTTCGGGGATCCATGGAAGTCGGAGATCGCCGATTTTCTGGGTCGGGACGAACGGAGAAACTCGCTAGGCAAGCTGATCGAGATCCGAAATAAGGTGGCGCACGGACAAAGCTATCAAGGCGGCCAAATGACCGTAGCCACCTACAAGAAGCTGGTAGACGACCTGCACTCTTGGGTGGTTTCTCGCATGCTTCCATAGTGTGCGCAGGAATTCCTCCGAGGCCCACGGCACTGGGCCTCGGAGGAATGGGCTCAGGGACGGCCGGAAAGACGCTCCGCCAAAAGGCCGTTCAGTACGGTGACGGATGACGTCGGACACATCGCTAGCCGGGCGTCCAAGGATGCCTCCCACTCGGCTGTGAGGTTGGCCAACAGTTCCTCTCGCATCTCTCGCGTGATGTGCGTGTAGCGTGCCTGCACCGAGCCGTCCATGTGCCCCATGCGCTCATCCATCAACTTAGGCGGGGTGCGGAACCCCTCCATACGCGTCTTGTGCGTGTGGCGCAGCCCGTGAGGCGTGAGTCCCTTCGCGATCGGTACCCAGCAGGAGTCCGCGCGCGCCGACGCCCCCCTCCCCCTGGCCGGTACACCGGGCCAAGGGTCGGCAAGCACTGGTACGGGCCGTGCCTCCTGCGGCGCCTTCTTGGGGTACCAGCCGGAGGCGGCTGGCGTGAAGAGCCACGTAGCGAACCCGTTCCGTCGCCAATGCTCGGCCTGGTCGACGGCGCCCCCGCCACGCGTGAATCCGAGAGCCTCGATGGCCTCCCGCACACGCGCTCTGCTGGCTTCGGCTACAACGTCCGGCCGGTTGAGGACGTTGGACACGGTGCCCGTCGAGACGCCGGCGCGTCTTGCCACGTCGACCACCTTTGCGCCGGTCTCTCCCGTGCGGGACACGCCCTGTCCGCGGAACATGTAGATGTTGCCGTGGCAGGAACAAGGCTTGGGCTGAGTACGCGCGATATGACCGGTCCAGAGGCGAGTGAGCCACCGCGGCGCGTCGATCGTGCGATAGCTGTCGTCCTTGGGAGGGCAGCGCTCGAACTCCCCCGAGTCGAGTTCGTAGAGCTGCCATTCCACGCGTACGGCAGCGTGCCGGATGAACTCGGTTTCTAGTCCGACGATTTCGCCCCACCGCATGCCTGTGTAGCCCTTGGTGACGACGGCAACGAACTCGTCGTCACGCCCGGAAAGGAGAGAGGCTCGCTCAGCGCACAGGAGGATTCCGATCGGATCTGTGACGACCTTCTCTGGTCCGCGGTCGCGCGACCGGCCCGCGCGTTTTCCCCTGCCACGCCGTTTGGTGGCAGGGTTGGCGCTGATGAGTTCGTCGTCCACCGCGTCTTCGAGGATCAGGTGCAGCGTGCCTCGCCACGTCTTCACACTCGACACGGCGTAGAAAGCCTTCTCCTTCTTCTCCCACGCGTCGACGTCTGTGCGTTGGATCGCGGCAAGCGGCCGGTCCTCGAACTCTGGAAGTAGGTGTTCTTCCAGGTGGCGACGGTAGTTCTGCATCGTGGACGCAGCTAGATCCTGCGCCGCATACCATCGTGAGGCGTACTCACCAAAGGTGATCTGCCCGGCTGCCGGGTCTTTCCATGTGCCTCCTCGCACCTTCGCCTCTTCGGCATCGGCAGCCTGCTTGGCTTCGCGCTTCGTGCGGAAGCGAATGGCGTTGCCTTTCTCGTCGAGGACCGTGCCGTACTTGCCCTTTGAGATCTTGAAGCGGCCACGCCAGTACGTGCCGCGGTTCTCCGGGAACCCCATGTTTCCTCTCATCACAAGCGATGGGCGGGAACCGAATACGGCTCCCGCCCATCGCGATCTTTCGTCAGTTCGTCAGACGGCGTTGCGCATACGTCGAGGGCGCCGCGCCGTCAGTTGCGGCGCGGGTTCCTCGAAGGGAACGAACGTCCGCGGGCGAGTCGAAGCGCTCCTGATCTGTGGCACGTTCACCGCATCGGGACGTTCTTCAAGGATGTGGAAGATCTCTTCGACGTGACTCCGAGTGAAGCGGTAACCGCTGCCGCTCCGAAGGAACGGGATGCGGCGTCGCCGTGCCTGCTCCTTCACCCACCACTCGGAGCAGTCGAGTGCTGCGGCCACTTCCGCAGCCGAATAGGACTTGGGAAGGGGGGAGTTCATCTCACCCGAGTTCATGGCTCCTCTTCCTCTCAGGTCCGCTACTTCCGCTACCTCCGCTACCGCCCTGGTCAGGCGCGTGATCCAAGTAGCGGATAGGGGTAGCGGTAGCGGATGGAGCCGCTACCGGCCCCGGGTTCGTGGCCGCGGGGCGGGTAGCGGATGGGGTGTTGCGGTAGCGGATGCGGAGCAGCTTGCCGCTACCCGGAAACCGCCTCTGAGCTGCCCGGTAGCGGAGGTAGCGGAAGTAGCGGACTTTCGGCGGGGGGTGGGCAGTAGCGCTGCCACGCGTCGTGCAGATCGCTCGCGTAGTAGCCCTTCATGACGCTCCCGCCTGCCTTGATGTTGCGGGCCGCGATGGGGGTGTTGTCCGCGGTCATGTACTCCCGCAGCATCCGCGACAGCCCGCGGGCATCAAGCGGCTTGCCGCTCATGTCCGCCCACGGCGCCTCTTCGAGGCTGTGCAGCCGGTCGAGGATGGCGACGGTGGGCAGGCGGTCGATGCCGTTGAACACGTAGTCGCGCAGGTCCGTGAGCAGGCGGATACCGATGCTGCCCTTGTCGCTGGTCTTCGCCGCGTTCACCAGCTCGATGCACGCGGTGCGGGCCCGGTCCGGCCACGCGCCGCCCGCGGCGTCCGCGATGGCGAGCAGGGGTTCCCAGACGTCCGCGGGCCGGTCGCTGATGCCCTCCGGCAGTGCCGGGAACACCCCGTCGACCAGGTGGCGCACGGACTGTGCCCATGCGGCGAGCCGGTCACGCAGCGCGTGGCCCTCCTTCTCGTGGATGCGCTGCCGGAACGGCTCAACCCGCTCGTTCGGTGCGCGGCGGCGCATGCGGACGATGACGGAGCGGGTCAGGATCGTGTCCGGCAGCGAGCCGAGACCAGCGACCGCGACCCCGCAGAACGACGGGAACTCCTGTACCTGCTGATTGGAACCGTCGCCCACGCAGCGCCACATGACGCCGGAACGGCGGTGCCCAGCGTTCAGGAATCCGCGGAGCTGTTCGTTCTCTCCGGCCTTGGGGCCAAAGACAGTGTCGATCTCGTCGAACAGGATGGTCGGCCGTCCCTCCATCCCGGACACCGCGCGGAAGAGCGCGGAGGCCGAGGCGTTGACCGCCACCATCGGTTGCGGCACGAGGGTTTCCACGATCTCCAACGCGCGGGACTTGCCGGAGCCCGGCTCCGGCGACAGGAACGCGAGCCGCGGTGTGGAGTCGAAGCAGTCGAGCAGGTGCGCGTGTGCATCCCACAGCGTCACGGCGACGTACGCGGCTTCGAGGGGGAAGATGTTGAAGCGGCGGTGGAAGGATTCCACCTCATCGAGCAGTGCGGAGCCGTCCATGGCAGGTGCCGGCAGATTGGCGCTCATGCCGCCTGCCTCCCTTCCTGGTTGGTGCGGAGCGGGCATACGCCGCGGTGGGCGGTGTGGTCTTCGATCAGGGCGAGCACCTTCGTGTGACCGACGGCGCTGCGGTCCCTGCCGCACAGGCACTTCGAGGTGGCGGTAGGCACGGCGCCGCGCGGCGCGGAGATGCACAGCCACGCGACCGGGTACCGGCCGCCGCCCCGCTGCGGGACAGGACGAAGAACAGTTCGGACGCCCTCACGGGCGGCGCCTTTCGGCTCGCCCACGGCCGGACCGGGCGCGGCTTGAGCTGCAGCACGCGGACCGGTCGGGGTGACTGCGAGGCTCTTCAGTGCAGGGCGGGGCGGGGTGCTCATGCCGCCTTCCCCTGACCGTTGTGAGCAATGGACCAGTTCAGACCGCTGCGAATGGTCGCCTCACACGACCGCGGCGACAGACCGGCCTGCTCCCCCGCCCACTGAAGAGCCTCCTCAACCTGCTCCCTGGGAAGGTCGCCCCACGCGATGAACCGCCCCAGGGCTCGCGCCGCCCGCAGCAACGTGGCGTTGCGCTCGCCCTCCGGTGCCTGCCGTACGGACGCGGTTTCCGCGTTTAAGCCCGCTGCGGCGTAGCTGGTCGCCCGTACGGACGATGGTGCAGCCGTTAGTGCCCGCGAAGCCTGTCGGACCGTCAGGGGGGCGTACAGCCAATCGGGCAGGGGCGCGGGCGGCATGTCACTGACGACCGCGTAGGCGCCCGTGGGGGTGAGGCTGCCGGGGGCGACGACGTAGCCACCCCACGCGCGGGTGTCGATGCGTTTGCCGAGCCGTCCGGCGGTGTTGCCGAGCCGGACGCCGGGCGGGGCGGTGAAGTACAGGTGGACTCCGCCGTTCGCGGTCCGCACCGTGCGGGTGGCAGGGACAGTCTGTCCGGCGCGCTCACAGAGCGCCGTGAAGGTCGTCACGCCGTTAGGCGTGTCCGTACTGCTCTTCCGTTTGGGCATGTCGAGGTCGACGACGACCAGCCCGGACGGTCCGGTCGCGATGCCGACGTTGAACGGCAGGTCGCCCCACGCACGGCGGATGCGATCCGGGTCGATGGTGGCGCGCTCTTCCCACTTGCGGTGACCGCCGGCGCAGTCCCCGATACCGGGGCAGACGTCCTCACCGTGCAGGGCCGGACGCTTGTCGCCAGGCCGGAGCGGGAGGACGGCCCATCCGCGCTCCGCAGCGTCCAACGCGGCGAAGAGGAGGTGACGGTTCATGCGGCCACCGCCTCAGTGGTCAGGTTGGCGAGCGCGTGGGTGCCGAGCCACTGGGTGTAGGCCGGGGGTACGCACTCTCGGATGCCGTCGCGGTTCATCCACGGCACACCCATCACGCGGCGGGCGTGGTCGACGCCGGAGAAGTTGCCGACGAACTGCCCGAAGTGACCGGGTGGGATGGGGCGGCCCATCTTGGCCTGCGGCACCAGGTGAGCGGGGTGCGCAGGCTGAGGAAGGGTGAAGCCGTCGGTCTCGAAGTACCGGTGCCGGTAGGTCTCCAGCCCGAACATCGTCCCGCACAACATCACAGGACCGTGCAGCTTCGGCACCGCGCCCTTCACGTTCTCGATGACCCAGGGGCGGCCTGTGGACTCCAGGGCGGCGCGGGTGGGGGCGATCAGGTCGGGGTGAGCGTTGCCGCGGATGCGCTGGCACTCGCTGTCGTGTTGGCACGGCGGGGAGGCGTGGATGAAGTCGAATTCCGCACCGTGCTCGCTGATGAACGCCACCGCTTCGGCCTGGATGAAGGTGAAGGGGTAACGGGGCTGCGGGGCGATGTCGACGCCCACGACGTCGAAGCCAGCCAGGCGGTAGCCCATGTCGGCGCCACCCTGGCAGCAGAAGGTGTCAAGCACGCGCGGCCGACGTCGGCCGCGCCTCATCTGGGTGGCATGGGCCGGACGGCCCTCGCCGAATGCACGACGTTGGGTCATGCTGGAGGTCTCCTTGTTCTGTTGGAGGGACAGGAGAACCGGGGCGGGCGCAGGCTTGTGGTGAGACGGCGCCCGCCTCGGGCGTAGCTAGCCGTGGAAGTGGTTGCGCTTGAAGACGGCCTTGCGGATGTTGAACGTGTTGCCGCCGCTGTGGCCGCTCGCGCTGAAGACCTGTACGGCGACCCATCCGCCGAAGACGACGGCGGCGAGTGTGATGAGCTGAGTGATGAGCGCGGTCAGCGCGGTGATGAACGCGGTCAGCAGGAACAGCCCGCCGCAGACGGCGCCGAACCCGATGCCCCCCAGGGCGATGTTCACCGCCGCGCGGGAGACGGGCGGCTTGGTCGCGGCGGGTTCGGGCTTGGGGGGTTCGAGGGCGTAGCCGGTCACGACGCGACCGTCCGGCAGGACGACACTCGTCACCGAAGGGATGGCGCCCGGCTGTACCGGTACAACCGGCACCGGGGCGAGCGGAGTGGGCCGGTGGACTTCCACGGCCGCTTCACGACGGCCGGGTACGAGGTTGGCGTGCTCGTGCACAGCGAGCCTCCTTCAGTTCCCGAGGGCGGACAGAGCGTCGGCGGACGCCTGCACGAGGTTGTGGATGGGCTCGTACGCGCCGGTCCCGGCGGCGAAGAACCCGAAGAGGAACAGGACGATGGCCGCGCCGCCTCCGGCGGACTTGGTCTTGACGGCGAGTGCGGACGCGGCGCCGAACAGCAGCACGGCGGAGATGTTCAGGATCATTGGGAGCCCTCCGTCAGGGGGTGTCGGTGCCGGCGCGGTAGATGCGGGCCCAGCGGTTGTAGAGCCAGCGGCCGACGCGTATGCGCTTGCCGGTGGCCTTGCAGCGGCGGCAGTCCTTGCCGCGCTTCATGCGGCCCTTGCGGTCGGTCTTCATCGCGAAGCCCCAGCCGTTGCACTTGCGGCAGTTGCCGAACGGCGAGGCAGCGCACACGGCGAAGTAACACAGCGTTACGCCCAGAATCAGGGTGATAGCGAGCAGGGCAGGGGTCATGACGGGCCCTTCCAGGCGGGTTTCAGGGGTTTCCGCAGGTGGGCCGCTATCCGCTAGCGGCCTGATCAGAGCGGGTTTGTGGCGCTAGCGGGGCCGCTAACGTTAGCGAGGCATGCCGCTAGCGCTAGCGGCCCGGAGCCTCAGCCCGCGTCCCGCTTTCCGTCACGCTCCGCAATCACGGCGACGATGTGGGAGCGGTCGATGCCGCGCCGGTTGACGACCTTGCCCTTGACCCGGCGGCCCACCTGGATGGTTGAGACGCCGTGCGGCTTCAGGGCCGCGGCCAGTCCCTCGGGGTCCCAGCCGTCGTAGACCTCCTCGCGCAGCTCTGCGAGCCGGGCAACGACGGTTTCGGACCACACCTTGGGCTCATCGGCCGGCACAACGGCGAGGATGTCGCGCAGCAGGTCATACGCGCTGGTGACCGGCTCGGGTGCCTCCCCGAGCGCGTGCCCGGACAGGGTGCCCGCTTCCTCGCGCATGCGGCGAGCGCGGGCGCCGACGTCTTCGGCGGCGCGGCCGTCGATGTAGATGGCGCGCACGATCCGGGCGTCCGAGCCTTCACCAACGAAGTAGTGAATGCCCTTGTCACCCCAGGCGAACATGGTCGCCCGTACCCCGCGCTTGTACGCGGACGTGCCGAGCACCATGTCGTTTTCGAGCTGACCCATGACCTTCAGGCACCAACGCGCCGACGCGTTCGCGCTGATGCCAGTGGGCAGCGCCTTGGCGTCCGGGCGCTGCGTGGCGAGCAGCAGCACGATGCCGGTGGCCGGACCGCGCTTGACCAGGTCGGTTGCGATCTCCTCGAACTCCTTGGCGTGCTCGGGGTGCTCGAACAGAACCTGGCACTCATCCACTCCGATCACGATCGGGTGCAGACCCAAGGAACGCTTGTCGGCGAGAGTGCTGGTCACCTTCGACTCCGGGCAGACATCCCGCGGAAGCGAGCGGATCACCTTGGTGCGGCGCCGCAGTTCCTCGCGCAGTGCCCGGAAGTCGTTCAGGCAGTACTCGATGGACTCGTCGTCGTCGCCCGCCGCGTGGCGGTGCGAGACGGCGTCGCCGACCGGGTCCAGGTCGCCCGTGCCCTTCATGTCGTAGGTGTGCAGCTCCGCCCGCGGGTCCAGCGCGGCGATGAGCAGCAGCAGCCTGAGCAGGAACGTCTTGCCCATGCGCGGGATGGCGCCGATGACGCCCGCGATGTACATCAGCGTCGCTTCGACCCAGCGTCCGCGCTGGTCGGTGCCGTAGGCGACCGGCTTGAACAGGTCGACGGAACCCGACTTGAGCAACGGCCACTTGGGCTGCTTGGCGCGGGACATGTCCTGATCCCCCACCCACAGCACGAGGTGACCGGTGTGCTCATCCGGTACCGCCTCGGGCCACACGCACCCGAGCGGGCGGCGCAGGCCGGAAGCGAGCCGGTCGCGACGCTCGATGACGTCGGTCACCGTGACGCCGTACGGGAGGTTGCCCTCCGCGCGCCATCCGGGGCCGTCACGGGTGATCGGGGCGGTGAACTCGAACCCGTCGCGCCCCTTGGCCTGCACCTGGTTGATGGCGGGGATGCCGAGAGCACCCAGCGCCCGCAGCACGATGTCACTGGTGAGCTTGACCGCCTTGGGCAGCTCCACCGCGCGGTGGATGACCGGGGCATCCGCGCGGCGTCCGGCGAACCCGAGCGCCATCACGACCGCGCTCACCGACACCGCCTGAAGCCAGTCGGGGGCGAGCACGTAGATGGCGAGCGCGGAGCCGAGCCCGACGAACATGGCGAGCACGGCAACGAGGGTGCGCAGTCGGACGCGTCCGTCGCGCTGCCGCGACAGCTTCAGGTACTCCGCGGCGTCCTCACGCCGGACCGCGGCGAGTCGGACCGGTTCGCCCTCACGGTCGGCCACCCATCGCATTGTGCCGCCCACGAATCGGGCGGCGCCGGTTGGGGCTTGCAGGGCGAGCCGGGCGGCGTAGACCGGGGCACGCAGCGCGTGATACCCGGCAGCGTGGGCGTAGTGACGGGCCACCCACGCCGTGGCAGTCCGCAGTTCCGCCACCGACCGCAGCCACACGGGAACGACCGCACGGCGCTGGGCACCGAGCAGCCGACCGAGGTAGCCCGGACCGGTGGCCGTCGGGGTCGGCAGATCGACCATCACGCGCGCGGTCGGGTCGCCCGACTCGGCACCCGACCGCGCGGTCTCGGAGTCGGCCGACGGGTCGGAGTCGGGTCGGGCGGTCGGGTCGGCCGACTCCGAACGGGCCGACCGCGCCTTGTCGAGGTCGACTACCTCGCCCCCGGAGTCGGCGCTCATCTCCGCTTCGAGTCGGTTGAACAGTTCGTTGTCGTCGTCGGGGTGCTTCACTGAAAGGCCCTTCCAATGGGAGGAAAGGCGGGGTCCGGCCGTCGCTGTAGGAGGTGGGCGGACGGACCCCGCCGGATCGTGTTGTGCAGGTCAGGCGGCGGGCTGTTCCTCGGGGTAGGCACAGGGCACGCACATGCCGAGTGACGTGGGAATGACGTATCCGGCGTCCCGTCGGCAGGCGGGGCAAGTGCGGCGGGCACGGTTCGCCTTGGCGAGCGCGGCCCACTTGCCCGGCGTCATCGGCCGTACGGGCTTGGCTCGGTCGACGCGGTAGAGGTAGGCGACCAGTGGGCCGCGCCGGTAGCGCGGGCGCATGATCTGCGCCGCGATCGACTGCCCACCGGGCCGTAAGCCGCGCGCCCGTAACTGGCGCTTGGTGGCGAGCCCGTCGGGCGCATAGCGCCACGGATAGGTAGGCAGTCCGTACCTCGCGCCAGTCGGATCGAAGCACTTGGCGAACATCAGGCAGCCTCAGCCGTCGTGCCGTCGCCCTCCGCGTCATCCACGGAGTGCAGCGGACGGCCGTCGACCCGCTCCGCCTTCAACTGGTCGCGGAGCTTTCGGGCGTTGGCCTGCGAGACGTGCAGCGTGGCACGCAGACGGTCCGCGGTCAGCTCCGCCCCGGTCCACTCTGCGGTGACCGTGCGCGCCTCGGTCAGCGCCTCCTCGAAGGTGCGCTGTGTCTTTGCCTTGCCCTTGACGGGTGTCCGGCGACGCGGGCGCGACTTGGAGTCGACCGGTGCCGGCGGATTGTCCGCCGGGGGCGGTGCGGGCGCCTCCTGCTCGGCGGCGGGGGCCAGGTCGCCCATGCGTAGCATCACGCGCTCGCGCCGCGGGGTCTTCGAGCGCCACTTGCGGCCGTAGCGCTCGCGTAGGTCCGCGCGGGCCAACTGCCGTTCCTTCTCTCGTGCCAGCGCTTCGGAGTAGGAGGTGACCTCCCACAGCGTCATGCGGCGCCACAGCGCGAAGGTGGAGGGGAAGGCCAACAGCCAGCGAGAGAACCGGATCTTCTCCATGCGCCGACCAGTGGCCGCGCCGATCCGCACGGCGTAGATGTGCGCGCCGATCTCGGAGAACACCACCCACAGCAGCGGCATCGTGCCGTGGGCGACCTTGGCCCACATGCCCTGTCCGGCGGCGACGTTCAGCCCGCAGGTGATCAGGGTGAGCACCCACGGCACGAACCGCACCCACGCGAGCGCCATGTCCATCCGGATCAACAGCAGGTTGGCGACGGTGAACACCGGGATGGCCACGTCGATCCCGACCGGCAGCATCCACGGAACGTGGAAGCCCCATCGGGCAGCGGCGGCCGACACGGCGTCAAAGGAAGAGATCAGACCGAGCGCGCCGACGCCGGCCGCGGCGAGCGCGCCGACTCCGGCGAGTCCCATCTCCGGCTTAGTCAGCGGCGGCACCCCGGACACAGGCGCCTCGGGAGCGGGGTTGGTGGTCATGCCGCTACCCCCTTGCGTGCCGCGCGGCGGCGCCGGGCGGGGCGGGTCAGGGGGATGACGTCGAACAGGTCCGGGTTCTCCTCGATGACCTGCGCGGCGATGCGGATCAGGTCGTCGGGAAGGTCGGGGTTGTCGGCGAGGATGTCGCGCGCCGCGTCCTCGCGGGCCGCGCGCTCTTCGTCCGTCTCGCCCTCGACCCCGAGCCACAGCTCAACCGGGGTGCCGAGCGCCAGCTCCGCGAAGTCCGCGGCAGAGATGGCCTGTTGGTGGCCGATGTACGTACGCATGACAGCTCCTGAAGTGGGAGGGACACGGAGCCGGAGAGCCGCAGGCGTTTGGTGAGACGGCGACTACTCCGGAAGAACCCGAGCCGCAGCACGGCAGGGGAAAGTGCCCCGACCAGGAGTCGAACCCGGTCTACGACCATCGGGGCAGTGGTGCAGGTCAGCCGTTGCGGACGCGGCCGGAGACGGTGTTGGCGGACACGTTCAGGTGCCGGGCACCGGAGATGCGCACGTCACCGGAGACGCTGTTGGCGCTGACGTGCCCGGCGGCGCCATTGGTGGCCTGCACCCTGATGTCCCCCGAGGTAGTGCTCAGGGTCGCGCCGCGACCGTCGTACAGGTCGACCTCGATGTCACCGGAGACCGACTGTGCGCTGATCAGCTCGGTGACGCGGCCGGCGTGGATGTCGCCGGAGGTGGTGTTGGCGCGCAGTTCCCGGACGCCATCGGCGTCGACGCTGCCAGAGACGGAACGGAACTCCATCCGGTCGACGTAACCGAAGACCTCCGCGTCGGCGGACTGGGAGACGACCGCGAGGGAGGAGTGCGGGGGCAGGCACACCGTGGCCTCGATCGGGCTGACGGTCGGCATGGTGTTCATGCCGCCGGAGACGACGCGGCCGTTGATGATGGTCACGCCGGCAACCGAGCCATAAACCGTGCCGACGTTCTGCACGATGCGGTTGCCGCGCCGACTCTGCACCATCACGTTGCCGGGCATCTCCGGCACCTCGATGCCGAACGCCTGACCGCTCTGCATGCTGCGGGCGCGGTTGATGGCGTCGGCAGCGGGCCCGGTGGCGTCGTCGGTACGCAGTACGACGCGGGCGGTGGTCAGGCTGTCGAGGACCTGAACGCGGACGCTGCCGACCGGCAGCGACAGGCCCAGCATGATGGGGCCGGAGGTCTCGGAGACGAAGGTGCGCTCAGTCATGGTCAAGCTCCCAAGGCTTGTTGGAGTGGAGCACGGGATGAGCGAAGGAGCGGGACGGCCGCGGCATTGAAGTGGTGAGACGGCGGCCGTACCGCGAAGCCCCCATGCCGCGATGCGGCGGGGCGGCGCCCCCGGACCGAGTCGAACGGTCCGTACGACCATCGGGGCGGTAGTGCATGTCTCCTTCATCGCGACCGCGCTCCCGTATCAGGTAGAGCTGTCCGGCCTCGAAGTAGGCGTATGGAGACGTGACCTTTCGGTCTAAGCCCTCCGGTTAATGACAAGGCGCCGGGTCGCCTCCCCCCGTCCGATGCGGGGCTCCTGGTCGTGCGGTCTTGCAGGTCAAGCACTTGCAGACACAGCCGGCGAAGCCCTTCGGGCCTACCGTGCTGACATGTAACAGCATGTACTAGCACGTACCACGACGCAAGGGGACCGCGGAGATTCGTGCTAGGTCGTACTAGGGGTGGGTACGCTCGATGGCGTGATGAGCGCTGAAATTTCGAAGGACGACCCCAGACCGGAGTCCGAGCAGGCGGCCGACATCCTGCGGCAAGAGATCCTGCGTGGCGACATCAAGCCGGGGGCCCATGTGGGCTCCGTGCGAGACTTGGCTACGCGCTTCAAGATCTCGGGAATGACGGTGCAGCGCGCCCTTACGATCCTCCGCGAGGATGGGCTCATCCTGACCACGTCGCGCGGCAGCTACGCCCGTGACCCCGAGCAGGCCACCGAAGCCAGCGAAGCCGACGCCGGCGTCGACCTTCTCGAAGTCCTGCGTCAGCTCGAACATCTCACCTCCCAAGTCTCGGAACTCCGCGGCAGGCTCGAAGCGCTCGAAAACCGCTCCGTGCCGGGTGGTGCGTGATCTGCAACCAGCATGCGCAGAACGGGAGTTGAGAGGTAAGTGACAGCCTGGGGACGGCGAACCGGAGGAGGGGACATGTTCGGTGACACCCGCCTGTCACCTTCCCTGTCCCCCGGGCTCGCGCGCGAGACTCGGAGCAGGCACTCGGAGGAGGGCGCATGACCGACAACAGGCCCGCATGGGCGCGGCGCATCGCGGCCGAGCGGATGGCGCGCGACTGGTCGCAGCGTGACGCAGTCAGGGCCCTGCGAGCGCATGCTCCCACGGAGCTGCCCGCAGAAGAGAGCATGATTCGCCAGTGGAAGCGCTGGGAGTCCGGCCAGGCACCGAACGACTTCTACCAACCGATCATCGCGGCCACGTTCGGCACCGTGACGCACGCGCTCTTCCCGGCGCCCTCACGGCGGGACGGAGACAAGGAGATCTTGGCAGCGTCCGGCATGGAGACACTGGAGATCGTGAGCCGCCTCAACCGGTCCGACGTCGACAACGCCACGCTTGACGCTCTGCGCATCACGACGGACCGACTCGCCTCGGAGTACCCGTTCATGCCGAGCGAGCAACTTCTCATCGAGGGGCGGCAGTGGCTTCGCCGTGTCGTTGAACTTCACTCGAAGAGCCTCACGCTCGCGCAACACCGCGAGGTTCTCGCGCTGTCCGGCTGGCTCGCTCTACTGGTCGGATGTGTCGAGTACGACACGGGCGACCGCCACGCGGCCGAGTCGACGCGACAGGCTGCGCTCTCGCTCGCGACCGAGGCTGACCACGCAGAGGTTGCCGGGTGGGCGCACGAGATGCGGGCATGGTTCGCCCTCACGACCGGCGACTACCGCGGCGTCATTGCGGCGGCACGGGCCGGAGCCGAGACGGCAGCCCACCACGGCGTGGCCGTGCAGCTCGCTGCCCAGGAAGCAAAGGCATGGGCACGGCTCGGAGACCGCCGGCAGGTCGAGGTCACCTTGGACAAAGGGCGGCGAATGCTCGAAGGGATGCCGCACCCCGAGAACCTGGACAACCACTTCGTGGTGGACCCTGCCAAGTTCGACTTCTACGCGATGGACTGTTACCGCCTGGTCGGTGAGGACAAGCTCGCCCGCACGCTCGCCGAAGAGGTACTGAGGGTAGGAACGGACTTCGACGGCACCGACCGCTCGCCGATGCGTAACGCTGAAGCTCGCGTCACGCTGGGCGTCACGGCGGCACGTGAGGGCGACTTGGAGCAGGCACTCATCATGGGGGAGCGAGCCCTCGAAGGGGACCGTAAGTCGGTGCCTTCACTGATCATGACCAGCCGCGAGCTTGCTGCCGAGATGCGCGGCCGGTACCGCTCCGAGCCGGCGGCACAGGAGTACCTTGCGCGACTTCACTCGCTCGCTGAGCAGAAGCCCGGATTCATGCCGCGGTGAGCCCTTACAGGCTCCAGACCTGCATGAATGGCAGCGCACGGCAGGCCCGTACGTCGCAGCGCACCGTCTGGGCACCCTCAACCTGACTCATCTACCACGGCGGAAGAAGCTTGGTCTTCCGTGAACTTTGCTCTGCGACAGTCAAATTGTTTTGGCGGCCCGGAAATTTTTCAACAGTCAGATTTGAAATCTTCCGCCGCGAATGTCAGCCGGATCACGGACGCAAAAGATCCCCGGCAATGTTCCTCCGGGAATTGCTTAATTGGATTTAAGAACGTGCTACCGTAGCGGTCAGTAGCCCACCTAAGGGTGTGGGCCCCGCGTACAGCCGCCAAGCGTCGCGCGGGACCCACACGGCAGGCGTGGACTCCGGGGACCCGCCTCCTGGTGGGTCCCCATCGCCGTTTCCCTAGGTCAGTGCCTCACAGCTCCCGTCCCACGCGAATCGCGTAGTACACAAGCTGGATAATCACGACCACAGGCCGCAGGGCACGCGATAGACGCACCCAGCGGCGGCGACGCTCCGTCCATGCCGGCTTTTGGCCCTCATCGGGCTGGTGTCCGGCCACCGCCTCACCTCCCTTCCGCCTCCGGCCCGTAAATACGGGACAGCCGTTAGGGATGTCGATTACGTTACACCACCAGAAAGCAGGTAAAGGCGACGGCAGACCTATTCCGTTCACGGTCTCGGGGGGATAATTCACCTCGACGCGAGCGTCCGCTTTCGCGCTTTCCGCCGGCAGTGCAGCTCAGCGGCACGTGACGGCCATTTCGGATGCGGGTCAGGCGCCTACGCATGCAGGAGCCACCCTCCTCGTTGTGATCTACACCACACTCGACGCACGATTGGCCACTCCGCGAGAGTCTTCGGATCGTGTCGGGCCGATCCCGGTTCATGGATGTTGCCCCTCCGGATCGCGACCACGGCTGTCAGTCGCCAGTCGTAGCCTTCTGCCATGCGTAAAGGAGCGATCACACGGGAGTCCGTGCTCAAGGCAGTCGTTGAGCATGACGAGTTGGGACGTGAAGCCTTCCTGTCGAAGTACGGCTTCGGTGAGGCCCGCTCGTACGTTCTCGTACACGAGGGGCGGGAGTACGACTCGAAAGCGATCACCGGAGTGGCGCACAAGTGGGTCCAGGGGCGGGCACTGGCCCCCAGCGAGTTCAGCGGTGGCAAGGACCATGCAGCCGCCTGGTTGAAGCGCCTCGGCTTTCAAGTCAAGGCCGTCAAGAACCCGGACTGGGCGCGCGACGAAGTCATTCTTGCCTGCCATCTCGTCATGACGAACGACTGGAAGGGCCTGGACGCGCAGGACAGCCGAGTCATTGAGTTGTCTGCCTTGCTTCAACTGCTGCCCATCCACGCTGACGCGGACCGCAACGACAAGTTCCGCAATCCCAACGGGGTCGCTCGCAAGACGTTCGACATCGCTACCCGACACCCTGACTACCGCGGCAAGCCCACCAACGGCGGCGCCCTCGATGTCGAGGTCCTGCACGAGTTTCTTGCACGGCCAGACCAGATGACCGAGGTGGCCCGCCTCATCCGGGAAGGCATCAGCACTGGCGAGCTTCAGGACCTCGCTCAGACTGACGACGAGGCGCTTGACGACGACTTCAGCGCACCCGAGGGGCGGTTGCTGCTGCGCCGACACCGGGCGAGAGAACGGAATAAGGGGTTGCGGAAGAGGAAGATCGAATCGGCCCTCCGCAAGGGGGGCGGTCTGGCGTGCGAGGCTTGCGGATTCGACTTCGAAGAGGTCTACGGCGAGCGCGGAGCCGGTTACGTCGAATGCCATCACGTCGTGCCTCTGCACGAGGCCGGCGAAGGTAAGACCAAGCTCAGTGACCTTGCGCTCATCTGCGCAAACTGCCATCGCATGATCCATCGTTGTGCACCTTGGCCAACTCCTGAGGAGCTGAGAGCCGACATCGAGCACCGCCGCGCATCGCTACGCCGCGGTGCCTCCGTGATCGGGAAGCAACGCGGCGAGGCGGCAGCACCTTCCGTCACTCAAGAGGACCAGCGATGACAGATCCGGCAGATCCTGTGCTGCTCTTCGACGAGGACGGACGCATGTTCATCCTGCATGAGCCAGCCGTGGCTGATGAACTGATCGAGTCGGTAGACGAATTCTTCGAAGGCTACGACGGCCGCGGACGCCCTGTCCGCGCGTACGGAGAGCCCGGGCACGTCGCCCTAGCCTTGGCGACGACAGAACCGCAGGAGGAGACGGTTCGATCCCGAGTCGAGCGCTACTACTTCGTCTTCGCTGCGCGCCATCTCACGCGAATCCCTCCCCAGGAAACCGATCTGGTGGCCTTCATTCGCGCGGTGGCGGAAGACTGGATCGAGGAGTAGCCAGCAGAGCGAACGGTGCCGCGGGCTGCCGTCCGACGCGAGACGCTGGGAGAAAACTGGGAGAAGATCTTCTCCCCGCCGCTCCCACGGGCCATGCGAGACCAACTCATCCCAAGCCTCTGAACTGCGCAGATAGCCTCATACTCAGGTCTCGATCTCACCCTGACCTTATTCGGGACGAAGAGGTCGTGGGTTCAAATCCCGCCACCCCGACGCTGGTCAGAGGCCCATTCGCTTGATCGCGAATGGGCCTCTTTCATGCCCAGGGAGCCAAGCGGGGGGCCAAACGGGGCGCCCGCCACGCGGCCGAGTCGACGCGACAGGCCGCGCTCTCGCTCGCGACCGAAGCGGACCATGCAGAGATCGCCGGGTGGGCGCACGAGATGCGGGCATGGTTCGCCCTCACGGCCGGCGACTACCGCGGCGTCATCGCGGCGGCGCGGGCCGGAGCCGAGACGGCGGCGCACCACAGCGTGGCCGGACAGCTCGCTGCCCAGGAAGCCAAGGCATGGGCGCGACTCGGAGACCGCCGGCAAGTCGAGGTGGCCGTGGACAAGGGGCGGCGGATGCTCGAATCATGACCAGCCGGGAACTTGCTGCCGAGATGCGGCGCCGCTAACGCCGCAGAACCTGCGGCGCAGGACTACCTCAACCGACTCCACACCCTGGCAGAGGAGAAGCCCGGTTTCCTGCCGCGGTGAAGTCCTGACCGATGAGTTTTGCGCGCCGTGCCGGTCTGTACGCCGAATACCGATTCACGGGAGGCTGACGCCATGCGGAAACTGACCTTCGGCATGAACATGAGCCTGGACGGCTACATCGCCGCGCCCGGCGACGACCTCGGCTGGAGCGTGCCGAGCGACGAGCTGTTCCAGTGGTGGTCAGACCGGGTGGACGCGACGGGCCTGGCCCTGTACGGGCGCAAGCTGTGGGAGACGATGAGCTCCCACTGGCCGACCGCCGACAAGCAGCCGGGTGCCACACCGGCGGCGATCGAGTTCGCCGGCCGCTGGCGGGACATGCCGAAGGTGGTGTTCTCCTCTACGACCAGGACGGTCGACTGGAACACCCGTCTGGTCACCGGCGACGCGGTCACCGAGATCACCAGGCTCAAGGCCGACGACGGCGGCCCCATGGACATCGCCGGTGCCACACTCGCCGCGGCGGCCATGCGGGCCGGGCTGATCGACGAGTACGCGATCGTCACCCATCCGGTCCTGGTGGGCGGCGGCACCCCGTTCTTCACAGCCCTGGACAACTGGGTGAACCTGAGCCTGGTGGAGACCCGGACCTTTCCCGAGGGCATGGTGCTGACCAGGTACGAGACCAGGCGCTGACCGCGCGACTGGCGTCCGGGGCCATGCCACGTCGGAAGGTCGGTCGCCCTGCCTGATCGCAGCTCTGACCAGCATCGAATGCAGCGTCACCGCAATTTCCCGGGGGCCAAACAGGAGGCCAAACGTCACAGCCGCGATCGGACGGTCCTGGACCAAAACCTCGGCGTCCACTCGTCCGCGTTGATCCCCTCGGCATCCTTGAGCGCCTGGCGGAAGGCGCGCCGGACGTTGGTCGCATCGAGCGGCTTACAGACAGCCGACGAGAAGACCAGGCCGTGCTCCTCTCACTTGTCGCCAGCAGCGAGCCGCTCCCAGCCATGGTCTTCAAAGTGCTGCCGGAGAACCTCGACACAAACAGACGAGCGCCCTCCCGGGCCATCCCCGGGCCGTGGAGGGCGCTCAGTGGTAACCAACGTGCGGCTAAGGCGGCCGCAGGTGCTGAGGTGTCACCCAAGGCTCACCAGGAGTGAGATCGTGTTCGGTCACGGCCGAAAAGTCTCCGAATTAGCAAGAACGTGCCCGTGACGATCAGGGCCACCCCGACGGCGATCAGAAGCATGCCGATAAGGACCAGAAGCGTCCCAATCAGGACCAAGAGCGTCCCGATGGTAAGGAGAAAGATCGCGAGGACGGTCACGGTTGTCTCCTGTCCTCCCTCCCGCTCTTGCATCTTCCCATTCCCGGTGCAAACACTCTGCCTCGCGATTACCGACGGCTTGTCGCGGCCAAGAGGTCAGCCCCTGGTCGCTGGCTTCCATCGGGAACTGAAGATCATTTCCAGTGCCCATTGAGAACAAGCGCGGCGCGGGCTATGTCGCCGATTCTGCTCGGGCTGAGAGTGACGCGCTTGAGGGCTCGCCAGCGTTCCTTCAGTTCCGCCGCGGTCCGCTCGCCGCGTGCCCGCACGTGTCTGATCAGCGCATTCGTGGCGCGGGTTCCTCGGTCCAGGGCGGCCTCGGAGTGGCCTTTGGGGCGGCGTACGGGCACGTGAATGCCGATGCCGGCGCCGATGTAGCCCTTGTCGGGGACTCCGTCGGCCTCGCGCTCCTCACGGTCCTCGGCTCGCTGCGCCCTGACGAACGACTGGCGTTCGTGCTGCACGACGTGTTCGCCGTGCCCTTCGCGGAGATCGGCACCATTCTCGGCAAATCCGCCGACGCGACCAAGATGCTCGCCAGCCGCGCCCGCAGGAAGATACAGGCCGCCCAGCAGCCGGCAAGCGCTGGACGACAACAACGCGAGGTGGTCCAAGCCTTCCTGGCCGCAGCCCGCGACGGCCGGTTCGAGCAGTTGCTGCAGGTTCTCCACCCCGAAGTGAAGTTCACCGTCCACACCCCGAACGGCACGTTCGTCACGCTCGGAGCCACCGAAGTCGCCACTCGCGCGCGAGTGGCCGGCAGCGCGGCACGAGGCCACGCGGCGACCGTCAACGGCCGCCCCGGCGTCATCTCCTGGAGCGAGGACGACACCCCCCTTTCCCTCCTGGTCTTCACCGTCGCCGACGGCCACATCACCGAGATCACCGCCGTGGTCGACCCGGCCAAACTCGCGCTCATGGACCTGCCGGACCCGGTGTGACTCCCTACCGGCGAAGGCCGCGCATACTCGAAGTGGTCCACACCGGATCCCGCAGAGACGCTGAACTTAGCCTCTGAGAAAACCTCACTGCCCACGAATGTGCTGCCCGAGAGGCTAGGAGAGAGTGCGCGAAGTGATTCCGTATCAGTACGGGTTGTGCTGGCGACGACCTTCACCACACCGCTCGTGAGCAACAGGACGTGCCGGCTCTCGTCGCCCTGCTGAAGCAGGGCGCGATGCGGCGGATAGGCGATCGGGGTGCCCTGCCCCCGGAGTTCTTCGCGTGTCGTGTTCCGCAGCCGGCCAAGAAAGGTGGACGGCGGCCACACGTGATTCACCAGCACCCCCGACGATCTCACTCCGCGGCACAGTGCGCCTTTCAAGCGTCTGACCATGCTGCCGCCGAGCCGTGCCCCGGCAAACAGGCGGGACGGGATGTGGCCTCTTTTCTAGCTTCCCAGCCGGAATTGACCGAACGCGCGTTCCTGCGAGAACAGGGGCCAGCCTTATTACTGGTGAGTTAAGGGAGGGGCATTGAACCGTTTCCGCTGTCCGGCTATGAGAGCGTGAAAGCCGAGCCGAAGCGTTCCAGCGCGAGTTCGCTGTCCCCGGAGGCCCACGCCTCCATCGCGACCGTGCCCTCGTAGCCGATCTCCTTCAGGACACGGGCGACGGCGGGGTAGTTGATCTCGCCGGTTCCGGGCTCGCGGCGGCCGGGGACGTCGGCCACCTGGATCTCGCCGATCAGGTTCAGGGCGTGGGCCTTGCGGACCAGCTCGATCAGGTTCCCCTCGCCGATCTGGGCGTGGTACAGGTCCAGGTTCATCCGCAGCCCGGGCCGGTCCACCGCCTGGACCAGGGCCAGGGTGTCGGCCGCGGTCGCGAAGGGGACGCCGGGGTGGTCGACGGCCGTGTTGAGGTTCTCCAGCGTGAAGACCACGCCGGCGCTCTCGGCCAGGTCGGCGAGGCGGGTGAGGGTGTGGTGGGCGGCGATCCACATCGGGCCCGTGGGGTCGCCGGTCGCGGGCGTGACCGGCAGGCCCTTGTCGTCCAGGCCGGTGCCGTGCAGGTTCAGTCGGGGGCAGCCGAGTTGCTCTGCCGCCCGGATCGACTCCTCCGCGGTGCGCAGGAGCTCCGCCGCGCCCTCCTCGTCGGTCAGGCTGCCTCGGATGTAGCCGGTCATCGAGGAGAACTCCGCCGGGGTGCGGGCGAGTGCGTCGAGGTCGTGCCTGGTCCAGTCCCAGATCTCCGCCTGGAAGCCGGCGTCGTGGATGCGCCGGACCCGCTCGTCCATCGGCAGGTCCAGGAAGAGCATTTCGGCGCAGGCCGCCAGTGTGTACATGGCCGGTTCCTCTCGCGGCGGTGACTTCAGTGACTTAGGCACTAGAACGTTCTAGCAGGAACAGAAGACCCGCTGCTAGAACGTTCTACAATCGAGGCCGCCAGCAGCTGTCCGGCGACCCGACGACGAGCGACCAGGGAGGACCCGTGCCAGAGGCCCCGGCGGCCCCCGAGGGGAGGCGGCCGACGCTCGCGGACGTCGCGGAGCGGGCCGGTGTGTCCACGGCGCTGGTCTCCATCGTGATGCGGGAGGCGAAGGGCGCCAGTGCGGCCACACGGGAGCGCGTCCTCCGGGCGGCGCGGGACATCGGCTACCGTCCCGACGCCCGGGCGCGGCTGTTGCGCAGCCGGCGCTCCCGGCTGCTCGGGGTGCAGTTCGGCCTCCACCAGCCGTTCCACGCCGACCTGATCGAGGGCATCTACGCGGCGGCGGAACCGGCCGGGTACCAGATCGCGCTGAGTGCCGTGGCCGCCGGGCGCGGCGAGCAGCGTGCCGCCGAGACGCTGCTCGCCGACCGCTGCGAGGCGCTGGTCCTGCTCGGGCCGCAGGCCCCCGCCGCGCGCCTGGCGGAACTCGCCCGGCAGCTGCCGGTCGTCTCCGTGGCCCGCCGGCTGCGGTCACCGATCCCGGGGCTGGAGGTCGTACGGACCGCCGACGACGAGGGGGCCCGCCAAGCCGTGGACCATCTCGTCGGCCTCGGGCACCGGGACATCGCCCATGTCGACGGCGGCCGGGCGCCGGGCGCGGCCGACCGGCGCCGCGGCTACCGCACCGCCATGAACCGCCACGGCCTGGGCGAACACATCCGCGTCCTGCCCGGTGGGCTGACCGAGGAGGAAGGCGCCTCGGCCGCCCGGGTACTGCTGGCGGCCCGCCCGCGCCCCACGGCCGTGCTGGCCTTCAACGACCGCTGCGCGACCGGCGTTCTCGACGTGTTCCTCCGTTCCGGCGTGACGGTTCCCGGCGACATCTCCGTCGTCGGCTTCGACGACAGCCACCTGGCTCGGCTGGCCCACATCGACCTCACCACCGTCGGTCAGGACAGCACGCGCCTCGCCCGGCTCGCGGTCGGTCGGGCCGTCGCACGCCTGGAAGGCGTCGCGCCCCTGGCGGGTGGCGCACGCCCGGAGGGTGAACAGGACGCGGCCGGGGAGGACGTCGTCGCGCCCCGGCTTGTCGTGCGGGGGACGACCGCCGCGCCGCGCTTGTACAACCTCCACGTCCAGGACTGCTAAGACAGGACCCCGGCCAGCGTCCCCGCCAGGGTGAGCGTGAGGAAGACCGCGCCCCAGGCCATCGCCCGGCGTATGCAGCGGTACTTGATCCATGCGGTGCGGGACAGGACCTCCAGCTGTGCCGCGTCGCCGGAGGAGCCGGAAGAACCAGAAGAGCCGGAGGAGGAGACCTGGGAGGGGCGCCGGGGGGATACGGCCAGGCCGAGGAGGACGAGGGACGGGGCGCAGGCGGCGCAGCCGGCCCATACCAGGAGCTGGGGGATCACGGCGTACTGGCCGGGTGCGATGAGGCCGCCGGCGATCGCGCCGAGCAGGGCGGTCAGGGCCGCGCCCAGGGTCGCCAGCGTCAGTCCGGCCTTGCTGTCGGCCTTCGCGAGTTGCTCTCGGGCCTCGGTCAGGAGGTCCCGGCTGAGTTCCGCCGCGCGGTCGGTCTGCGTCCCGGTCCCGGTCCCCCTCACCGTCCCGGTCTCGCCGCTCGGTGTGGTCATACCTCCCCCTCGCTGATCAGCGGCATTCCCGAGTACCCGGAAGTCGCTCTTCTAGTACGCGAGTTCGCGGAGTACGCGGGCTACGCGGGGCTCAGCTGTTCCACGTCTCGTCGTACGGGTCGGCCGGTGCCGGTACCGGCCTGGCTCTGGTGACGTCGAGGTACGGGATCGGGCCGTCGTTGACCGGGTCCTTGGTCCGGCGGGGTGTGTACCGGCCGGTGATCTCCAGCCAGGTGTCCGGGCTCAGGACCGGGGGGACGTTGCCGGTCAGGGCGATCTTGACCGGCTGGGCGTCCGCCGCGCAGCAGTTGAGGCCCATGCGGACCAGGTAGGGGGCGCCCGCCCGGTCCAGGGTGACGAAGCCGGTGATCTTCAGCTCGCGGTCGCGGAGGGAGCGGCCGTCGTCGAAGACCGCGCGCCCGGCGTAGTCGGCCACGCCGAGGCGGAGCGGCTCGCCGGCGGGGAGGTCCGGGAAACCGAAGGGCTTGGTCAGGGCCGTGCCCGTGTGCGCCGCGCTGTAGGAGCCCAGGGCCGGCGGGGCGACCAGGATCAGGGCGAGGACGGGGAGGGCGAGGAGCCAGGAGATGCGGGGCTCGTGGTGGTGGTGCTGTCGTGCGGCTGCGTGGCGGCGTTCGTACCAGAGCGTCGCCGCCGCCGTCGCGATGAGCACCACGCCCGCCAGCAGGACCAGCGGGCGCAGGCCCGCCTTGACGTAGCGCAGGTGGAGGTCGGTGAGGCCTGCGTGCAGGAGCGTCGCGCCGAGCAGGAAGAGGAGGGCCGTCTGGGCCAGGCGGTTCACAGCAGGACCGTTCCGGTCAGGGCCGACACGACGACGGCCAGGGCGAACGTCGCGGGGGCGAAGCGCAGGGCGAAGGCACGGCCGAAGGTGCCCGCCTGCATCGCGAACAGCTTTAGGTCGATCATCGGTCCCACGACCAGGAACGTCAGCCGGGCCGTCAGCGAGAACTGGGTCAGGGACGCCGCCACGAACGCGTCCGCCTCCGAGCAGATGGACAGCAGGACGGCGAGCACCGCGAGAGCCAGCACCGAGAGCACCGGATGCCCGGCCGCCACGCGCAGCCACTCCTCCGGCACCACCGCCTTCAGCGTCGCCGCGGCCATCGCACCGACCACCAGGAAACCGCCGGCGTGCATCACGTCGTGGCGCACCGAGCCCCAGAACGCCGCTCCCCTGCCCCGTCCCTCGTACGACGGTCTGTCGGGCGGGCGCAGCCAGTCCGTGCGGCCGAGGCGGTGCCAGAGCCAGCCCATCAGGCAGGCCACCAGGAGGCTGGCGACGAAGCGGGCCAGGACCATCTCCGGGTTGCCGGGGAAGGCCACGGCCGTCGCCGTCAGCACGATCGGGTTGATGGCGGGCGCCGAGAGGAGGAAGGCCAGCGCCGCCGCCGGTGTGACTCCTCGGCGGACCAGCGCCCCGGCCACCGGCACCGACGCGCACTCGCAGCCCGGCAGCACCACGCCCGCCGCGCCCGCGACCGGGACCGCCAGGGCAGGGCGCTTCGGCAGGGCCTTGGCGAAGAAGGACGGCGGCACGAACACCGCGATCGCCGCCGACAGCAGCACCCCGAGCACCAGGAACGGCAGCGCCTGCACCATGACCGCGACGAACACCGTCATCCAGCTCTGCATCACGGGTGCGGACAGGGCCGCGCGGATCGGGTCCTGGAGCATCACGGCCGTGAGCAGCAGGAGCGTGAGCAGGAGGGGGGAGTTGAGGTGGCGGGCGTCGTCCGGGCCCGGACCCTTGCCGGCGACCGGTGGGGTGGTCTCGTTCCCGGCCGTCTCGTCGGTCGTCTGCGGGGCGGGTTTCGTGGTGGCCACGGGCCCGGTACCTCCGCTCGTGCGCACGGGCATTGCCTCCCCTTCTGTACGGCCGCGCCACGTCGGGTGTTCAGTCACCGTGGTTCCCTTCTGGAACCAGCCGTCCCGGTGAGGCAGTCTTCTCCCTTGTGGGGAGCGTTCCGAACCAAGGTCTGCCGGGTGATCCGGCCACGCACATGATCGTGTGCGGGGACGACGGGCTCGCGCACCGGCTGGCCGCCGAACTCCGTGGTGTGTACGGCGAACAGGTCACGCTCGTGGTGCCGCCCTCGGTGCGCCGGGTGCGGCAGCCGGTGGTCGGACGTGCCCGGGCCGCTTCGGCGGCCCTGCTCGACCGGTTCAGCGCGGCCGTCAACCGGACGGGTGCGGGCGGCGCCGAACCGGCCGCGAACGAGCAGGTCGTGGAGGCCGCCGAGGTCACCGAGGCCGTGCTCACCGAGGCGGGCGCCGACCGGGCGGCGGCCCTGGCGCTCGTGTACGACGACGACGAGACCAACATCCGCGCCGCGCTCACCGCCCGCCGGCTCAATCCCCGTCTCAGGCTCGTACTCCGCCTGTACAACCGCCGGTTGGGCCAGCACATCGAGGAACTCCTCGACCAGACCGCGGCGGTGGCCTCCGGCACGGGGCCCGGAACGGCGGGGCTGGACGCGTCGACCACCGTGCTGTCCGACGCCGACACGGCCGCTCCCGCGCTGGCCGCCACGGCCCTCGTCGGGACCAGCAAGGTCGTCCAGACCGAGGGGCTCGTCCTGCGTGCCGTGGAGCGGCAGCCGCCGCGGCCCGGTGAGGTGGCCGACCCCGGCCTGTGCACCCTGGCGCTGCTGTCCGCGACGAGCAACGACCCGGCCGGCGCGGACGGTTCCGAGGGCAGCGGGGAGCAGGGGCCGCAGCTGCTGCCGGACGAGGCCGCGGTGGCGTCGGCGACCGGGCGCGGGACCGTCGTCCTGGAGCAGGTGTCGTACTCCGGGCCGTCCCTGCCCTCGGGGCGGGGCGGTGTGCCGCCGTTCGCCTCGCTGTTCTCACGCCGGCTGCGGTGGTCGCTGGCCGGCCTTGTGGGTGTGTGCTCGCGCTCGCCGTCGCGTTGATGTTCGTGACCGGGGAGCATCCGCTGTACGCCACGTACGTCACGCTCCTCGACCTGTTCGGCATCAACGATCCCGCCTTCCACGAGTCGACCGGGCGGCAGGTGCTGCAACTGCTGTCCGGGCTGGTGGGGTTGCTGCTGCTGCCGGTGCTGCTGGCCGCTGTGCTGGAGGCACTGGGCACGTTCCGCAGCGCCTCCGCGCTCCGGAAGCCGCCGCGGGGGCTGGGCGGGCATGTGGTGCTGCTCGGGCTCGGCAAGATCGGGACGCGGGTGCTGACGCGGCTGCGGGAGCTGCACATTCCCGTGGTGTGCGTCGAGTCCGACCCGGAGGCCAGGGGGATGGCCACGGCGCGGCGGCTGCGGGTGCCGGTGGTACTCGGGGACGTCACGCAGGAGGGGGTGCTGGAGGCCGCGAAGATCCATCGGGCGCATGCGTTGCTGGCGTTGACCAGTGCGGACACGACGAATCTGGAGGCCGCGTTGTACGCGCGGTCCGTGCGGCCCGATCTGCGGGTGGTGTTGCGGCTGTACGACGACGACTTCGCGACCGCGGTGTACCGGACGCTCCGGGCCGCGCATCCGTTCGCCCTCACGCGGAGCCGGAGTGTGTCGCACCTGGCCGCACCCGCGTTCGCCGGGGCGATGATGGGGCGGCAGATCCTGGGGGCGATTCCGGTGGAGCGGCGGGTGTTGCTGTTCGCGGAGGTGGAGGTCGGCGGGCATCCACAGCTGGAGGGGCGGACGGTGGGGCAGGCCTTCCGGGCGGGGGCGTGGCGGGTGCTGGCGCTCAATACGGCACCTCCTGGGGGGCGGCGGGGTGAGGGGGAGAGTCCGGAGGAGGAGGGCGCGCCGGCTTCGGGGCTGGTGTGGGATCTGCCTCCTACGTATGTGCTGGGGGCCGGTGATCGGGTGGTGCTGGCGGCTACGCGGCGGGGGTTGGCGGAGTTGCTGGGACGGAGGCGGCGGGAGCGGGCGGGGGCGTGATCGCCGAGCGGTGGGCTTCACTGCTCGGCGATCACGAGGTGCGCCGCGTCGGGCCGATGCGCGGTGTTGCGCGACCCGGCGCTTGCAAGGTGCTCGGCGTTGGGGCTGAGGCCGGGGCGTGGCGCAACCCGGCGCAGCGGGGTGCCGCCCGCGCCCACCCGTGCCGCCCTGGGGGCACCTCCCAGGCCCTCAAGGCACTGGTGGAGGCACGACTGCCCGCGGGTTACGACTGTCGATTCAGGTACCTCTCCGCGAACTCCAGCTCCAGCCGTACCTGCTTGATCCGCTCGTCCACCACCAGTGACCCGTGCCCGGCGTCGTAGCGGTACACCTCGTGGACCGCTCCTCTCGCCTCCAGGCGCTTGACGTAGTTCTCGATCTGGCGGATGGGGCAGCGGGGGTCGTTGACGCCGGCGGAGATGTAGACCGGGGCCTTGACCTGGTCGACGTAGGTGAGCGGGGAGGAGGCCTCGAAGCGGTCGGGGACCTCTTCGGGGGTGCCGCCGAGGAGCGTGCGGTCCATCGCCTTCAGCGCTTCCATCTCGTCGTGGTACGCCGTGACGTAGTCGGCGACGGGAACCGCCGCGATGCCCAGGGCCCACGCGTCGGGCTGGACGCCGAGGCCGAGGAGGGTGAGGTAGCCGCCCCAGGAACCGCCGGTCAGGACGAGACGCTCGGGGTCCGCGAGGCCGGAGGTGACGGCCCACTCGCGGACCGCGGCGATGTCCTCCAGTTCGATGAGGCCCACGCGGTGCTTCAGGGCGTCCGTCCAGGCACGGCCGTAGCCCGTCGAGCCGCGGTAGTTGACCCGGATCACCGCGTAGCCGTGATCGACCCACGCCGCCGGGCCCGCCGCGAAGGAGTCGCTGTCGTGCCAGGTCGGGCCGCCGTGGATGTCGAAGACCGTGGGGAGCGGGCCGGTGGTGCCCTGCGGCTTCTGGACGAGTGCGTGGATGCGGCCGCCGGGGCCCTCCACCCACACGTCCTCCACCGGCACCGAGCCGGGTGACTTCATGCCGGGCGGGTCGAGCACGACACCGCCGGCCGTGGAGCGGACCGCCGACGGCTCGGCGGCCGAGGACCACAGGTACTCCACGCTGCCGTCGGGCCGGGCCGTGGCACCGGAGACCGTGCCGGGCGGGGTCGGGATCTCGGTCAGGGCGCGGCTCGCCAGGTCATAGCGGAACAGCTCGCTGCGCGCCTCGAAGCTGTGCGCGATGAGCAGGCCGCTGCCGTCCGGGTACCACTCGGCACTGACGTCACCCGGCAGTTCCAGCGCCAGGTCCGTCTCCTCCCCGGAGGCGACGTCCCAGACCAGGGGCTCCCAGCGGCCCCGGCGCTGATGGCCGATGAGGAGTCGGCTGTCGCCGTCGACGGGGGCGAAGCCGAGGACCTCCAGGCCGAGCTCGCGCGTACCGCCCTCGGTGTCGTCGAGGTCGGCGACCGGCGTGCCGTCGGTGCGCAGGACGCGCAGGGCGGAGTGCATGGCGTCGCCGTGCTCGGTGTGCTCGATGGCGATGAGCGAGCCGTCGTGGGAGAGGTCGCCGACGCCGGCCGACTCTCGGTGGCGGTAGATCTCCACCGGGTCCTCGCCGGTGCGGACGAGGTGGATCGTCGTACCGTCCTCGTCGGTCGAGCGGCCGACGACCGCCGTGCGCCCGTCGCGGCCGAGGGCGAGGCCCGCGGGGTAGGAGGCGTCCAGGCCCTCGGCGGCGAGTTCGTCCGGGCCGCCCGTGAAGGGCTGGCGGCGCCAGACGCCGAACTCGTCACCGTCCTTGTCGTCGAACCACCAGATCCAGGCGCCGTCCGGTGACAGCACGCCGTCCGTCGTGCCGTTCGGCCGGTCCGTCACCTGGCGCTGCTCGCCCGTCTTGCGGTCCCACGCGTACAGCTCGTACGTCCCCGTCGCGTTCGACACGAACAGGGAGCGGTCCGGCGCGTCCTCCGCCCAGTCGGGCAGGGACACCCGGGGCGCCCGGAAGCGCCTCTCCCAGTCCGGCATCCGCTCCTGCCGTCCCGCCTGTACCTCTTGCTCGTGCTGGTCCCGCTGATCCCGCGCGTCGGATCCGTTGCTCTCAGTCATGGCCCCATACTGCACGCCCTCGCCGACAATTCGCTGGCGAGGTCCTCAGCCTGTGGATAACCTCCACCGGTCCCCCTTCCCAGCAGGTCAGGAGTGACCATGTACTCCCCCACGCCGGCCGACTGGCACGAAGCCAACCGTGCCCACTGGGACGAGCGCGTCCCGCTGCACGCGGCGGGCGATTTCTACGGCCTCGACGCCTTCCGGGCCGGCCAGGACCCCCTGCGCGACTTCGAGGTCGCCGAGGTCGGCGACGTCTCCGGCCGCTCGCTGCTGCACCTCCAGTGCCATATCGGCCTCGACACCCTGTCCTGGGCCCGGCACGGAGCCGCCCGCGTCGTCGGCCTCGACTTCTCCGCACCGGCGGTCGACATCGCCCGCGACCTCGCGCGCGATCTCGGCCTCGGCCAGGACCGGGCCGCCTTCGTCGCGGCGGACGTGTACGACGCGGCCACCGCGGTCCCGGACCCGTCGTACGACATCGTCTACACCGGCGTCGGCGCGCTGTGCTGGCTGCCGGACATCGGGCGCTGGGCCGAGACGGCCGCCGCGCTCGTGGCGCCCGGCGGGTTCCTGTACCTCTCCGAGTTCCATCCGCTCACCGACGTCCTGGACGACGAGACCGGCTCGCGGATCATGTACGACTACTTCGCCCGGGACGCCTGGGTCGAGGAGAGCCCGGGTTCGTACGCGGCCGAGGGCGCCGAGTTCGTCCACAACCGGCGCGTGGAGTGGCAGCACCCGGTCGGCGAGGTCGTCTCGGCGCTGGCGGCGGCCGGGCTGCGCATCGAGTTCCTGCACGAGCACGACGTCTCGCTGTTCCGGCGGTTCGAGTGCTTCGAGCGGCGGGACGGCTACTTCCGCTACCCGGCAGGCCGGCCGCGGATCCCGCTGATGTACTCGATCCGGGCCCGTAAGGACTGACCGGGCGACGGCCGGGAGCGGCGTTCGCGCCCGCGAGTCGTACCGACCCCGCAGGCCGGACCCGCCCGGCAGACCCGTACCGTAAGGGTGTGTACCGGTTTCTGCTGACGCCCCGATGGTGGGGGATCAACGTCTTCGTGCTGCTGTCCATCCCCTTCTGCATCTTCATGGGGTCCTGGCAGCTGGGCCGGTTCGAGGACCGTGTGCAGGACCACCGCACGGCGACCGAGCAGGTCTCCGAGGCCCGGCACGAGGCGCCCCGGCCGCTCGGGGAGATGCTGCCGGTGACCAAGGCGACGTCCGGGAAGCAGGTCACCGCGACCGGCCGCTACGGCAAGCAGCTGCTGGTGCCCGGCCGGAAGCTCGACGACAGGCAGGGCTTCTACGTCCTGACGCTGCTGCGCACCGACTCGGGCGAGGCGCTGCCGGTGGTCCGCGGCTGGCTGCCCGGTGCCGCCGACGCGGCGAAGACGCCCGCGCCGCCCGCCGGTGAGGTCACGGTCACGGGGGCGCTCCAGGCGTCCGAGACACCGGGTGACAACGGCGTCAGCGCGCAGGGCGGGCTGCCGGCCGGGCAGACCGCGGCGATCAGCGCGGCGTCTCTGGTGAACCTGGTGCCGTACGACGTGTACGACGCGTGGGTCACGTTGGCGAAGGGCGACTCGGGGATGAAGGCGGTGCCGGCGAGTGCGCCGCCGGACACCGGGCTGGACCTGAAGGCGTTCCAGAACCTCGGTTACACCGCCGAGTGGTTCGCCTTCGTGGGGTTTGTGATCTTCATGTGGTTCCGGTTGCTGCGGCGCGAGATCGAGTTCGCGCGGGACGCGGAGCTGGGGTTGGTGCAGGAGGAGGAGCCTGTCCCCGCGGACGCCGTTGCCAAGTAGGCGGCGTCGCTGCTGAGGGCGGGTGGGTCCGCGGCCCGGCGGAGCGGGGTGCCGCTTCTTCGGGACGGGCGCCGACCCAAGCCGCACGATTGCCCGCAGCTCGGCGTGACTACGACGCCGCCAGTACGCCCGTCCAGTAGACCGTCCCCGCGCACGCGTTGGACACCGTCACCGAGCCCGCGCCCGAGCCGGTCGCCGGTGTGTACGTCACCGCCACGCTGCCGTCGACCGTGCCGTCCTCCCTGGCCAGCTGCGGGGCCGTACCCGTGCCCGTGTCGCCGCCGGTGGAGGTGCCGCCCGCGGCCGGGCTGCCCTCCGTCGGGGTGGGGTCGGGAGTGGGGTCCGGGTCGGGGTCGGGGTCGCCGCCGGGGACGGGGCAGGTCTCACTGGGGACCCAGGCGAACTTCACGTCGTAGGCGGCGCCCGGCGCCAGCACCAGCTGGGCGGCCTCCAGGGACGGGTCGGGCAGGCCGGCCGCCGCGTCCCCGGCCGTGTGACGGGCCGTGCCGACCTTGCTGACGTCGGCGGCGCCCTGCGCCAGCGCGCCCACCGAGCCGGGGTCGGTGACCGTGCAGCTCGCCGCCGAGACGTTGGTGACGCGGAAGGAGCCGTAGACCGCGCCGGTGGAGTCGGGTGCGACGCTGCTTCCGGCGGCGGGGCCGAGCTGGGCGGCGGTGCAGGCCTGGATGCCGGCGGCGGCCGTGGAGGACGGGCCGGCCCCCTGGGACGCTCCCGCCGAGACGCCGGGGCTCTTGCCTTCCTTGTCCTTCTGCTTCTTGTCGTCCTTGTCCTTGCCCTCGGTCTTGCCGGGGGAGCTGCCCGCGGTGCTCTCGCCGCCGTCCGGGCCCTTGCCCTGGCTCACGCCGCCCTGGGCCTCGGAAGCGTGGCCGATCGCGGACGGGTTGGCCTCGGAGCCGGTGGAGTTGGAGACGTGCACGAGGGCGGGGACGGCCGTGCCGATGAACAGCGCGGCGGCCGCCATGCCGACGACGGCCTGCCGCTTGCGGGTCCGCCGCTGGGGCACCGCCTTCCGCAGATAGTCCAGCGTGCCGTCGCGCGGCTCCACCTCCTGCACCGCATCGTGCAGCAGCCTGCGCAGGTCCAGCTCGTCCGATTCGAGCCCTTCGGGGCTCTGTTCGTCCAGGCCGTGGTTCACAGTTCCGTTCCCAGCGTGCGATTGCTTCGGATCTTGCCCGTGCAGCTTTGTCGGCTCGTGCCACTCGAAGGGCTCGTGCCGGTCGCGCCCGTCGCGGCGCGCGCCGTCGCCGTCGCTCATACCGGCGACTCCATGGCCAGCCTGAGCGCCGCGATACCGCGCGAGCCGTACGCCTTGACCGAGCCCAGGGATATGCCGAGGGTCTCGGCGACCTGGGCCTCGGTCATGTCCGCGAAGTAGCGCAGCACCAGCACCTCGCGCTGGCGGCGCTGGAGGCCCTTCATCGCCTTGATGAGGGAGTCGCGCTCCAGCTGGTCGTAGGCGCCTTCCTCGGCGCTCGCCATGTCGGGCATGGGCTTCGACAGCAGCTTCAGGCCGAGGATGCGGCGGCGCAGCGCCGAGCGCGACAGGTTGACGACCGTCTGACGCAGGTACGCCAGGGTCTTCTCGGGGTCGCGGACCCGCTTGCGGGCCGAGTGGACGCGGATGAAGGCCTCCTGGACGACGTCCTCGCAGGAGGCGGTGTCGTCGAGGAGGAGGGCGGCGAGACCGAGCAGCGAGCGGTAGTGCGCCCGGTAGGTCTCGGTGAGGTGGTCGACGGTGGTCCCGGCCGCGACACCGTCCTCGGCGCCTTCACGCTGGTTCGGGATGCGGGCCGGCCGCGCTGCGGGCACGGGCGCGATCACCGGCATGCCGCCGGGCGTACCGGACATGCGGGGTCGTAGAGCCGCCGGACGGGGCGGTCGGATGACCGTGCCGCGTGCCGCGCTGAAGTCGAGTACCTCTGCCACGCCTGTTGGACACGCTCACCCCTGTCAGGGTTGTACGCGCCGGGCATCACTTTCACGCCGACCTTCGCTGCCGAAGGTCTACCCGCGTCAGGCAGCACAACCGATGGTGCATCAAATGCCCTCATGCGTCCCGCTCTTCCCCTATGTCCAGATATGAACGGGCGTCCCCACGCCCGGTTCCAGGCGTCCCCACGCCTGTATGTGTCCCGCGGCCCGGAAGGGCGACCGCAAAGACGCTCCCCGCCCTCCGCGCGGTTGCGGAGGGCGGGGAGGTAAATCCTCGGATGCCGATCGGGTTCGGGACAAGTGGTCCGGACCATCGACCGGCTCACATGTCGTGCACAGATCCTACAAACCGCCTATGACAGCGGCCGGGGGTTTCCGGCGTGGCGAAACTTCTCGAAACCGGTCGGCGGCCACCGGCCCGGCACGTCACGAGAGTTCGGCGGCCACCAGTTCGGCGATCTGGGCGGTGTTGAGCGCGGAGCCCTTGCGCAGGTTGTCCCCGCACACGAACAGTTCGAGAGCCGTCGGGTCGTCCAGCGCCCGGCGCACCCGCCCGACCCACGTCGGGTCGGTGCCGACCACGTCGGCGGGCGTCGGGAACTCCCCGGCGGCCGGGTTGTCGAACAGCACGACCCCGGGCGCCGTGGCGAGGATCTCGCGGGCCTTGCCGACGGTGACCTCGCCCTCGAAGCGGGCGTGCACGGTCAGCGAATGCGTGGTGATCACCGGAACGCGGACGCAGGTGACGGCCACGGGCAGGCCGGGCAGACCGAGGATCTTGCGGGACTCGTCGCGGACCTTCAGCTCCTCCGACGACCAGCCGTCCTCGCGCGGCGACCCGGCCCACGGCACGACGTTCAGCGCGACCGGCTCCGGAAACGGCCCGGTGCCGTCGCCCACGGCCCGCCGTACGTCTCCGGGGCTGGTCCCCAGCTCCGTGCCGGCGACCAGGGAGAGCTGCTGCCGCAGCGTCGCCACGCCCGCGCGGCCGGCGCCGCTGACCGCCTGGTACGAGCTGACCACCAACTCGCGCAGCCCGAACTCGGCGTGCAGCGCGCCCAGGGCCACGATCATGCAGAGCGTCGTGCAGCTGGGGTTGGCGATGATGCCGCGCGGGCGCATCCGTACGGCGTGCGGGTTGACCTCGGGCACGACGAGCGGCACGTCCGGGTCCATCCGGAACGTGCCGGAGTTGTCGACCACCACCGCGCCCTTGGCGGCGGCCAGGGGCGCCCACCGCTCGGCGACCTCGTCGGGGACGTCGAACATGGCGACGTCGACCCCGTCGAAGGCCTCCTCGGTGAGCGCCACGACCTCGGTCTCCTCGCCGCGCACGGCCAGCTTGCGGCCGGCCGAGCGCGGGGAGGCGACCAGTCGGATCTCGCCCCAGACGTCCGCCCGCTGGGACAGGATCTGGAGCATGACCGTGCCGACGGCCCCGGTCGCTCCCACGACGGCGAGCGTCGGGCGCTCGGACCGGCCGGGCCGGTCGGCCCGTCGGAGACCGGTCATCAGCGGCCGGTGCCTCCGTAGACGACGGCCTCGTCGCTGTCGGAGTCGAGCCCGAACGCGGTGTGCACGGCACGGACGGCCTCGGGCACGTCGTCGGCGCGCGTGACGACCGAGATGCGGATCTCGGAGGTCGAGATCAGCTCGATGTTCACACCGGCGTCGGACAGCGCCTTGAAGAAGTCGGCCGTGACACCCGGGTTGGTCTTCATCCCGGCGCCGACGAGGGAGATCTTGCCGATCTGGTCGTCGTAGCGCAGGGAGTCGAAGCCGATGCCGCCCTTGTTCTTCTCCAGGGCGTCGATGGCCTTGCGGCCCTCGGCCTTGGGGAGCGTGAAGGAGATGTCCGTCAGACCCGTGGAGGCGGCGGACACGTTCTGCACGATCATGTCGATGTTGATCTCGGCGTCCGAGACCGTCCGGAAGATCGCGGCCGCCTCGCCCGGCTTGTCCGGCACGCCGACGACCGTGACCTTGGCCTCGGAGGTGTCGTGCGCGACACCGGAGATGAGAGCCTGCTCCACCTGCTTGTCCCCTTGCGTAATCGGCTCGCTGCTGACCCAGGTGCCCTGAAGTCCGCTGAAGCTGGACCGGACGTGGATCGGGATGTTGTACCTGCGGGCGTACTCCACGCAGCGGTGGAGCAGCACCTTCGACCCGGATGCCGCCAGTTCGAGCATGTCCTCGAAGGAGATCCAGTCGATCTTCCGGGCCTTCTTCACCACACGCGGGTCGGCGGTGAACACGCCGTCGACGTCGGTGTAGATCTCGCACACATCGGCGTCGAGGGCGGCGGCGAGGGCCACCGCCGTGGTGTCGGAGCCGCCGCGGCCGAGGGTGGTGATGTCCTTGGTGTCCTGGCTGACGCCCTGGAAACCGGCGACGATCGCGATGTTGCCCTCGTCCACCGAGGTCTTGATCCGGCCCGGCGTGACGTCGATGATCCGGGCTTTGTTGTGGACCGAGTCGGTGATGACACCTGCCTGGCTGCCGGTGAACGACTGGGCCTCGTGGCCCAGCTTTTTGATCGCCATGGCCAGCAGTGCCATGGAGATCCGCTCTCCGGCGGTCAGCAGCATGTCGAGCTCGCGCCCGGCAGGCATCGGGGAAACCTGCTCGGCGAGATCGATCAGCTCGTCCGTCGTGTCGCCCATCGCGGAAACGACGGCAACCACCTGGTTGCCGTTCTGCTTCGCTTCCACGATTCGCTTGGCGACGCGCTTGATGCCCTCGGCATCGGCTACGGAGGAGCCTCCGTACTTCTGCACGACAAGGCCCACGTGCGCTCCTCGCTCAATCCGTCTCTATCCGCTCATACGCATTCGTACCGCGGTCGGCTCAGTCTAACGAGCGTCCGAAAATCCCTTCCGCGATATCGCATGGTGAGACTTCCGGGGTACTCGCTCAGAGCTGCTCATGCCCATCTCGGCACCGGCCACGCGAGAAAGTGCCCGGCGTCACAGTTGCACGCGCCCCGAACCCTGTGCCCCAACTTTCAAGCACTAGGGTTCGCCTGTGCGCGTACTCCTGGTGGAAGACGATGAACCGGTCGCCGAGTCCCTCAGACGCGGCCTGAAGCGCTACGGCTTCGAGGTCGAGTGGGTCACCACGGGCCGGGCGGCACTCGACCGCACGAGCCCCTACGACGTCGTCCTGCTCGACCTGGGCCTGCCCGACACCGACGGCCTCGACGTCTGCAAGGCGCTGCGCGAGCGCGGCGACGTCCCGATCATCGTGATCAGCGCCCGCAGCGACGAGACGGACCGGGTGGTGGGCCTGGAGATCGGCGCGGACGACTACGTCTCCAAGCCGTTCGGCGTCCGCGAGGTCATCGCCCGGATCCGTGCGGTCATGCGCCGCGCCCAGCCCCGCAGCCCCGCCGCCGGGGCGCCCGGGAACGGCCCCGACCGCTACGGCCCCCGCCTGACCGTCGACCGCAAGGCGGCCCGGGTGCGGCTCGACGGCGAGGAGGTGGCCCTCGCGCCCAAGGAGTACGACCTGCTGGCCTTCCTCACCGAGGAGCCCGGGGCGCTGATGTCGCGCGAGCAGATCATGGAAGCGGTCTGGGACGCGAACTGGTTCGGGCCGACGAAGACGCTCGACGTGCACGTGGCGGCGCTGCGGCGGAAGCTGGCGGGCGCGATCACGATCGAGGCGGTGCGCGGGGTCGGCTTCCGGCTGGAGATCGTCAAGGACGGCGGCGACAAGGACGGCGGCGGCGACCCGAGCACCGGAACGGGCAGCGACGCCTCATGATCCGCCAGCTCGTCCGCAGCTACATCTTCCTCGTCGCGATCGCCATCGCCCTGTTCACGGTGCCGGTGGCGTTCTCGCTCACCTCCCAGCTGCGGGGCGACACCGAGGATTCCGTGCTGCGCGAGGCCAGGACCATGGCCCTGCTTCTGGCCAACGGCGACTCCACCTCGTGCGAGGCGCTCCAGAAGATGGCCGAGGCGTACGCCGACCAGACGCCCGGCGACGTCCAGGTGGCCGGCGCCCCGGGCTGCGCGCCGGGTCTGCTCCGCCCCGCGGAGGACGCGGCCCTGACCGCGGCCCTCGACCGGAACGACTCCACGACCGACTGGGGCTCCTCCTTCATCTGGGGCCCCGATCTGGTGATCACGGTTCCCGCCGAGACGGCCGGCGAGGACCGGGTCGTCGGTGCCGTGCGCATCGTCTACTCGACGAACGAGATGACCGACCGCCTGTGGACCATCTGGGGCTTCCGGGCGATCCTCGCGGTGCTGGTCCTCGTGGTGGCCGCCCTGCTCGGCGTGGGGGTGGCCCGGCGCCTGACCCGCCCGCTGCGCCAGCTCAACGACATGGCGAGCAAGTTCAGCGACGGCGACCTGACCGCCCGCTCCCCCGTGACGGGCCCGCCGGAGACCCAGACGCTGGCGCGCACCCTCAACCAGGGCGCGGAACGCCTGGACACGCTGATCGCGGCCCAGCGCATCTTCGTGGCGGACGCCTCGCACCAGTTGCGCACCCCGCTCACGGCCCTGCGGCTGTCCCTGGACAACATCGCGGACGGTGTGGACGACGAGTTCGTACGGGAGGACGTGGAGCAGGCCACCGCCGAGGTCGTACGCATGAACCGGCTGGTCAACGGCCTGCTGGTGCTGGCCCGGGCCGAGGCGAAGGTGACGGCGGCCGAGCCGCTCCCGCTGCTGGACATCCTGCGGGAGCGGCTCGCCGTGTGGAGGCCGGCCGCCGACGAGCGCGGAGTCACCATCGCGCTCAGGGGGAGTACCGACGGCCGGCCGTCTGTGCTGTCCAGCCCCGGTCATCTGGATCAGATGCTGGACAACGTGCTCTCCAACGCCCTGGAGGTCTCACCGGACGGCGGGACGATCACCGTTCGGGTGGACCCCCTGGGCGACGTGGTGGGGGTGTCGGTCCTGGACGAGGGACCCGGTATGTCGGACGCCGAGAAGTCCCGCGCCTTCGACCGCTTCTGGCGGGGCCAGGGCCTGACCGGCAAGGGCGGCTCCGGCCTCGGTCTCGCCGTCGTCAAGCAACTGGCGACGGACGACGGCGGGACCGTGGCCCTGACGGACGCTCCCGGCGGCGGCCTGTGCGTGACGATCACCCTCCGGGCGGTCAGCTCTCGGGCATCTTCGAGGAGTGGTGGTTGACGATCAGCCACTTGCCGTCGGCCTGCTTCTCGTAGGCGTACGTGTAGCGGGCCTTGACGGTGTTCTTCGCGCCCGTCTCGTGGTCGGTCAGCGCGAACTCGTACACCCCGGTGTCGATGACGGTGTCACGGTCGAGGACGTTGACGACCGACTCGATCTTCGTGCCGACCGGCTTGTTCTGGAGGAAGTGCTCGAAGTAGTCGACGATCTCGGCTCTGTCCGTACGGACGTTGTCGGAGACCGTCGGCAGCAGGACCGCGTCCTTGGCGTACAGGTCGGCGACCTTCTGCGCATCGCCGGTCTTCAGCGCCGCGTTCCACTGGTCGAAGAGCCCGAGCACCTGCGCCTCGGTGGCCATCTTGGCGGAGTTCTTCCCGGACGTGCCGCGCGAGTCGGCTCCGGCGGCCCCGGCGCCGAGGGCGAAGGTACCGGCGGCCAGGGCGGCGACGGCGGTGGCGACGGCTATGCGACGGCGTACGGGGCGGCGGTTCATGACATCTCCAGTGACATCGAGGGGAGTTGACTTGCCTCCGCTTCTTCTGCGGTGGAAGTGACTCCAGACTCGCCTGTCACCGGTTAGCGGCCGTGCAGCCCACGTACAGGGGCCGTACAAGGTGCCCCCAAAACTCACAGCGTGAGCGTCGAGCCGGACGCTACTGTCCGTCCATGGAGATATTGCGCTACGTGGCGTTCAGCACGGATCCCAAGGGCGGCAACCCCGCGGGTGTCGTGCTCGACGCCACCGGGGCCGACGACGCGACGATGCTGGCGACGGCGGCCGAAGTCGGCTACTCCGAGACGGCGTTCGTGGTGCCGTCCGGCGACGGATCCCTGGACGTGCGGTACTTCAGCCCGCTCGCCGAGGTGCCCTTCTGCGGCCACGCGACGATCGCCACGGCCGTCGCCCACGCGGAGCGGCACGGCACCGGGCGCCTGCGGCTGCGCACGGCGGCGGGCCCGGTCACCGTCACCACCGACCGGGCGGCCGACGGCACGCTCGTGGCGACCCTGGTGAGCGTCACACCGCGTACGGCACCGCTCGGGGAAGCCGACCTGGCCGAGCTGCTGGGGATTCTGGGCTGGTCCGCCGGGAACCTGGACCCGGCGCTGCCGCCCCGGGCGGCCTTCGGCGGAGCCTGGCACCCGGTCATCGCCGCGGCGGGCCGGGACCGGCTGGCCGACGGCCTGGACTACGACATGGCCGCGCTCGGCGCCCTCATGGCCCGCAGGGACTGGACCACGATCGACCTGGTCTGGCGGGAGTCCCCCACGGTCTTTCACGCCCGCAACCCGTTCCCGCCCGGCGGTGTGGTCGAGGACCCGGCCACGGGGGCGGCGGCCGCCGCGTTCGGCGGCTACCTGCGGGAACTCGGGCTCGTCCCGGTCCCCGCGACACTGACCATTCACCAGGGTGTGGACATGGGACGGCCGAGCACGATCACGGTGACGGTACCGGCGGAGGCGGACACGGGCATCGGCGTGACCGGCGCGGCCGTACGGCTCTGAGAGGCCTCGGCCTCAGTCGACGAACTCCTTGAGCGGCTCGGTGTCCAGGGTGAAGTTCACCGGCTCGGGGAGCTTGAGGGTGGCGCCGAAGGGCAGCTTCTCCTCGTGGCGGTAGCGGCCGTTCTCGGGCTGGTTGAACACGACGACCGACGCGTCGTCCCGGTCGACGAGGAGGTAGACGGGGATGCCGGCTGCCGCGTAACCGTCGGGCTTCTCGACGCGGTCGCGCTGGTTCGTGTCGGAGTCGTACGACGTGATCTCGACCGCCATCAGTGCGCCGTCGGCTTCCGACCACTCCCCTTGGCCCTTGAGGCCACCCACCCGGACGAGCACTCCGTCGGCACGAGCGCGCCCCTTGCGGTAACGCTCCGTCTTCAGCCCGCTCTCCGCGTGCAGCCACAGATCAGGGCGATGTTGCATGCACACGCGTTGCAGCCACGCGATCATCTCGCGGTGGTTGCCGTCCGCCATGGGCTTGACCACGACCTTTCCGTTGATGAACTCCAGCCGCACGGTCTCCGGGGCATGGCGTTCCAGCTCCTCGAACTCCTCGACGGTCATCTGCGGCCGGTGCTCGGTCCTGGGGGTCATGGCGTCGCCTCCTCGACTCCATGGTGCCCTGGCCGGGGCCTCCTGCACGCTCACAGCGCCCTCTCGGCCTTCGAGCGCAGGCCGCCCGCGGCCCGTACCTCGGCCGCGCGGCGGGCGACGTCCACGACCTCGTACACGGGATCCGGGTTGGCCAGAAACGTGTCGGGGACGTATCCGGCGTCCAGCTCACCGGCCGCCTCGGCCGCCAGGTCCGCCTCGTACTCGGCGCGGCAGTCCGGGCACATGCCGCCCTCGATCTTCGTGGTCAGCTCGTCCGCGTCGCAGGTGATGCAGCACATGACCACGCGATCCACGCGGGCCCGGCGCGGTGCGGCCTTCTGCCGGATCTTCGCCTTCTTCGGGGGCATCTTGTCCTCCAGTCGTCTGCGGGCGAGGCCGCCCGGGTTGGTCACGGCGGGCGGCAGCCCGTCGGTCAGTGCTTTGGTGACGTCCTCGGGGGTCGAGCCACGCGACAGCCACTCCCCCACGAGCGATTCGAGGGACCGGCAGTCGGACTCGGACAGGGACATACGGGGGTCCGCCTCGCGGACGTCGGCGAGGGTGCGGTAGGCAGTGCGGGGCTGAGGTTCGGCTTCCGGGGCGGGCTCTTCGGCGGGCGACTCGGGCTCGTCCGTCCTGGCCAGCCCGGGCCGGTAGTCGTCGGGCACGATCCTGCCCTTACGCTCCCGGGCGAACTCCGCCCACCACTCCGGTGACCTGCGCGTACGGGACCAGTACGTCCGGGTCACCCACCGCATCGAGTTGTCCTCGACGGTGATGTGCTCCCGGATCTGCCGCGAGTGGCCGGCCTCGCTCAGACTCTTCAGCGAGGTGCGCACGGCCTGCTGGCCGTAGCGGGGGTGCACGGACGCGATCGCCTTGTAGCCCATCGCGTGGCCCTCTTCGAGATGGTCGACGAAGACGGCGATCTCGCGGTCGCGTGGGCTCAAGTGTACGAAGTCCGGGTCCGCGTGCGGGTCTTCGTCACCCGCGGGGCGTTTGCCGTAGCCCGATTTGGCCATCGGGTGGGACGGGGACGGCAGGGCGGGACTAGGGTGGGAGCAAGCCACGATCGAGTCGCTTTCGATCCGTAGGTCCAGGCCCCGGAGCCGGTGTTGGCGCACCGACCGGGGCCGATCTATTGCCGCGAACCTAGAGGTGCTTCACGCTGCGGCGCAAGCTGGTCACGGAACGTCACCCGTTCGAGGTAGGCTGCTGCAACTCACCTACACGCTTGGTTGGTTGGGTTGGATTTTCCCAGCCCAGAAGCCCATGGAAGGGCTCGAAGCCCGAGGCTCAAGCCTCGGGCTGAACTGCGGAGACGAACGCCGCCCAGGCGGGCACGGTGACGTGGAGCTCGGGGCCGGCGGGGGTCTTGGAGTCGCGGACGTGGACGGCGGCGGACAGGGCGACTTCGACGCAGGCGCCGCCCTCGTCGTCGCTGTAGCTGGACTTGAACCACTTCAGCTGGTCGCTCACGACTGATCCACCATCCGTTCGATGAAACGGGCCGACCCGTCGGGGTCGAGAGCCTGCGTACGGATCATGCTAATTCGCTCGGTAACTCGGCTGACAGCCCCCGGATCAGCCGAAAGTTCACTGGCCAGTGGGCCTTCTGTGAAGGCGAATCGCTCGTGATCACGAGTTTCCAGCAGAACCATGGGCCCCAGGAGCGCGGCTGAGGTGGCCCGTTCGAAGGGAAGCACCTGCACCACGACGTTCCGCAGACGGGAAACGTCCAGAAGGTGACGCAGTTGATGAGTGTCCACCAGAGGGCTGCGTAGTACGGCCTCGTAGAGAACGAAGCTCAGCCCCACGGGCGGCTTCCGCTCGGTCAGGATGGCCTGCCGCTCCATACGAGCCGCGATCCGCTCCTCCACCGTCTCCTCGTCCAAGGGCGGGATGCGGTTCTCGATGAGCGCTCGCGCGTACTCCTTCGTCTGCAACAGCCCGGGGACGAGCGAGACTTCGTACCACCACATACTGATGGCCTCCCGCTCCCTCTCCATGAAGTCCTGCGCCCGCGCCGGGAACTTCTCCCGCTGTAGGTACTCCTTGGCCGCGCTCAGAAAGCCCTCGGCCCCGCACAACTCGTCGGCCGCGTCGAGGGCGCGTGGCGTCGGCATACGTACGCCCTGCTCCATGGACTTGATGGTGTCCAGGGAGTAGTTGGCGGCGGCGGCCAGTTCCTCCCGGCTGACGTTCGCCTTCGTACGCCAGCGCTTCATCTGGTTCCCGCTGTATCGCCAGGCGACTGGCGGCTGGGAATTGGAGTTGTACTGGCCCGACACAGCGCCCACCTCCGACGGCTACACCACGGCGTGTACCACAACAGTCGCTACCGAAAGTAGCCGCATGAGTACGAGTGTGTGGCCATGACGAACGCAATTCACCGCCCTGAGTGGGTCCCGGCGGCAGGTCATCAACTCCACGTCGCGGGTGTGCACTTCGACGCGGTCCGGGTCGAAGGCCTGCGCGGGGAACTGGTCGCCGAGTGGCTGATCGAGGCGGCGGACGGGGACGCGGGGCCGATCGTGTGTGAGGCGAGCGGGCCGCGGTGGGTGTACTTCCTGCTGGCGCCCGGGGCGGTACGCGGACAGCACTGGCCGCTCGGCGTGCAGCAACTGGGCGGGCGGGATCCGCGTACGGTCACCGTCACCTACATCGGGATCCCGGCCCTGGAGGGGAACACCTGGCCGCTCAGGTGGTACAGCGAGCCGACGCCGACCGCTCCGTACGTCGACGCACGGGCGCTGGCCGCCGCCGTGGGACGGTGAGGTCACGGCAGCGGCAGCCCCGGCGGGTCGGTGGCTACTTGGCCGGGCGCAGCCCCAGCGGCTCCGCGATCTCCTCCGCCATCACCCTGCCCGCCTCGATCTCCAGCGTGTCGTCGCCCATGTCCTGGTCCGTGTCCAGGCCGTCGAGTGCGGCCAGGGGCTGGTTGAGGCGGACGTGGGCGAGGACCGACTGGAGGGCCCGGAGGGACGCTGAGGCGGTGGAGCCCCAGTTGGAGAAGTAGGAGAACTGCCACCACCACAGGGCCTCCGTGGTGCGGCCCGCCCGGTAATGGGCCATGCCGTGGCGCAGGTCGGTGATGACGTCGGTGAGGTCGTCGGAGATCCGGGCCGGCACCGGCGCCTTGCGGGGCTCGTAGGGGTCGAAGACCTCCGAGTAGACGTCGACGGGGTCGAGGAGCCGCGCCAGGTTCTCGCGGAGCTCGTCGACGTCCGGCTCGGGGCCCGGGTCGGGCTCGTAGCGGTCGTCGGGCACGATGTCCTCGTGCGCGCCGAGGCGGCCGCCGGCCAGGAGCAGCTGGGAGACCTCCAGGAGGAGGAAGGGGACGGCCGATTCCGGCTCGTCGCCCTTCGCGATCTCCGTGACGGCGACCAGGAAGCTCTCGACCTGGTCCGCGATCTGGACGGCGAAGTCATCCGGGTTCTGGTCGGTCGCGTGCAGCGTGGCGTCAGACATCTAGGAGTCGTCTCCCCTCGAAGGCGCGACCGAGGGTCACCTCGTCCGCGTATTCCAGGTCGCCACCCACCGGGAGGCCGCTGGCCAGGCGGGTGACCTTCAGGCCCATGGGCTTGATCATGCGGGCGAGGTACGTGGCGGTGGCCTCGCCTTCGAGATTCGGGTCCGTGGCCAGGATGAGCTCCGTGACCGTGCCGTCGGCCAGGCGCGCCAGGAGTTCCCTGATCCGCAGGTCGTCCGGCCCCACCCCGTCGATCGGGCTGATCGCGCCGCCCAGGACGTGGTAGCGGCCCCGGAACTCCCGCGTGCGCTCGATCGCCACGACGTCCTTCGGTTCCTCGACGACGCAGATGACGGCGGGGTCGCGGCGGACGTCGCGGCAGATGTTGCACAGCTCCTCCTGCGCGACGTTGCCGCAGGTCGCGCAGAAGCGGACCTTCGCCTTGACCTCCATGAGGGCCTGCGCGAGCCGTCGTACGTCCGTGGGCTCCGCCTGGAGGATGTGGAAGGCGATCCGCTGGGCGCTCTTGGGACCGACGCCGGGCAGCCGCCCCAGCTCGTCGATCAGGTCCTGGACCACGCCTTCGTACAACGGACTGCCTTTCGTGGATCATCGAGGTCGTTCGCGCCGTACGGCCTTCCCGTACGTACCGTAGTTGTCAGCCGCCCGTCCGAGGAAGCGGTAGGCGTCTCAGAACGGCAGACCGGGGATGCCGCCGCCGCCCAGACCCTGCGCGAGCGGGCCCAGCTTCTCCTGCTGGAGCGCCTGCGCGTTCTCGTTGGCCGCCTGCACCGCCGCCACGACCAGATCGGCGAGGGTCTCGGTGTCCTCCGGATCCACCGCCTTCGGGTCGATCCTCAGGTTGCGCAGCTCGCCGGCGCCGGTGACGGTCGCGGTCACGAGGCCGCCGCCCGCCTGGCCGTCGACCTCCGTCTGCGCCAGTTCCTCCTGCGCCTGTGCCAGGTCCTGTTGCATCTTCTGGGCCTGCTGGAGCAGCTGCTGCATATTGGGCTGGCCACCACCGGGGATCACGATCAGCTCCTTGCTCGGTACGCGTTTTCCCGTTCGGCACGAGCCTACGTGGTCGGGCCTGCCGTCGCTCCAGCACTCTTTCGAGTGAGTTTCCCTCGCGCCCTATAACTGATCAAGGAATACTTCCGGGCGGAAAAGCGGCGAAAGCTACATCTTCGCCACGCGTTGGGGGGTAGGAAGGGTCCGGCGCGTGTGCGTCGTGTGTGCCACTTGTCACGCAGCGTGGTCAGTAGGGAGTGCCGGGTGGGTCAGCCGGAGATGCAGCCCGAGGGGCCGCTTCAGGACGGACGGGGCGAGGGGGCGGCCCGGCTGCGGCCGGGCGATCTGACCGGGCGGGCCTTCCCGCTCGGGGACTGGGGGGAGCCGGCGGTCCGGCTGGACGAGCTGTACCGGTGGGTGGAGCGCGGGGCGCTCCGGACGGCGGCCTGGTATCTCGAGGACCGGGTGTGGAAGCGGCGGTGCGCGCGGGTGCTGCGCTGCGGGGCCGCGGTGGGGGCGATCACCGGTGTCGCGCTTCCCCTGCTGGATCTGACCGGGGTCGCGGGCGGGATCGCGCCCTGGGGGTGTCTGGCGCTGCTGCTGGGGGTGGCGTGTGTGGCCGTCGACCGGTACTTCGGCGTGACGTCGGGCTGGATGCGGGACGTGGCCACCGCGCAGGCCGTGCAGCGGCGGTTGCAGGCACTTCAGTTCGACTGGGCGGCGGAGTGCGTGCGGGAGGTCCTGGGACCGGCCGAGGGGACGGCGAGCGAGGCGGCCGAGCGGTGCCTGGGGGTGTTGCGGAGGTTCTCCGAGGATGTGAGCGAGCTGGTGCGGGGAGAGACGGCGGAGTGGGTGGGGGAGTTCCGGAGCGGGGGTGCGCCCGTGGGGTTGCAGGCGGTGGCGTTCCCGGGGGGTGGGCGCGGGGGTGACGCGGGGGGTTTCCCCGGACGGTTCTCCGTGCCGCCGGGGGGCGGTGCGCGGCCGAACATGCCGCGCCAGCGGCCGCCGGAGCCGAGATGACCGGTGGATCGAGGGTCAGTCCTCCGCACACAGGGTCAGGCCCTCCGGGGTCCAGCACGGCAGGTGGCCGTGTGTGCGGATGACGTCCTGGCCGTTGCCGCGGGAGAGGTAGGTGAGGAAGCTCGACGCCAGGGAGTCGGCCGGGGGACGGCCGTAGGTGTAGGCGTACTCGAGCTCGCGGTAGGGGTATTCGCTGGTGCCGTCCTCGATGGCGTCGGCGGAGGCGGGGTCGCCGTCCAGGCGCAGGGAGTGCAGGCCCTTGGCGCGGGCGGCCAAGTTGAGTTCGCTGTAGCCGATGGCGCCCGGGAGTTCGGCGACCGTGCTCAGCACCTGGTCCGTCGAGTCGAGTTCGCAGCGGATGACGGTCGCCGTCGGGTCGTCCTTGTGGACGCAGTCGACGGAGGAGTTGGCGATCTCGCCGCGTCCCAGCACCCGGCGCTGGAACACCTGTCTCGTCCCGGAGTTGGCGTCACGGCTGACCAGGTGTACGGGCAGGTCCGGGCCGCCGAGCTGCCGCCAGTTGCGGATCTCGCCCCGGTAGAGGCGCCGTACGTCGTTCGTGGAGAGGTTCTTCAGGCGCACGTCGTCGTTGACCACCAGCGCGAAGACCGACAACGCCACCCTGTTCTCGCGCAGTTCGGGCAGACCGGCCGGCTTGGGGCCGTCCGACAGGGCCACCACCGGGGGTGACCCCTGCCCGTTCCGTGCCGCCTGCGCGCCGGCCGCCGCGAGTTCCCGTATCCCGGCCGTCGAGCCGTGCGGGTCCACGTCGATGACCGGGTCGCCGCCGCAGTCCCGCTCGTACTTCTCGGCCACCTCGCGCAGGACGGGCGCGAACGCGGTCGAACCGGTGAGGGTGAGCCTGCCGCTCGCGCAGCCGATCGGGGGCGGGGTGTCGTCCTGGGCGACGACGATCGCGGCCAGCGTGACCACGCACAGCGTGAGCATGATGGTGATCAGCCGGGCGGCCCGGCTGAACAGCGGTGGCTTGTCGTCCGGGGCGGCCGCGCGGTTGGGGCGCACCTCGCCCTCCCGCAGGCCCCCGACCAGCCGGACCTCGCGGCCCACGTCGCCGCCGGACAGCAGCACGAGGAGCTTGAAGTAGTCGCCGCGATTGAGCGGGACGCGCGGGATGCGCAGCGCGTTGTCCTCGTAGGCGAAGCCCCGGGCCGCGGTGAAGTGGTCCATGAGGTGGTCGGTGTCGGAGGGCTGGGTGACCGACACCCCGCGGATGGTGCGGTCGGTGAACACCGCGGTGAGGCCGTGGACCTCGGGGCCCGTGTAGTCGTCGCGGTCGATGGCCAGTGAGCCGTCGTTCTCGATGCGCAGCAGAACCAGGGTCGCGTCCGTCATGTCGGGCGCCTCGTCGAACAGCCCCAGCCGGCGGTTGGCGCGGCCCGAGCGCACGTCGTCGCCGATGGGGTTGTCCATCTGCACGCGGTAGCCGATCCGTTTGCGGCGCGGCACCCGGCGTTCGTACCAGACCATGACGCCCGAGGCGATGACGCCGAGGACGGCCGTCGCGACGGCCACGAGGTTCTCCGCGCTCAGCCACTCCATCGTCGGTGCCCCCGCCGCCGCCCGGACGAAATCGATCGTCCGCCCACCGTACGGCCGTACGAGCGGGTATCCGGAATCCGTCGGCCGGAATTCGCCCTACGTTCAACGGCCTCACGGGAACCGCGAGTTGGTCACTGCCTCGTGTACGTCAGCCGCTCCCCGCTGCTCGTGTTGACGCGCTGGAGCGTGCCGTCCGGGAGGAGGGTGACCTCGCTGGCCGCGCCCGGCGTGCACGCGCTGCGCGGTTGCCCGACCCTCACGGTGGACGGACCGATCTTCAGTGCGCCGCCGGCGCCGGGGGCCGTGGTCAGCCGGCCCTCGAACACGCAGTGGTAGCTGCCGCCGCCCTTGGTCGGGCCGTCCGCCACGAGGGACAGGACCGTGTCGCCCGGCTCGCCCTGCTGGATGGTCAGCGAGCGGCTGTGCGCTCCGTCGGCGTTGTCGATGGTCGTGGCCCAGGTGCCCAGGTACGCCGTCGGGATCGAACCGTCCGCCGGGGAGACGGAGGTGTCCGGCTGCGAGGTCTTCGGGGACGGGCCCGGCGTGGTCGGGGGCGCGTCGGTGCTCTGCGTGGGGGTGGGGTCGCCGCCGGCCCGGTCGCCGTCGCCGCCCTGCATCAGCGCGTAGACCGAGCCGCCCGCGGCCAGCGCGACGACCAGGGCGATCACGACGAGCAGCGCGGTGGAACGGCCGTCTCTTCGCACCGGCTCCTGCGGCGGACCGTAGGGCGGGGTCGGGCCGTAGGGCGGGGTCTGGCCGTAGGGCTGGCCCGTGCCGTACGGCGGCGGACCGTGGGGCGGTGTGGAGCCGAGGCCGCCGTAGGCGGGGTGGAAGGGCGGGGCGGCGCCGTGCGCGCCGGGCTGGGGGTGCTGCTGGGGATAGCCGTACGCCGGATAGGGGGGCGGGGGCGTCTGGGGGTGGGACGGGGCGCC
>NZ_JARVKU010000036.1:0-56482 GCF_029813805.1 Streptomyces sp. DH10
CGCTGACGGCGAGGCACCACGCCCCCTTTTCGGACCGCTCCAGGAAGCCAAGAAGTGAAACCCCTCACACTCATCAGGTCCAGCAGCGCGCTGCGGGTCGCGCCTGTCGCCCTGCTTCTCGTGTTCGCCTACTACGCCACCGATCTCGGTGACGACCTCCGTATCGATCCGCTGGGCTACTCCGCCACCGTGGTCGACGCGGTGCTGCGCAACCTGCTGCCCGTGGCCTTCGCGGTCGCCTCGGGTCTCGCCGCCTGGGAGGCGCGCAAGCTGGGAGCCTCCGGAATCTGGGGGCTGGGCGCGGTGCGATCCCGCTACACCGTCGCCGCACAGCACCTGGCTCCCGTCGTCGTACTGGCCTGGCTGCTCCTCGTCCTCCCCACGCTGTGCGCCCTTGCTCAGGAGCAGGTCGCACCCGACCTGCCCGGCCTCACGCTGCTGGCGTTCGCGCTGGTGCTCTGCGTCGCCCACGGCATCGTCGGATTCGCCGTCGGAGCCACCGTCCGGCACATCGCCGTGGTGCCCATCATCGCGGTCACCGACTTCCTGGCCGTCGGCTGGTCCACGGGACTGGAGACACCGTGGCCCCGGCACCTCACCGGCCTCTTCGCCGGAAAGATGATGTTCGGTGAACTGCCCACCCCCGCCGCCCTCGCGGCTCCCCTCCTGCTCGCCGTCGGCTCCGCCTGCGCCATGGCCCTGCTGTGGGCGCCCGTTTCCCGCTGGTTCCGAGGAGCCGTCGCGGCAGCACTCGTCTTCGTCTGCGCGTTCGGCTCGTTCTCCTTGGTCGGCAACTGGAGCTACATAGGCCCGCGGAGCACCGGTCACGGCACGGTCGCCTGCGCCGGGCAGTCCCCCCGCATCTGTCTGCCCGAGGCGCGCGCCCAGCACATCTCCTTTCTCACCGAGGAAGCGGAGGCCACGCTGGAAACCCTGAGACGAGCCGGTCTGCCCGCCGAGCCGGCTTCCATCGCGGACACTTCCCTCAGCCTCCGGTATCCCGAACCGTCCACCGAGGACGACTGGACCGTCCCGCTCGGGGTGGGCGAGGCCACCGGCACCGTCCGCTACCAGATCGCCCGCGAAGTGGTGCGTTTCGAATGCGCCCCTCCCGCCACCGGTCCCGCCCGCCAGGTCTACTTCTGGGTGTCCTCCAAGGTCGGGCAGGCGGACACCTACTTGAGACGGCTCAGCTCCGAGCCCGATTTCACCCCTCAGGAACGCAGCCGGATCCAGGACGGAGTGGGGAAGGTCCTGCGGTTGAGCAAGGACCGGCAACTGGACTGGTACGAGAAGACCGTGGCGGAGGCCTGCGAGGAAGACGGGAAGACAACGTGATGTGGTGGCTGCGTGCCCGCCGCGCCCACACTCGGCTGCCCCTGGGCTTCCTGATGTTCGCGCTGCTGGCGGCGATCGTTCAGGACACCCCCCTCTTCCTGCCGTCCATCTGGTCCGGCGGCTCCGAGATCGTGCAGGCCGCCACACTGGTCCCGCTCGTGCTGACCTCGGTCCTCTTCGACTGTCTGCACACCCGGCTGGACGCCGCCGAGAACACCGGAATCCGGCCCGTCAGATCCTTCGACGTCCTGCTCTCGCTCGGTGTGGTGGCCCTCGCATGCGCTGTGGGTGAGGTGATCGCCATGGTCACCGGGGCAGCGTCGGCCGAGACACTGGGCCGCAACACGGCCTTCCTCGCCGGCCTCACGCTGTTGTGCGGGGCTCTCTTCGGGAGATCCGCGGTCCTCGTTCCCGCACTGTGGCCGCTGCTCGGCGTGCTGTTCGGCATGAGAGCGCCCGGTGACGCCTATCCGTGGACCGTCCTCCTCGAACCGCCCGGCACCTGGTACGCCACGACGGGAGCCGTCTTGATGCTCACCGTCGGCGTGGGTGCCCACCTCCTTTCACCGACCCGCTTCGCACGGAGAGCCGCATGACGCTTGTTCTCGATTCCTGCACTTTCGCCTACGGCCGACGGCGGGCTGCCGTGCTGAAGGACTTCAGCTACCGCCTTCCGGACGGACTGACCATCCTTCTCGGACCGAACGGGGCCGGAAAGTCCACCATGTTGCAGCTGGCCGCTGCCGTCACCGCTCCGCAGCGGGGAACCGTGACGTGGGACGGACTCGACGCGAAGAGCAAGGACTACCGGCGGACGGTGGCCTGGATGCCGCAGAACATCACCCCCCTGCCCTCGCTCACGGCACGCGAGTACGTCGCCTATGTGGGCTGGCTGAAGGGAATGAGCAGGGGCGATGCCTGGGCCAACGCTCCTCGGGCGCTGTCCCGTGTCGAGATGTCGGAGCGCGCCGACACGCGCACCAGCCGGCTCTCGGGCGGCCAGCTGAGGCGGGTGGGGGTGGCCTGTGCCCTGGTCCACGAGGCAAGGGTGCTCCTCCTGGACGAACCCACGGCCGGTATGGACCCACGTCAGCGACGGGTTTTCCGCGATCTCCTGGGCTCGGTCAAGGACGAGGTCCGCATCCTGCTGTCCACGCATGACGTGACCGATCTCGCCGAAGAGGCCGATCATGTGTCTGTACTGGTGGGCGGGCGTCTCGTGCAGAACGGTTCGACCGGCGAGTTCCTCGCCCACACTCCGCCCGGTACGGCGCAGGGCCGGGCCGCCGAAGGGGCTTATACGACCCTGCTCGAGTCGGCCTGACCCGCTCAGGCGAGCCGGGTCACGTGTCCTGGATCCCCAGATCCTTGATGATCTTCGCCACGTGCCCCGTCGCCCGGACGTTGTACAGCGCGCGCTCGACCCTGCCCTCCTCGTCCACGACGATCGTGGAGCGGATGACGCCCATGTAGGTCTTGCCGTAGTTCTTCTTCTCGCCGAAGGCGCCGTACGACTCCAGGACCTGCTTGTCCGGGTCGGCCAGCAACGTGACCTTCAGGGACTCCTTGTCGCGGAACTTGGCCAGCTTCTCGGGCTTGTCGGGGGAGATGCCGATCACCTCGTAGCCCGCGCCGGTCAGCAGCTCCAGGTTGTCCGTGAAGTCGCAGGCCTGCTTGGTGCAGCCGGGGGTGAGGGCGGCCGGGTAGAAGTACACGATGACCTTGCGGCCCTTGTGGTCCGACAGGGACACCTCGGTGCCGTCGGCGTCTGGCAGGGTGAAGGCGGGGGCCACGTCCCCCGGCTGGAGTCGCTCGCTCATCGGGCCAGCGTAACCGGGGGTCCTGACAGTGGGACGAGCCGCGGAGCTGACAGACTGTCCCGCACAGGCTTCACACCGACTTCGGAGGCGACACGGTGGCGGACACGGCGGACACCAGGACCCCGGCGCAGATCGAGGCGGACATCAGGCGCCGCCGCGAGACCCTGGCCGAGACCCTGGACGAGATCGGGGTGCGGGTGCACCCGAAGACGATCGTCGGGGACGCGAAGGCCAAGGTCGCGTCCAACATCGATCACACCCTCGGGCGGGCCTATGTGGAGGTCAACCGGGCCGTCACCGAGGTGCGGTCGCGGTTCGTGGACGAGGACGGGGCGCCGCGCCTGGAGCGGGTCGTGCCCGTCGCGCTCGTCGTCGTCGGAGTGGTCGGACTGCTCGCCGTCAGCACGCGGCGGCGCAAGGGCTGACCCGACCGCTTACGTTCACGGGGAAGACAGGTAGGTTTCAGGGCGTGAGCGCCAAGAGAAACGAGCACAGCACCCATCCCGACAAGCTGCCCATCCGGATGCTGCACGACCGCGTACTCGTGCGGCAGGACACCAGCGAGGGCGAGCGGCGTTCCGGCGGCGGCATCCTGATCCCCGCCACGGCGGCGGTCGGCCGGCGGCTGGCCTGGGCCGAGGTCGTCGCGGTGGGGCAGAACGTACGGACCGTCGAGCCGGGCGACCGGGTTCTGTTCGACCCGGAGGACCGTGCCGAGGTCGAGGTGCGCGGTATCGCGTACGTGCTCATGCGCGAGCGTGATCTGCACGCCGTGGCAGCGGACCGGTTCGAGGGCTCCGAGGACTCGACGGGCCTGTATCTGTAGTCCGCACAGCAGCGCGAAGGGGCCGGTGACGGGAGTCACCGGCCCCTTCGCCTTGCTTTGCTACGTTGGAGTAACCCCCGACGAGACGCGCCGTACCGGGTCGAAGGCAAAGACGACGCACCGCACCGTCAGCCCGTTTCCCGGAGGTGCCGTCATGGCCTGGGTTCTGCTCGTCGTCGCCGGTCTGCTCGAAGTCGGGTGGTCCGTCGGTATGAAGTACACCGACGGTTTCACGCGCCCGCTCCCCAGCGTTCTCACCGGTGCCGGCATCGTCGCCAGCATGCTGCTGCTGTCCCACGCGGCCAAGACCCTGCCCATCGGTACCGCCTACGGCGTGTGGGTGGGCATCGGGGCGGCCGGGGCGGCGGTGTTCGGCATGGCCGTGCTGGGGGAGCCGGCCACCGCCGCCCGGATCTTCTTCGTGTGCCTGTTGCTGGTCGCCGTGGTGGGGCTGAAGGCGACCTCGGGTCACTGAGCTGACTTATTCGCCGCGACGCGAGCCCTGCGGGACCACGCCCCAGCCGGGGCCCGTGGGGCCGCCCGTCGCGCCGTCGTCGGTCTCGTCGCCGCCGCCCTCCGTCGTGCCGCCGTCGCCCGTGCCGCCGTCGGTGGCGGTGCCGCCGTCGCCGGTCCCGCCGTCCGCGGTGCCGCCGCCGGTCGGGGACTCGTCGCCCGTGCCGCCGTCGGTGGTGCCGCCGTCGGTCTGGCCCTGATTCTGCCCCTCGGGGGCGCTCGGGCTCTGGCCGGGCGTTTCGGTGCCGTCGTCCTGGCCGCCGGTGGACGTGCCGCCGCCGTCGGTGGTGCCGCCCGTGGTCGGGTCGGCCGGGGCCTCGGTGCCGGGGGCCTGCGGGACGTCGGAGCCCGGGGCGAGCCTGAGGTCGAAGTCGGTGACCGGCTCGTCCTTCAGGGCGTCCCGGGTGAACTGGGCCCAGATCTCGGCCGGTGCCCCGCCGCCGTTGATGCGGTCCTGGCCCATCGCGCCGTACAGCGACTTGTGGGCGGCGGTGACCGGGTCCTGGCCCATGACGGAGACGACCGTGGCGAGGTCGGGGGTGTAGCCCGCGAACCAGGCCGCCGTGTCCTCCTCGGCGGTGCCGGTCTTGCCCGCGGCGGGGCGGCCCGCGGCCTGCGCGGCGGAGGCCGTGCCGTTCTGGACGACGCTGCGCAGGACCGAGGTGGTGGTGTCGGCGGCCTCGCGGCTCACGGCCTGCCGGGTGCGCCGCTCGGGCAGCTGGACCGGCGTGCCTTCCTTGGTGACCTTCTCGACCATCGTGTACGTGCCGTGCCGGCCGTGGTTGGCGAGCGTGGCGTACGCCTCCGCCATGTCGAGGACGCTGGCGGTGGCGGTGCCGAGCGCGATGGCGGGGCCGTCGGCGAGGTCGGGGGTGGCCTCGGGGACGCCGAGGTCGATCGCGGTCTGCTTGACCTTCTGGGGGCCGACGTCGGCGGCCATCTGCGCGTACACCGAGTTCACGGACTTGTCGGTGGCCTCGGTGACGGTGATGTCGCCGTAGGAGACCTGGTCCTCGTTCTCCGGGGCGTACGGGTCGCCGGTCCAGCCCTGGACGGAGCGCTTGTTGGTGCCGTCGTAGATCGTGTACGGGGTGATCGGGCGGCCGTCCTGGGTCTGCGAGTCGTTCTCGACGGCCGAGGTGAACACGAACGGCTTGAAGGTGGAGCCGACCTGGAAGTCCCTGCGGGTGGCGTTCGGGGTGTACTGCTTGACGTAGTCGACGCCGTTGTACATCGCCACGACCTTGCCGGTCTTGGGGTCGACGGCGGCGCCGCCCGCGCGGACGTAGGTGTCGACCTTGTTGTTCTTCTTGTCCAGCTTGTCCATCAGCTTGTCGTTGACGGCCTTCACGAAGGCGTCCTGCCGGGGCTTCTGGAGCGTCGTGGTGATGCGGTAGCCGCCGGCGTCGAGCTGATTCTCGTCGATGATCTTGTTCTGGGTGAGGTAGTCCTTGACGGTCCGGACGATGTAGCCGCGCTGCCCGGACATGCCGGTGGAGAGGGTGGACTCCTTCGGCATCGGGAACTTCATGCCGGCCCGCTTCGACTCGCTGAGCCAGCCCTTCTTGACCATGCCGTCCAGGACGTAGTTCCAGCGGGACTCGGCGGCCTTGCGGTTCTCGGGGTGGGCGACGACGTCGTACTGGCTGGGGGCGTTGACGAGCGCGGCGAGGTAGGCGCCGCGGGCCGGGTCGAGGTCCCTGGCGTCCATGCCGTAGTAGGCCTGGGCGGCGGCCTGGATGCCGTAGGCGTTGCGGCCGAAGTAGCTGGTGTTGAGGTAGCCCTCGAGGATGTGGTTCTTGCTCTGCTCGCGGTCCAGCTTGATCGCGATGAAGAACTCCTTGGCCTTGCGTGTGACGGTCTGCTCCTGGCGCAGGTAGTAGTTCTTCACGTACTGCTGGGTGATCGTGGAGCCGGACTGCTTGCCCTTGCCGAGGGCCGTGTTCCAGGCGGCGCGGACCATGGCCTTGGGGTCGACGGCGGACTCGGTGTAGAAGTCGCGGTCCTCCGCGGCCAGGATCGCGTGCTGGGCGTCCTTGGAGATCTGCGGGAGCGAGACGTTCTCCCGGTTGATCTCGCCGTCGCGGGCGATCACGGAACCGTCCGCGTAGAGGTAGACGTTGGCCTGCTTCGTGGCGAGCGCGTTGGCCGGCGGGATCTTCACCAGCGAGTAGCCGAGGAAGAAGCCGCCGACCAGCAGCAGGGCGACGATGATGAAGGCGCCGAGCGTCATACGCCAGGTCGGGATGATCCGGCGCCAGCCGGTCCGCTTCGGTTTCCCGGCAGGCCGGGCCTCCGGCGCGTTCGGGTCGCCGTCCGCCTGCGGCTGGCTCGGTGCCCAGCCCGGTGTCGGCTGCTGCGGCTGAGGCTCGTCACTCATGTCGTGCACGGACTCCTGTTTCGCGTCGTACGTCGTTCCCGTACGTCTCTGCTCGCTCTTGCGCCCCTGTGATGAAGACTGTCCCATCCGGCGATCAGTTCCCTGACCGAGGGCCGTGTCGTGAGCCGTGGGGCGGGACGGGCCGTGTGCGGTCGGGCGCGCGGGCGGGCGCAGGGTGAACCGCGCTGTTCCGCACGCCTGCCCGAATCGCGATCTCGCCTGCGCGACAGCCGCCCGGACCTGCGCGACATTCGCCCGAAGGGGGACACGACCGTGGGTGCGACGGCTCGTACGCTCCGTCCCGGCCGGCACCGCCGCCGTGCTGTTCGCCCCGGCCACGGGCGCCTCGGCCCACGCGGACGCAACGGATCGTACCGTCTGGGCCGGTGCGCACTCGTCCCCGACGCATGCGCCGCTCCTCGAAATTGCCTGGCACGCGTGATCGCCGGTCCACTAGGCTCCTGCGCTTCGGTGCCGTGCGGCGAGGAGGGCTGGGGTGGTGGGCTCGGCGCGGTTGTACGCGGCCGTCGCGGCGGGGGGCTTCCGGCGGTACGCGACGTATCGGGCGGCCACGGTGGCCGGGGTGTTCACCAACACGGTCTTCGGCCTCATCCTCGTCTACACCTACCTGGCGCTCTGGGAGGAACGGCCGCATCTCGGGGGGTACGACCAGGCGCAGGCCGTGACCTATGTGTGGCTGGGGCAGTGCCTCTACGCGACGCTGGCCATCCAGGGCGGCGGAGCCGAGAAGGACCTGATGGAGCGCATCCGCACCGGCGAGATCGCCGTCGACCTGTACCGGCCGGCCGATCTCCAGCTGTGGTGGCTGGCGGGCGACGTGGGGCGGGCGCTGTTCCAGATGCTGGGGCGGGGCGTCATCCCGTTCGTGTTCGGCGCGGTCTTCTTCCCCATGGCGCTGCCGACGTCGGTCACGCCCTGGGCGGCCTTCGCGGTCACGCTCCTGCTGGCGACGGTCGTCAGCTTCGCGATCCGCTACCTGGCGGCTCTGAGCGTGTTCTGGCTCATGGACGGCATGGGCGTCAACCAGGTGCTGATGATCACGGGGGTCTTCTTCTCGGGCATGGTGCTGCCGCTGAACGCCTTCCCTGGCGTGTTCGGCGACATCGTGCGGGTGCTGCCGTGGGCGGCGCAGATCCAGATGCCGGCGGACGTGCTGATGGGGGAGACCGACCCGCTCGGGGCGTTCGCCTTCCAGGCGGCGTGGGCGGTGGCGCTGCTGGCGGCGGGGCGGCTGTTGCAGTCGGCCGCGACGCGGCGGGTGGTGGTGCAGGGTGGCTGAGCGGAGCGTCCTGCTGGAGGGGCTGCGGGCCTACCGGCTGATCGCCGGGATGTGGGTGCGGTCCAGCATGACCTACCGCACCTCCTTCGTCGTCACGGTGTTCGGCAACCTGATGGTGACCGGCCTGGACTTCGTGGGGATCCTGCTGATGTTCTCGCAGGTCGACTCGCTGGGCGGCTGGTCCCTGCCCGAGATCGCGTTCCTGTACGGGCTGTCGGTGACGGCGTTCGGGATCGCCGACCTGGTGCTGGGCTCGATGGACGTCCTGGGCGCCCGGATGCGTGACGGCTCGTTCGACATCCTGCTCGTGCGTCCTGCGCCGGTGCTCGCCCAGGTCGGCGCCGACCGCTTCGCGCTGCGCCGCCTGGGCCGGATCACCCAGGGCGCGGTGGTACTGGGCTGGGCGCTGGCCTCGGTCGACGTCGACTGGAGTGCGCCGAAGGCGCTGCTGGTGCCGGTGATGATGGTCAGCGGTGCGGCGATCTTCTCGGCGGTGTTCGTGGCGGGCGCGGCCTTCCAGATCTTCGCCCAGGACGCCGCGGAGGTGCAGAACGCGTTCACGTACGGCGGGACGACGCTGCTCCAGTATCCGCCGACCGTGTTCGGGAAGGACCTGGTGCGCGGCGTGACCTTCATGCTGCCGCTCGCCTTCGTCAACTGGGTCCCCGCCGCCCATGTGCTGGGCCGGCCGTACCCGGTCGAGCTGCCGCAGTGGACGGCCTTCGCGTCGCCGCTGGTGGCGGTGGCCTGCTGCGCGCTGGCGGGGATGGCGTGGCGGGTGGGGCTTCGTTCCTACCGGAGTACGGGGAGTTGAGGTGACCGGGGTGGACAGCGGGCCGGCCGGAGTGGACGACGGGTCGACCGGAACGGACAGCGGATTCATCGAACTCGACGGCGTCGAGAAGGTCTTCGACGTGCGCAAGAAGACCGGCTTCATGAAGCGGGAGCGGCGGCAGGTGAGGGCCGTCGACTCGATCTCCTTCCGCGTGGAACGCGGCGAGATGGTCGGCTACATCGGCCCGAACGGCGCCGGCAAGTCGACCACGATCAAGATGCTGACCGGCATCCTCACACCGAGCGCCGGCCGGCTCCGGGTCGCCGGCATCGACCCCTCCCGCGACCGCATGCGGCTCGCGCACCGCATCGGTGTGGTGTTCGGGCAGCGTACGACGCTGTGGTGGGACCTCCCGCTGGTCGACTCGTACCGGCTGATGCACCGCATGTACCGGATCCCGCACGCCCGTTACCGCGAGAACCTCGACCGTCTGGTCGAACTCCTCGACCTGGGCGACCTCTTGGACGTGCCGGTACGGCAGCTCTCGCTCGGGCAGCGCATGCGCGGCGACATCGCGGCGGCACTGCTGCACGACCCGGAGGTGCTGTACCTCGACGAGCCGACCATCGGCCTCGACGTCGTGTCGAAGTCCAAGGTGCGGGAGTTCCTGCGGGAGTTGAACGCCGAGCGCGGCACGACGGTGCTGCTGACCACGCACGACCTCCAGGACATCGAGCAGTTGTGCAAGCGGGTGATGGTCATCGACCACGGGCGCCTGATGTACGACGGCCCGCTCGCCGGGCTGCACGAGGCGGGGGAGAGCGAGCGGATCCTGGTGGTGGACCTGGAGCGGGAACTGCCGCCGATCGACGCCCCGGCACCCGCCCGGGTCGTCCGGGTGGACGGCCCGCGGCAGTGGCTGGCGTTCCCGGCGGCGCAGTCGGCGGCGCCGCTCGTCGCGCGGATCGCGGCGCAGTACCCGCTGGTGGACCTGTCGGTGCGGGAGCCGGACATCGAGGCGGTGATCGCGAAGATGTACGCGGAGCGCGCGACCGCATAGTGCCCGGGACGGGTAACTCGTAGGCTGCTGTGTATGACCGACGACTCAGTCCCGGACCTCCGCGCCTCCGACGCCGACCGTGAACGGGTCGCCGAGATCCTGCGGGACGCCCTCGCGGAGGGCCGTCTCGACATGGCGGAGTTCGAGGAGCGGCTGGACGCGACGTACCAGGCGCGGACGTACGGGGAACTGGCGCCGATCACCCGGGACCTGCCGGCCCCAGGTCTCACCGCGCCCTCCGTGTCCCTGACCAAGGAGCCGGCGGCCGGCTCGGACCTGTCCGGGCGGATCGTCGGTGGTGAGGGAAGCTCGACGTGGGCCGTCGCCGTGATGTCGGGCTTCCAGCGCAAGGGGCACTGGACGATGCCCCGGCGGTTCACCTGCTTCGCCTTCTGGGGCGGTGGGGAGATCGACCTGCGCGAGGCGCGCTTCGCGGACCGCGAGGTGGAGATCAACGCCATCGCGATCATGGGCGGGATCGACGTCATCGTCCCGCCCGGCGTCGAGGTCGTCGTCCGCGGCATCGGCGTCATGGGCGGCTTCGACCACCAGGAGGAGGGCGTCCCGGGTGCCCCCGGAGCGCCGCGCGTCATCATCACCGGCTTCGCCTTCTGGGGCGGCGTCGGAGTCCAGCGAAAGCTGACCCGGGCGGAGAAACAGCGGCTCCGCGAGGAACGCCGCCAGGAGAAGCTGGACGGCCGGGCGGGGCGGCGCCAGCTGGACTGAGCCGGGGCGTTGCGCGGCCCGGCGCCGCGGGGTGCCACCTGCGCCCACCCGTGCCGCCTGGGGGCACCTCCCAGGCCCTTGAGGCACTGGGGGAGGCACGACTGCCCGCAGGCGGCGGCAGTGCGCGACAGCAGGCAGCCCTACAGCTCCGCCGGCGCCGACCCCTTCAGGCTCTCCAGATCAAACGCCTCCGCCATCCGCGAGTACCCCTTGTCACTGGGATGCAGATGATCCCCGGAGTCGTAGTCGGCCCGCAGTCGCCGCGGGTCGTAAGGATCACGCAGCGCCTTGTCGAAGTCGACCACCGCGTCGAAGACCCGCCCCGCGCGGATCTCCGCGTTGATCTGCTGCCGCACGGCTTCCCGCCCGTCCGAGTACCCCCGGTGCCCGCCGAACGGCATCAGCGTCGCCCCCACGACCTTCAGCCCCCGCGCGTGCGCCTGCCCGACCATCGTGCGCAGGCCCCCGAGAATCGCGTTCGGATCGGCGAGCCGCGGATTGCGCAGGATGTCGTTGACCCCGAGGTCGATGACGACGACCTTGGCGTTCGTCCGCTCCAGCACGTCCCGCGCGAAGCGGTTCAGCCCGCTGGGGTTGTCCGCCGGCCGGCCCAGCCCGTCCGTGAGGACCCGGTTCCCGCTGATGCCCTGGTTGACGACGCTGTAGCGCGGCAGGTCCCGCCCGGCGGCGATCTCCGCGCGTAGCCTGTCGGACAGGACGTCGGTCCACCTGTTGTTCGCGCCGAGGGTGGAGGTGATGCCGTCGGTGAGCGAGTCGCCGAGGACGACGACCGTCCCGTCGGCCTCGTTGCTCAGCACGTCCAGCGCGGTCAGGTAACGCCAGTACAGGCTCTGCTCGGTGTACGGCGCTCCCGTCGCGTCAGCCGTGTGGTCGCCCTGGGCGACGTAGGAGACCTGCCTGGCGCGGGGGTGGTACGTCACCGGGCCGGAGCTGGTCGGCGTGTACGTGGTGATCAGGACGTCCGCGTCGGGCGGGATGACGATGCGCACGGCGTCGCTCATCACCTGGCGGCCGGGCGGGATGACCACCGTCGGCCCGCCGTTGAAGGTCAGCTGCCGCATCGTGTCCGAGAGCGCCGCGGGCGTACCGCTGCCGGCGGCGACCGCGATCGAGGCCTGCGTGATGCTCAGCGGCGACTGGCCGTAGAGATTGGACAGCGTCACGCGGGCACTCGTACCGCCGACGCTGGTGTGGACGACGTTGCGCACCGAACGGTCCGCCATGCCGGTCGTCTCCGTGCCGGGCTCGGCCGCGGCCGGGGAGGTGGACCAGGTGCCGACCCAGGTGCCGGTGGAGGCGGGGGCGGCGGAGTTGTTCGGAAGGCGGCTGCCGGTGACGGCGTTCCGGCTGTGCGTGCCGTCGTCGGACGCCACTCCGACGTATATGGCGGTGGAAAGGGCCACGATGGCTGCGACCAGCCCGGCCAGAAGGGCGTAACCACGACCCCGGGTCATGCTGTGTAGTTCTCCTCGGGCGATGGGAGCCCCAGGCTCCGATCTGATGTGCCCATGATGCGTCATGGGCAGGGGGAAGCTCACAGGACCCCCCGTGGCATTACCCCCTCCCGACAGACGCCGGGAACTCCTGATCCGTTCCAGGAGTCGGTCAGGAAGGGACAATGTGTGCGGGATCACCAAGCGGGTGGAGCGGATGGAACGTACGAAAGTGGAAGAAAAGGGCGGTGTCCGGGGGCAGCATGCCCGCCCGGGCGCCGTCACGAACCGCGCGATGACGACCTTCAGTCCGGCGGACGAGGAGAAACAGCGCGGCGTTCGCCGCATGAAACTCACCGCCACCGGGCTCCTGCTGTTCGTGGCCGTGGTCTACATCCTCGCCAAGTGGGCCCAGAACTCCGGCGCCGGACCCTGGGCGGCCTATGTCGCGGCGGCCGCCGAGGCGGGCATGGTCGGCGCGCTCGCCGACTGGTTCGCCGTCACCGCCCTCTTCCGCCACCCCCTCGGCATCCCCATCCCGCACACCGCGATCATCCCCACCAAGAAGGACCAGCTCGGCGTCTCCCTCGGTGAGTTCGTCGGGGAGAACTTCCTCTCCGAGGACGTCGTACGGCAGCGGCTGCGCGCCGTCGGCATCGGCAGCCGCCTCGGCGCCTGGCTCGCCGTCCCCGAGCACGCCGACCGCGTCACGGCGGAGCTGTCCACCGCCCTGCGCGGCGCCCTGACCGTCCTGCGCGACTCCGACGTCCAGGCCGTGGTCGGCGAGGCGATCACCCGCCGTGCCAACGCCCAGGAGATCGGACCCGGCATCGGAAAGATGCTGGAGAAGGTCGTCGCCGACGGCGGCCACAAGCGGGTCGTCGACCTGGTCGTCACCCGCGCGCACGACTGGCTGGTGCTGCACCGCGACGAGGTGATGGACGCCGTGGAGGGCGGCGCCCCCGGCTGGACGCCCAGGTTCGTCGACCGCAAGGTCGGCGAGCGCGTCTACAAGGAACTCCTGCGCTTCGCCACCGAGATGCGCGACATGCCCGCCCACCCCGCGCGCGGCGCCCTCGACCGCTTCCTCACCGACTTCGCCTCCGACCTCCAGTCCGACACCGACACCCGCGCCCGCATCGAGCGGCTCAAGGGCGAGGTGCTGGGCCGCGGCGAGGTCCAGGACCTCATCGCCAGCGCCTGGACGGCCGTACGATCCATGATCGTCGCGGCGGCGGAGGACGAGCGCAGCGAGCTGCGGCTGCGCGTACGGGCCTCCCTGCTGTCGCTTGGCTCCCGGATGGCGGCCGAGCGCAAGGTGCAGGACAAGGTCGACAAGTGGGTGGAGGACGCGGCCGTGTACGTCGTCACCACCTACCGCAAGGAGATCACCTCCCTGATCACGGACACGGTGGCGAGCTGGGACGCCGAGCACACCACGAGGAAGATCGAGGCGAACATCGGCCGCGACCTCCAGTTCATCCGGATCAACGGCACGGTGGTCGGCTCGCTCGCCGGCCTGCTGATCTACACGGTGTCGCACGCGCTGGGGGCGTGAGCGTGGGATGTGACACGCCGGTGGCGCGAGGTGCCAGGGCGTAAGCGATTCCGCTCAGGGCACTCGAACCGGGTTCTTCTCGACGGGGAGGGAGCCCATGACCACCGCACAGGCCGGGACCGGCCGAACCCTGACCACCGACATCCCAGCCCGCCTCGACCGCCTCCCGTGGTCGCGCTGGCACTGGACGATCGTCATCGGACTCGGCACCGTGTGGATCCTCGACGGCCTCGAAGTCACCGTCGTAGGCAACATCGCCAGCCGCCTGTCGGAGCCCGGCAGCGGCCTGCCCATCACCTCCGGCGAGGTCACCGGCCTCGCGGCCGCCCTCTATGTGGCGGGAGCCTGCTCCGGCGCGCTCTTCTGGGGCCGGCTGACCGACAAGTGGGGCCGTAAAAAACTCTTCATGATCACCCTGGCGGTCTACCTCGGCGCCACAGCCCTGACCGCGGTCGCCTTCGACACCTGGTGGTTCTTCCTCTTCCGCTTCCTCACCGGCTTCGGCATCGGCGGCGAGTACGCGGCCATCAACTCCGCGATCGACGAGCTGATCCCCAAGGAGTACCGCGGCCGCGTCGACCTGATGATCAACGGCAGCTTCTGGCTGGGCGCTGTCGGCGGCTCCCTGCTCTCGATCGTCGCCCTGGACACGGACATCTTCGCGGCCAACGTCGGCTGGCGCCTCACCTTTGCACTCGGCGCGGTCCTGGCCCTGGTGATCCTCCTGGTCCGCCGGCACGTCCCGGAGAGCCCCCGCTGGCTCCTGATCCACGGCCGCGACGACGAAGCGGAACGCATCGTCTCCTCGATCGAACGGAAGGTCGAGGAGGAGAACGGCGAACCGCTGCCGCGCCCGGAGGGCGAGATCACCATTCACCAGCGCCGCAGCGTCACCTTCCTGGAGATCGGCCGCACGGTCTTCTCCGACTACCGCCGCCGCGCCATCCTCGGCTTCTCCCTCTTCATCGGCCAGGCGTTCCTCTACAACGCCATCACCTTCGGCTTCGGCGCGATCCTGACGACGTTCTTCGACGTCCCGAGCGGCAGCACCGGCTACTACTTCGCGGTCATCGCACTCGGCAACTTCTGCGGCCCGCTGCTGCTGGGCAAGCTCTTCGACACGGTGGGCCGCCGGGTGATGATCTCCGGCACCTACCTGCTGTCCGGCCTGCTCCTCTTCGGCACGGCCTGGCTGTTCGACCAGGGCTCCCTCAGCGCGACCACGCTGACCGCATGCTGGTGCGCGGTGCTGTTCTTCGCCTCGGCGGGCGCGTCCAGCGCCTACCTGACGGTCTCCGAGGTCTTCCCGATGGAGACCCGCGCCATGTCCATCGCCTTCTTCTACGCCATCGGCACGGCGGCCGGCGGCATCAGCGGCCCGCTCCTCTTCGCCGACCTCACCGGCACGGGCAAGGTCGGCGACACGGTCCTCGCCTTCCAGATCGGCGCGACCCTGATGTGCCTGGCCGGCCTGACAGCGGCGATCCTCGCGGTGCGCGCGGAACGCCGTTCCCTGGAGGACATCGCCACGCCTCTGACGGCGGCGGTGGGCAAGGCAGACAGCGACTCCACGTCTGCCTCCGGCTCGACCGAGTCCAGGACGGCGACGGTGTAGTGCTCGCCTGACTGCGAGCCGCCGTGACTGCCCGCAGCCGACTTGGCTGCGGGCAGTCGTGCCGCTTGGGGCGGCACCCGTCCCACAGAGAGCGGCACCCCGCCAGCGCGGGCGAGCGCCCCGACCCGTGCCCGGGCCACAACGCCAGCGCCCCGCAACGTGCCGGACGCTACTCGGCCCCACCCCGCCGCACCTGATCCCGCCGTCGCAGCAGAAGCAACCCACCCGCAACGGCGGTGACACCTGCGGCGGCGGCCCACCCGACGACCTCATCGGAACCGGTGGCGGCGAGGTCCCGCCCCGAGGCGGGCGAGGCAGCGACCGACGGAGTGGCACCCGTCTGAGGCCGGGCACCGGACGTCGCAGCAGACGAAGCAGGGGCCGACGGCGCCGCCGGATCCGTCGCCTTGTCCCGCGTGAAGGCCAACGTGCCGAAGCCCAACTGGTCGTAACCCCCACTGTTGGGCCCGTAATCCCCGCCCCCACCCTCCGGCGCGGCCTTGGCCGCCGCACGCGTCACATACGACGCCGACAACCCCCGCCGCTTGGTGTAGTGGTTCGCGATCATCGCCCAGATCGGACGGGTCATGGCCGGATCCACCCCCGCGGCCCCGGCAGCGGTCTCACTGCCCGACCACCCCCCGATCGCCCCCTTCTTCCGCGTGTTGGCCGTGTACGGCACATCCCCGCCCAGGCTCCACTTCGCCACGTACTGCGCCCCCTTGAGGAAGCGGTTGTCGTCGTAGCCGTAGAGATCGATGCCCTGGTTCCACGCCATCTCGCAGACCGTGCCCATCAGCCCGACACCGAGCAGCGCGTGCCCCTGGTCCCGCCCGGCCTCGACCCACTCGGCGAGCCCGTCGTCGTGCACGACGGGAACGGCGTGCCTGACCGACCCCATGCCGTCCCCGTGCTTGAAGTACTCGACGGCCCGGTCGACCACGGCACGGTCGTCACAGAAGATGCCGGTGGCGAGCACACAGGCGATGGCCGTCAGGTCCCAGTTGGGCCAGTAGTTGGTGATGACGGCGCCGTTGTGATCGCGCAGGAAACTGTCGCTGAGCGGATGGAAGACGTTCCGCATCACGTCCTGCGCCCGCCCGAGCGCGAAGTCACCGTGGTCCCTTACGAGTTCGGCGGCGTTGGCGAACTGGTAGCCGTACAGCCCCGCGGCCAGGAACCGGTCGGCCGAGCCCTGGACCGACGTCAGCTTCCCCGACCAGGCGTTGAGGATCGCCACCGCGGTGTCGGCATGCGCGGTCTCGCCGCTGACGTGGTACCGCAGGGCGTTCTGGTAGGCGGCGTGGATGTCGTTGTAGAGGACCGCGTAGTTCTGGGGCGAACCCTCCCCCCGGTACACCGTGGCCTGCGGATTGGCCCGCCAGCCGCTCTGCGCGTGCCGGTTGGCGGTGAGCTTGGCGAACCCGGCCGCATAGGGTCTGGCGCCCGCCTTCACCTTGGCCGCCATACGGTCCAGGTCGGTACGGGTGTGCAGCAGCCCGGGGTGAGCGAAGGCGGAGCCGGCGGCGAAGGCCGGGCTCGCGAGCGCGGTCGTACCGACACCGGCGCCGACACCGATGCCGGCGGCTCCGGCTGCCGCGCCCGCGGCCTTCAGCATGCTCCGGCGGCTGATCTGTCGTGTCACGTTGTCGTACCTCAACGTCGTAAGTCGCGTTCCTGCGGGGGACGGTGAGGAGACGGCCGGACGGCGAAGGCGATAACGAAAACTGCGCTATAGTTGATCTGCATCCGGTCGCCGGACTCCGGCAGGCGGACGATGCGTTGGTGGTCCAAGGAAAGACGCCCCACTTCCTGTGGGGAGATGCAGGTGCAAGGCCTGCCCGGCGCTCCAGACAAGAACCCCGGCCCTGAGTTTCAGGGCCGGGGTTCTTCGCTGTGCGCGCGGCCTTGGCTGTGCGCGCGGCACGCCCCGGACACCGAATGCCCGGAGCGCCGGCCCGCCTCACCCGCGCCGGTCGGCGACGACCCAGGACGTCAGGCCCACGGCCCCCGCCACCCCGAACACGGCAGGCCAGGCACCCACCTTCTTGGCCAGCGGATGGGACCCGGCGAAGGCGGCGACATACGCGGCCGACAACGCCCCCGCGGCCACTCCGCCGGCCTGCTGCCGCCACTGCCGCGCGGCCGTGACCCCGGCGACGGCGAGCACGACCCCGCCGAGCGGCCGCTGCCTGGTCCAGCGGGCCACGCCGTACCCGCCCACGAGCCCGCTCGCTGCGATCACCGCACTCGGAACCTTCGCCATTCCTGCCTCCTGCTCCTGCCCCGTTAGCGATCTCTGAGGCTAACTCCCCAGGTCGAGGGCACAAGCACCGGGGCGCAGGAAGGCGCGTTACCCAAAGCCGCCCGAACCTGAGTCGAGGCTTGTCAAGTTTCCGGCTCCGAGCTATATAAGAAGGCGAAGAACGTAGGGCATCGCACCGACAGCGCCTGAGGAGAGGAGTGACCAGTGATGCTCATGCGCACGGACCCCTTCCGTGAACTCGACCGGCTCACCCAGCAGGTCTTCGGCCCCGCCACCCGCCCGTCGGCGATGGCGATGGACGCCTACCGCTCCGGGGACGATTTCTTCGTCCACTTCGACCTCCCCGGCATCGACCCCGAGACGATCGAGCTGGACGTCGAACGCAACGTCCTGAACGTCCGAGCCGAGCGCAGGTCTCCCGCCCCCGAGGACGCGGAGCTGCTCGTCGCCGAGCGTCCCACCGGCGGCTTCACCCGCCAGCTCTTCCTCGGCGAGACGCTGGACACGGAGCGCATCGACGCCTCGTACGAGGCCGGCGTGCTGACCCTGCGCATCCCGGTGGCCGAGCAGGCCAAGCCGCGCCGCATCCAGATCACGGGCGGCGACAGGCCCAAGCAGCTCAGCGGCTGACGGCACGGCACGCCCGTACCCACGCACCCACGCACAACCCACGAGGGCTGTCCCGAGGACGTCCCACCCACGGGACAGCCCCCGCCCCCCACACCCACCCCGCGCCCCGGCCCCCCCCGCCCGGCGCCGCGACGCAGGACCGGATCCGGAGGAAGACCCGCACATGAGCGTGACGACGGTGCCCAGTGTGACGACTGCTCTCACGGCCCCGAAGACCCTGAGCCCCGCCCCGCCGCGCAACCACGACACCCGAGGCGACGACAGCGCCTGGACCCGGCTGATCGAAGCGGTGCGGGAATCGGGCCAGTACCCCACCAGGCCGGAGGCGGAGCGGGTCACCCGCATCGTCCTGTCCGCCCTCGGCGGTCATGTGATCGGCGACGAACGGGTCGACCTCGCCCGTGCCCTGCCCGAGGAGGCCGCCAGGGTGGTCGCCTCCCAGATCCCGGCCACGCGCCGGCTGACCGCCGCCGAGTTCGTCGACTCCGTCGCGGCCCGTATCGAGGGAGCGACTCCCGCCACGGCCCGCTGGGACGTCAGCTCGGTCCTGAGCGTGCTGCCGCCCCTGGTCGGCGACGACCTGGTGACCCGCATCCTGGCCCAGCTCCCCGTCGGCTACGCCCTCCTGTTCGGCCGGGCTGACCTGAGCCCGGCGTCGTAGGGATCGGCGCCGTAGGCTCCTGATCCGCGTACGACGGCCACCTCCCGGACGAACGGGAGGTGGCCGTCGGGCAGATGACCAAGCGACCGACAGGAGCCGGCACTTGACCCGTACGAGGTCCGCGACCCTCACCACCCCCGACGGCACGCACCTCGCCCACAGGGACCACCACCCCCCTGGGGAACCCGCAGCCACGTTCCTCCTCCTGCACGGCCTGGCAGGCCATCAGGGCGAGTGGGACACGCTCGCCGCGCGGTTGTCGGCCGACGGCCACCGCGTGGTGACGTACGACGCCCGAGGCCACGGCGCCAGCACCCGCACTCCGGCGACCACGACCCGCGCGGCCCATGTCCAGGACGCCGTAGCCCTGATCGGGCAACTGGGCCTGGCCCCCGTCACCCTGCTGGGCCAGTCCCTGGGCGGCCACACGGCCCTGCTGCTGGCCGCGTCCCACCCCCACCTGGTGAAGTCCCTGATTCTGGTCGAAGCGGGCCCGGCCGGTCCGGCCCCGGACCTCCCCGCACAGATCGCGACCTGGCTGGACAGCTGGCCGATCCCCTTCAAGTCCCTCGACGAGGCGGAGGCCTTCCTGGGCCACGAGGCCTGGGCGAGGGGCCTGGAGAAACGGGAAGACGGCTGGTATCCGCGGTGGGACCGCACCACGATCATCGACACGGTCGCCGAACTGGCCACCACGGCCTACTGGACCGAGTGGTCCCGCATCACCTGCCCCATCCTCCTCGTCCACGGCGAACACGGCACCATGCGCCCCGACGAACCGGCCACGATGCTCACCCACCGCCCGCAGACCCGGCTCAGCCGCATCCCCGACGCGGCCCACGACGTCCACCTGGACCAGCCGGACCGCCTCTACGAGGCGATCAGGGCCTTCAGCACCTGACCCTTGACCTCAACCAAACTCGAGGTCCTACGTTGATCGCGTCCAGGCAACCACAGGAGGGGAACGCATGAGCGCGCACACGAAGGACCTCAAGGAGTACACCCACGACGAGCTGGCCGCCCAGCCGATCGGCGCATGGACGGGCCAGGCCTACCGCCTGGTGGTGGGAGCCATCCGTGCCCAACTGGCGGTGGAGGGTCTCACCCAGCCCCACTGGTGGACGCTCAACCACGCGTCCGGCGCCCCCGGCTCATGGACCCGCGCCACCTTGACCGACCGCCTGACTCCCTACGACGACCTGAACACCGACTTCGACGAGGTCTACGACGACCTGATCGCCCGAGGCTGGCTCACGGAGGACGCGACGGGCGGCATGGCCCTGACCGAGGAGGGCGAGGCCGGCCGCCTCCGCGCCCGGGAACGCAACCTCCGCGTCCACGAGCAGACCCACGAGGGCATCGAGTCCGCCGACTTCGTGGTGACGATCAACGTCCTGCGCAGGATCGTCGCCAACCTGGGCGGCAACGGAAACCTCCCCGACGACGGGAAATAGTTCGACAGGGCCCCGTCTCCCCGCCCATCCTTCGGTGGCGCATCAGCGCCCCAACCCGCCCGAGGGAGACGACCGTTGAACCCCGCCATCCGTCACATCACCTTCGACTGCACGGGAGAGCCCTACGAACTGGCCCGCTTCTGGTCCGAGTTGCTCGGTCACCCGATCTCCGACGAGGACAAGCCCGGCGACCCCGAGGTACTGATCGAGTTCCCGAACGGCGCCCCGGGCCTGCTCTTCGTAAGCGTCGAGGAAGGCAAGGCAACGAAGAACCGCATCCACTTCGACCTCCAGCCCACAGGCCGCACCCGCTCCGAGGAGGTCGAACGCGCGGTGGCCCTCGGCGCCCGCATCCTGACGGACCGCACCCTCCCGAACGGCCGAGGCTGGGTCGTCCTGGCCGACCCCGAGGGCAACGAGTTCTGTATCGAACGGGGAGAACTGGATCCGGTGGAGGAACGGGTGGAGGACTGACGCGTCCCGGAGTACGACAACGGCGGCGGCCGGGCGAGACGAGGACGCTCAGTCCAGACCGAGCACCATCACGTCATGAGCATCCGCACCCTCCCACGGCCGCGTCTCGCCCACCTTGCGATATCCCCACGCCCGGTAAGCGGCCTGCGCCGCCCCGCTCTCGGGATGCACGTTCAGCACGACCCGCTCGACCCCGACACCATCGAGCAGCACCTCATGCAGCCGCCGCGCGACACCGAGCCCACGCCACCGCCCCCGTACGGCAAGCTCCATCAGCAGAAAACTGCGCCGCCCGTCCTCCCGGCACACATCCCCGCTCATCCCGCCCCACCACGCACTGCCGGCCTCCAGCAGGCACCCATAGGCCATGCCCACCGGCTCACCACCCGCGTCACGCCCCAGCGCGGCCCGGAAGCCGGCCCTGCCCGCCTGGGACGGAAACCGCCGGAACGCGGCGGTGGCCTCGTCCTCGGTCACGTAGTACGGCGCCCCCGCGAACGCCTCGGCGTACACCCCCCGAAGCGCCTCCTGCACCGCCACGGCGCCGGCCCCGCCCATCCGCTCCACGGTCAGGCCTTCCACGCGCTCCCCACCCCTCCGAAAACCCGGCGGACGGTCAATGCCAGGGGTTCTAGATCCATTATCGCGGTCCACGTAGGCACCTGTCGCCGTTCTCAAGAATGATCCTTTCACCCGATATGCGCCCCTAAGGTTTCCTCGGGATGGACACAACGCACCTAGGTGGAAGGGAAGTTGAGAGTGACGCACGACGTTGCCGCGCTGAGGGAAGAACTCACGGCCATGGCCGTGGCCGATCACCAGTCCTCGGTCCAGGCGAACAGCGACGACCCCGCCGAACAGCTGGCGTGGCGCCGGCTGACCGCACGGCACGGTGACCGGCTCAGCGAGATCATGGACGAGTACGGCTGGCCGACGGCGGAACTGGTCGGCGAGGAGGCCGCCCGCGCGGCATGGCTGATCGCCCAGCACGCCGACCGACAGCTCGACGTCCAGCGCCGTGCCCTTCACCTCATGCAGCAGGCGGTGTCGACAGGCTCGGCCGGCCTCCGCGAACTGGCCTTCCTCCGCGACCGCACGCTCGTCAACGAGGGCCGCAAACAGCTCTACGGCACACAGATCGCCGGCGTGAAGAACGGGGCACCGGTCCGGTGGCCCTGCGAGGAACCCGACCGCGTGGACGAACTCCGCGCGGAGGTCGGCATCGAGCCCTTCGAGGAGTACGTCGCCAAGTTCTCGACGACCTGACGCCGGTCACGGTCACCCGACGGACGCCTCGCCCTTCTCCACGCGTGAGGTGCCGCCGATAGGTGCTCTAGGGAAGGCCGGCATCGAAAACATCCAGCAGCCTGCCCAAGGGCACCTCGCACGTCATCAATTGGGTCGGAGCAGCATCAGGTCCTCGCCGGAACCGGCCCGGGGACCATGTGGGCCGTGCGGTCGCAGGCCAGGCCTTAGAAGCCCCGAACTGGGCGGGCCGCTCCGCGTGCCTTCAGCCACACCAACACCTCACGCGGCAAGGGCGCATGCCGCTAAGGTCTCGTGCGGTGAACATGGATGAATCCGGACTGACCAAGGCGGTTGCTGATGCGCTGGGCGCTCAGCGCACCGCTGCCCTCACGGAACTCACCGACCGTGTCACCGCGCTGCGCCGCATGAGCGAGGATGCGGGAACCACCGAAGTGCTGCTGACCCCCCTGACAGGCCGCGCTGCGGAAAAGTGGGAGCGACTCGCCCGGCGGGAGGCTGAGGACTGGGTCTATGTCCGTTCCGACGATGGCGCAACCGTCCTTGCTGTGGACCAGGCATCCGAAGCCGGAGCCCGCGATCCGGCGGCAGCTGTCATCTACCCTGAGCTGCACACACGACTGGTCAGCTGGTGGCTCGTCCACGCCTGGCGCAGCGCCGACCTCCTCTCTGACACCCTGGACAACCTGGCCCGGTGGCGTATCACCTCCGGCGCGGTCACGGCCCGGGCTCTCATCGAAGAAGCAGGAGCACTGGTAGACGAGCAGAAAGCCATCGCCGAGGCATGGCGGACCGGCAAGGCCGCCGCCAAAGACTCCTTGAAACGTCCCGCCCTCGTCCGCGAGGAGCTCGCTCCCGTCCTGCTGAAGGCTGGGTTCGGCTCAAGGATGAACGGCAGCAACGAAAAGCTCCAGGCCACCAACGTCCTGACCCTCGTGAAGAAGGTGACCAAGGCGACGGGCGAAGGCAGATTCCCGAAGTGGTATGATCTGCTCTCCGACGCCGCGCACCCCGCCTTCGGAGCCAGAATCGCCTTCGCCACACCGCCGCTCGTACACACTTCAAGCGCTGTCACGGTGCGCAGTTACGCCCGATCTCCCATGTCGCTCGCTGACGGAGAATCTGTCCAAGTTCTGGAACCGACCGTCGCCTTCGCAGTTGCCGACTCCCTGATCTCGGCCGGCACGCACATGTTGAACGTTCTCGAAGACGGCCTGGCCATCGTGGACGACTTCGGCCTGACGACATCAGCGGCAACGCTCACCCGCCGTACGTACTGGCGCGCCTTCCACCCCACGCGCGGCAGCCGCGCCTGCCCCTGCGGCCGCGGTAAGTGGTCCACCTGCGGTCACTACTGGGGAAGCCAGATCCCCACGCCCCGCAGCCGTTGATCACGAGAGCGGCACGGGAACGCCAGAACACCGGCCGGTAAGCCTGCCCTACTGCAGCGGAAGCTTGCACCGCCGGTCGCCCTCACGGGGGCGATAGGCATGGTGACCCACTCGACCGGGGCGTGCGGGAGGTCGAGTGTGGCGGGATAGGGAACCAACGAGGCAGTGCCAGTGGGTTGAGACTTCGAACGCCTCGCTCAACGGCACGGGAGCTTTGTGCGTTGTAGCCGCTGCCCCGACCTCTCCGGCGTCCCCCGATCGATGGCCAGCCTGAAATGGCTCAGTGAGTGATCCGCCGAGACAGCGCCTAGTCCAATCGGACGATCCGCCACTCGCCGTTCCGCTCGGTCACCAGGAACTGCGTGAAGTCAAAGGGATTTGCGGGCAGGTTGACGGGGATCAGCGGGTCCTTCTTCCGAGGCGTGACGTGCTCGCCGGTCAGCTCTGCCGCGGCTATGGAGTCGCGCTGCTCAGCGTTGAGGGAGCGGGACAGGGAGGTGACGGCCGCAGGGCAGTTGGCCGCGCCCTGGCGGGTGGCGAGGGATGTGGCGGCTGGTTTGCTCAGCAGACCGCATGCCGTCGGGCCGTCCCCTCGTCCCAGCGCGTGCATCAGGTCGGTGGCGGTCCGGGCGACCGCGTCCTGCTTGGCTCGGTCCTGCCGACCGGCCGGGACGAGCACGAAGGCATAGGTGAGCCCGAGGATGATTGTCACTGCGGCCAGGGGCAGGTAGGTCGTCGAGCGGATTCTCATGGTCAGGAGAGTACGGCGGCCTCTCCGCCAGATCGGCGCCAGTGCATCACTGTGTCCGTGAGCAGACGCACGTGCAGGGTCTGGCCGACGCGGCCACGAACCTCGCCCACCGGCTGTACCCCGTAGATCAACAGGTGACTGGTGGACACCAAGAGCACCATGCGCGGGGACCTTAGCTGTGGGAGCCGGGAGGTGACTGTCAGCGAGGATCCATAGTTGGCCTGCGACCATTGCAAAGCTCTTTAGCGGCACCAGCTTGATCCTTGGCGCTACTCAATGCACTTACAAAGTGACCCCAGGCCTCGCTGCCCACGGAAACGATGGGCCCCCGCCAGTGGTACTTGGAGTCGCGTATGAGCGCGCCGTGAGCGACGTAAGCACACTCCAAGCACTCGGTGGTGTTGCCGCCGCTGTACGACGACTTGAACCACCGTGGCTCGGAGGCGGTCAGGGGGCTAGCGGGCATTCAGAGCTCCTTGCGGGCGCGATGGATCAGGGCGGAGGAAGCCTCCATGTCCAACGCTTGTGCGCGCAGGTACTCGAACGCAAGTCTGTATCGCTCCAGTTCCTCTTCCTTCTCCAAGAAGAGCGAGCCCGTGTGGAAGTCGACGTACACGACATCGAGGGCCGGTTCAGGACCGCCGATGATCACGAAGCTGCCCAGGGCAGCGGCGTGGGCTCCCTTGGAAAACGGCAGCACCTGGAGAGTGATGTGTGGGGACTCGTTGGCTTCGAGGAGCCGGTCGAGCTGCTCCCTCATGACCGCTGGCGAGCCGACCACACGCCGGATCACCGATTCATCGAGGATCGCCCACAGGTGCAACGGCTTCGGGCGGGTCAGGATCTCCTGCCGCTTCATGCGGATGTCGACGAGCCGCTCGACCTCTGCCGACTCCAAGGGCACTTCGTTCGCCTTCTGGAGCGCCGTGCTGTAGTCGCGTGTCTGTAGGAGTCCTGGGACGTAGACGCAGCAGAAGTGGTTCTCACGGACCGCCTCGTCCTCAAGGGTGAGCAGCAGGTTCATGCTCTCCGGGATGGAGTCGGCGAAAGAACTCCACCAGCCCTGCTCCTTGGCGCTCTTGGCGAGGTTGACCACTGCTCGCCGCTCAGCGTCCGTTGCTCCGTACTCACGGCAGAGTGCGTCGACGACGATCCACTTGACCGGTCCGGCCGTGGTCTCGTACCGGCTGACGGTCGCTTTCGATACGCCGACCAGGCGCCCGGCTTCCTCAAGCGTCAACCCCGTGCGGGAGCGCAACTTTCGCATAGTGGCGCCCAGTTGGCGGCGTCGTGTCGTGCTCCGTACGGGCATGAGGCTCCTTCGCCATGTGCCGGGCCTCAGCCCGGAGGACGCCCATCAGGCTAGGCAGCGGTGAAGCGGGGTCACCACCAGGTTCACCCGATAGATTCTCATGAGAAGTTACACAGTGAGATTTCTCTGTGCCATGCTCGTTCCCGGGCGCTACGCAGTGCAGCCGTCCGGATACGGCGTGATTAAGCGTGTTGCGTGGCTAGGGAGGGAGGACAGGTCATGCATGGCTACGAGGTCACGGAGTCGCGACTGCGCTGCGTACTGCCCTTCGAAGCAGCGCCGGCGGAGGTGCGCCTGCTGAGGAGAGCAGCCGTGCAGCAACTCAGCCGGTGGGGGATGCCGGTCGCGGCTGACGACGCAGAACTCCTTGTTGCGGAGCTGGCCACCAATGTCGTCAAGCACGTTGGTGAAGGGACGTCGGCGGCCCTGATCTTGGAGAAGAAGGCGGAGTGCGTACGCCTCGAAGTTCACGACAAGAGTCCGGTCATGCCCATCGTCAGGGAGGCGGCATGCGGTGATGAGTGCGGCCGTGGCCTGCATTTGCTCGCGGCGATGGCAGTGGACTGGGGCACCCTTTTGACCGCGGCAGGCAAGGCCGTCTGGTGCGAGCTCCCCCTGAATAGCGGGCGTAGCTGTCACCGTATCGAGCGAGCTGTGGAGGCGCTCGAGAACTACGAGGGTGCTGCGCGCGGGCTAGGTCAGCACGGCCGGGGCCGAGAGGTGAGCCTTGTCGAGTCGGCGGTCGAGCTGATCGCTGATCTGCTCCACTGGACCAGCGCCCGAGGCCATGATCCAGATGACATTCTCGACCGCGCTCAGATGCACTACGAGGCTGAAGCGGACGCGGCCTAGTGGGCGGGTGTCTGAATGGACTTGCGTATCTGCTCCCGGAGAACGGTCGGCGTGCGCCAGGATTCCCCGGGACGGCTCCGGTGGCACATGCGGTGGCAGTTGGCGCACAGACATGCGAGGTCGTCAAGACTGGTCTCTCGTGCTCCGGAGACATACAGGGGAGTGACGTGGTGCACTTCGATGTAGCCCTCGCCCAGAGCTCCATAAATGCGGGCGAAGTTGAAGTCGCAGACCTCGCACTGCAGCGCGCTGCCACGTCGCCGTACTTGCTCGATCTTCAGCGACCGGAGCTTAGGGTCTCGCTCCCGGGCGAGTGCGCGGCGGACGAGCAGGCGCCCCTCGATGGCTGTGTGGCCCGCCTCATCGACTTCGTCGGGTTGCGGCGGGATGGCGTGCAGGTCGCCCGAACCGACGCCTTCCTCAATTGCCCTCGCAGCTTGGAGCATCTCAGCTTCACGCGTCGTGACGGCATCAATCATGAGAAGCGTGAGCTTCCCGCACCGTGTCGCCTTGCCAGAGTGCGAGCTGTGATTCGTCATGAAGTCTGCGGTTTTGCGGCTGACGCTGTCTGGAGACCGGAAGCTGGGCAGCGCCCGAGCCTCGGGTCTGTGGATCGGCAGCGACCGCAGCAACTCCGAGAGTTCGTGTACCGCACGGTCTGTGGTTCGCAGCTCGCGCCAACCGTTCCTCACGACCAGAGCACCGGCCAACACGAGCTCGTCCTCGGTCCACGTAGGTATGCGCACGGGCAATATCGTATGAGTGTTCGGTGTGACGGAGGGTGCGTTCAGCGCGCCGCGGGGAGTGCGGCACACTTGGGGAAGTCTCGTTGTCAGTGGGGTCTGTCACCCTCAGTGATGGTGGATCGCAAGCTGTGTCTGCCGCTGTACGGCTAGAAGGAGGGGGCATGACCCGCACGAACGAACCGAAGCGCTCCGAGGGCAAGGCCGAGGAGCCCGAGTTCACCTCGATCGAGATCTGTGCTGGAGCGGGTGGGCAGGCCCTAGGCCTCCACCAGGCTGGATTCGGCCATCTCGCCCTCGTTGAGATTGACCAGTATGCCGCGAAGACACTGCAGACGAACGTCGAGTCTCACCCGAAGTGGGCCTGGGAGAGAGAGAACTGTGACGTTCTGCCGCCAACAGACGTCAATGAGTTCAAGCGAGAGAAACACCTGCAGAAGAGCGTGGAGCTGCTTGAGCGGCGCGAGCTGGACCTCCTGGCTGGCGGTGTTCCCTGCCCTCCGTTCTCACATGCCGGCAAGCAACTCGGCAAGGCAGACGAGCGCGACCTGTTCCCGGCGATGCTGCGCCTCATCGACAAGCTGAATCCCCGGGCTGTCATGATCGAGAATGTGCGCGGGATCATGGACCCGAAGTTCGAAGACTACCGGGACTGGATCAAGGCACGGCTCCAGAGCGGTTGGTACCGCGGAGACGATGGGCAGATGGCCTGGGAAGACGGACTGGGCTACAAGGTGTGTGAATGGGACATCCTGGAGGCCAGTGACTTTGGGGTCCCGCAACTCCGCCCCCGTGCCATCCTCGTTGCTTTCCGTAGCGATGTCCTGAAGGACGTCAAATACGAGTGGCCTGCAGTGACCCACGATGACCACGTCAGCGTTGCGAAAGCGCTAGAGAAGTCGATGTACGCCCGGTACGAGCCGTATTTCGAGGGCGCTCGTGCTGAGCAGGCTCGCGCAGCATACGAGCGCTGGCTCGACACTGCGCACAAGCGACACCAGGAGCTCTTGGCAAAGGGTGCCAGTGGTATCGCCCCAACGCTGGTTGGCGGATCGAAGAAGCACGGGGGGGCCGACCTTGGTCCTAGCCGGGCAAAGGCAGCTTGGAAGCTGCTCGGCGTCGATGCCCTCGGGGTAGCTAACGATCCCGAGACTTGTAGGCAGAAGGGCACGGAGGATCGTGACCTTTTCGGTCCGAACGGACCGATGCTCACCGTGCAGCAGGCTGCGATCATCCAGGGTTTCCCTCCCGAATGGCAGTTCGCGGGTGGTAAGACTGCGCAGTACCGGCAGGTGGGCAATGCCTTCCCGCCGCCGGTCGCCAAGGCCGTTGGTGAGTCGATCGCCGATGTCTTGAGAGCTGCGCGGGAGCGGGACAGCGGCAAGGCTTAGCGCACCGCTACTGCTTGCGCGTCTGGCGCGCTTGAGGTCGGCGCTTTGCGACCTCCGCAGCGATCCGCGTCGCACACGCGGCGGCCGGTTCGTGCTCCCAGAACCGGAGCACCGTCCAGCCGGCCTCCGATAGACGCTGGTCGGTGTCTCGATCGCGTGCAACGTTCCGGGCTACCTTGTCTGACCAGTACCCCGGATTCGTCCTCGGGGGCACGTAGTGCTCCGGACAGCCGTGCCAATAGCAGCCGTCGATGAAGACCGCGACCTTTGCCGGGCCGAAGACCAGGTCGGCGGTCCGGCGAAGGCCCGGAAGCGGCTTGGCGGCGACCCGGTAACGCAGACCTCTGGCATGCACAAGCCGGCGGACGAGCCACTCCGGCTTGGTGTCCCGGTTCCGGATAGCCTGCATGTTCCGGCGACGAGCCGCGGAGGAGGCCCACGAGCCCTCCGGAGGGAACCATTCACCCTCCGGCTGAGCCGGGGGGTCCGAACTCTTACTCATAGTGCTCTGACTTACCAGGTGGTCAACGTGTATGCGAGTTCTTCGTAGGGCCGGAGACGTCCTTGACGGATGCTCTCTGACAGGTCGCGCTTCTGCTGGTCGCTTCCGACATCTCGCACAGCATCCTGCAACGCATCGAGGGCGATGTGGTAAACAGCGTCGACCTCGCCGGTTCCTCTGGCGATGGCAGCGATCCTGCTAGGCATTGGCTCGGCAGTCACAGTAACAAGATGCGGAAGCCGACCGCGTCTGTGCCTGATCATCTGCAGGAACTCGTGCCGGACGTTCTGTACCCGGTCGGACCGAATTGTCCACTTGCGCGAGATGGTGGCGTGCAGAAAGGGGCGGGCGCCTACGGGAGGCGGGTCCTGCGCGATGCCGACAGTGACGTCAGGCTTGATCAGATAGTCAAGTCCGAGGTCGGCGCTCAGGACGGGATTCTTGACAACGACCTTCTTGAGGTTCCCGAGGTGGGCGTACTGCAAAAAGTCTGAAATGACCTTCTTGCGGTCTGCGTGCCAGGTGCGGGAAGAATCGATTATCGGCAGTGATTTTTCTAGATCTTCATGCACCAGTTGTTCCAATGCGGGCCCAAGGCTCTGGGGTGTTCCCGGCAGGATTATCTCTGATGTGACGCCCAAGTACTCAAGAATTTTCCCTGCCAGCGCCTTGGATGTCTTGCTGCTGCTGTCAGCGCTATTCGGTACAGGTTTCCCTGATGCCTTTAGTTTTTTCCAGCCGAGAAGTTGGGTCGCGAAAGGAGCACTCATCTCTGTGTGCTCCTACTTGGCGTGGGAGGGGAGCAGCGGGGCTATCTCTGGTGCGTCATCGGGAGTGGCAATCACCCAGGGCTCCCCGCCCAGAATCACGTGGGGTGCTTCCCTGTGGTGTGGCTGTTGCCTTGCAACACGCACGCTGACGAACTCTCCCTCATGCGGTGGCAGGAGGCCGAGCTGCTCCGCTACGGCACGATGACTGTCGTAGTCCCCCATGATGAGGATGCCGTCGGTCCTGAGCGCCGAACGAGAGCCCCCATTGCCACGGACGCGCTTCATGTAGTCCTTCTGCTGGGCGACTGTCCGCACCACATTGCGGCCTATGCGCCGTTTCTGTACGCGCCGGAACAGTTCGTTGAGGCGTTGCTGGCCGGAGTTCGGTGCGAAGACCGCCTGGCGCTCGGAGGGGTCCATATGGAGAAGCACGTTCTCCGGAAGCTCTGAGTCGCGCCACAACCAGTGGATCTTGTCCCGATGTATTGCCTTCACGGTGAGCTTCGCATCGCGGTTGCCTCCTCTGTTCAGCCACTCCTCTCGCACTCGGAAAAGGCCGGCGCTCCAGCGGCTTTCGTAGTCGTTGGCCCATACGAGCAGGCAGAGATGTCCCCTGGCCTCTGGCGGGATCATCCAGCCACCGAAGTTCTGCGAGTACTTGCAGTCCACCTCAATACCGGCGATCCGGTAGTCCATTGCGTGGCCGTCTGCGAATCTGAACTCGCGCTGGAGATTGATTTCGACGAGGGTTCCCGCGTGGGTCCGCTCAGTCTTGTACAGAGTCGCCCAGTCGTAACGTCCTGTAACCTCGCCATTCAGTAGCTGATCGATTGTGTCCCGCAGTACCGATGCGAAGCGTTCCTCTGCAGCATCGATGCTCATCAGCTCCCTGCTCACTGCTTGAAGTTCTGCGTCGCGCTTCACCTCCTCGGACAGGACGATGTTCTGTGCAGCGCTTATATCGATGGGCAGCAAGCGATTCCCCCTCATGACGAACTAACTGGGATAGTAGCGTCATCTGTGTGGCGAGAATTCCTGGCACGGAACCGCACCAGGCGCCGGTCGGCGCTCGCCGCTGAGGTAGGCGGGATCAAGGTGAACGCCATCACGATCTTCGACGGGTCGGCCGAGCCGTTCCGCACGGCCGCGTGTACGTTGCTGTGGCTGTCCCCCTCGACGACCGGGTACAGAAGTGCCACCCCTGTCGTAGAGCCGATGACGGCGCTCTCAGCAGGGTGTGCCTCAGCCGACGAGCGCGCCGCATCGATCAGGCGCTGTGCCGCAGTGCGGTGTTCGACGCTGGCGATGCGGCCGAAGGAGGTCTTGCCGGCCTGCCGAGTTCGGCGGACGAGGGACAACGGCAGCGAACCAAGCACGTGGGCTTCTATGCGCTTGCTCGCGGCCAGACGGGGGGATATGAGCAGCCAGTCGTCCACCTTGGCAAGCGTGCCGTCGAGCTGGCTGAGATAGGTCAGATGAGGGTCGAAGTGCCCTGGACGTTCCCATTCGAGCTGAGACAGCACACTGACAAGGTCGCTGTGGGAGACGGTCCCGGTAAGCGCCTCGAAGGTTCGCGTGAGCGAGCTGGAGTCGTCTGGTGGATTGGTGAATGTAGTCGGGGCTGGGGTGAGCGAGTCCAACAAGGGGCGCCAGCGCTCGGCGTTCCGCTTGAGTGCCGCGTTGTTCAGCGGGTACGACGCAGGCTCAATGGGGCGGCCAGGTGACCGGATCTCCACCAGCTCCGCGTTGAACATCTTGTTGCGGGCCGAAGGCCTGATCCAGGGCAGGTGCTGTGCCACAAGGGGAGGCACCTGCATGGGTGTTATTTGTGGCTGACCATCGACCACGACGGCGTACTGGGCCAACTGTTCCCGGAATGTCTCCTCGTCACGGCAGATCGCTTCGTAAGCCTCGTACAGGTCGGCGTACCTGTTGCGGCCGAAAGGCTCCTCCCGTCCGATGTAGAGCCGGACCAAGTCCCGGTAGCCGGGCCGGAAGCCGAACCAGCGTCCCATCTGCATCAGGGTGTCCGCCTGCTGGGTGGTGCGCCGGTAATAGGTGATGGTCAAGCCTTCCACGGTGAAACCGCGAGAGAGCTTCGTTCCCCCCACCAAGATCTTCCAGACGTGTGGTGTCCGGTCGAAGTCGAGGTTCAGCTGGTCGAAGTAGCGGTCGGAATCTCCGTTCACGACGATGACTGGCTGACCGCCTGAGCCGATGCGCTGGCGTGCGGCATTGACGTAGGGGCGTAGTTCCTCATAGGAGGCAGGAGCTGGGAGGTCTGACGCGCGAGCGTCACTGACTGCGGCGAAGTCGGAAGCCCACAGTGCAGCAAGGCGCTCATGGCCGGCCGCCGAGCTGTAACCCGCCTGATGCCACATGGAATTAACACGCAACGCGAGATCCGCGTGATCGTCCTTCCGCACCGACTGATGAGCGAGCATCGTGTGGTGCCGGAATGGGCCGTCATCCACACCGTGGTCGGCCCGGTACAGCTTCAGCGCACCGGACAGGAGGAATGCGTCGATGGCCTCCTGGAGGCGGTCGCCCGTGGACTCGCAGATGTCCCGGATGTGCGCCTTCTCCTGGGAGTTGGCGTAAGTGCGCTCATGCCGAGGTATCGCCGAGTCCAGATCGTGGAAGTCCTGGGCGCCCATGTATCCAGAGGGGCGGGGCAGCGAGATCACGAAATCGCTGGGGAAGATGTCGTCGTCGTCACCGGGGTCAACGAAGACGTTGGCGAAGGGGGTAGCCGTGTAGCCAACGTACTGCGCGCGCGGAAGCAGCTTCAGGAGCTGGGAGAGCAGCCCGTTGATGGCCGTGCGTTCAGTGCTGCCTTGCTCCCACTTCTTGGGGTCCAGGGTGTTCACGGACGCCTGGTCGGACTCGTCATCGACGATCAGGGCAGGGAGCTCACCGAGCAGTCCGCGAATCTGTTTGAGGTCTTTGACAAGCTTGGTCAGAACAGACTTGTTCTTCTTCACCACCAGAATGCGGGCCGCCGCGTGGTGGAGGTTCGCTGGATCATGCAGAGGGCGGGTCGGTTCGCGCTTCTCGAACTCAAGAGCCCGGATGCCTTGCGCCAGGCTCTTGTAGTCGTTGTCGCGAGTCGTCAGACGCTCGATGTCGAACGCGCCGAGCACAGACGGGCGTGCACCGTGCTGGACGAACTCGCCCCAGTCCGCGTCGTCGTCGCCTACGTAGTCCACGCCCACGAGGGAGTCGAGATCTGTGATGTCCGCGCCTCGCAGGATGTTCTCCTGCCCGATCAACTCCATGTCGAGGCGGCGCTGGGTCTGAGCGCGCAGCAGGTTGAGCGTGCCTCCCAGGACGATGACGAGGCGGTAGCCGGCGTCGATCGCCTTGGCCGTGACGCCAGTGAAGTTGGCTGTCTTTCCTGACTGCACGTATCCGACGACCAGACCCTTCGCCTGCCGAGCCGTCGGCTGCTCTGGATCGGTGAGGCGTTCAACAACTGCCCGGCTTGCCTCATCGAGGCTGGCGATCGCGGCATCGGACCAGCCTTTGGCGCGGAGCTTCTGCTCGTACGACGTCCAATAGAAGGAACGGGCGGCTGCTCGCTCAGGGGTATACCAAGGGGTGAAATCACGCGTGATCACTGTGGGACCCGAGATCTTCGCCACGGGTACGGCGGCATCCAGCGCCTTCCGCAGGTCACTTCCAAACCGCAGCCTGTCATACACGGCTGTACGCCGTTCATCGGTGCGAGCTGGGATGCCCAGCGCCCACTGAGGATCTTCGGCGAAGTCCCAGGCGGCGAGGTGACGGCTCCACAGGGCTCTGAGTGCCTCGTCACCGTCGACGAGGCAGGTGCGGAACAGTTCCTCGCTCAGGTCGGCGTCCGGATAGTCCTCGTCGGCTGCAACGGCGGCCCAACGCGCGAAGTGACGGGGGACGTTCAGCATGCCGGCCAGTGCGTGGGTGTGGATCTCGACGAGCACGTTGGCTGGGGTGTTGCTCATGTGAAGAAGTCCTCGATCGCATCAAGGGGAAACGGGAATGACTGCGCGCTGGTATCAGGAGAGTTGTTGCGCACGTCGCGTACGCTGTGCGTCCACCGAAGCCAGGAGGATGGTGTTCCAGTAGTCCAGGCGGTCTTGGCGACTACGCTCCCAGCGGCCCAGCCCGAAGCAGTCCTCGAGAAGCAAGAACAGCAAGGTCTTCGTGACCGGGGCGTCATTGGCACCGCCGCGCCTGCCGTCGTTGAAGTCCTCTCGGTAGGCCTTGTTGAGGATGACCGTATTGTGCTCGCGGTCAAGGTCGAGGAACTGGTTGGCCGGAAGCGCACCCCAGGTGAAGGTGATCGGTTCCTCGCCCGGTTTCTCAGGCAGTTCTTCCTTGATGACTCGCTTGACCTTGGGATCCAGGCCCTTGCCCGGAGGAGTGACAGGCTTGCGGACGATCTCGTTCCGCCTCGAACCGTCCCTGTAGGCAGTCTCAGCGTCCAACAGGTAACTCCGGAACATGTGCCCCTTGGAGTCCACCGCCTTATCGAGGCCGTCAGTGAAGGCTGGAGTGACGGTGACGCTCTCCTTCTTGACGTCGAGGCTCAGGACGCTGTTCTCGCGAGACGGAAGGTCGACAGCGACCCGGGCGAGAACATGGTGCCCCTCAGGGTTCCGCCAGCCGTTCCATCCTCCCGCCTGCACGAGGCGGTCGTTCCGGTAAAAGTAGAAGCCTTGTCGTTCTGTGAGTGAACCGATTTGGCGGAAGCCGGCCTGCTTGGACTTGGCAGGCCAGATGTGGGCGGTCAGGCACAGGTCTCCCAGACCTTCCACCGGGGCTATGAACTCCCGGGGGTAGCCCGGCTTGCCCGGCACCTTGTAGCCGAACGGATCCAGGGCTTCTACGGCGATGTGGTCCACTTCCTCGCCGAGGCCGCGCTCCCCGCTACTCACGTCCCATACTGCTATGTCGAGCTTCAGACCGCGCTGCAGGTACCGGTGCAGATAGAGGCCGAGATGGGTCTCAAGGCGGGAAATTGCCTTGGACAGGAACTGGTCGCTCTGGCCGCGCGCGACCGTCTCAAAGGTCCGCACACCGTCCCAGCGCACGATCGTTCCCTGCCACTCGATAACCCCGTCGTAACGGTCCACGAGATCCTGCGCGTACCGCGGGTCGACGGTGTCGCAGCGGAAGCTGTCTTCGATGCCCTCTGCGGTGAGGCGCCGCCCCGCAGCTCGGCTCCGCCGAGTGCGGCTGACCACGGTGAGCGAGGAAGCATGGGAGAGCGAAGCGGCCTTCAAGCCTGTGCCGTACATGCCGAGGGCGCCCTCGCCGTAGTCACGGCGCCGCCCCACCGTCATCGCGGCATCTAGCCCGGCCTCGTCCATGCCCTTGCCGTTGTCGATGATCAGCAGCGTGAGGATCCGATCGGCATCACGCAGGAAGTGCACGACGATCTTGTTGGCGCCAGCGTCGATGGAGTTGTCGATGAGGTCAGCCACGGCGACCTCGAAACCGTAGCCCTGGTTGGTCAGGGCCTTGCCGTAGCCCGCGTCTGGTGGCAAGTGCGTGCTGCCGCTCGTGGGGACGTCGTACTGCCAGTCGGTGCCAGACTCGTAGGGCATGCTTCCTCAAAATGCACAGGTCAGGACCTGCTTCACGAAGTAGCAGCCCCTTACATACAACGGAGAGTGTGACGGTACTGCAAAGGTTGGACATAGGAGGAGGTGGACGCTGAACAGGGGCGATAAGTCCGTTATTTTTCAATAGCTTTGGCCAGGGATGTTTTATCCATATCCCGCTTTGTCCGCATCCACTATCTGTGTCTGGCTGCGTGGAGTCCGAAGACCGGGCTGATTGCAGGAAGTTGGCAGTGGTGCCGGGTCCAAGTGCAGATTGGAGCCGCCCGCTTCTTGGCCAGTGTCGTGCCTCCGCGCCCCGCCTCAAGGGCGCTTCACTCCGCTGCGCTGCGTTCCGCGTCGGCTGGCGCCGATGGCCCTGCGGCCGTCGGCTGGCGCCGATGGCCCTGCGGGCCACCCTTGACCCGGGCCGCTCCAGCACGGGAGAGAAGCGAGCGGGCGGCCCGGGGAAGCGGGGGTCCAGGGGCGTGGCGCAGCAGTGAATTGTTCAGTTGCCCGGCGGTGACGGATGTGCGTCAGCGCTTCCGGGCACGCCGGGGCGGCTCGGCGGCGGTCTGCCGGTGGTCGTTGTGCCCCGTCGTCGGACGGGATCAGACGGTGCTGCCGTGGCACTCGCCGTACGTCTGTCCCGACCCGCACCAGCAAGCCGCCCCCTGCTGCGGTGGCCAAGCCACCGCCCGTCCCCGGGCCGCCAGGGTCGTCGCGTACTGGGGGAGCAGCGTCGCGTCGCCCGGGGAGGAGCCCTCCGACGCTGCGAAGGCCTCGTAGGAGGGGACCGTGCCGGTGACGATGCCGAGGTTCGGGGTGCCGGAGGAGGAGAGTTCTCGTAGGGCGGACTCTATGGTCGCGAGGTGGGTGTCGTGGGAGGGGTACTCCGAGGCCAGGGTCGGGTACGCCTCGAGGAGTTCCGAGAGTTCCGTGGCCGGCCAGTGGAGGATCGCGACCGGGAAGGGGCGGGAGAGGGCCTCGCGGTAGGCGCCCAGTTCCGCTCGGAGGCGGGTGATCTCCGCTTCCAGTTCCGCCGGGTTCTCCGAGCCCAGGGACCAGACGCGCTTGGGGTCGTGGAGTTCGTCCAGGGTGATCGGCAGGGAGTGGACCGTGTCCGCCAGCGCGTCCCACTCGTCGTGGGACTTGCCCAGCATGCGGCGGACCCTGTGACGGCCGAAGAGGAGGGGGTGGGTCGGCTGCGGGGGTTGCGGGACGTCGGTCAGGAGGAGGCGTACGGCATCCGTGAACGTGTCGTGCGCCGCTTCCAGCTCGTCGTGGGACTCCAGGGCCTCGGCGACGATCACCCAGGGGGCCGGGTCCCGCGGGGACGCCACCCGGACGCCCTCGATGATCGCCCTGGCCTCGGCCTCGTGGCCGTACTCCCAGAGGTTCGACGCCTTGAGCGCCCGTACCAGGTGGGGGTTCTCCAGGCCGTCCGTGGAGGACAGCAGACGGTCGTAGAGGGCCGTGGCCGTGGGGCGGTCGCCGGCGAGTTCCAGGTGGGCCGCGGCGCGCAGCAGCAGGGCCTCGGAGTCCTCGGGATACAGGCCGGCGGTCCGCTCCAGGCGTGCCGCCTCGGCGGTGTGGTCGACGGTTTCGGCAGGCGTGTCGGGGCGCATGGGGGACACCGTACTGCCGGGAGGTGACGAGCGTGAGAGATGCGCGGGCCATACCTCTGGCCTGCGCGGGTTCCCCATGCTCGCCATCCCGGCTCTACGAATCGTCCCGAATCGCCGCCATGCCGTCGGCGTGCCGTCGGCCTACAGGGTCACTCCGTCTATCTGGAGTGTTTGGACCGACTTCGCCGCGAAGGGGACGCTGACCGATTTTCCGTTGAGGCGGATGTCGGAGCGGGGGGTGTAGAGGTCGCCGCCGCCCGTCGTCACCGTGTTCCAGCGCGGCACCGCGCCGTTCGTACCGCCCGTCACCGTCGAGAAGCGGGAGAGGTCGAAGGTGAGAGTCTGGGCGGAGGTGGAGGTGTTCACCGCTACCAGCACCAGGCGGCGGGCCGACGCCGAGTACGCCGCGACCGCGTAGCTCACCCCCGTGTCCAGGATCGTCATGCCCGGGCGGATGTGGCGGCTGAACTGGGCCAGTACGTAGTGCTTCGTCTGGACCGTGGTCGGCTGGAGGGTGTTCGCGTCGTAGGCGATCAGCGCCCAGCCCGTCGACGGGTCCATGACCTGCCAGTAGCACCATGCCGTGGGGTGCAGCCAGCGGAAGTCGTAGCAGAGGTTCGACGCCATGGTCAGGCCCGTGCCGTCGCTGTCGCCCGTCTCGGAGTTCCACAGCTTCTTGCGGGATGTCGTCACCACGTCCGTGTAGAGGAGGTCGCGGCGGCCGCCGGAGCCCTGGTAGCCGTGCACGTTGACCTGGGAGACCAGGGCCTTGGTCGACGAGTTGAACGACGCCCACGTCGAGCGGGCCGTGTCGTAGTTCGTCTCGTCCGAGGCCGCGATGCGGATGCCCGTGAGGCCTCGTTTGTCCAGCTCACTGCGCATGTACGGGAGTACGGCCGCCTGGACCGCGGGGTCCATGTGGCAGCCCTCCTGGGTGCCGGTCGCGGTCCACCAGGTGGAGGCCGGCTCGTTGAAGGGGTCGACCGTCGCGAAGTTCACGCCCCAGTTGTTACGCGCGTACAGGGCCGTCGCCGCCAGGTGGGAGGCGTGCTGGCGGTAGTTCCAGGTCTGGAGGTTGTTGCCGCCGCCCGCCGCCCCGGAGGGGTTGTGGTTGCCGCACATCCACCACATGGGGGAGTTGGCGAAGAGCTCCGTGATCGCGCCGCGCTGCGTCGCCTTCACGAGCATCGCGCGCTGGTTGGCGTCCGCCGACCACTTCCATGCCGAGGAGGCGGGGTCCTCGTTGTTCCAGTCCTGCCAGAAGCCCTCGATCTGCTTGAAGGCGGGGATGTTCGGCGATTCGACCATCGTCTCGCCGCCGACGCTGTTCCAGCTGCACGCGCCGAGGTTGTAGCGGGCGATGTTCAGGCCCAGGCCGGGGAGCGATCTGCCGTTGTACGTCACCGACTTGGTGGTGAAGAAGAGGTCCGCGAAGTCGTCCCGGGCGCCGAAGACGTTGGCCCACCAGGCGAGGGAGGTGCCCCAGCCCTCCCAGGTGCCGTACGTCGTCGAGGGGTTGACGGCGATGGTGGCGTCCGCGTGCGCGGTGCCTGTCGCCAGGGCACTGCCGAGGAACGTACCGCCTGCTGCGGTCAGCAGGGTTCTGCGTCGTATCACGGCTCCTCCGTAGGGGAATCGGGGCAGGCGCCGGTCCCCCCGGCCCGGCGTCGCGGGGTGGCCTGTTCATGGCAACGAGAAGCATCGGGTGCGGCGGGTGGGTTGTCGAGGGTTGCGACGAACCTTTCTAAAACCCGTGTACGAAGTCTCGGACGCGACTGTCGGAGCGATCCTGTATAACCGAACAGAGCGAAGAGAACGGGTAGTCGAGCGAGCGTGCGTACGGGAGGAGGGGAGCCGATGGTCCGCGGTTGGACGAGTCTGCGTCCCGCTCTCGTGCTGCTCGTCCTGATCCTGGAAGTGGCGCTGCTGGACACCGGCAGCCTCTCCGCCACCGTCGCGCTCGCCGCGACCGCCGCCGCTTCCGCCGCGCTCGCGGTCTGCGCCCTGATCGCCTCGCGCTGCGCGCCCGCCGTGCCGCGCACCCGGGTGCGTACGGCCATCCGCGACCGTGACCTCCGTACGGCCTTCCTGCCCCAACGCGATCCCGACGCCCGGGGGCGCACCCGGCCCCGGGCACCCGGACACGCCCTCCGGGCGACCTTCGCGTAGGGCCACAGCCAGCACGTTCCTTTAGCCGGCCCCGCGCGGGTCGTCATGCCGCCATGTCATTCCCGGCACGACGAGACCCCCGGAGGGCTCACCCATGTCCGTCTTCGCCAACCTGGTCGAGCGACTCGCCGACCTCCTCCAGCCGCTGTTCGGCGCCTCCGCGGCCGCCGCCGCGATCGTCCTGTTCACCGCACTCGTACGACTCCTCGTCCACCCCCTGTCCCGGGCCGCCGCGCGCGGCCAGAAGGCCCGGACCGCGCTCCAGCCGAAGATCGCCGAGCTGCGGAGGAAGCACGGGAAGAACCCCGAGAAGCTCCAGCGGGCCGTGCTGGAGCTGCACGCCGAGGAGAAGGTGTCGCCGCTGGCCGGCTGCCTGCCCGGGCTGCTCCAGGTGCCCGCGTTCTTCCTGCTCTACCACCTGTTCTCCAGCGACACGATCGGCGGGCGGGCCAATGAACTGCTCGACCACCAGCTGTTCGCCGCGCCGCTGGGGGAGCGGTGGGTGGACGCGCTCCAGGGCGGTCCCCTCGACGGGGCGGGGCTCGTCTACGCCGGGCTGTTCGTGGTCGTCGCCGGGGTCGCCGCGTTCAGCTACCGCCTCAGCAAGCGCATGATGGCCGCGAACCCGGCGCTCCCGGCCGGTGGTGAGCAGGTGGCAGGGCTCGGGGCGGTGACCAAGGTGATGCCGTTCATGTCCTTCTTCACGCTCGTCACCGTGGCCGTGGTGCCGCTGGCCGCCGCGCTGTACGTCGTGACCAGTACGACGTGGAGTGTCGTCGAGCGGGCTGTGCTGTACCGGTGACGCGGCGGGCGGGGTCCAGTACGTGAACTGGGTATTGCGGAGTGCACTCCCAGCTTGGAGGATCGACCAGTCCTCCGATGGCTGGCCCGCCGCATCCGGGTCGCAGGCCTCGGGCGGGCGCCCGCGATCGAGGGAGACATGATCATGAAGCTGCTGCGAGTCGGTACGGCCGGGGCCGAGCGGCCCGCACTGCTCGACGCCGACGGGACCCTGCGGGACCTGTCGGGCGTCGTGCCGGACATCGACGGGGCGCTGCTCGCGGACGACGCGGCGCTCGGTCGGGTCCGTGCCGCCGCCGACGCCGGTGAGCTGCCCGCACTGGACGCCACCGGGCTGCGGATCGGGCCGCCGCTGGGGCGGATCGGCAAGATCGTCTGTATCGGGCTGAACTACCACGACCACGCGCGCGAGACGGGTGCAGAGCCGCCCGCCGAGCCGGTCCTCTTCATGAAGGCGCCGGACACGGTGGTCGGGCCGAACGACACGGTGCTCGTGCCGCGCGCGTCCCGCAAGACCGACTGGGAGGTCGAGCTGGCCGTCGTCATCGGGCGTACGGCCAGGTACCTGGGGTCCGTGGAGGAGGGGCTCGCGCATGTCGCCGGGTACGCGGTGGCGCACGACGTGTCCGAGCGGGAGTTCCAGATCGAGCGGGGCGGGACCTGGGACAAGGGGAAGAACTGCGAGACGTTCAACCCGCTGGGGCCGTGGCTGGTGACGGCGGACGAGGTGCCGGATCCGCAGCGGCTGTCGCTGCGGCTGTGGGTCAACGGCGAGTTGAAGCAGGACGGCACGACGGCCGAGCAGATCTTCCCGGTGGGGGAGGTCGTGCGGTACCTCAGCCAGTTCATGACGCTGTACCCCGGTGATGTGATCAACACGGGGACGCCGGCGGGGGTGGCGCTGGGCGCGCCTGAGCCCAAGCCGTTCCTGCGGGCAGGGGATGTCGTGGAGCTGGAGATCGAGGGGCTCGGGCGGCAGCGGCAGGAGTTCAAAGAGGCGTAAGGGGCGGGGAGCCGCGGAGCGTTCGCGACTGCGGATTCGTCGTGGTTGTTCGCGCAGTTCCCCGCGCCCCTGAGGGGTCAGCCCAGCAGCACGGCTGCCAGGTCGCGCCACGCCTTCCTGGGCAGGGCGTCGCGGTGTTCGCCGTCCAGGACCTGGAGGGCGAGGTGGTCCGCTCCCGCCTTGAAGAACGCGTCGATCTTGGCGCGGATGGCCGTCTCGTCGCCCCAGGCGAACAGGGCGTCGACGAGGCGGTCGCTGCCGCCGTCCGACAGGTCGTCCTCGGTGAAGCCGTGCCGGAGGAAGTTGTTGGTGTAGTTCGGCAGCGGGAGGTAGATCCCGAGGAACTCGCGGGCCAGGGCGCGGGCCCGGGACGGGTCCGTCTCCGGGATGACGCCCAGCTCGGGGGCCAGCAGCGGGGCCTCGCCCAGGATCTCGCGGGCGTGCGCGGTGTGCTCCGGGGTGACCAGGTACGGGATCGAGCCCGCCGCCCGGTCGCGGGCCAGCCGGAGCGACTTCGGGCCCAGGGCGGCCAGGAGGCGGCGGTCCGCCGGCACTCCCGCGGCGTCCAGGCCGTCGAGGTGGGCGACGAGGGCCGAGTAGGGGCGGGCGTACTGCTCCACCCGCTTGGCGTGGCTCACTCCGAGGCCCAGCAGGAAGCGACCGGGGTGGGCCGACTCCAGGTCCGCGAAGGCCGGGCCGGCGGCGTCCGGCTCGTGCTGCCAGATGCTCTGGATGCTGGTGCCGACGGTGAGCTTCGAGGTCGCCTCGATCAGCGGGGCGGCGTTGGCGGCGGAGCTGTTGCCGCCCAGCCAGACGGCGCCGTAGCCGAGCTCCTCCAGTTCGGCGGCGGCCTCGGCCAGTTCGCCGCGCCGGTCCGGGTCCTCCGAGCGCAGGCCTACGCTCCAGATGCCGTACCGGCCGACGGTTTCCTTCAGAGCGGTGGTCATCGGTTGGGATCCCTCCGGTTGGGCGCCGTGCGTGATCATGCGTACAGCAGGTGCCAACCGGAGGGGCCTGGCCGTAATTCCGAGCCGGCGTCGGTGATTTCGGCGCGCCGGCGGTCGCTAGCGGTCGATAGCCGTCGCTAGCGGTCCTTGCCGAGGAACTCCTCCAGCGCCTCCACCACGAACCGGTGGTCCTGGAGCTGCGGCAGCCCGGACACCGTCACCGCGCCGATCACGCCGACGCCCTCGACGGTGATCGGGAAGGAACCGCCGTGTGCCGCGTACGTGTCGGGGTCCAGGCGCGAGGACTCCTCGAACGTCGTGCCCTTGGCGCGGAAACGGGCGCCCACCAGGTAGGAGGCGGAGCCGTAGCGCTCGACCACCCGGCGCTTGCGCTCGATCCAGGCGTCGTTGTCGGGCGCGGAGCCGGGCAGCGCCGCGTGGAAGAGCTGCTGGCCGGCGCGGTGGATGTCGATCGCGACCGGGGCCTGCCGCTCCCGGGCCATGCCGACGAGGAGCGAGCCGAGCGCCCAGGCGTCGTCGTGGGTGAACTGGCGGAACACCAGGCGGCGTTCCTGCTGTTCCAGCTCCTCCAGGCTCGGGGTCAGCTCCGGGTGGAACTTCGGGGTCAGCTCCTGGCTGTGCGAAGGGTTGCTCTTGTGGGTCACAGGGTCACCGTCACCTTCTCGTGGGCCGAACGACGGGCGGCTTCCAGTACGTCCAGGGCGGCGGCCGCCTCCAGGGCGGTCACCGGGTTCGGGGCCCCCTCCAGCAGGGCCTTCGCCACGGCGGCATAGTAAGCGGGGTAGTCGCCCGGGAGGGTCGGTTCGGGGCGGCCGCCTCCCGTGACCGGGGACTCGCCGGCGCCCACGCGGCCCCACAGCGACTCGGGCTCCACGCCCCAGCCGGGCCCGGGGCGGTGGCCTTCGCGCAGGGCCGCCTCCTGGGGGTCGAGGCCGTACTTGACGTAGCCCGCGGCCGAGCCCAGGACGCGGAAGCGGGGTCCGAGCTGGGCGGTCGTCGCGGAGACGTAGAGGTGGGAGCGGACGCCGCCGGCGTGCGTGATGGCGATGAACGTGTCGTCGTCCGTCTCGGCGCCCGGGCGGCGGATGTCCGACTCCGCGTACACCGCGGCCGCCGGGCCGAAGAGGACCAGTGCCTGGTCGACGACGTGGCTGCCGAGGTCGTAGAGCAGACCTCCGATCTCTGCCGGGTCGCCGGACTCCCGCCAGCCGCCCTTCGGCTTCGGACGCCAGCGCTCGAAGCGTGATTCAAAGCGCCAGACGTCGCCCAACTCGCCCTCGGCCAGCAGCTTGCGCAGGGTGAGGAAGTCGTTGTCCCAGCGGCGGTTCTGGAAGACGGAGAGGAGCAGGCCGCGCTCTTCGGCGAGGGCGGCCAGCTCGCGGGCCTCGGCCGCCGTGCCCGCGACGGGCTTGTCGACCACGACCGGCAGACCGGCGTGGAGCGCGGCGGTCGCGAGCGGCACGTGCGTCTTGTTCGGGGACGCCACGACGATCAGGTCCAGCTCCCCGGCCCGGTCGAACAGCTCGTCCGGGCCGGCGGCGAGGCGCACGTCCGGGAACTCGGCGCGGGCCTGCTGCTGCCGCTCGGGGTTCGAGGTGACCACCGTGTCGAGGGCGAGGCCCTCGGTGGCGGCGATCAGCGGGGCGTGGAAGACGGAGCCGGCGAGGCCGTAGCCGACGAGGCCGACGCGGAGGGGCGAGCCGGGGGTGCCGGATGTGCCGAGGGGTGTGCCAGTCATGCCACCACTTTGGCAACGCTGTTGCCAAAGTGCAAGCGCCGGGGACAATGGGTGGCGTGAACAGGGTGAGCGACCGTACGGGCGGAGTGGGTGGAGTGGGCGGGGCGGGCGGCATGAGTGGTGCAGGGGCTGGAGCGAACCTGCTCGCCCTGCGCAGCCACAACGCCGCGCTGGTGCTCGACCTGCTGCGGACGGCCGGGTCTGACGGCATCAGCCGGCTCGAACTCGCCGAGCGGACCGGCCTCACCCCACAGGCGGTCAGCAAGATCACGGCCCGGCTGCGGGAGGACGGTCTCGCGGCGGAGGCGGGGCGCCGCGCGTCGACCGGGGGCAAGCCGCGCACGGTGCTGCGGCTGGTGCCCGAGGCGGGGCACGCGGTGGGCGTCCACCTGGACCGGGACGAGGTCCGGGCCGTGCTCGTGGATCTGCGCGGGACGGTGGTGGGGGAGCGGCGGGCCGCGCTGGACCTGGGGGCGGGTGCGGGGGCGGTGCTGACGGCGGTGACGGAGGCCGTGCGGGCGACGGTGGCGGATGAGGTGCGGATGCCGGTGGGGGATGCGGTGCCTGCGACGGTGGCGGATGCGGTACGCGCGACGGCGACGGATGCCGTGCGAGCCACGGGGGCGGATGCCGTACGGGCGACGGCGACGGAAGCCGTGCGCGCCACGGCGACGGAGGCGCTGCCCGCCGGACCACTGCCCGCCGGACCACTGCCCGCCGGACCACTGCCCGCCGGACCACTGCCCGCCGGACCGCTGCCCGCCCATGCCGGTTCCCTGCTCGGAGTGGGAGTGGCGCTGCCCGGGCCGCTCGACCACGTCCGGGGTGTGCTGCACCGGGTGACCGGATTCCCGGAGTGGGACGGCTTTCCGCTGCGGGAGGCGCTGGCGGAGCGGCTGGGGGTGCCGGTCGTGGTCGACAAGGACACCAACGCGGCGGCGCTGGGTCTGGCGGCCGGGGGCGAGGGCGGCTCCTTCGCGTACCTGCACCTCGGTACGGGGCTGGGGGCCGGTCTGGTGATCGGCGGGAGCGTGCACCGGGGAGCCCGGACCGGGGCCGGGGAGTTCGGCCACCAGGTGATCCAGCTGGACGGCCCGCCGTGCACCTGCGGCGACCGCGGCTGCGTGGAGGCGCTGTGCCTCGGTGCGGTGGCGCGCGGCGATGTCGAGGAGGCGGCGCGGGTGCTGGGAGCGGGCGCGGCGAACCTGGTCGGGCTGCTCGACATCGACGTCGTCCTGCTGGGCGGCCGGACCGTGGCCGCGACGCCGGAGGCGTTCGTGCGGGGGGTCGGGGCGGTGCTGGGGGCACGGGCCCGGCGGACGGGGGAGGACGCCGTACCGGTGCGTGTCGCGCCGGGTGGAGGGCGAGTCGTGGCGGTGGGGGCGGCTCAGCTGGTGCTGGGGCCGGTGTTCGGGCGGGCGGACGGCTGAGGGACGGGAGCCGGACTCGTGGTGGGGATGGGGGTCCCACGCGGGTTGGGGGCCGGATTCGGCCGGGGTGTGCGGACGGCGTCCGGGAAGATCCGCCCCAGGTGGTAGTCCAGCACCGTCCGCACGTCCGCGAGTGAGCGGCGGCCGTGCAGGACGTCCAGGCCCAGCCCGACCGCTCCCGACACCAGCAGGTCCGCCTCGTGCACCCGGTCGATGCCCGGCGCGGTGTTCCCTGTCGCCTCGCCCATCCCGATGATGTCCGCCACGAGCCGCTCCAGCGGCTGCTCGGCGGCCAGGAAGACCTCCGCGAGCACGGGGTCGGTCAGGCTCCGCGCGTAGTACGCCGTGAACACGCGCAGTGCGAAGACGCGTTGCTCGTCCAGCGGCAGGAACTCGTCCAGCACCGCCCGCAGCAGCGCGCACGGCTCCGTCATGTCGTACGGGATACGTCCCTGGGCCAGCCGTTCGTTCTCCTCGTGCAGCAGCCGCAGCGCGTCGACCATCAGGGCGTGCTTGGAGTCGAAGTGGTACTGCACGACCCGCAGCGACACCCTGGCCTCGGCCGCGATCCTGCGCATGCTCGCCGCGTCCAGCCCCTGCTCGGCCGCGATGCGCCACACCGCCTCGGCGATCCGGCGCCGCTGCCGTGCCCGGACGTCCGTCGGCCGGGGCGCGGGCGGGCTGCCCGGGGCGGGCAGCGGCTGCCGGCGCCGGCGGTAGGCCCGGGCCTGGCAGCTCCGGGAGCAGTACACGGGCGGGCGGCCTCGGCCCGGACGGGCCGTGGGCTTGCCGCACACCGGGCACGTCCGCTTCTTTTCGTCACGCACACCTTCACGATAGCGCGCCGAGAAAGTGTGACGTAAAGCGAAAGTTGAGCTGTTGCAAGGCTGATCACGCGCCTGCCGATTGATACGTTCGTAACGTCAACGTCAACACCTCTCCCACGGAAGGGAAGGCCATGAAGTACGACGTCCTGCGGGTCCTCGGCATGGTGATGATGGTCGTGTGTGCCCAGGCGCTCGTCCGGCTCCTCGTCGACAACGGCGACCGGGGGCTGCTGGACGGGCTCCCCGGCGGCTTCCTCCCCACGCTGCTGACCTACGCCGTCCTCACCGCCGCCGGTGTCCTCCTGACCGGCTGGGCCCACTCGCGCGCGAAGGCGCTCGGGCGCCGCTGAGGACTCCTCCCGGCCCCTCTGGGTGTCCGCCGACCGGGCGGATTCGCGCCGCCGTTCGGGGGCGTTCCCGGCGGTGTCGGCTCGCGACCGGCTTCTTCCGGCAATGTCACATCTCCATGCGACCCTGCACGCCCACTCACCTCTGCCTGGCTGCGGCAGCCGCCGTCCTGCTCACTGGAGCCCATCCGGCGTACGCGGACGACCCGGCGCCCGCCTGTGCCGCGCCCGACGACCACACCTTCCCGCTCACCACCCGCGTCCACGGCGGGCCCGCCACCTACACGGCCGGGGGCGGGTTCGGGACCTGGTATCTCGATCTGACCAACACGACCGACCGGCCGTGCACCGGTATCCACCCCGTCGTCGTGCTCGTCGACGACAAACGGGCGCTGGAGCCCTCCCAGCCCCGGCTTGAGTTCTTCGAGGGGGCGCGGGCGCACCCCGTGCGGTTCGAGAAGACCGAGGAGGACGAGCTCGTCGGGGCGTTCGCCGACGAGGAGGACCGCTTCGCCGGGTTCACCGTCGGACCGGGGAAGACCGTCACCGTGAAGGTGCGGCTCGCGGTCACCTCGGACGCCGTGCCGAACGACGTCACCGCCAACGCCGCCGTGGTGCAGCGGCACGAGGACGACGGCGACTGGGTCGGGCAGTCGAACGACTACCGGTTCGGGATCGACGGCGACGGCCCGGTCGACGGCGGCGAGCCGGAGGCCGACGGCGGCACCGACTCCCCGCCGGAGCCCGACGGCGGCACCGACTCCCTGCCGGAGCCCGACGGGTCCGTCCCGCCCCGCGAGGACCGCTTCCCGTTCGCCGAGGAACTCGCCCGTACGGGATCCGGCGGCCAGGTCGCCGCTGCCGCCGCGGCGGTGCTGCTCGCCGGCGGCGGGGCGCTGCTCCTCGCGCGCCGGCGCCGCTGAGGCGCGTGGACCTGTCCCGCCTGTCGGGACGTCGTACGCAGGCCATTCCCCAAGATCCGGCCACTGTTTAGGCTTGGCTCCTGGCCCCAAGGCGCACGTCGGCCCGCGTACGGCAGGAGATCCCGCACATGGCAGACCGCAAGCCCATCGAGTCGTGGCTCACCGACATGGACGGTGTGCTCATCCACGAGGGCGTACCGATCCCCGGCGCCGACGCCTTCCTCAAGAAGCTGCGCGAGTCCGGCAAGCCCTTCCTGGTCCTCACCAACAACTCGATGTACACCCCGCGCGACCTGCACGCCCGGCTGCGCCGCATGGGCCTGGAGGTGCCGATCGAGAGCATCTGGACCTCGGCCCTGGCCACCGCCCAGTTCCTGGACGACCAGCGGCCGGGCGGCTCGGCGTACGTCATCGGCGAGGCGGGCCTGACCACCGCGCTGCACGACATCGGCTACATCCTGACCGACCACGAGCCGGACTACGTCGTCCTCGGCGAGACCCGTACGTACTCCTTCGAGGCCATGACGAAGGCGGTACGGCTCATCCTCGACGGCGCCCGTTTCATCTGCACCAACCCCGACGAGACGGGCCCGTCCACCGAGGGCCCGCTGCCCGCGACCGGTGCCGTGGCCGCGCTGATCACCCAGGCGACCGGCAAGAAGCCGTACTTCGCGGGCAAGCCGAACCCGCTGATGATGCGGACCGGGCTGAACGCCATCGGGGCGCACTCCGAGAGCAGCGCGATGATCGGCGACCGCATGGACACGGACGTGTTGGCGGGCATGGAGGCCGGGATGCAGACGTTCCTGGTGCTCACCGGCCTGACCCGGCCCGACCAGGTCGAGGGCTTCCCGTACCGGCCGTCGCAGGTCGTGGACTCGATCGCGGACCTCGTCGACCGGGTCTGAGCCCGAGCCCGGGAGGCAGCGGACCGGAGCTCAAACCCGTCGCCACCCGTATGGAGTAGCCACCGCGTCCCTGAGGATGCGGTGGCCGACCGTGCGGGGGAGGCTCCAGGCGTCTGGAGGTTCACGATGGGTTCCCTGAGAGTCACTGTCTGTACGAGCGTCCTGGTCGCGGCCGCCCTCACCCCGGCGGCGTACGCGGCGGACGCAGGGGGCGTCGTCTCGATGACCCCGGCGACCCCCGCGCCCGGCAGTGACGTCACGCTCCGCGTGACCGACTGTCCGGAGAGGACGGCCGTCGCCCGCTCGGCGGCGTTCGTGGCGGACGCGCGGCTCACCGTCACCGACGGTGAACTCGTCGGCGAGAGCCGCGTCCGCTCCACGCTCGACGCGGGGACGCACGCCGTGAAGGTCACCTGCGGCGAGACCGAACGGACCGGCACGTTCACCGTCCGGGACGGTGAGAGGCGGCGCTCCGCGTCCGGGGCGGGGAGCGAGCATGCGGCCGTGTCCGGGACCGGGACCAGTGGACAGCCACCCGCGCCCTGGACCGGTGACCGGCCGCCCGCGTCCGTGTCCGGGACCGGCGGACAACCGCCCGCACCCGGCGCGACCGGCCAGCCACCCGCCCCCGGGACCGTCGGCCAGCCGCCCATGCCCGAGGGCGGTGGACAGCCGTCCGCTTCCGGTGACGACGGGCAGCGGCCCGCGCCCGGGGGTGATGAGCGGCGGCCCGCCTCCCGGCGGCCGAGCGCGTACCCCTCACCCGTCGCCCCCGTCCAGGCGGGCGGCGGTGGCGCGGCGGACCTCGTCGCCGCCGAGGACCGCGGGACCGGCCCCGGTACGGCGCAGGGGGTGACCGGCCTGATTCTCGCGGGAGTGGCCGCGGTGGTCGTCGCGCTGGGCGGTGTCCGCCGGAGCCGCGGAACGGACTGACCATGTCCGACCAGGAACGAATCAAGGGACATTCCTCGGGCACCGGCCGCCTGCTGGCCGGTGTCGCCTGGGTGGCGCTGCTGCTCGGGCTGTGGCTGTGGGGCCGCGAGGTGACCGACGTGCGGCACGGCATTTCCGCGCCCACGACGGGCGACATGGCGGCGGCCGGACGGCCCCCGGACGTGAAACTGCCGCCCGCGCACCGCCCGTTGGTCGACGCGCTGCCGCAGCGCGTCGACATCCCCGGGCTCGGGGTGCAGGCGCCCGTGGTGGCGCGGGGTCTGGACGCGCGCGGCGCGCTCGATCCGCCGCCGTACGACCAGCCGGGCGCGGTCGGCTGGTACGCGGGCGGCGTGGCCCCCGGGGCGCCGGGGACCGCGCTGATGGTCGGTCACGTCGACACCGACACCCGGCCGGCCGTCTTCTACAGGGTCAGTGCCATGCGGCCGGGCCAGACGATCCGGGTGATCCGGGCCGACGCCAAGGTCGCGGAGTTCACCGTCGAGTCCGTCCAGGTCCTCACCCGCGACCACTTCGACGCCCACCAGGCCTACGGGCCCCGCGAGTCGGGGCGGGCCGAGCTGCGGCTGGTCACCTGCGGCGGCAGCTTCGACCGTACGACCCGCAGCTACACGGCGAACGTCGTGGTGTCGGCGTACCTGACGGGAACGGGCCTCTGACGGCCGAGGGCGCCCCCCCAGCCCGGTCGACGACCCGCTCCCCCTGAAGCCGCCGACCGGGCTGGTCCTCGACCGCGCACGCACGGGCTGCGGGAGTAACCCGGCGAGCTGCGCGGGAGGTCGCGGGAGCCACGGTGGGTGAAACTCTGGCCGGAGGCCGGGCCCTGCTGAGAAGACTCTAGAACCAAAGGACCACCCGGGCCTAGAGGTTGTATGACGCCAAGTCCCGATACGGTGGCTCTGCGTCATCCGTGCAGGTGGCTTCCGCCTCGTGGGGATCGCGGGACGTATGTCAGGATTGAGACTTGGAACGGTGCACCCAAGGGGGAGTTGGATGGGCAGCAGGGGGGTAAGGGCGTCCGCCGCGAGTCGGATGTCCGCAGTGGTGCTGGGGGCGGCACTGCTGGTCACGGGGTGTTCGTCCGACGGGGGAGACGGATCGGACCCAGGCGATGACTCGGGCGCGGGGATCACTCAGCAGCCCAAGGAGACCGCCCCGTTCTGGGTCAATCCGGACGGCACCGCGGCACAGCAGGTCGCAGCCCTGGAGAAGGCCGGCAAGAAGCAGGACGCCGAGCAGATCCGCAAGATCGCCGAGCAGCCGGTCGCCGAGTGGATCGGCCCGGACAACCCGCGGGAGCAGACCCAGGGCTTCACCGAGGCCGCCGACAAGGCAGGCCGTACGGCACTGCTCGTCCTCTACAACATCCCGCACCGCGACTGCGGCCAGTACTCGCAGGGCGGCGCCGCCGACGGCAACGCCTACCGCAAGTGGCTCGACGGCGTGGCGGCGGGCATCGGCGACCGCTCCGCCGCGGTCATCCTCGAACCGGACGCGCTGCTGCACCTGGTGGACGGCTGCACGCCGGAGCAGTTCCACGAGGAGCGCTACGACCTCCTCAAGGGTGCCGTCACCAAGCTGAAGTCGCTGAAGAACACGCAGGTGTACCTGGACGCGGGCAACGCCGGCTGGCAGGACCCCGACCAGATCTTCGAGCCGCTGAAGTGGGCCGGCATCGAAAAGGCCGACGGCTTCTCCGTCAACGTCTCCAACTTCTACTCCACCGAAGACTCCATCGCCTACGGCAAGCAGCTCTCCGCCAAGGTCGGCGGCAAGCACTTCGTCATCGACACCAGCCGCAACGGCAAGGGCCCCTACACCCAGGGCAACCCCGACGAACGCTGGTGCAACCCGCCGGGCCGCGCCCTGGGCGAGACGCCGACGACGAAGACGGCGGACCCGCTGGTCGACGCGTACCTGTGGGTCAAGCGGCCGGGGGAGTCGGACGGCGAGTGCAAGGGCGGGCCCAAGGCCGGTCAATGGTGGGCGGACTACGCGCTGAAGCTGGCGAAGGCCAGTTCCTAGAAGCCCGGCCGGGCCTCCGGGAGCGGACGGGACGCGGGTCAGCGTGTTTCCCGTCGGGCCCGGGCACGCGAAGGGGCGCCCTCCGTACCGGAGAGCGCCCCGATCAGCCGATCGCTACGGCACCTTGACCCACTGAGCCTTGCTCGGCGTGCCCCGGTCGTCCGTCACGAACAGCATGTACCAGCCCGCCTGGACCAGGTTCCGGTTCTTCGGCACGGTCACCGTCAGCTTGTTGCCGGACGCCTCGAAGTCCAGCGCGATCGAGCGCTGGTCGACGTCCGTGACGTGCGTGGCGGCGCTCGGGCGCATCAGCCGGACCTTCTCGACCTTGGTCGCGTCCGACGAGGTGAACGTCCCCGTCCCGCCGCGCTCGATGGTCTGCGGCCCGCCGGACAGCGAGGGCTGGTCCCCGCTGCCGTAGAGGTACGGCGGCGTGTAGATCTCGATGCGCTGCTCGAACTTGCCCGGCTTGGTGTTGGCCTTGTCGCCGTAGAGGGAGTCCGAGCCGAAGAACATCACGCGGCCGTCGGGCAGCAGGATCGACCCGGAGTGGTAGTTGCGGCCCACCAGCGGGTCGGCGACCCGCCTGAGGTCGTTCTTCTCCGTGTCGTAGATGCGCGCCTCGAAGATGTTGGAGTCGCTGCGGCCCCGGTAGTCCTCCGAGCCGCCGGAGATCAGCACGCTGTCGTCGGGCAGGATCGAGGCGTTCGGGTAGCGGGTGCCCTTGTCCAGGGACGGGCCGTCCACGAAGCTCGGGTTCGGCTTCTTCAGGTCGACGATCCTGGTCTTCTCACTGGACTGCTGGGACTCGCCGACGCCGCCGCCGCCGATCACCATGTACTTCTCGTCCTGCGCCGGCGGCAGCAGCACCGTGCCGGACGTCTCCATCAGCTTGGGGTCGCTCAGGCCGGGGATCTTCGTGAACTTGTTGGTGTCCACGTCCCACACGCCCGGGTCACGGCCCACGTTGTCCGGCCCGTAGCCCGCGTTGGAACCCGAGTAGAAGACCTTGCCGTTCTGCATGAGGAACAGCGCCGGGTAGGTCGGGAACTGCCGGACCTTGTCCGTGTAGGTCCACTTCTTGGTCTTCGGGTCGAAGACCTCGTTCTTGCCCGGGACCAGCTGGCCGATGTCGTCGAGGCCGGAGACGCTGAGGATCTTCCCGTCGCTCAGGGTGGTGAGCGTCGGGTACCAGCGGGCCTCCTTCATCGGGTCGACCTTGATGTACTTCTCGGCGACCGGGTCGAACTCGAAGGCATCCCGGATGCCCTGGAAGTCCTTCTTGTCCAGGGCGAGCTTCTGCGCGATGCCGTAGGTGTTCTTGGCGTCGGCGCCCTTCAGGCCGTGCACGCGGTAGTTGTCCTGCGTGCCGGTCTCGAACTTCTTGCCCCGCTTCTGCGCCTCGACGTAGATCCGGCCGAGACCGGGGTCGTTGCGCAGGAACCTGCCGGTCGCCTTGTCGAAGACCTTCTTGGCGCGCGGCACGAGCACCGGGTCCTTCGAGACGAAGGTCTTGCCGTTCTCCTTGCCCGTGAACTTGGTGCCCGCGGGCAGCGTGATCGGCTTGTCCGGGTTCTCGTTGTGGACGATCATCAGGCCGCCGGCCTTGGTGACGTCACCCTTGAGCTTCTCGTACCGCTTGGTGCCGCCCGCGATCAGCAGGTTGCCGTTGGCGAGCTGGGTGTGGCCGGTGCAGAACAGGTCGCTGGGCGTGGGGACCTTCTTGATGGTGCCCTTGACCGGGTCCCAGATCCGGGTGTCGAACTTCTTCGCGTCGAAGTTGTCCTGGTTGTTGCCCGACCCCGCGACGAGCAGCACCTTGCCGGTGCGCAGCAGCGCCGCGTGGATGGTGTTCTGCCGGTACTCCTCGGGAAACTCGATGATCTCCCACTTGCCGTTCGCGGCCTTGTACTCCGGCTTGTTGATTTTGTACTGGTGGTATTTCTCGGTCCCGAAGCGGTAGAGCCACGGACCGTTCATCCCGGCCAGCGCGAGTACCACCGCCGTGCCGATCGCGAGTCGACGGGCCCGGCGGCGGCCTGCACGGTCGTTCATTCCTTACGTCCCCCAAGTCCACCAAGGGCGATCTGCATGGTCTGGTCGGTCCCCCCGACCTCCCCGTTTCCGCCAGGGGTGGCGGCCCAACTGGGCTTGTGCTGCGGGGCGTGGGCCGCGGGCTGCTGCGGGATGGGCAGCGGCTGCGTCCGGTTCGGCCCCGCAGGGTCCTGCGGCTGCTCCGCGGGGGGTGCGGCGGGCTTCTTCGCGTCCTGCCGCAGCTGCCAGCGCCAGGCGAAGACCGGCGAGGCCGTGATCAGCAGCGCGAACGTCGCCCAGATGATCATCGCCGGGTGCGAGTGGCCGAAGACGAAGCCGGCCGCGATCGACGCGCCGAAGATGGCGACGAAGTACCAGTGGTAGCGGAACGTGCCGAACCAGCGGTCCGGGCTCGCCGAGTCGCCCTTGGGCGTGACCACGAACTTGCTCTTGCGCCGCAGCATCGAGTCGATCAGCGCCTTCGCGTACAGCGGCGCCGACAGCGCGGACATCACCATGCCGGCCACACCGCCCGAGCCCTCCGGCTCGTGCGGCGAGACGTTGTGCCGGCGGTTCCAGACGTACAGACCGATCTGGAGCGCGGAGGCGTTGCCGTAGAGCATCAGCCAGACCGCCGGGTCGATGTTGACACCCGAGGCGCCCAGGCCCAGGAACAGGCAGCAGCTCAGCGCCGCCAGGATCCAGTTCAGGGCCGACATCGGGTAGAAGATGATCATCATCGTGTAGTTGAAGAGCTTGCTCGGCGGCAGCGAGTACCAGCCCTTCCAGTACTGCTTGAGGATCGTCTCGTACGTCCCTCGCGACCAGCGCATCTGCTGGGTGAAGAAGTCCGTCCAGGCGCTCGGGCCCTCACCGACCGCGAGCACGTCCGGGGTGTAGACCGAGCGCCACTTGCGGCCCGTCGCCGGGTTCTTGTGGCGGTGCATCTCGAAGCCGGTCGCCATGTCCTCGGTGATCGAGTCGTACAGACCGCCGATCTGCTTCAGCGCCTTGATGCGCACGGCGTTGGAGGTGCCGACGAACATGGGGGAGCCGTAGCGGTTGCCCGCGCGCTGGATCAGCGCGTGGAAGAGGAACTGCTGCGACTCGGCGGCCTTGGTGATCGGGTTGTCGTAGTTGCCGTAGACCTGCGGGCCGATGACGAAGCCGACGTCCGGGTCACGGAAGAAGCCGAGCATCCGCTCCAGGTAGTTGGGCAGCGGCACGTGGTCGGTGTCGACCGAGGCGAAGAAGTCGTAGTCGTCGCCGTGCGCCTCCAGCCAGGCGTTGTAGTTGCCGTGCTTGGTCTTGGCGCGGTGCGGGCCCTTGGCCTGGTTCCACTTCGCGACGCCCTTGCGCGAGAAGTGGTGCACGCCGAGGCGCTCGCAGACCGCCTTCACCTCGGGGTCGTCGCCCTCGTCGAGCAGCCAGACGTGCATGAGGCCCCGGTGGCGGATCTTCACCGCGGCCTCCAGCGTCTTCGTCACCATCTCCAGCGGCTCCTTGCCGGGCACGAAGGAGGTGAGGAAGGCCACTCTGGTGCCGGTCTCGGGCACCACCGGGATCGGGTCGCGGGCGACCAGCGTGGCGTGCGCGTTCGACACCACGTTCATGCAGCGGAAGAACTCGATCAGTCCGATCGAGACCAGCATCACCACGTCCAGTGCGGGCAGCCAGTCGAAGGCCGGGTAGTCGCGCTCGGTCCAGTGCTCGGGCTGGAGCAGCCACACCAGCAGCACCACGGACAGCACCGGCGCCGCGGCCAGCATCAGCGCGACTCTTATGCGGTGCGGTTCCTGCGAGATCAGCGACCGGTACTGCACCTTGTAGGGCTTGGTCGGATCGGGCTGGGTGAGGGGACCCGCGAGCCGGCTGTAGTGCTCGTAGTCGTATCTCGGCAGCGTCTTCTTGATCCGCCGGAATGTCCCCGTGGTGCTCATCCGATGCGTCGGCACCCTGAGCTGGGTGGTCTGGGACGGGTCGTGGTCCTGTTGCCGGGCGCCCGTCGGCCTCGACGTCATGAGTCATCCCCCCACACGCGGACACCGCGTGTTTCGTAGCTTCCTACCGCCTGCCGCAGGTCCCCCTCGACCTTCACAGACGTATCAGTGGCGGGTCGCTGCCACCACGTCATCCACACCTTATAGACACGGCAACGCGACCTTCCGGTTGCATGATGCCCCCCACGGCATCGCTTCATGAACGGGGCCCCTACTCCCGTCCGGCCCGCAACCGGTTCTTTTGCCCCCCAACTGCCGCGTAAGCGCAGCATCTTGAAAAACCAGAAAACCAGGGTTCTACGGTGTTCATCATGATCGCAAGATGCGAAACGCGGTGTTTACCGGTCATACGCGTTCATTGTGGCGGGTGTGGGGGCCCTGTGGAGCCGTTGTGGACAGGCGGGCGCGGATGTTCCCGAAGTGCTCTCTTATGGCCTCCTCCGCCCGCATCGAGTCGCCGGACCGGACCGCGTCGAGGATCTCCCGGTGCTGCCGGCAGGTCACCTTAGGGTCCTGCGGCACGCCCCCGAGGTCGGTGCGGACCCGGTGGAAGGCGTCCCAGAACGCCTCCAGGACCTCGCTCAGCAGCACGTTGTCCAGCCCCCGGTAGAGGGTGGCGTGGAAGGAACGGTCGGTCTCGGCGAGACCGGCTCCGCGCGCGGCCTGCTCTTCCATACGGTCGACGAGCCCGTCCAGTTCAATGAGGTCCGCTTCCGGTATCCGCCCCGCGAGCCGGGAGACCAGCCCGGTCTCCACCGCCTCCCGCAGCTCCAGCAACTGGAGCAGGGAGTCCTCGCCCCGGTAGTGCCCGGCGACCGTGCGGAAGGCGAGTCCCTCGATCATCGGGGCCAGGGACATCGGGCCGACGTAGGTGCCGAAGCCGTGCCGGATCTCCACGATGCCCATCGCCTGGAGCGCCTTCAGCGCCTCCCGCACCGAGTTCCGGCTCGCGCCGAGGTACTCCATCAGCTCGGGCTCGGTCGGCAGCGGGGCCCCGGAGGCCAGCCGGCGGTCGATGATGAGCTTCTTGATCCGCTCTTGGAGGTCACGCGCTGCCATGGCGAGAGGGTATCCGGCCATTCGCGTGGGGGGCCGGGTTCCGGCCAGACCGAACCAGGTCTGTGCTCAGGCATACGAAAAGCCCCACGCTTCCGCGAGGGGCCTTCGGTCGGTGCGACTGTGCCGAGCCGGGCTTCCGTTCCCCGCTCGCTGTGACGCCGAGAGAAGGGGGTGTGGGTGGCGGAGCCCCCACGGCGCGCGGCGAAGCCGCGCAGAAAAGACGGTGGCGGCTTGGGTTCGCGCTTTCTGCGAACC
>NZ_JARVKU010000037.1:0-51366 GCF_029813805.1 Streptomyces sp. DH10
ACCAGCTGGAGCTGGCGACGCTGGCCGCGCACACCGGGGTGGTCGCCGGGGCGTCGGCAGCCGCCGAGATGTTCAGCTCGTCGACGTCCGCGTAAGCGTCGTAGTTCGAAACGAGCTCCATGATCGCCACAGACTTGTCCATCGAATTCTCCTTCTCGGTTGATCTCTCTTCACCGGCGCCACGGGAATGCGGACACCGTCACTACGGAAAGCGGAGAGTTCCTCGGTTCAGCAGCCGCCGTCGATCGTCCGCGCCGAGAACTGGCTGGCGACGAAACTGGCGGTGGCGCTGGCGATGCAGGCGGGCGAGGTGGCGGGCGCCTCGGCGGCGGCCGTCACATTCAGCTCACGCACATCGCTGTAGGCCTCGTAACCGGCCATCAGCTCCATGATCGCGGTGGTCTTCTCCATGGGGACTCCCTCTCCATGCGGTCACTGCCGGCTCATCGGCCGACCGTGACTACCGGCCTGATGCCGGCAGACTGGGGAGCGACCTGGTCAGCAGGTCAGCTCGTAGGTGGCGCCGCTGACGGCGCTCGCGGAGGCGGCGCACCAGCTGGAGCTGGCGACGCTGGCCGCGCACACCGGGGTGGTCGCCGGGGCGTCGGCAGCCGCCGAGATGTTCAGCTCGTCGACGTCCGCGTAAGCGTCGTAGTTCGAAACGAGCTCCATGATCGCGACAGACTTGTCCATCGAATTCTCCTTCTTGGTGTATTTCTCTTCACCGGCGCCGCGGGAATGCGAACGCCGTCACTGCGGAAAGCGGAGAGCTCCTTGGTTCAGACCGGAGGAGCGACCGGTCAGCAGCCCTTGTGGTAGGTGAGGGCGCCGGCGGCGCTCACGGCGGAGGCGCACACGCCGGAGCTGGCGCCGATGGCGCACACCGGGGTGGTCGCCGGGGCGTCGGCAGCCGCCGAGATGTTCAGCTCTTCGACGTCCGTGTAGGCGTCGTAGTTCGAAACGAGCTCCATGATCGCCACAGACTTGTCCATCGAATTCCCCTTCCTGTCGTGATGTGTTCGTGAGGGTCGTGATGCGTTCGTCGGTGCCGGAATTCCGGCGTAACGGCCTTACGGCGCCTGCGATTTCACTTCAGGCGGACACGAGGCCGGCATCCTGCGGGCTTTCCAGCACCGCCGGAAACTCAGGGGAGGCGCTGTTGCGCGCCGGACGGGCGGGGTCGATTCCCGCCTCGGTGAAGCGGGCGACGACGGCCTCTTCCAGGGGCGTTCCGTCGGCCGCGCTGTCGAGCAGGGCCTGGGCCAGAGCCGTGGCCCGGTGTTGGCCGAAGCTGAGACCGGACATCCCGGGCCGGTCGTCCGCGGGTTCCAGGGCCACGGCCACGCCGGGAGCCACCGTGTCGGCGAACACGGAGGTCTCCTGCCCGATTCCCGGCAGGCTCCGCAGCGTCTCGGCCAGCCGGGGCACCTGCGGCCACATCTCCTGTCCCAGGTAGACCACCAGGGCGTCCCGCCGGGGATACAGGGCCTTGGCCGAGAGGATCTTCGAGCGGTACGCCACCCCCTGGTCCTCCAGGTGGCCGAGCGCCCCCGCCCACACCGGTGCGGCGTCCTCCCAGCGCTCGATGTGGACGTACACGCGCAGCAGTTCACGGTGCGGACTGCGCGGCAGCGAACCGTCCACCACGAAGAACCCGGGTGACAGGGCCGGCCGGCGCGCGGGTACGTCGAGGGTCACCACCTGACCGGCGGCGAGTGGGCCGTCCTCCCGGATGCTCCCGGAGGGCACCCACACCCGCACCCCGTCCCGCTCGACCAGGGCGCGCGGCTCCGTGCCGTCGTCCCCGGCCGCGGGAATGTGCACCCGGGCACGCGCGGTGCTGCGCTCGTGCGGAACCGCCGCGCCGAGGACACGCTCGAAGGCCGTGTCCCGCAGGCGGAACGACAAGGCTCCCTTCTCCACGAACTGCCCGGCGTGCAGGATGTCGTACAGGGCTTCCGCCAGCAGTCGGCGCATCTCCCGCGGGCTGTCCGCCTCGACCAGGCGGTCGTCCACCCACGCACGGGCGCGGTCCGGTGCGACTCTCACCCGGTCGAGGGCGTCCCGCAGCCGTGGCGCCAAGCTCGGCACGGTGGCCGGCCGTCTCTCGCTCATGCCGCTCTGCCTTCCCAGGCACGTTCGTCGGTGCCTTGGTCGCTGCCTTCGCTGGTTGCTTCGTCGGGGCGGTCCTCGAATCCGAGCGTGGTCACGAACCTCTCCGGGGTGATGAGCGCCGCCCGGCCGATTCCCGCCGCCGCCCGCTCGATGCCGGAGAGCCTGGACGTCCGGGACGCGCCGGCCATCAGCCGGTCGAGCAGATGCCAGCCGGCGTACGCCGTGGCCCGGGTGGCGAGTGAGCCGTCCAGGTCAGGACGGACCTGCCGGTAGCCGTGCCAGAAGGCGCGTACCAGTGGCAGGAGTCGTTGCAGCTTCTCCACCCCGCGGCTGAGCACCGCCCCGTGTGTCAGCTCGATGTCCGCGAACCCCGAGTCGCCGCGCGTGGTGACGATGTCGAGGATGGAACGGTGCAGCCACTCGCCGGCGAAGGCGCCGACGTCACGGGCCGGGTCCGCCAGCCGGAACTCCTCCCAGTCCGTCACCAGGAAGTCGTCGCCCGTCACCAGGAACTGGTCGACGCGCAGATCGCAGTGGGACGGCACCCGAGGTGCCTCTCGCTCCCGGGCCCGCAATTCCCCGATGGCCTCGACCAGTGACGTGTCGGTCTGCATGAGCCGCCAGCCCTGAAGTTCCGCGAAACTCAGCGACTCGAACACCGGCAGCGGAAGTCCTCGGAGAAATCCCGACGGCGGATGGAACGGCAGCGAGACGTCGAATTCGATGGAATCCGGTGCGGGCGCCCCGTGCAGCAGTCCGATCGCCCTGCCGATTTTCTCGGCGAGTTCCGGACCGAATGTCTCGTCGATCATCAACTCCGCACCGCTGCGCGCGCCCTCGACGTAGTCGTAGGCCACCAGAGCGGCCGCCTCGTCGGCGCCGAGGAATGCCGGACCGCGCAACGCCGCCGTCGGCAGTCCCTCGGCGAAACGCTCGAACGACAGCAGCCGGCGCATACGGGACCGGACGTCCGGGTCCGCCCCTATCAGGTGCTTGACGAAGACCTTCCGCCCGCTGGTGGTCGCGCCGGTCCAGGAGTCGTTCCGGCCGACCGGAGCCGCCAGGGTGTCCCGGATGAAAGGACCTGTCCCCAGTTCCACGAGGAGCGCGTCCACGGACGGGACCTCGTCCAGATCTCGCGGCTTGAACCCCGCCGCGTTGTTCTTCTCCACAAACCCTCACAAAGTCCGAAGAGTTGACGGGTCGGCCTACTGCCAGCCGTTGACCGGGCCGGGTGTGCGGACGATGTTCCCCGGAATTTCGGAGACCTCGGTGACAAGATGCTCGACGAAACCGGGAATTTCCCCCCCGGAAAGCGTGGCGGACGGTGCGGCCGGCTCATTGTCTGCCGCGAATGCGTTTCCGGCCAGCATCGACGACCCGGAAATCACCAGTGCCGCGGCAACCGTCGCGCCGAGGCGAACAGACTTCGAAACGGCACTGTGAAATTTCCTGCTCATTTTTCCCCCTTGAGTTCCTCTGGAGAACACTCTGTCAGCCGCCGTGGACTCACTCCAGAGGAAGCAATGTCATGTTGCTGCAGGGGCCAGTCAGCTTGATGCAGTGTTGGAGGCGTCCGCCCTGAACCAGCAAGAGGCTCGCCAGCAAGCTGACAGACCTCATGCGAGATCGGGGCTAACCTTCGATCACTCATGGCCGCACGCGCGCCAGTTCACCGCGTCCGGCCCTCACGTCTTTCGTTCCGGGGGGTTCGAAACATCGTGCGCAGACGCACTCTGCCTACCGCGACAGCGCTCGCGGTCCTCTTCAGCTCGGTCGCGCTCGTCGCGACCGGCGCCGGGTCGGCCGTGGCCGACTCCAGTACGACCCTGCCCCTGAAGTCGACCGGCGACATCGTCGTCGACGGGGTCCACCAGCGGGTCTTCATCAGCGACCCGACCACCGGCCAGGTCCTCGTCACGAACTACGCCGGCACGGTCGTCGGCACCGTCGGCTCGCTGCCCGGCGTCCACGGCCTGGAGCTGTCGCCCGACTCGGGCACCCTGTACGCGGCCGTGCACGACGCGACCGCGATCGTCGCGATCGACACGGCCACGGCGACCGAGACCCGCCGCTGGTCCACGGGCCAGGGCGCCGGCCCGGCGTACGTCGCCCTGGCCGGCGGCAAGCTGTGGTTCAGCTACGGCGCTTCCGGCGACGGCAACATCGGCTCGCTCGACCCGAACGCCACCGACCCGGGCCTCACCCTGGGCCAGGACACCAGCCGCACGTTCTACGAGGCCCCGATCCTGGACGCCTCCCCGGGCGCCCCGGGCAGGCTCGCCGCGGGGGCGCCGGGCCAGAGCCCGGTCGAACTCGCCGTGTACGACGTCTCCTCCGGCACGGCGACCCGTACCGCGTACGCCCGCGACCCGGGCGACACGGGCGGCGGCAACCTCCAGGATCTCGCGGTCACGCCTGACGGCACGGGCGTCGTCACGGCCAGCGGCGCCCCGTACTACCAGCCGGTCTACGAGCTCTCGGACCTGTCAGCGGACGGCAAGTACGTCACGAACACCTATCCGAACGCGGTGGACGCCCCGAACGGCGACGTCGCGGCGGGCACGTTCTCCTGGTACGACCCGGACGTCCATGTCTTCAAGCCGGGCACGTCGTTGCCGCTGAAGCAGTACGACTTCCCCAACACCGGCACCAGCAGCGGCGCCGACACGCTGGCCCCGGCGGGCCTGGCCTGGGCACCCGACGAGAGCAAGCTGTTCGCGATCTCGCAGAACGACAACAACGTCTACTCGCTGCGGATCCTCGACGCCCCGGCGAAGACGTCCACCACCCTCACGGCGAACGCCCCTGCCACGGCCACGCGCGCCAAGTCCCTCACTCTCACCGGCACGTTGTCCTCATCGGCGGCGTTCCCGGCGGGCACGAAGGTCTCCGTCACCCGTACCGACGACGAGTCCCCCTCCGGCAAGCCCCTCGGCACGGCGACGGTCGCCGCCGACGGCTCGTACTCCTTCACGGACACCCCGCCGGCCGGTGGCAAGGTGACGTACACGGTCACGTACGCGGGCGACGCGGACCACGCGGGCGCCACCGCCTCCGCCTCGACGACCGTGGCCAGGACGGCGACCACACTGACGCTGACCGACAACGGCAAGGTGTACGACTACGGCCGTGACGTCACCGTCACCGCGCATCTCGGCACGACGTACAAGAACCGCACGGTCGAGATCTGGGCCGACCCGTACGGCTCCGACAAGCCGGACACGCTGGTGAAGAAGGGCACGGTGAACTCGGCCGACGACCTCTCGGCGACGATCCGCCTGACCCGTGACACGAAGGTCAGCGCGAAGTTCACGGGCGACACCCGGTACGCCCCGAAGACGGTCACCAACTCGGTCTACACCAGGGTCAAGCTCTGACGTACGCGACGAAGACGACGTAGGCCTCCGGAGAGACGGTGAGGATCCCGACCTCGGGCTGCTTGGAGTCGCGAACGCCGACTCGGAGTCCGAGGTCAGCGACCTCGACACATTCGCCGCCGCTGCTCCCGCTGTGCGACGACTTACGCCACTCGCTCCGCACCGGCACGCCAGTCACTTCACAGCCACGTGAGCGACGAAGACGGCGTAGGCCTCCGGAGAAACGGTGAGGATCCCGACCTCGGGGTTCTTGGAGTCGCGCACGCCGACTCCGGGAGCACCGAGGTCGGCGACCTCGACGCAATCGCCCCCAGTGCTTCCGCTGTACGACGACTTACGCCACGTCGCGCTCCTCAGCTGCAGGCTGGTCTCCATAGCGCTCCTCCATCACGTGGGCGATCAGGTCTGCCGAGTCCCGTACCGAGAGGGCAGCAGCTCGCACTTGATCGTAATGGAGCCAACCTTCGCTGACACTATCCGGATTGGCCGTCATGTGGCCTTGGACGAAGTCCTCGGTGTAGACGATGTCCGGGTCGTCATCGAGGCGCAGGAGGTTGTAGGAGCCCTGCACACTCGGGTGCTCCCCGGCCGAGAACGGAAGCACCTGGATCTTCAAGCGCCTTTCGTTCCGGAAACGCAACAGGTGCGCCAGTTGGTTCCGCATCACTTCCCGACCGCCCATGGGCCGGTACAACACCGCCTCGTCCAGCACTACCCACACCAGCGGCGGCTTCTCCTTCCGCAGGAGGCGCTGCCGCTCCAGCCGGGCCTCGACCAACTCGTCGAGGTTCTCCGGCTGAAGTGCTCCCAGCACCGCCCGCGCGTACTCCGGCGTCTGCAACAGTCCGTACACCAACTGGGCCTGGTACGTGGAGATGTAGGTCGCCTTCGCCTCCATCTCCGCATACGCCTGAAACCACGTAGGAAGCTGGCTCCGCAGAACCAACCCCACCAACCGCGAGAAACACCCGTCCGTCATGAGCGCCGCATCCGCCCGCTCCGCGAACTCCCTGGTCGGAACCTTGTGCGCGGTTTCGATCTGGCCTACCAGCGAGCCCGTGCAGAAGATGCAGTCCCCCAGTTCCTTCTGGGACAGCCCCGCACTCTCGCGGTACCGGCGCAGCTCCGAGCCGAAGTGGTCCAACGGCGAGGCGGTGGGGTCGAGTCGGCGGATGTTGGGCATGAAGCGCTCACCCTCAGGTCCGAACGCGGCGCGGCGTTCATTTCGGTCTGTAGCCGAGAGTAACCACGCGACTTCACGCTGGTGTCATGAATCACGCAACTGCCGCCCGGCATCTGCGCCGCATCCTCCGGGCCTACCTCACCGCCTGGGAGATGGCCGAACTGTGCGATCCGGCCTGTCTCGCGCTCACCGAGCTGGTCGCCAACGTCGTACGCCACACGCCCGACCGGCGCGCCGCGGCGCTGATGACGCGGCGGCCGGACGGGCGCGGGGTGCGGGTGGAGGTCACGGACACGTGCCCGCGGCCGCCGCTGTCCACAGCTGTGGACGAACTCGCCGAGGACGGACGCGGCGTACTCATCGTCGACACCGTCACGGACCGGTGGGGGTGGACCCCACTGCCCGGCCGGCCCGGCAAGACCGTCTGGTTCGAGTGTGACGTGAGCAAAGAATTCGGGGGGTGAATTCAGCGGGAACGAATTCACCCCCAAAAAGTTCGGCTACTGCGAATTCTCGCGGGCGCGAATGTAGCGCCAGCCGAAGTAACAAACCCCGACCGCTCCACCGGCGGCGCCAACCGCACAGGTCGCCGTCGCCCACGCCGCCATGTCCCGCGTGATCCACAACAGGCTCACCACGACCAGCGCTATGGAGAACAGCAGGCGTTCTCCATAGCCCGGGCCACGGCGGCCGGTCAGTCCCCGGTAGCCGTGCACTTGTACGTCACGCCCTTCATCTTGATGTCGCGGTACCCCACCTTCACGGTCGGGTTGGCGGGCGCGACATCGGTGCCGCCACCACCGCCGCTCTTCTTGCGGCAGTAGTAGCCCAGCGCATCGAGCTTCTTGATGTCGCTCATCGCCTGGTACTTCTTGTAGGAGGCGATCATGGCGGCCCGCTTCTGCGCGGGCGTGGCCTCCTTGGCCTTGGTGTACGCGTAGCACCCGATGCTGGCGCCGATCCCCACCCACGAAGCGCCCTTGGCCAGCGCCTTGGTGAGGCCGCCCGCGCCGCTGCCGATCCCCAGGACCGCGCAGATCTCGTCCGCTCCGGCGCGGAGTTCCGGCTGGGCCGGAGCCGCCTGTGCCGCCTGTGCCCCGGCGCCGCACAGCGCCCCGGTCATGGCGAAGGTGACGGCAGCAGAAATTACCTTGCTTCGTATGCTCACGAAGTCCATCCCCGTTTTTCGCGTTTTTCGAATTGCATGGTCAGTGCGAAAAAGACGCTACCCACCGGGACACACGTAAGCAATGGAGGAAATGTGAACATCACCGGGAGGAAAATCAACCGGGCAAAATCTTCCTCAATGCATCGTCAAGGCTTTTCGCGATCTCCGCGACGCCCGGCCGGCTTCCGCCCGGCCCTCGTGGCGGGCCGTACAGGGCGTCGAGTTCGGTGGTGAGGGTGTGGGTCACCGCTCCGTACAGGGGCGTGCGGGCACGTTCCACCGCCGCGCCCAGGGCCGGGCGCAGGATGTGGCGGAAGTAGCTGGTGCCGTCGGCCATCTCGTCGGGCGGCATACGGCCTGTGCTCTCGCCGGTCGGGGACGCCGTGGGTCCTTCGGCGTACGCGCGGGCGTGCCGGCAGTCGGGGGCCGTGTCGGCCTCGTCGTAGACCGAGGTGCGGGTCGCGGCGAAACCGGCCCGCAGCAGGCAGCGTTCGCTGTCCGGGTCGGTGAGGAACGCGATCAGTTCGGCCGCCTTCGCGGCCCGCCGCTCGGACGTGGACGAGGTGACGGCCAGGCTCTGGCCGCCGAGCACCGCCTTGCCGGGCAGCCGGGCCACACCGAGGTCCTCCCCGAAGGTCTCGTGCAGGGTCGGGTAGACGTACGGCCAGTGCCGCAGGAAGGTGGTGCGGCCCTCGGCGAAGGCGCTGAGCGATTCGGCCTCGCGGGACTCGGCGGACCCCTCCAGGAGGTACGGCGACTGCGTGCGCTCCCACAGTTCGGTCAGCCCCGTCGTCAACTGCTCCTCGGTGGCGACATAGTTGCCCTCGCCGTCGGTCAGCCGGAAGTTCGGTACGGCCGAGGCGAACGCCTCGATCGCGTTGACGGTGCGGCCCTCGTACGCGGCGAGCTGGGTGGTCCAGATCGCCTCGTAGTCGTCGATCCCGGCGTCGTCGAGGGGGCCGCGCAGTTCCCGGAGCCCGTCCCAGCTGACGTCGTCGCCGCCGAGGTCGGTCCGGGAGGCGCTCGCCTTCACCAGGTGGTCCTTGCGGTAGTACAGCAGGCCCGCGTCACTGTTGAAGGGGACCGCGTACCGCTTGCCGTCCCAGTACGACGTCCTGTCCACGGACTTGATGAGGTCCTCGGGCTCCTCGACCGCCGAGTCGTCCAGCGGGCGGATCCGGCCGGCCTCCGCGAACTCCGGGATCCAGGTCACGTCCAGGTTCACCACGTCGTACTCGGCGCTGCCGGACTGGAGGGCCCCGAGCAGCTGGCTGCGCTGCTGGTCCGCGGAGCCGGGCAGCTCCACCAGGCGGGCACGGTAGCCGTGTTCGCCCTCCTTGGCGTTCCAGGCGTCGATGAGCTGCTGGCGGATGCCGTTCTTGCCGGTGACGTCCTGGCCGCTGGCCACCACGATCCGGCGGGAGGAGTCGGCGTCCGCCGGCTGCTCCTGTGCGTCACCGCCGGTGCAGGCCGTGAACGTCAGCAGCGACAGCAGGGACAGCGAGGCGGCCGTCAGGCGTCGGGCCATCATTCCTCCCCCGTTCCGGTGCGGGCGACCTCGTCGCGCAGGGCGGGCACGAGGTCGTCCCCGGCGTCCAGGCAGCGGCCCCGGCCGGCCTCCGCGATCAGCGTGCCGGGACGGTCCCGGTCACAGGCCCCGTTCTTCAGGGTCACCATGGCCACGGGCACACCGGCGGACCGGGCCCGATCGAGCACCCGCTCGAGTCCGTCGCCGGACAGGCGGCTGTCGTCCTCGCCGTCGGTGAGGTACACGATCAGCTGCGGCCGCTCGTCCCCGGCGCCGCGTTCCCGCATGAACTCCAGGGCGTCCAGCAGGGCGGCGGACGGATCGGCTTCCGCGTTCCGCACCCGGGCGGCGCCCAGGGCGCGCTCGACGTCCCGGCGGGCGTGCGTGCCGAAGGGCAGGAGGTCGGTGTGCGTGCGGCCCTTGAGACCGTGCACCGCCCACGCCCCGAACTCGTCCTCCCCGCCGAGCCCGGTCAGGGTCTGCTCGATGATGCCGGGGCCGCCGCTGGAGCCGTCCCACAGACCGGCCATCGAGCCGGAGCTGTCGAGGAGGAACAGGACCCGGCCGGGGCCGTGCGCGTTGCCGTAGCTCTCCAGCGCGTCGTCCATCTCCTTCGGTTCGGCGGAATCCGCCGGCCGGACCTCGTCGATCAGCCCGTCGCGGACCGACTTCGGGTCGAGCAGGCGTCGCTCGCCCTGTGCGGACCTGAAGCCGTGCTCGCCGAGCACCTTCCGGCCTTCGTCGCCGGTCAGCCAGGAGCGCAGGCGGTCCGTCTCGGTGGTCCGCGCGTCGTCGTCCCGCGTGGCGTCGTCCCAGCGCACCCGCACGAACGTGGGTTCCAGGCCGGGGACGTCGTCCGGGTAGGCGGCGGTGCGCGGGGCGCGCGTGGCCGGGTGGCAGCCGACGCCGCTCCTGAGCAGGAACTCCGGGACCAGGGCCGCGCTGCGGTCGTCCACGGCGTGGGTGTCGGCCAGCGTGCACAGCAGCCTGACGGCCGAGGGCTCGGGCCGGCCGGACTGCGTGATGTCCAGCTCCGCGCCGCGCGCGTCGGCTCGGCCGCCGTACAGGCCGACGGTCGCCAGCAGCGCCGCGTCGGCGAACGCCGGGTCGGGGCGGTGCACTTCGGCCTCGCCGGGCGCCTGTTCGAGATCGCTGATCAGTTGCGACAGCGTCCGCCCGGTGGGCTCGACGGCGTCGTCCAGGCCCTTGGGGACGGCCAGGACGACCGGTGAGTACGCGAACGGCTCGTCGTCCGCCGTCAGATGGGCGAAGACGCGGTCCTCCTGGGACGCGGTGACCCGCAGGACGTCCGCGCGCGTGGCGGGGATCCACACGTCCGGCTGCGGGCCGATGTCCCGCTGCGGGTTGTCGTCGTCGCGCGGCTGCTGCCAGGCGTCGGTCCGCTTGCTCAACGCGGTCACCACGCCTGCGGCACCGGAGCTGTAGACGGTGACGCCGCTGCGCCGGCAGCCGTCGTCCGTGGTGTTGGCGTCCGAGGCGACGTAGTCGTCCATGGCCGCCTTGATCGCCGGTTCCAGGTCGGGGTCGGTGAGGAGACGCAGCTCCAGTGCCGGGGCGCAGTCGCCGGAGTCGCCGGCCAGGACCAGGAAGCCGTAGCCGCCGGCTCCGGTGGCGATCAGCCCCAGCACGGCCACCAGGCCGGTGCGGCCGAGCCGGCGGACAACCTGGCCGGCCCGGGCGAGCGTGCGCTGGAGCCAGGAGGGCTTCGGCAGCGGCGGTGGCGGGGCCGGGCCCGCCGCCAGCAGGACGTCGTCCGAGTCCCAGGGGGGAGCCGCGGCCTGCGGCCGCTGCGAGTCGTTGTCCTCCGCCTTGTACTTCGCCTCGGCCATCCGCTGCTTCACCGCGGCATACAGCTGGGAGAGCCACACCTCCCCGCCCCCGTCGAGGACGTGCACCACCTCGCGGGTGAACGGCGTCGCGATGTCGGCGTCCCCGCCCAGGATGCAGCGGTTGGGCTGCACGCTCATCAGCAGCAGGACCCTGGCCCGATCGGCATCGTCCAGGCGGTGCCAGATTCCCGCGGCGTTGCCCGCGTAGCAGCAGTCGAGGATCACCACGACCTGCTCGGCGTTGCTCTCGGCGAGCTCACCCAGCACCAGGCTGAAAGTGACCGAGCCGGGCAGCCCGTTGCCGGTGAGCACCCGCGCGGTGCGCATCTGGAGATGCAGCTCGTCGCCGGCGGTGGAGGTGACGGCGTGCCCGGCGAAGTAGAGCAGCAGCAGCCCCCTGGCCTCGTCGCAGGCGCGGCGCAGCGCCCCCGTGAAGTCGTCCGGGGTCGGCGAGGGCAGTGTCTTCACCTCGCCCGCACCGAAGACACCGCCCCGGTTCAGCGCGTCGTCGAGCAGCACCCGGTTGTGCCGCACGGCGGGGAGCTGGCCGTTGACGCCCTGTGGATGCGGTGCCGTGTGGTCGTACTCGGACACACCGACCAGCAGCGCCCGGTTCACCTTGCCGCGCGGGTCGAAGCGGACCACCGCCCTACTCCCTGCCGGGGTCCAGCGGGCGGATCTGTGGATCGGGATCGCCGCGCTGGAGCCTTCGGCGGTTGTTGGTCCAGGTCTTCACCGCGCGTGCGGTGTACTCGGTCAGTGCCGCGAGCGTGACCACGTCACCGAGCACTCTCAGAACGAGCTCGATGTCGGGCCCCATCCGCCCGTCGGCCCCGTCCGTGCCGGCCTGCTCCTCGATGGTCAGGTGGCGTTCGGAGACGAGTCGCTCCAGCGGCTCTTCCCGCTCCAGCCACGTCTTCAGGGCTCTGACATCGTCCACGGTCGCGCCGGCGCCCAGCCGCACGCGTACGCCTAAGACAGCCACTCGGTCCCCCTCTGTCATGTCCGACATCATGACACCGGGTCAGGCCTCGGCGGCAGACCTGTGACGAGACCTGTGCAAGCGATTGCGCGCCCCCTTCACGCCAAGCGCACACGGCGCACGCGTGGTCAGGGCTGGGTCTGCAACTGCCTCAACTGCCGCTGCACATGATCGAGCGCCCCCTCGCGCCGCCCCGGGACCCGTCCCCGCAACTCGGCGAGCGCCGCGCCCAGTTCGCGGGCGCGGGCGGTGTCGCGGACCTGGCCCCACTGGTGGTGGGCCCGGTCCACGGCGGCCTCGACGGCGGGCGCGTCCGGCGCCTGCCCGGCGTTCAGGCGGACGGTGGCCACCGTCAGCCAGGTGTGGCAGCTGCGGCCCGCGTCCCCGGCGAACATCGCCAGGTCGGCCCGGACCTCGGCCCAGTGCAGGGCCTCCTCGGAGGCGGGCCCGTGCGCGGCGACGGCGGCCTGCTCGTGCCGGGCGGCGAGCGCGTCGGCCTCCGGGTGGCGGCCGGACTGGACGGCGGCGGTGATGGCGGCGTGCGGATCACCGGCCGAGGGGCCCGGCGTGCTCAGCACGATGTCCGTGCCCGCGCTCTCCGGCGCGATCCGGGACAGCGCCTGCTGGTGCAACTGCTCCAGCGGCGGCCGGAAGCCACTGCGCAGGATCGTCGCGACGGCCTTCATGTACGCGGGTGCCGCGACCGCGCGTCTGGACGGCGGGGGCGCGATGCGGCCGTGCACGGCGTTGCCGCGGCCCGCGTCCAGCGGGGTGCCGCGCAGCAGCTCCCAGGTCTCGGCGTCCGCGTGCAGGTCGAGCATGAGGGTCGTCGCGCCGGCGGGCCTGAGCCGCAGTTCGTCCCGGAACCAGTGCCAGGGGAAGGCCGTGTAGCGGGCGGTGGACGCGGTGGTGCGGGCCAGCGCCAGGTGGGGCAGGCGCTGGCGGCGGTCGAGCTGGAGCTGGCCGGTGACGTACACGGTGAGCGGGCCGGGGGCCGCCGCGGCGGCGCGCAGCCGGGTGAGGACGGCCTGCGGCTCCAGCGGGTCGGCGAGTTCGACGACGTTCGCGGTGTCCGTGCCGGCCAGTACGCCGGGTGGGACGGCGGCCAGGACGGGGAGCACGGACGCGGCGTCCACCAGGCGCCCCTTGCCCACCGGCGAGGCCGCCAGCAGCAGCACGGTTCCGGGCATCTCGTCCCTCCCCCTGTCGATCACGTACGGCAGCACCGTAACCGCTGCGGCTGCAAAGGTGGGCCACAGGACCGCAAACGTCCGCCTTCGGGTGCTTCGCCCCCCTCCTCGGGGACGGCCCGGCGACGCACGGCGAAGACGGTTCTGCCACCGGCCAGGCACCCACCGAAGCGCGGCGCCGTGCCGTCCCGACTTGCCGGGGGGTCCCCGCCGGTGTGCCCTGGTAGGCAGGGAGAGAGGAGAGCTCTCATGGCTCATGCGGCACCCGCCTCACGCAAGGTGACCACGCGACGCCGTACACCCGATGTCTTCAGTCCCCGCACCCACGCCATGGCGAAGGTCGCGGTACCCGTCGTCCTCGGGCTCGTCTACGGCTACTGGGCCGCGGCCAACCGGCGCGACGCCGGGCCCATCACGGGCTGGAACCTGCTGTTCGGCTTCCTCACCGCGCTCGTGTTCGCCGTGCTGTACGCCGCCGTGCGGGAGGTCGCACCCCGGCTGCGGCGCGAACTGCACGCGCTGATCTGGTTCGCCTTCACCGGCTGCGCGATCGGCTTCCTCTACAGCCAGACCGGTGAGTCCGTGCTGCGGTCCACCGGGGTGGGGCTGGTGGTCGGCGCGGGCATCCTCGTGACGTTGTTCTACCGCTACTACACACACGAGGACGCCTCCGGCCGACGCGTCGAGTGACGACGTACCGGCGGGCGGTGCGACACGTCCGGCTTGGCTTGTGGGCCCGAATGCAGTCACGCCGGTCGCGGGCCGGGCCCCGGACGCCTTGCCTGGAAGGGTGTCCGAGCACGACCGGGCGCCCGTACCCGAGCAGGCGCCCCTCCGACGACCGCGGAACGCCCTGTCGGCCGTTCTGCTGGCCCTCGCGTGCCTGCTCGCGCCGTTCGGGACGCTCGCCTCCTGGGCGGCGCACGGGCTGGCCGACACCGGCCGCTACGTCCGGGCGATGGCGCCGCTCGCCTCCGACCCGGACGTGCAGCGCGCGGTCGCGGACGCCGTCGGGGACGGCATCATGCGCGAGGCCGGTCACCAGTTCGACAACGGCCCGCCGCCCGGCACGGTCGGGCCCTTCGTACACGACGCGGCGCGCTCGTTCACCCGGACCGAGGCGTTCCGCACAGGCTGGGACGCGGCGAACCACGCCGTCCACGAGGCCGTGCTGCGCGCCGTGCGCGACGACGGCACGCGCGCGGCCGCCGTCACCGTCGACGTCGCGCCGGTCGTCGCCCGCGTCAAACGCCGCCTCACCGACGATCGCGTTCCGTTCGCCCACCGCATCCCGGTCCCGCACGCCCGGGTCCCGGTGCTCCCGGCCGACGACCTGGACCGACTGCGCAAGGGGTACCACGTGCTGGACACCGCCGCCTTCTGGCTGCCGCTCACCGCCGCCGTGTGCGCCGTGGCCGGGATCGCCCTCGCCGCGTGCCGCCGCCACGCGGTCACCGCGCTCGGCCTCGGCACGGCGCTGGGCGGCGGGCTGCTCGTCCTGGCCGTCGCGATCGGCCGCCGTCTCACCCTCGCCGACCTGCCCGACACGCTCCACCGGCCGGCCGCCGGCGCGGTCTACGACGCCCTGACGGCCACCCTGCTGACGGTGTCCTGGCTGCTGTTCGCCTTCGGCCTGACAGTGGCGCTCGGCTCGTGGCTCACCGGCCGGTACGGTCCCCGGCTCGCCTCGCGGCGATGTGCGCGAGCGTCCGCAGCGCCCGGCGCAGATCCGGCTCCGGAGCCGACGCGAGCCCGAGCCTGACGGCGTCGGGCGTGTGACCGGGAGCGACGGCGAAGGCGGGGCCGGGCGTGACGGCGATGCCGTGCGCGGCGGCGGCCCCCGTGAAGGTGTCGGCGCGCCACGGGGCGGGCAGCTCCCACCAGGCGAAGTAGGCGCGCGGATCGGACCGTACGGCGAAGCCCGCGAGCTCCTCGGCGAGGATCTCCTGCCTGCGCGCCGCGTCCGCCCGCTTGGCCGCCACCAGCCGCGCCACGGTCCCCTCCCCGGCCCAGCGCACGGCCGCCTCCAGCGCGAACCGCCCGGCACTCCACCCGCCCGACCGCACGGCACCGGCCACGGCCCCGACCCGGTGCGGCGGCACGACGAGGAAACCGACGGTGAGCCCCGGGGCGACCCGCTTGGAGAGACCGTCGACGACATGGGTGAGCGCGGGGGCGTGAGCGGCGAGCGGATCGCCCGGGTCGTCCAGGAAGGACCAGATGCGATCCTCCACGACGGGCAGGTTCAAGTCATGGACCAGCTGGGCGAGTTGGAGTAAGCGGGGGCGAGTCGTGGTCAGGGACGTCGGGTTGTGCAGCGTCGGCTGCACGTACAGGGCGGACAGCGGCGCCGTCCGGTGCGCGGCGGCGACGGCCTCCGGGAGCAGCCCGGCCGCGTCACCGGCCAGCGGCACCAGGGTGATGCCCAGCCGCGCCGCGATCTCCTTGACCAGCGGATACGTCAGCTGCTCCACTCCGACCCGGCCGCCCGGCCGGACCAGGGACGCCAGCGCGGCGGCGATGGCCTGCCGTGCGTTGCCGGTGAACAGCAGCCGGTCCGGGGCGGGCCGCCAGCCGGGGGTGGCGAGGAGCGTGGCCGCGGCCTCCCGGGCGGACTCGGTACCGGTGGCGGCGGCCGGCAGCAGCGCCTCGGCCAGCACGTCGGGACGCAGCAGCGGCGCGAGGACGGGGGCGAGGAGCTCCGGCTGACCGGGCGCACTGGGGTAGTTGAGCTCCAGGTTGACGGGGGCGTCGGCCGGTCCGGGCTCGGCGAGCGCCCGCCCCGCCGGCCCGTCCGGGGCGGCCCGTACGTAGGTCCCGCGCCCGACCTCGCCGACGACCAGCCCGCGCCGTACGAGTTCGCCGTACACCCGCCCGGCCGTCGACGAGGCGATCCCCCGGCGCCGGGCGAAGGCCCGCTGCGGCGGCAGCCGTTGACCGGGCTTCAGCCGCCCGCTGGCGATGTCGTCGGCGATCCTGTCGGCGATACGGCGGTAGTCACCCATCGATCGGTCTCCCCCTTGGATTGCACCGAGAGCAAAGATCTTATTGCACTGAGTAATGGCAGCTGCCTAGGGTCGTCCCATGGCACCCTTCCTCGCATACGAGGCCAAAGGCCCCGTAACCTCCCGGCAGCCCCTTGTCCCCCTGGTTCTCATCCACGGCCACCCCTTCGACCGCACGATGTGGGACCCGCAGCTCGCCACGTTCTCCGCGGCCCGCCGCGTCATCGCCCCCGACCTGCGCGGCTACGGCGCCTCCCCGACGGCACCGGTCCTCACGGACTTCTCGCAGTTCGCCCGGGACATCGAGGCCCTGCTCGACGAACTGGGCGTGGAGTCCTTCGTCCTCGCCGGTCTGTCCATGGGCGGCCAGATCGCGATGGACTGCTACCGCCTGTTCCCCGGCCGCGTCCGCGGCCTGGTCCTCGCGGACACCTTCCCCGCGGCCGAGACCCCGGAGGGCGTCCGCACCCGCGACGCCATGGCCGACCGCCTCCTGCGGGAAGGCATGCGCGGCTACGCCGACGAGGTCCTGAAGCGGATGGTCGCCCCGTACGCCACCGCCGAGGTCAAGGCCCACGTCCACCGCATGATGACGGCCACCTCACCCAAGGGCGCCGCAGCGGCCCTGCGCGCCCGCGCCCGGCGCCCCGACTACGCCGCCCTGCTGACCCGCGTGACCGTCCCGGCCCTGGTCGTCGTGGGAGCCGACGACACCTACACCCCCGTCTCCGACGCCCGGGCCATGCACGCGGCCCTCCCGGATTCGGCCCTGCACGTGATCGACGGCACGGCCCACATGCCGAACCTCGAACGCCCCGAGGAGTTCGACAAGGCGCTCGGGGAGTTCCTGGCCCGCGTCGACGCACGGCCCGGGGACACCGGCCGCCGGCAACCTTCCGCCGCCCCACCCCGTCTTTGAGGGAGGATTCGGGCACCCACCCCTCGAACCCTGAGGGAGGATTCGGGCACCCCACCCGCGAACGGAAGGCCGGGCCTTGGACACCGCCGCTGCCGAGTGGACCGCCACCGACGGGCCGGAACACCGTCCGCCCGGACGGCGGCCCGGCGCCTGGTGCGCCGCCCTGCTGCTCGCCGCGGTCAGCGTGGTCGTCGGCTTCCGGACCGCCGACAGCGACGGCATCACGCCCGTCCCGCAGGTCATCGCCTTCCTCCCCTGGCTGCTCGCCCCGACCGGCCTGGCGCTGCTGCTCACCCTGCTGTCCCGGTGGTGGCTCGGGACCGCCTGGGGCGTGGTCCTGCTCGGCCTGCTGGCCTGGTTCATCGAGCCGTACGGCAAGGTCGGCGACCCCGTCGGCCGCCCGGTCGCCGAACTGCGCGTACTGACCTCGAACGTCGAGTTCGGGCGGGGCACCGGGTCCCTGGTCGCCGCCGTCCGCCGCGAGAAGCCCGACATCGTCTTCGTGCAGGAATGCGAATACGAATGTGACGCGCGGCTGAAGGACGACCTCTCCCGGGACTACCCGCACCGCCGGGCCGTCGAGGGCGGCGGCTCCGAGGGCTCCGCCATCCTCAGCCGCTTCCCGCTGCGGCCCACCGACGGCGTCCCCGGCACCATGGGCATGCCCGGGGCGATCGCCGACGTTGACGGGCATCCCGTACGACTCCAGCTCGCCCACCCCATGCCCCCGGTCCCCGGCCAGGTGGACCTCTGGAACAGGGAACTCGGCGCCCTGCGCGACGCGGCCACCGCCGACCGCGGCACGCCCCTGGTCCTGGCGGGCGACTTCAACGCCTCCCAGGACCACGCCGCATTCCGCCGCATCCTCGACACCGGCCTGAGCGACGCCGCCCGCCTGGACGACGCCGACCGCACGGCCACCTGGCCGGCCCGGACCGCCCCGACGTTCGGCGCGCAGATCGACCACGTCCTGGTGTCCAGGCACTTCGGGGCCGACCGCACGCGCAATCTGGACGTGGCCGGCACGGACCACCGGGCGGTGGTGACGGACCTGACGCTGCACGAAGGCCGGTAAGGCAGGTAGGGGGCGCCCGTCGGGCGCCCCCTACCTGCCGCTGTCGTGGCTTGGTCAGACGCCGATGTCGCAACCGTCCGCACGCCACACGGCCACGACCGCAGGCCGGACGTACTTCCCGGGCCCGTCGGGCCAGGTGCTGGCCGGCTTCTCCACGGACGCGCCGTCGATCTCGCCCGGGTGCTGCACGGCGACCAGCACGCGCCGGTCCTGGATGATCGGACCGCAGGTCTCGGCACCCTTCGGCACGGTCAGGAACTGCTTCAGCTCACCGCGCCGCTCACCCCGGGTCGCCACGCCGAACAGGCCGTCGTGCGAACCGAGCTGCGCGCCGTCGGTGGAGATCCACAGGTTGCCGTAGGGGTCGAAGGCGACGTTGTCCGGGCAGGAGATCGGGCTGACGCCCTCCTTCGGGAACCCGGCGAAGTAGGTCGCCGGGTCGTCCGGGTCACCGGCGACGAGGAACAGCGACCAGGCGAACCCGGTGCTCTCGGGCCGGTTCCAGCGCTCGGTGAGCTCCAGCACGTGCCCGTGCTTGTTGGCGTTGCGCGGATTGGCCTCGTCCGCCTTGGCGTTGGAGCCGACACCACGGTTGCTGTTGTTGGTCAGGGCGACGTACACCTTGCCGGTCACCGGGTTGGGCTCGATGTCCTCGGGCCGGTCCATCTTCGTCGCGCCCACCTTGTCACCGGCGAGACGGGTGAAGACGAACACCTCCTCGGCGCTCATCCCGTCCACGTGCGAGACGGCACCGTCGGCGGTGGCGGTGGCCAGCGGAATCCACTCGCCGCTGCCGTCGAACTCGCCGTCGCTCGGCAGCTTGCCCGTGCCGTCGATCTCGATGGCGGGGGAGTCACCGGTGAGCTTGGCGACGTACAGCGTCCCCTCGTCGAGCAGGGACATGTTGTGCTCGCGGACCGCGCGGCCGTGGCCGTGCTTCATCCGCTTGCTGCCGACGAACTTGTAGAAGTAGTCGAACCGCTCGTCGTCACCGCTGTAGACGACGGGACGACCGTCCGCCGTGAGCCGGACGGTCGCACCCTCGTGCTTGAAGCGGCCGAGAGCGGTGTGCTTGCGGGGCGTGGAGGTCGGGTCGTACGGGTCGAGTTCCACGACGTACCCGAAGCGGTGCACCTCGTTCGGCTCCTGGGCGACGTCGAACCGCTTGTCGAACCGCTCCCACTTCCGCTCGCTGGCCCCGGTCCCGATGCCGTACCGCTTGTCGGTCGCACGGCTGCTGTTGGCGAAGTACTGGTTGAAGTTCTCCTCGCCGTGCAGGGTCGTGCCCCAGGGCGTGGTGCCGCCGGCGCAGTTGTTGAGGGTGCCCAGGACCTTCGTACCGGTCGGGTCGGCGGAGGTCTTCACCAGGTCCGACCCGGCGGCGGGGCCGGTGAGCCGGAACTCGGTGGTGGCGGTGACGCGGCGGTTGAGCTGGTGCCGCGGAACGGGGGTGAGCTTCCCGGTCTTGCGGTCCCCCTCCACGACGACGGCGGACAGCCCGTGCGCGGCCCAGGCGATCTCGGCCTGCTCACGGGTGGGGTTCGCGGCGTCGTACCCCCGGAACATGAGCACCTCGTCGGTGTACTCATGGTTGGCGACGAGCAGCTGCCTGTTCCGCTCCCCGGGCAACGGGAGCAGGGCGAGGAAGTCGCAGTTGTACCCGAACTGCCCGGCCTGCGCCTTGGCGGTCTGCTTCTCCGGGTCGAAGGCGGGCGCACCCCGCAGGATGGGCTCGCCCCAGCGGATGACGACGTTCTGCCGGTACCCCTCCGGCACGGTCACGGCGTCGGTGGTGTTGGGCGCGACGGGCGCGAAGCGCAGCCCGCGCGCGCCCTTGTGTTTGCGCCGAGCGGCCTCGGCGGCGGCGCCGGCCGGGACGGCACCGGCCGGGGCGGCGCCGGCCTGCGGAGCCTGCGCGACACCCACAGCCCCCGCGCCCGCGGCGGCCACGGTCACCACGGCCGCGGCCCGCATCATCGACCGGCGGCTGAGCGCACCGGCGATCACATCACCGACGTACTCGTTGGAGCTGGTGTTGGGCACCTCGTGGAAGCAGGCGTCACCACACCGGAAACGACAGGTCATGGCGGACCGGCCGCCAGGGTGCGAACCGGACGGCGTTCCGATCAACGGCAGCAGCTTTCGCACTTTGCTCTCTCCTTGGATGCCCATGGTGTCAGCGTGACCGTAGGGGCACATATGTGCGGCAGCCGGGCGCCAGGGTGAACAGCGAGTGAACCTGCGGCGGCCTTACGGCAGTTAGGGCCATTCAGCACGGCGACACCTTCGCAGGCCGGATGTCCCTCTTGACAGCCGGTACCCCGCACACCTGACCCTGCCCAAGATCACCCAGGAGGGCCGCTAACCTTACGTGTCCGTCCTGGCCAGGGATTGACGGGCTTCAACTCACGCGAAGGGTTGCGCGCACATGGGCATTCTCACTCTCTTGCGGAACGCGTTCGGACGGTCACGCAAATCACGGACCGCCGAGGCGGAGGGTGCGGCGCAGACCACCCCGACGGGGGAAACCCCTTCCCAGGACTCACCGACGCCGCAGTCCCCCACACCCGCCGCGGCGGAACCGAAGGTCCCGTCGCCCTCTCCGGAACCGACCCCCGGCCCGACGGCCGACGTCCCGGACGCCCGCGGCGAACACGACCTCGTGTCCATGATCTTCGACAACGTGACGGTGCCCAGGCCTGCGCGCTCCGCGGAGGACGAGCCGGAGCGGACGACGGCGGAGAAGCCGGGGGTTGAGGAGCGAGCGGTCGCCGGGGAGCCGGCGGTTGCGGAGGAGCGGGCGGCCGTCGAGAAGCCGGCGGTTGCGGAGGAGCGGGCGGCCGTCGAGAAGCCGGCGGTTGCGGAGGAGCCGACGCTGGCCGAGAAGCCGACGGTGGAGGAGGAGCGCCCGGCCGCCGACGAGCCAGCGTCTGTCGAGGAGCCGGTGGCGGAGAAGCCGCAGGCCGTGGAGGAACCGACGGCTGCGGAGAAGCCTGCGGCGGTGGCAGCGGAGGCAGAGGCAGACGCTGAGCCGGAGGCCGAGCCCAAGCCGACGGCGGAGGAGCCGACGGCCGCCGAAAAGCCTGCGGCAGAGGCTGACACCGAGGCGGAAGCGAACGCGGAGGCCAAGCCGACGGCTGAGGAGCCTGCCGAAAAGCCGACGGAGGCGACCACGGCGGAGAAGCCGACGTCGACGGACCCGGCGGAGGAGCCGACCGTCGCCGAGGCCCAGGAGCCCGCGGAGCCCGAGTCGTCCTCCGAAGCCGAGGCGGAGCCCGAGGCCGAGGCGAAGCCGACGCCCGAGGCGGAGCCGGCGCCCAAGGCTGAGGCCGAGGCCGAGGCGAAGCCCACCCCCGAGGTGGAGCCGGCGCCCAAGGCGGAGCCCGAGGCCGAGGCGGAGCCCGAGGCCGAGGCGGAGCCCGAGGCCGAGGCGAAGCCCACCCCCGAGGCGGAGCCGGCACCCAAGGCGGAGCCGGCACCCAAGGCGGTGGACGCACCCGCAGCCGCCGACGGCGACTCCGCCCCACAGGGGCCGCCCGCACCCGCCGACGAAAGCAGCACGGGTGCCGCGGCTGGGAACAACGACACGGCTGAAGCCGAAGGCGAGGCCGAGCCCGGCCCGACCCCCGCCCCCGCCGTCCCCCTCACCCGCGTCAAGACCCGCGCCCCCAGCCTCACCACCGCCTACAAGGCCGCCACCACCTCCCTCAAGCAGCACGACCTCACCGGCACCCGGGCCAAGGTCTACCTCGTCCTCGACCGCTCCGCCTCCATGCGCCCGTACTACAAGGACGGCTCGGCCCAGGCTCTCGCCGAACAAACCCTCGCCCTCGCCGCACACCTCGACCCCGAGGCCACCGTCCCGGTCTTCTTCTTCTCCACCGAACTCGACGGCACCGGCGAGATCACCCTCACCGACCACGAGAACAAGATCGACGACCTGCACGCCGGCCTCGGCCGCATGGGCCGCACCAGCTACCACGCAGCCGTCGAAGCGGTCCTCGCCCACCACGGCAAGGAAGCGACCCCCGGCACCCCGGCCCTGGTGATCTTCCAGACGGACGGCGCCCCCGACGCCAAGACCCCCGCCACCCAGTCCCTCACCGAGGCCGCCAAGACCCACCCCGCCGTCTTCTTCTCCTTCGTCGCCTTCGGCGACCCGGAGAACAAGGCCTTCGACTACCTCCGCAAGCTCAAGACCCCCAACACGTCCCACTTCCTCGCCGGCGAAACCCCCCGCGAGCTCACGGACAAGGAGCTCTACGAGGGCGTACTGGCGAACTGGCGCCCGTAGCACCACCCGCGGAACCCGGGGGGTGGACATGGACAGAACAGAACCCCTGTCCCCGTCCACCCCCCGAAACGCATGTGAGTCGATCTTCAGCGGACCAGTAGGATTTCGACCATGGCGGCCACTGGATCCGAGAAGCAGGGGGCGAAGGCGTACTACGTCTCGACCCCCATTTACTACGTCAACGACGCTCCTCACCTGGGCCACGCCTATACGACCGTCGCAGGCGACGTGCTCACCCGCTGGCACCGCCAGCGCGGCGAGAAGGTGTGGTACCTCACCGGCACGGACGAGCACGGTCAGAAGATCATGCGCACGGCCGAAGCCAACGGGGTCACCCCCCAGGCGTGGGCCGACAAGCTCGTCACCGAAGCGTGGAAGCCTCTCTGGGAGCACCTGGAGATCGCGAACGACGACTTCATCCGCACCACGCAGAAGCGGCACACGGACCGCGTCCAGGAGTTCGTCCAGGACCTGTACGACAAGGGCGAGATCTACAAGGGCGGCTACGAGGGCCCGTACTGCGTCGGCTGCGAGGAGTACAAGCTCCCGGGCGAGCTCCTCGACGGCGAGGGCGACTTCGCAGGCCAGAAGCTCTGCCCCATCCACAAGAAGCCCGTGGAGATCCTCAGCGAGGAGAACTACTTCTTCAAGCTGAGCGAGTACGGCGAGAAGCTCCTCGCCCACTACGAGGCCAACCCCGGCTTCATCCAGCCCGAGTCCGCGCGCAACGAGGTCGTGAACTTCGTACGGCAGGGCCTCCAGGACCTCTCCATCTCGCGCTCGACGTTCGACTGGGGCATCCCGATTCCGTGGGACGACAAGCACGTGATCTACGTGTGGGTCGACGCCCTGCTGAACTACGCCACGGCGGTCGGCTACAACGAGAACCAGGCGAAGTTCGAGGAGACCTTCCCGGCCGATGTCCACCTGGTCGGCAAGGACATCCTCCGCTTCCACGCGGTGATCTGGCCCGCGATGCTGATGGCACAAGGGCTCCCCCTCCCCGGCAAGATCGCGGCCAACGGCTGGCTGATGGTCGGCGGCGAGAAGATGTCGAAGTCGAACCTGACCGGCATCAAGCCGCAGGACCTGACCTCGCACTTCGGGGTGGACGCGTACCGCTGGTACTTCCTGCGCGCGATCGCCTTCGGCCAGGACGGCTCCTTCTCCTGGGAGGACTTCTCGGCCCGCTACACCAGCGAGCTGGCGAACGACTACGGCAACCTGGCTTCCCGCGTCGCGGCGATGGTCGGCAAATACTTCGGCGGCACGCTGCCGGAGGCCGCGGCGGCCGGTGAGGCGGAGAAGGCGATCCACGAGGGCCTGGCGAAGGCGGTCAGGGAGGCGGACCGCCGGATCGGCGAGGACCTCGACTTCCAGGGCGGCATCCTGGCTATCTTCGACTTCGTCAAGCAGGTCAACGGCTACATCACGGAGCAGGAGCCGTGGAAGGTCGCCAAGGACACGTCCGACGAGGGCAAGGCCCGCCTGGCGACGATCCTCTACACGGCCGCGGAGTCCCTCCGCGCGGTGGCGGTCCTCCTCAACCCGGTCATGCCGGAGACCTCCCAGAAGCTCTGGGACTCGCTCGGCGCGGGGGCTTCCCTCGGCCCCCTCGCGGACCAGAAGATCGGCGAGGCCGGCGAGTGGGGCCTGCTCCCCGCCGGCACGACGGTCACCAAGGGCGCGGTCCTCTTCCCGCGCCTGGAGGAGAAGCCGACGGCGTAACAGACCGCGTAACGGGCGTAACACGCTCGCTACAGCACGGGGCCCGGGAGAACGAGAACCTTCTCCCGGGCCCCGTGCTTTGCGAAGATCGTGTGAGAGCGGCCACCCGGCCGCCGCCACACACCCGGGGGCTTCCATGGCACTGTTCGGCAACGCACACACCGTCGACCCGGCATCGGCCCAGCAGGACTACGCCCGCCTCCTCGGCCACGGCGAACAGGTCCACGCCGCGTTCCTCCTCATCCGCGACACCATCCTCTTCACCGACCGCCGCCTGATCCTGATCGACAAGCAGGGCATCACCGGCAAGAAGGTGGAGTACCACTCGGTCCCCTACCGCAGCATCACCCACTTCGCGGTGGAAACGGCCGGCACCTTCGACCTCGACGCCGAACTGAAAATCTGGATCTCCGGCACCCCGACCCCCATCGAGAAGACCTTCACCAAGGGCGTCGACATCTACGAGGTCCAGGCGATCCTGACCCAGTTCGTGGCTCGATGAGCGCGCCGTGCGCGGTACGCCGAAACGGATCACGGGCACGGCGCCTGCCGGAGCGAGGTTGTCTCACTCTCTCAGGGAGAACCTGATCAGGCCCCGATAGGGTGACCGTCTCCCAAGCCCTGAACACGCCGTTCTTTGTCCTCCTAGGCTTCATCCATGGACCCGGAGACCGAGGCGGACCTCGTGAAGGCGATCCAGATCGCCGTACTGGAGACGCGCCTAGGAGTACACCCGATCAAGTCCGCACACGGTCTCAGCGTCTTCCTCAGAGAGCTCAGCCAACGCGGCTCCCTGTCCCTCGATGAGCTGACCGAGAACCGCGCCATGCTGGGCCGCTGGACCGACGAGCATGCGAACGGCTGGGCCAAGGGTTACGCCGAGGGCTGTGCCACCGCGATCCTGCGCGTCCTGGAGCAGCGCGGCGTCTCCGTCCCCGACGAAATCGACGGTTTTCTGACCACCCGCACCGACGTCAAGGCCCTCACCGATTGGCTGGATCTCGCCCTCACCGTCACGGACGCCAAGGACCTGTTCACGTCATGGCCCGTGTGCTCACAAGCGCCCGAGGACTGACCACCTCGCGCGCTCCGCGAGCCCCGCCGGAGTCGTCCGCGCTCAGCGCACGGCCGTCGCACCCCCAACCGCCGTTCGATCGCCGGAACCCGCCTTGGGGCCCCGGCTCGTGTGCCGTACGAACGCCACCCCGAGAACCGCCAGCACCGACGCCGCCGACAGCGTGTACAGGCCCCCCGTCGTGCTGCCCGTCGTGTCCTTCAGATACCCGAACAGCGTCGGCGACACGAAACCGCCCAGGTTTCCGATGGAGTTGACCAGGGCCAGGCCGGGCGCGGCGATCTTCAGGTCGAGGCCGGACTGGGCCATCGGCCAGAACAGGGTGGCCGCGCACTTGCCGCCGACCGCGGCGAGCGTGAGGGCGGCGAGGCCGAACCAGGGCGACCCGAGGGTCGCGAGGAACGTGCCGATCGCGGACAGGACCAGGGCGATCGCCAGGTAGGGGCGACGGTCGGGGGCCCGGTCGGTGAAGTGGCTCATCGTGTACATCGCGATCACCGCGCAGATCCAGGGGATCGCCGACAGCAGGCCGATCTGGAAGGGCGACAGTCCGCCGATCTCCTCCACCAGGCTCGGCAGCCAGAACGTGATCGCGTACCCGGTCAGCGCCATCGCGAAGAAGACCGCGGTCAGGACGGCGACCTGGGGGTGGAAGATCAGCTTCATCCTCGACACCGACGGCGCCCGGTCACGTGCCTCCTTGTCGCGCTCCACCGCCTCGGTCAGCGCGTCCTTCTCCTCCTGCGTCAGCCACTTCGCGTCCTGGATCCGGGAGACGAGGAAGAACCCGGCGATGAAGCCGACCACGATGGAGAAGGCGCCCTCCAGGGCGAACATCCACCGCCAGCCCGCGATACCGCCCGCGCCGTGCAGCTCCAGCAGGGCGCCGGTGATGGGGCCGGTGACGATGTACGCCGTGGCCGAGCCGCCCAGGAAGATCGCACTGGCCCGGCCCCGGCTGGAGTCCGGCAGCCACTGGGTGAAGTAGAGGAGCACACCGGGGAAGAAGCCGGCCTCCGCGACACCGAGCAGGAAGCGCAGGCCGTAGAACATCCACACGTTGTGGATGAAGCACATCGCCGCGATCACCGCACCCCAGGTGATCATGATCCGGGTCAGCCAGACCCGGGCCCCGAACCGCTCCAGCAGCATGTTGCTCGGTACCTCGAACAGGGCGTATCCGATGAAGAACAGGCCCGCACCGAGCCCGTAGGCCGTGGCGCTCACCCCGACATCGGCCCGCAGTTCGTTCTGGACGAAGCCCACGTTCGTCCGGTCCATCTGGTTGACCAGCAGCATCAGGACCAGGATCGGGAGCATGCGGCGCAGGAATTTGCCGACCGCACGCTGCTCGGCCTCGGGGATGTTGCGGCGTCTGACATCGTTGTCTCCCTCGATGTGCACATACATGAACAGCAGTCACGTACGCGTTGTCGAAGGGACTTTATGGAGGCGCAGGTTCCGGGTCAACGGGTTGGGCGGAAGTACATGTATGTGAACGACAGCCAGGCGTCACGCGTCTGGGTATGGAAGTGGCCCGGAACCGACGCCGGTTCCGGGCCACCCCAGTCGCTTACGACTTCTCCGAAGGCCTACTTCGGCTGCGGCTTGCGCACCGACAGGTGCAGCTCCTTCAGCCGCGTCTCCTCCAGCTCGGTCGGCGCGCCCATCATCAGGTCCTGGGCGTTGCCGTTGAGCGGGAAGGCGATCGTCTCGCGGATGTTGGGCTCGTCGGCGAGCAGCATCACGATGCGGTCGACGCCCGGGGCGATGCCGCCGTGCGGCGGGGCGCCGAAGCGGAAGGCGCGCAGCATGCCGGCGAACTTCTCCTCGACCGTCTCGCGGTCGTACCCGGCGATCTCGAAGGCCTTGAGCATGATCTCCGGCTCGTGGTTCCGGATCGCGCCGGAGGACAGCTCGACGCCGTTGCAGACGATGTCGTACTGCCAGCCGAGGATGTCCAGCGGGTCCTGGGTCTCCAGGGCCTCCAGGCCGCCCTGCGGCATGGAGAAGGGGTTGTGCGAGAAGTCGATCGCGCCGGTCTCCTCGTCCTTCTCGTACATCGGGAAGTCGACGATCCAGCAGAAGCGGAAGACGTTCTCCTCGAAGTGCCCGGCACGCTTGGCGGCTTCCACCCGCACCGCGCCCATGATCTTGGAGACCTCGTCGAACTCGCCCGCGCCGAAGAACACCGCGTGGCCGGCGGCCAGCGACAGGCGCTTGGTCAGCTCGGCGACGTTGTCCTCGGTGAGGAACTTCGCGATCGGGCCGGTGAGCGAGCCGTCCTCGGCGACGCGGACCCAGGCCAGGCCCTTGGCGCCCTGCGAGACGGCGTAGTCGCCGAGCTGGTCGAAGAACTTGCGGGGCTGCGCGGAGACGTCCGGCACCGGCAGGGCGCGGACGTGCTTGCCGGCGAACGCCTTGAACTCCGAGCCCTCGAAGATGTCGGTGATGTCGACGAGTTCGAGCTGGGCGCGCAGGTCGGGCTTGTCGGAGCCGTACTTCAGCATCGCCTCGCGGAACGGGATCCGCAGGAACGGCGAGGTGACGTGGCGGCCGCCGCCGAACTCCTCGAACAGTTCGGTCATCAGCTTCTCGACGGGCTGGAAGACGTCTTCCTGCTCGACGAAGCTCATCTCGATGTCGAGCTGGTAGAACTCGCCCGGCGAGCGGTCGGCGCGCGCGTCCTCGTCGCGGAAGCAGGGCGCGATCTGGAAGTAGCGGTCGAACCCGGAGATCATCAGCAGCTGCTTGAACTGCTGGGGCGCCTGGGGGAGCGCGTAGAACTTGCCCGGGTGCAGGCGGGACGGGACGACGAAGTCGCGGGCGCCCTCGGGGGAGGTCGCGGAGAGGATCGGCGTCGCCATCTCGTTGAAGCCGAGGGCCGTCATCTTGTGGCGGATCGCCGAGATGACCGCCGTGCGCAGCATGATGTTGCGGTGCATGCGCTCGCGGCGCAGGTCGAGGAAGCGGTACTCCAGGCGCCGCTCCTCGTTGACCCCGTCCTCGGCGTTGATCGTGAAGGGCAGCGGGGCGGCCGCGCCGAGCAGTTCGACCTCGCCGACCTCGACCTCGACCTCACCGGTCGGCAGCTCGGGGTTGATGTTCTCGGCGCCCCGGGAGACGACCTTGCCGTCGACGCGGACGGTCGACTCCTTCGACAGCTTGTCGAGGGCCTCGTAGGCGGGGGTGCCGGGACGGGCCACGAGCTGCGTGATGCCGTAGTGGTCGCGCAGATCGATGAAGAGGATGCCGCCCAGGTCGCGCCGATTGTGCAGCCAGCCACTCAGCCGGACGTCGGTGCCGACGTCAGAGGAGCGGAGCTCGCCGCAGGTGTGGGACCTGTACCGATGCATCGTCGTTCATCCAGTCTTCGCTGATCGGGGTCTGTGTTTCACGTGAAACTGGTCCCCAGCGTACCGGCCGGGCGAAGATCGGCTCTCCTCAGTTAACGATCGAGCACACTTCCCTCATCGGTGGCAGTGTCCGAGCGCCTCTTCTTAAAGTAGGTCAATGCGCACTGACGAGCCCCTGCCCGCCGTGGAGGAGGCTCTCGTAGCCCTCGCGACCGGCCTGTGGCACTGGGACACCGCCACCGGGCTGGTCACGGTCGACGCCGAGGCGGCACGGCTGCTCGGGCTGCCCGCCGAACAGGTCAGCCTCACGGAGGCCCAGGCCCGGGCCCGGCTGCACCCGGTCGACTGGAACGAGATCACCGGCGTGATCCAGCTCGCCGTCGCCGAGGGCACCCTCGCCGAGGTACGGATCCGGATCATGGACGAGCAGGGCCGCATCGTCCGGATCGTCCGCAGCCGCTCCAAGCCGTCCTTCGACCGGGCCCGTAAGGCGTACCGGCTGATCGGCACCCTCCAGGAGGTCACCGAGCCCACACCGGGCACCCTGGCGGGGCGCAGCGCGGTCACCGGCGACTGGCGGCGCTCCCGGGAGGCGTTCCTGCTGGACGCGGGCCGGGCGCTGGCCGAGGCGCGCTCCACCCAGGAGGTCCTGCGGGTCACGGCCAATCTGTCGATGCCCGGGTTCTCGCCGGACGGGCTGGCGGTGTTCGGCGTGGAGGGCGACCGGCTGACGATCATCGGGCACCACGGGCAGCAGCAGGGTGACGACAGCCCGTTCTCCGATATGGCGCTGGACACGGACTACCCGGCCGCCGAGGTGGTGCGGACCGGCCGGGCGGTGTACCTGTCCTCCCCCGAGCAGTACAAGGCCCGCTACCCGCTGACCTGGCCGCTCGCCGAGCGCTTCGGCCGCCGGTCCTGGGCGTTCCTGCCGCTGACCGTGGCCGGCCGCACGATGGGCGCGTGGATGGCGGCGTTCACCTATCCGGTCGCGTTCACCCCGGACGAGCGGTCCGTGCTGGCCACCGTGGCGCGGATGCTGGCACAGGCGCTGACCCGGGCCGGCGTGGCCGAGAGCGAGCGGGCGCTGACCGACGGACTCCAGCGCACGATGCTGCCGAGGCTCGGCCCGCAGCGCATCCCGGGCATGAGCGTCGCCGCCCGCTACGTCCCCACCGGCGGCGGCCTCCAGGTCGGCGGCGACTGGTACGACGTGATCCCGCTGCCCAGCGGGCGGTTCGCGCTGGTCATCGGTGATGTGCAGGGCCATGACGTGCGGGCGGCGGGCCTGATGGGCCAGCTCCGCATCGCCCTGCGCGCCTACGCCTCCGAGGGGCACCGTCCCGACGCCGTCCTCTCCCGCGCCTCCCGCTTCCTGCACGGCATCAGCGACGAGGACCCCTTCGACCCGCGCTTCGCGACCTGTGTGTACGTGGAGGTCGACCCGGCGACCGGCGTGCTGGACATCGCCCGGGCCGGGCATCCGGACCCGGCGATCCGGATGGCCGACGGCACGGTGCTGACGCGGCCGACGTCGGGCGGCCTGCCGCTGGGCATCGACCCGGACGCCGACTACCCCACGACCCGGCTCGCCCTGGAGTCCGGCGAGACCATGCTGATCTGCACGGACGGCCTGATCGAGACCGGCGGCCACGACCTCGACTCCGGCTGGCGGCGGCTGCGCGCGATCCTGGAGGACCACAAGGGCGACCTGGAGGAACTCGCCGACACCCTGGTGCAGGCCGTGCACGGGCCGTCGTCGCACCACACGACCGGCCCGCTGGCCGACCGCCGTGAGGACGACATCGCGCTGTTGCTGCTGTGCCGGGAGGGCGAGGGCTGCGGCTGCGGCGACACCATGATCGTGCGGGCTCCCGTGCGGCGGACCATGCTGACGGTCGCGCAGGCCGAGCCGGAGAGGGTCGCGGTGGCCCGGCAGCAACTGCGCGAGCTGCTGCACGACTGGTCCTCCTCCGACCAGGTCGACTCGGCGGTGCTGCTGCTGTCCGAGCTGCTGACGAACGTCCTCGTGCACACCGACTCCGACGCGCTGCTCGTCGCCGAGATCACCGGCGGGGAGGGTGAGCGGCGGCTGCGGATCGAGGTCACCGACGCCGGTGACGACCTGCCGCACAAGCGCAGCCCCGGGGAGCTGGCGTCCTCCGGCCGCGGCCTGGTGCTGATGGAACTGCTCGCGCACGTCTGGGGGGTGGACCCGCGCGGCGAGGGCAAGAGCATCTGGTTCGAGCTCTACGAGTCCGTGGACGGCTCGGGCGACGGCTCCTGGTCCCCGTAGCGGGTGCGGAGCTCCTGGAGGACGCCGAAGGCGGCCGCGGTGAGCGGCACGGCGAGCAGCATGCCGAGCACTCCGGCCACGGACGCCCCGGCCGTGATCGCCACCATCACCACCGCCGGGTGCATCTGCACGGTCCGGCTCTGGATCGCCGGCTGGAGCACGTGCCCTTCCAGCACCTGCACCGCGAGCACCACCCCGAGCACCCACAGCGCGATGACGAACCCCCGGTCGGCGAGCGCGACCAGCACGGCCACGGCTCCCGAGATGAAGGCGCCGAGGTAGGGGATGTAGGCGCCGACGAAGACCAGCGCCCCCAGTCCGGCGGCCCCGGGCACGTCGAGGACGAGCAGTCCGACGGTGATGCAGAGCGCGTCGATGAGCGCGATGAAGGTGGTGCCGCGCATGAAGCCCTCGACGGCTTGGAAGGCCCGTCGCGCCATGGCCTCCAGGGTGTCGGCCGAGCCACGCGGGGACAGGGCCCGCAGCGTCCCGGCGGCCTTGTCGGAGTCGCGCAGGAAGAAGAAGACGAGCAGCAGCGCGAGCACGGCCATGGCGATGGCCTCGCCGACCACGCTGACCCCGCTGATCACTCCGGAGGCGGCGGAGCCGCCGAACTTGCCCAGAAGTTCCCGGGCGTTGGTGGCCAGGTCGTCCAGCGAGGTCCCGGCCGCCCCGAAGCGCTCGGAGATGCCCCGCGCGGCCTGCTTGAGCGAGGCGACGATCTCGTCGCCCGAGTCGATGAGCGCGGCGACCACGATGTACACGGCCCCGCCGACCACGGCCACGACGGCGACACAGGTGAGCCCGGCCGCGACCGACCGCTGCACCCCGGCCTTCACCAGCCGCCGGTGCAGAGGTCCGAGCAGGGCCGTCCCGAGCAGCGCGAGCAGCACGGGCACGACGGCGGTCCGGAACTCGTCGCACAGCCGGATCCCGACGTAGACGACTCCGGACACGAGCAGGAGGAGCGCGCACCAGGCGGCGAGACGCCGGAGGGGATCCGGGAGCAGCGGCCTGGGGCCGTCAGCGGTCGGGGCGGAGTCCTGCACGCCTCCACCCGACCATGTCCTGGACGGGCCGTCCCGCCGGAAGGGCCCGCCCGGGTGACGGAACGTCAGCGCCGTCGGCCCGACCGCCGGTTCATGTCACGCCGTGGCCGCCACGGACCTTGCGCACCGCCACCCGCCCGACGGGCTGACCAGCCCGACCCGGGCCTGGCGTCGGCGTTGGACTCGCGGACTCCGCGCCATCGCCGACAAGGACGTTGAGCCCGCCGGACGACCAGTCCAGCCGGAGCGTGGCCGTCGCCAGCGGCAGCCGACTCACAGGCTCCGCGCCGTCACCGGCAAGAACCTCGCGGACCGCCACCCGCCCGCCGGGACAACCAGCCCGGCCCGGGCCTGGCATCGGCGTCGGACTCGCAGGCTGCGCGGCATCGCCGACAAGGACGTTGAGCACGCCGCCCGCCCGCCGGACCGACCAGCCCGGGCAGGGCGTGGTCGGTCCGGCAGCGGACGCGCTAGCTCCGCGCCATCGCCGGCAGGACCCTGAGGGCCGCCCGCCCGCCGGACCGACCAGCCCGGGCAGGGCGTGGTCGCCGGCAGCGGACGCGCTAGCTCCGCGCCATCGCCGGCAGGACCCTGAGGGCCGCCCGCCCGCCGGACCGACCAGCCCGGCCGGGCGTGCCCGGCACCAGCGGCAGCCGACTCGCGGGCTCCCCGAGTGCGGGACCGCCTCGGCCGGGAACGGTCGGCATCAGTCAGGGCCGACGGGGGGCGCCGCGCATGCGGCGCCCCCCGTACGACACCGGCGTCAGTCCTGCGGTCCGCTCGCGGTCATGCCGTGCACCGCCGGGACCGTCCCCAGCCGGCCCTTCTGGAAGTCTTCGAAGGCCTGCATGAGTTCTTCCTTGGTGTTCATCACGAACGGGCCGTAGTGGGCCATCGGCTCACGGATCGGCTGCCCGCCGAGCAGGACGACCTCCAGATCCGGCGTGTGGGAGTCCTGCTTCTCGTCCGCGCGGACGGTCAGCGAGGAACCCGCGCCGAAGACGGCGGTCTGGCCCATGTGGACCGGGCGGCGCTCGGTGCCGACGCTGCCGCGCCCGGCCAGCACGTACGCCAGGCCGTTGAAGTCCTCGCGCCACGGCAGGGTGAGCTCCGCACCCGGCGCCAGCGTCGCGTGGACCATCGTGATCGGCGTGTGCGTGATGCCCGGGCCCGCGTGCCCGTCCAGCTCACCGGCGATGACACGCAGCAGCGCGCCGCCGTCGGGGGTGCTGAGCAGCTGGACCGAGCCGCCGCGGATGTCCTGGTAGCGCGGGGCCATCATCTTGTCCCTGGCCGGGAGGTTCACCCACAGCTGGAGACCGTGGAAGAGCCCGCCGGACATGACGAGATGCTCCGGTGGCGCCTCGATGTGCAGCAGGCCCGAGCCCGCGGTCATCCACTGGGTGTCCCCGTTGGTGATGGTGCCGCCACCGCCGTTGGAGTCCTGGTGGTCGAAGATCCCGTCGATGATGTACGTGACGGTCTCGAAGCCGCGGTGCGGGTGCCACGGCGTGCCCTTGGGCTCGCCCGGCGCGTACTCCACCTCGCCCATCTGGTCCATCATGATGAACGGGTCGAGGTGGCGGTAGTTGATCCCCGCGAACGCCCGGCGCACCGGGAAGCCCTCACCCTCGAAACCGCTCGGAGCGGTCGTGACGGCGAGCACGGGACGTGCCACGGCGTCGGCAGGCGCGGTCACGCGGGGCAGCGTCAACGGGTTCTCGACGGTCACAGCAGGCATGTCGGTTCCTCCTCGTGTACGCCCAGTTTAGTTGAGCGTTGAACTTTCTGCCACCCCCAACAGAGAAAACCGGGCGGGCATTCCCGGGCGACGGCGCAGCGAACCACGGGACACCGGCACGGCGAAAGACCGGCACCCCCGCGCTCGGGGTACCGGCCTTCCCGTACGTCCGCGTCAGGCGACCAGCTGGGGCTCCTCACTCCCGGCCCGGGCCGGCTCGGTCCCGGTCCCGGACGCGGTCTCGGGCGCGGTCCCGGGCTTGCGGTCCCGCATCACCAGCGTGGCCACGGCCGCCGCGGCCAGGACACCGATCGCGCTGATCGTGAAGGTCGTCGACATCGAGGCGGTGAAGGCCTCCCGGGCCGCCCGCACCAGACCCGTGTCACCGCCCGCGACCGCCAGGGCCCCGCCGATGGACTCCCTGGCCTGCCCGGGAGCCCCGGCCGGCATCTCGTCCGTGTAGCCACCGGAGAGCAGCGCGCCGAGGATCGCGATGCCGAGGGCGGTGCCGGACTGCTGGATGGTGTCGTTGAGGGCCGAGCCGACGCCCGCCTTCTCCTCCGGGATGGTGCTCATCAGGGCAGCGACCGCGGCCGGCATCGCCAGACCGGCTCCCAGGCCCAGGATCCCGAGCGCCACGGCCGGCACCGTGAAGCCGCTGTCGGCAGTGAGGGTGGTCAGCAGCCCGAAGGAGGCGGCCATCAGCAGCATCCCGGCGAGGATGACGAGCCGGTTGCCCACCTTCACCGCGAGCTGCGCCCCGGCCGCGTTGCCGGCCAGCGCGGCCACGGCCAGCGGCAGGAAGGCCAGCCCCGCCTTGACCGCGGACCATCCGAGGACGAACTGGAGGTACTGGGTCAGAACCAGCAGCAGGCCGGCGTTGCCGATCTGGACGAGCGCCAGGGAGAGTGAGCCCCCGCTGAAGTTGCGGTGCTTGAAGAGGACCAGCGGGACCATCGGCGAGCGGGTGACGTTCTCCCAGACCACGAAGCCGGCCAGGGCGACGACCGCGACAGCCAGGATGAGGAGGGAACCGCCGCCGAACGCGCCGTGCTGCGGGATCTCGATGATCCACCACACCAGGGCCGCCATGCCCACCGCCGACAGCACCGCACCCAGCGGGTCCGGCTTCTGCCAGGGCGCCTTCGACTCCGGCATCAGCAGCACACCGGCCAGCAGCGCCAGGGCGACGATCGGCACGTTGATCAGGAAGATCGCCTGCCAGGCGAAGTGGTCGATCAGCACACCGCCGAGGACGGGACTGCCGACCAGCCCCAGCATCGACACCGAACCCCACGCCGCCATCGCCTTCGGCCGCTCGTCCTCGTCGAAGACGGTGATCAGGATCGACAGCGTGGACGGCATGATCAGCGCCCCGCCGACGCCCATCGCGATCCGCACCGCGATCAGCTCACCCGGACTGGCGCAGAACACCGCCCCCAGTGAAGCGGCCCCGAACAGCAGCAGGCCGATCAGCATCACCTTCCGGCGCCCGAACCGGTCTCCCAGGCTTCCCGACGTCAGCAGCAGCCCGGCGAAGACCAGGATGTAGGAGTCGAGGATCCACTGCATGTCCTGGGCACTCGCCCCCAGGTCCTCCGTCAGCGCGGGCACGGCGACCGTCAGCGCCATGTTGTCGACGACCAGCACCAGCGTGCTCAGGCACAGCACGATCAGGATCCACCAGCGCCGCGGATTGCGAGCGTCCATTCCAGTTCCCCTCCTGCGAACACCGTTCCTTCGATGCGCACACTGTACGCATGGTGGAACAGCGTGCGCAAGCCTTGAGTTCTGTACGCTGATTGCGCACGCTGTTCGCAGGAAGATGCCGCAGGTCCCAGCAGGTCGCACGAAGGTGCCGCAGGTCCCAGCAGGAGGAGCAGATGAGCCCCGGAAAGACGACGGACAAGAACCCGATCCCGTCCGTATGGGCCCGCGAGCGGCGCCGCGCCGACCAGCCCGCGCTCAGCCGCGAGGCGATCGTCCGGGAGGCGGTCGCGATGCTCGACACGGACGGCATCGAGGCGCTCAGCATGCGCAAGCTCGGCGCCCGTCTGAACGCCGGCGCGACCTCCCTGTACCGGCACGTCGCCACGAAGGACGAGCTGATGGAGCTCGCCGTGGACGAGGTCGCCGCCGAGATCCACGTCCCGCCGGCCGACAGTCCCGACTGGCGCGCGGCGGTGACCGAGGCCGCGGAGTCCTTCCGCACGACGGCCCTACGGCACCCCTGGCTGACCCTGGTCCTCGGCCAGGCCGGCCTCGCCTACCTCGGGCCCAACTACATGAGCTTCTCCGAGCGCCTCGCGGCCCTGTTCACGGCCGCGGGATTCCCCGAGCCGAGCCGCGCGATCGAGACCGTCTTCTCGTACGTCATGGGCATGAGCAACGCGGAGGCCGCCTGGCTCACCACGGTCGCCCGGTCCGGCGAGACCGAGGCCGGCTTCATCGCCCGCCTCATGCCCGCGGCCCAGCGGGCCGCGGCCGACCACACGCACCTGGCGATTCCGCACGCGGAGGTCGAGGAAGCCACCACCGACCCCGTCGCCCTGCGCGACATGAAATTCGCCTACGGCCTGGAAGTCGTCCTGGACGGCCTGGCGCTACGCCTGCCGAAGTAGGGTCGGCCGCCGCAGGTGAAGCGGGGGACGGCTAGCCCTCTGCGCAGCAATGGCGTCTAGCCATACATCCGGCGCATCGCGAACTCGACCATCTGCTCGACCGCCTTCGCGTCGAACACCATGCGGTGCTCGCCCTCCATGTCCAGCACGAAGCCGTAGCCGGTCGGCAGCAGGTCCAAAACCTCGGCACCGGTGATCACGAAGTACTTGGACTCCTTGCCCGCGTACCGGCGCAGCTCCTTGAGCGTGCTGAACATCGGGATCACCGGCTGCTGGGTGTTGTGCAGGGCGAGGAAGCCGGGGTTGTCGCCGCGCGGGCAGTAGACCTTCGACGTCGCGAAGACCTGCTGGAAGTCCTCGGCGGTCATCTGCCCGGTGGTGAACGCGCGCACCGCGTCCGTCAGGGAGGGCGGGGACGGCTCCGGGTACAGCGGCGGCTGCTGTCCGTATCCGCCGGACATCGGCTGCTGCGGAGGGGCGTACTGCCCTTGCGGGCCCGCTGTCTGGTCGTAGCCGTACATGAGCGCAAGAGTACCGAGAGCGGCCGTCCGGGCGGTGCGGTACGGCAGTGATGGCGAATCGACAGTGACTCGACAGCGACCTGACAGTCGCCGCTATGGATCGGCACAGCCACGGCTCATAGCGTCGGAGCCATGAACGAACGCCACGACGAGGGCCCGCACGAACACGACAGAGGCCTCTCCTACGACCTTCCCGTCCTCGCCCGCCGCCGGATGATCCGGCTGATGGCCGGCGCGAGCCTGATCCCGCTGATGGGCTGCACGACAGAGGAGAAGACCCCGTCGTCCTCGACGTCCTCGGCGTCCTCGTCGTCCTCGTCGTCCTCGTCGTCCGCCGCGTGCGCGGAGATCCCCGAGGAGACGGCCGGGCCCTTCCCCGGTGACGGTTCGAACGGCGTGAACGTCCTGAAGGAGAGCGGTGTCGTCCGCAGCGACATCACCAAGAGCTTCGGCGACTCCGCGGGCGGCACCGCCGAGGGCGTGCCCCTGACGATCACGCTGACCGTGGTGGACGCGGCCTCCGGCTGCGGCACCCCCAAGAAGGGCGCCGCCGTCTACCTCTGGCACTGTGACCGGGAGGGCAACTACTCCCTGTACTCGGAGGGCGCCACCGACGAGAACTACCTGCGGGGCGTCCAGGAGACCGACGACAAGGGACAGGTCACCTTCACAAGCGTCTTCCCCGGCTGCTACGCCGGCCGCTGGCCGCACATCCACTTCGAGGTCTACGGCAGCCTGGCCGACGCCACAGCGGCGACGTCCATCACGAACACCTCGCAGCTCGCCTTCCCGAAGGACGTCTGCGACACCGTGTACGCCACGGACGGCTACGACGCCAGCGTGCGCAACCTGAGCAGTCTCTCCCTGGAGGACGACGGCATCTTCAGCGACGGGCACGAGCGGCAGCTGGCGGCGATGGCGGGCAGCACGGGCGACGGCTACACCGCGACCTTGACCGTTCCGGTGTGACCTGTCACTTGACCGTTCCGGTGTGACCTGTCACAGATGACCGGATGGGGTTGCGCCTTATTACTGGCGGGTAGCATCATCGTAGCTACTTGTTGGTACGTGAACTAGCGCGAGGAGCCAGTGCCTCGCCGATCTCTCTAGGGAGCCGGGAGCCGTCGCCATGGGGCACTACAAGTCGAATCTCCGCGACATCGAGTTCAACCTCTTCGAAGTACTCGGGCGCGACAAGGTGTACGGCACCGGCCCGTTCGAGGAGACGGACGTCGAGACCGCGAAGAGCATCCTCGAGGAGATGACCCGCCTCTCGGAGAACGAGCTGGCCGAGTCCTTCATCGACGCCGACCGCAACCCGCCGGTCTTCGACCCGGAGACCAACACGGCGCCGGTCCCTGCGTCCTTCAAGAAGAGCTACCAGGCCTTCATGGACTCCGAGTACTGGCGCCTCGGCCTGCCCGAGGAGATCGGCGGCACCACCTCGCCCCGCTCCCTGATCTGGGCGTACGCCGAGCTCATCCTGGGCGCCAACCCGGCCGTGTGGATGTACTCCTCGGGCCCGGCCTTCGCCGGCATCCTCTTCGAGGAGGGCAACGAGGTCCAGAAGCACATAGCCAAGATCGCCGTGGAGAAGCAGTGGGGCTCCACGATGGTGCTCACCGAGCCCGACGCGGGCTCCGACGTGGGCGCCGGCCGCACCAAGGCCGTGCAGCAGGAGGACGGCTCCTGGCACATCGAGGGCGTGAAGCGCTTCATCACCTCTGGTGAGCACGACATGTCGGAGAACATCCTCCACTACGTGCTCGCGCGTCCCGAGGGCGCCGGCCCCGGCACCAAGGGCCTGTCCCTCTTCCTCGTCCCGAAGTACCTCTTCGACTTCGAGACCGGCGAGCTGGGCGAGCGCAACGGCGCCTACGCCACGAACGTCGAGCACAAGATGGGCCTGAAGGCCTCCAACACCTGCGAGATGACCTTCGGCGACCAGCACCCCGCCAAGGGCTGGCTGATCGGCGACAAGCACGACGGCATCCGCCAGATGTTCCGCATCATCGAGTTCGCCCGCATGATGGTCGGCACGAAGGCGATCTCCACGCTGTCCACGGGCTACCTGAACGCGCTGGAGTACGCCAAGGAGCGCGTCCAGGGCCCCGACCTGGCGAACTTCATGGACAAGACCGCGCCCAAGGTCACCATCACCCACCACCCGGACGTGCGCCGCTCGCTGATCACGCAGAAGGCTTACGCGGAGGGCATGCGCGCCCTGGTGATGTACACCGCCTCGATCCAGGACGCGATCCAGATCAAGGAGGCCGCCGGCGAGGACGCCTCCACCGAGCACGCGCTGAACGACCTGCTCCTGCCCATCGTCAAGGGCTACGGCTCCGAGAAGGGCTACGAGCTGCTCGCCCAGTCGCTCCAGACGTTCGGCGGCTCCGGCTTCCTTCAGGAGTACCCGATCGAGCAGTACATCCGGGACTCCAAGATCGACACCCTCTACGAGGGCACCACGGCGATCCAGGGCCAGGACTTCTTCTTCCGGAAGATCGTCCGCAACCAGGGCGCCGCGCTGAACTCCCTCGCCGAGGACATCAAGAAGTTCCTGGCCCTCGGCACGGGCGGCGAGGAGCTGGCCGGTGCCCGCGAGCACCTCGCCAAGGCCGCGGTCGAGCTGGAGGCCATCGTCGGCCTGATGCTCACCGACCTCGCGGCCACCGAGCAGGACGTCAAGAACATCTACAAGGTCGGGCTGAACACCACCCGCCTGCTGATGGCCTCCGGTGACGTCGTCGTCGGCTACCTGCTGCTCAAGGGCGCCGCGATCGCCGCCGAGAAGCTGGAGACCGCCTCCGCCAAGGACAAGGCCTTCTACACCGGCAAGATCGCCGCAGCCAAGTTCTTCGCCGCCAACGTCCTGCCGGGCGTCACCCTGGCCCGCAAGGTCGCCGAGGGCGTCGAGCTGGACCTGATGGAGCTGGACGAGGCCGCGTTCTGATCCTCACGTCCTCTGTTCGAGGGCCTGTTCCCCTGCCCGGGGAGCAGGCCCTCGTCCGTCGTTAAGGTGAATGCATGACCGAACCAGCGCGCTTCGACCGCGGCCACACCGACGACCTCATGTCCTTCCTGGCGACGAGCCCGTCGCCCTACCACGCCGTGGCGAACGCCGCCGAGCGGCTGGAGAAGGCCGGCTTCCGGCAGGTCGCCGAGACGGACGCCTGGGACGGGACCAGCGGCGGCAAGTACGTGCTGCGCGGCGGCGCGATCGTCGCCTGGTACGTGCCGGAGGGTGCCGCGCCGCACACGCCGTTCCGGATCGTCGGCGCGCACACCGACTCCCCCAACCTGCGCGTCAAGCCGCTCCCCGACAGCGGGGCGCACGGCTGGCGCCAGGTGTCCGTGGAGATCTACGGCGGACCGCTGCTCAACTCCTGGCTGGACCGCGACCTGGGCCTCGCCGGCCGGCTGACCCTGCGCGACGGCTCGACGCGCCTGGTCAACATCGACCGCCCGCTGCTGCGCGTCCCGCAGCTCGCCATCCACCTGGACCGCTCGGTGACGGCGGACGGCCTCAAGCTCGACAAGCAGCGGCACATGCAGCCGGTCTGGGGCCTGGGCAACGACGTGCGCGACGGCGACCTGATCGCCTTCCTGGAGGAGACGGCCGGCATCCCCGCGGGCGAGGTCACCGGCTGGGACCTGATGACGCACTCCGTGGAGCCGCCCGCCTACCTGGGCCGCGACCGCGAACTGCTGGCCGGCCCGCGCATGGACAACCTGCTGTCCGTGCACGCCGGCACGGCGGCCCTCGCGGCCGTGGCCTCCGGCGCGTCCAAGCCGGCCTCCATCCCGGTCCTGGCCGCCTTCGACCACGAGGAGAACGGCTCCCAGTCGGACACGGGCGCGGACGGACCGCTGCTCGGCAACGTGCTGGAACGCTCGGTGTTCGCGCGCGGCGGCTCCTACGAGGACCGGGCCCGCGCCTTCGCCGGCACGGTCTGCCTGTCCTCCGACACCGGCCACGCCGTCCACCCCAACTACGCGGAGCGGCACGACCCGACGCACCACCCGCGCGTCAACGGCGGCCCGATCCTCAAGGTCAACGTCAACAACCGCTACGCCACGGACGGTTCGGGCCGCGCGGAGTTCACGGCGGCCTGCGAGGCGGCCGACGTGCCCTTCCAGTCCTTCGTCTCCAACAACTCCATGCCCTGCGGCACCACGATCGGCCCGATCACCGCCGCCCGGCACGGCATCAGGACCGTCGACATCGGCGTGGCCATCCTGTCGATGCACAGCGCGCGCGAACTGTGCGGTGCCGACGACCCGTTCCTGCTCGCGAACGCCTTGACGGCGTTCCTCGAGGGATAGAACGGGCCGTCACCGCATGGGTGTTCCCCTCGGGGGTACCCGGTGTGCGGACCGGAACGACCGGACCGTACAGGGAGGCGACACTCATGGGCCTCGGCGGATGCATCATCCTCATCGCCGTGGGAGCCATCCTCACGTTCGCGACCGACTGGGACATGCAGGGGGTCAATCTCGACCTCGTCGGCATCATCCTGATGATCGTCGGACTGATCGGCGTCACGACGTTCAGCAGCATCGCCAGGCGGCGGCGCGTCGTGGTGCCGCCCACGACACCGGTCGTGGACGACGGACGGCGCCACACGCGTGACGGCTACAGCGACGGCTACGGGGTGTGACCCCCGCCCGGATCAGGTGTCCATCCCGGCAAGGACCAAGGGCAGCCGGTCCGTCCCCGACTCGGTGAGACGGACCGGCACGCCCCAGTCCTGCTGGTGGACGTGACAGGCCGGGTACTCGTTGTCGGGATCGTCGTCGCAGGAGGCGGCCATCGCGGAGACGTGCAGCACCCCCTCCGGCACGGAGGGGTCGAGTTCGAGGGCGCGGGACAGCTCGGTTCCCGCGCCCTCGCCGTCGATCAGCAGCTCCGGCGGGGTGGACGAGACGAGCAGGCGGGTGGAGGGGCCGTAGCGCGTGTCGAGCTTCTGGCCCGCCGGGGCCTGGAAGACCACGTCCAACCGGAGGCGCCCGGGGGCGACTTCGGTGGCCTCCCGCTGCGTACGGTGGGCGACCTCGGGCACCTTCACCGCTTCCTCCGGCAGCCGCAGTCTGGTCAGCCGGTGGCGGGCCGACTCCACGACCACGATGTCGTCGCCGACGAGCACCGCGTCACTGGGCTCGCGCAGGTCCGTGGCCAGGGTGGTGACCTCACCGGTCGCGGGGTCGTAGCGCCGCAGGGCGTGGTTGTAGGTGTCGCTGACCGCGACCGATCCGTCCGGCAGGGCCGTGACGCCCAGCGGGTGCTGGAGCAGGGCCTGTCCGGCGGCGCCGTCGCGGTGGCCGAAGTCGAACAGGCCGGTGCCGACGGCGGTGTGGACGGAGCCGTCCGGGTCCACCCAGCGCAGGGCGGACGTCTCGGAGTCGGCGAGCCAGAGGCGGTCGGGGGTGGCGGCGAGGCCCGAGGGCTGCGCGAACCATGCCTCGGTCCCCGGGCCGTCCACCAGCCCCTCGTTCGTCGTCCCGGCCGCGACCGCGACCGTGCCCTCGGCCGGGTCGTACGCCCAGAGCTGGTGGACACCGGCCATGGCGATCCAGACCTTGCCCTGCCAGAAGGCGACGTCCCAGGGGGAAGAGAGGTCGACCTCGCGAGCCGGGCCCGAGGTGGGTGAGCCCTGCCACCACTGCCTGCCCGTACCGGCGAGGGTGGTGACTTCACCGGTGGTGAGGTCCAGCCGCCGCAGGGCGTGGTTGACGGTGTCGGCGACGACCACGGATCCGTCCTCCAGGAGGGCGAGCCCCTGCGGCTCGTTGAAGGCGGCCGCGTCCGTCGATCCGTCGGCGAACCCGCGCGTGCCGGAACCGATCCTCCGCACCACGCTCTCGCCGTCCTCCGCGAGCTCCACCAGCTGATGCCGGGTCGTGTCGCTCACCAGGAAGTTCCCGGACGGCAACAGCAGCGCCTTGCCCGGGAACCGCAGCACCGTCGGCTCCGGCTCCGGCGCCACGTACGGCCCGTCCCCGCGCCGCAGCGTCCCCTTGGCCTCGTGCTCGGCCTCCAGCTCCGCGACCAGTCGCTCGATGGCGTGCGCATGCCCCTCACCGGCGTGCTGCGCGACGACGTACCCCTCGGGGTCGATCACGACGAGCGTCGGCCAGGCCCGCACGGCGTACTGCTTCCACGTCGCCAGCTCCGGGTCGTCGAGCACCGGGTGCTCCACGCCGTACCGCTCGACGGCGTCCACCACCGCCTGGTGCTCGGCCTCGTGCACGAACTTCGGCGAGTGCACCCCGATCACCACGACCGTGTCCCGGTGCTTGTCCTCCAGCTCGCGCAGCTCGTCCAGAACATGCAGGCAGTTGATGCAGCAGAACGTCCAGAAGTCGAGGATGACGATGCGTCCTCGCAGGTCGGCGAGGGTGTACTGGTGCCCGCCCGTGTTCAGCCAGCCGCCCTTGCCGGTCAGCTCGGGGGCGCGGACGCGGGCCCGTCGGGGTGCGGAGTGGTTCATGCGTCCAGGGTGTCATCCGGCACTGACAGCCGGTCCAGCGCATGGCCGGTCGTGGCGTCCACGTGCCCGGGCACGTCGTCGTGGCGGTCGCCGACCGTGAGGGTGCCGGTGGGCTCGAACATGAGGATCGCGGTCGGGACGGGGGCGTACGGCTTGTGTTCGGTGCCGCGCGGGACGGTGAAGACCGAGCCCCTGGGCAGGACGACCGTGCGCTCACCGGCCGGCTCGCGCAGGCCGATGTGGAGTTCGCCGTCGAGGACGAGGAAGAACTCGTCGGTGTGGTCGTGCACGTGCCAGACGTGCTCGCCCTCGACCTTGGCGACGCGGACGTCGTAGTCGTTGACGGCGGTGACGATGCGCGGGCTCCACTGCTCGGAGAAGGAGGCCAGGGCGTGGGCGAGGGAGACGGGTTCCTGGGTCATGGAGTGATCTTCAGGGGTGCCGTGCGTCTCGTACGAGTGCTAGGAATCGCACATGTCGCAAGGATCCTCGCATCGTCCGCACCAGGTCGCCGTGATCGTCGACGAGGGCACCAACCCCTTCGAGGTCGGCGTGGCCACCGAACTGTTCGGACTGCCACGGCCCGAGCTGGGGCTGCCGGGGCCGTTGTACGAGGTGTCGCTGTGCGCGCCCGCGCCGGAGATCCGGATGAACCACGGCTTCTTCACGCTCACCGGCGTCCGGGGCCTGGACGCCGTGGACCGGGCGGACACGCTGGTCGTACCCGGCCGGCCGGACAACGTCGTACCGCGCGGCCCTGCCGTGCTCGACGCCATCCGGCGCGCACACGCGCGTGGCGCCCGGGTCATGAGCTTCTGCACCGGCACCTTCGCGCTCGCCGAGGCCGGACTGCTGGACGGGCGGCGGGCGGCGACGCACTGGCGCTGGGCGGACTCCTTCCGCCGGCTGCACCCGAAGGTGCTCCTGGAGCCGGACGTGCTGTTCGTGGACGAGGGCGACCTCCTCACCGCCGCCGGCAGCGCGGCCGCGCTCGATCTCGGGCTGCACGTCTGGCGCCGGGACCACGGCGCCGAGATCGCCAACCACGTCTCCCGGCGGCTGGTGTTCGCCACGCACCGGGACGGCGGGCAGCGGCAGTTCGTGGAGCGGCCGGTGCCGGACGTGCGGGACGAGTCCCTGGCACCCCTGCTGGAGTGGGCGCAGGAGCGGCTGGGCGAGCCGCTGACGGTGGCGGACCTGGCGGCACGCGCGCGTGTCAGCCCCGCCACGCTCCACCGGCGCTTCCGCGCCCAGCTCGGGACGACACCGCTCGCGTGGCTGACGGGGGAGCGCGTGACGCTGGCCTGCCGGCTGATCGAGCGGGGCGAGGAACGGCTGGACGTGGTGGCGGCCCGCAGCGGGCTCGGTACGGCCGCCAACCTGCGGAACCGGCTGCGGCGGGTGACCGGGCTCAGCCCGTCGGCCTATCGACGGCGTTTCGGAGCGGGCGCCGGGGAAGCCCTGGTGTCATGAGATTCCTCGTGTACGACCGGCTCCTCGGCTTCGGCGACGACTACTGGATCGAGGACGACAGCGGCTCCAAGGTGTTCCTCGTCGACGGCAAGGCCCTGCGTCTGCGGGACACCTGGGAACTGAAGGACACCCAGGGGCGCGTCCTCGTCGACATCCACCAGAAGATGCTCGCCCTGCGCGACACGATGGTGCTCCAGCGGGGCGGCGAGCCGCTGGCGACGATCCGCCGCAAACGGCTGTCCCTGCTGCGCAACCACTACCGGGTGTCCCTGGCCGACGGCAGCGAGCTGGACGTCAGCGGCAAGATCCTCGACCGGGAGTTCGCCGTCGAGTACGACGGGGAGCTGCTGGCGGTGGTCTCCCGGCGGTGGCTGACCGTACGGGACACCTACGGCATGGAGGTCGTCCACGAGGACGCGGATCCGGCGCTGCTGATCGCGGTCGCGGTGTGTGTGATCCACCTGGCGGAGAAGGAGCGGGAGGGCTGAGGGCGCGTCCTCAGGGCCTGCGAGGGGGCTGGAGTCCCAGCACCCGGTCCTTCAGCGCCGGGAACTGCTCACGGGTGGTGGCGACCTTCCCGGGGTCGAAGTCCACCGTGAGAACCTCCTCGCCGGCGCCCGCCTCGGCCAGCACCTCGCCCCACGGGTCGACCACGATCGAGTGACCGGCCTGGGGAACTCCGGCGTGCGTCCCGGCCGTTCCGCACGCGACGACGAACGTCTGGTTCTCGACCGCCCGCGCCTGAGCCAGCAGCGTCCAGTGGGTCCGGCGGCGCTCCGGCCAGCCCGCCGGGACCACGAGCGTCTCGGCACCGGCGTCGACGAGACCGCGGAAGAGCTCGGGGAAACGGAGGTCGTAACAGGTGCCGAGGCCCAGGGTGGTCGCCGGCAGACGGACCGTCACCAGCTCGGCACCCGCGCCCATCAGCACGGCCTCGCCCTTGTCGAAGCCGAAGCGGTGGATCTTGCGGTAGACGGCGGCGAGGTCGCCGGAGGGGGAGAAGACGAGGGAGGTGTTGTAGAGCGGACCGTCCGGATCACGCTCGGGAATCGACCCCGCGTGCAGCCACACGCCGGCGTCGCTCGCGGCCTTCGCCATCACCTCGTACGTCGGCCCTTCGAGCGGCTCCGCCTCCTGCCCGAACTCCTCGTAGGCGAAGGCACCCGTGGTCCACAGCTCCGGCAGGACGACGAGATCGGCCCCGGCCTGCTCGCGGACCATCGAGGCCGCCCGCCGACGGCGTGATTCGACCGATTCGCCCTCGTCTACGGCGATCTGGATCACAGAGGCGCGCACACTACCACCGTCCTGGCATTCGGCCCGTCCAACAAGGGGTTCCCCACGGGCCTACGATCGTCACACGAAAGCACTGCCGGGGTGCCTCACAGCAGCGTAACTTAGCTGCCAAGACACCCGCCGACAGCCGCCACCTCCCACTGGCAACCGCCACCACCTGCCCGTGCACCGACCGCCGAGGGGTCCCGTTCCGTGAGTCTGCATCCCACCCTCCAGCCCTACGCCGACGCCTGGACCCACTCCATCGAAGCGATATCCGAGCTGCTCCAGCCGCTCGCGGAGGCCGAGTGGAACCGGCGGACGCCGTGCCCCGGGTGGTCGGTGCGGGACGTGGTCTCCCATGTCATCGGCCTGGACTGCGAGATGCTGGGCGACCCGCGCCCCATCCACACGCTGCCGCGCGACCTCTTCCACGTGACGAACGACCACCAGCGCTACATGGAGATGCAGGTCGACGTCCGCCGTCACCACACGGCGCCGGAGATGACCTCCGAGCTGGAGTACGTGATCATCCGCCGCAACCGCCAGCTGCGCAACGACTCGCGCGACCCGGGCACGAAGGTGCGCGGCCCGCTCGGCACGGAGCTGACCCTCGAGGAGTCCATGCGCCGGCACGCCTTCGACGTGTGGGTGCACGAGCAGGACCTGCGCACGGCCCTCGGCCGGCCCGGCAACCTCGACTCCCCCGGCGCGCACGTCGCCCGTGACGTGCTGCTCGGCGAACTCCCGCGGGTGGTCGCCGAGGACGCGCAGGCACCGCGCAGCTCGGCCGTCGTCTTCGACGTCCACGGTCCCATCGAGTTCCTGCGCACGATCCGCGTCGACATCCAGGGCCGCGGCACCCTGGAAACGGCCCCCGCCCTCGGCCCCGCCGCCACGCTCACCCTCGACTGGGAGACGTACGTCCGCCTGGCCTGCGGCCGCGTGACGCCGGAGTCGGTGACGGACAGGCTGAAGACGGAGGGCGACCCGGACCTGACGGCGGCGATCCTGAGGAACTTCACGGTGACGAAGTAGGCAGCCCCTAGCTGCGGGCAATCGTGCCTCCCCCAGTGCCTTAAGGGTCTGGGAGGTGCCCCCAGGGCGGCACGGGTGGGCGCAGCGGCACCTCGCCGCGCCGAGCTGCGCACCCACCCCGGCTCGGCACCAGCACCGGAAAACCCCGTGCCGCCGACCCACCACTCCCCGTACCGTCCCTGCGCATGACAACCCCGCCCCGCCACACCCGCCTCACCTTCCACGGCCCCCTGTCCGAGACCCGGGCGGACGCCCTCGTACAACGCCTCACCCGCCACGCCCCCGCCACGGTGCTGGACATCGGCTGCGGCTGGGGCGAACTCATGCTCCGCACCCTCGCCGCCACCCCGGAGGCGACCGGCACCGGCATCGACCTCAACGCCGAGGACCTGGCTCGAGGCCGGAAGGCAGCCGAGGCACGAGGCCTCACGACCCGAGTCCGTTTCCTCGAAGAGTCCGCCACCGGCACCCCCCACGGCCCCGCCGACCTCGTCCTGTGCGTAGGCGCGAGCCAAGCCCTCGGCAGCGAACTGCCCCAAGCCCTCGCGGAACTCCGCAGGCTCGTCACCGACCACGGCCGCGTCCTCCTCGGCGAAGGCTTCTGGCAGCGCACCCCGACCGAGGCCGAACTGTCCCGCATGTGGCCGGACGCGAAAGCCACCGACCATCCCGACCTCGCGGCCCTCGTCGGCCTGGCCGTCGACGCGGGGTTCCGGCCGGAGTGGACGGAGACCGCGAGCCTCGACGAATGGGAGGAGTTCGAGTCGGCGTACCTCGCGGACACCGAGGTGTGGCTCGCCGGGCACCCCGGCGAGCCCCTGGCCGACGAGACCCGGGAGCGCGCCGACCGGCACCGAGCCGCCTGGCTCACCTACCGCGGCGTTCTCGGCCTGGCGTACCTCACCCTGGTACCGATGGTGGCCCGTTGACCTAGGCCGGTACGTGCACCGTCTCCACCCGGCTCGCCACAAGCCGCTCCCGCTCGCGCCGGGCCGCCTGCTTGCGCAGCCGCAGGATCTGCGTGACCCCGAGCGCCTGGAGCACGAACACAAAAGAGAAGGCCACGGTGTAGTCGTCGCCGGTGGCGTCGAGCAGCACGCCGACCGCGAACAGCGTGGTCATGGAGGCCACGAAGCCGCCCATGTTGGTGATGCCGGAGGCCGTGCCCTGCCGCTCGGGCGGGTTCGCCGGGCGGGCGAAGTCGAAGCCGAGCATCGACGCGGGCCCGCATGCCCCGAGGACCGTGCACAGGACGATCAGCAGCCACATCGGGGCGTGCGGGCCGGGGTAGGCCAGCGTCGCCGCCCACAGGGCCGCCGTCGTCCCGACCGTGCCGAACGCGAGCGGCAGCCGCGCCCCGTGGTGCCGGGCGACGATCTGCCCGTAGACCAGGCCGACGACCATGTTCGACAGCACGACGAGCGTGAGGAGTTCACCGGCCGTGGCCCGGGACAGTCCCTGGGCCTCGACCAGGAAGGGCAGTCCCCACAGCAGCAGGAACACCATCGCCGGGAACTGGGTCGTGAAGTGCACCCACAGGCCGAGCCGCGTCCCCGGCTCCCGCCAGGCGGCGGCGATCTGCCGCCGAACGTAGGCCGCGCCCTGGTGCGGGACCGGCTCGGGCTCGTGACCCTCCGGGTGGTCCTTCAGGAACAGCAGCACCAGCACGAACACCACGGCCCCGGCGGCCGCGCTGCCCGCGAAGGCCGCCGTCCAGCCGATGCCGTGCAGCAGCCGGGCCAGGACGAGCGTGGAGACGAGGTTGCCCGCCATGCCCGCCAGCCCCGCGAACTGGGCGACGAGCGGCCCGCGCCGGGCCGGGAACCACCGGCTGCCCAGGCGCAGCACGCTGATGAACGTCAGCGCGTCACCGCAGCCGAGCAGCGCCCGGGAGGCGAGCGCCGTGCCGTACGACGGGGAGAACGCGAAGCCCAGCTGTCCGGCCGTGAACAGCACCGCGCCGAGGGCCAGCACCTTCTTGGTGCCGAGCCGGTCGACGAGCAGGCCGACGGGTATCTGCATGCCCGCGTAGACCAGCAGCTGGAGGATGGAGAAGGTGGAGAGCGCGGAGGCGTTGACGTGGAAGCGGTCGGCGGCGTCGAGGCCGGCGACGCCCAGGGACGTGCGGAAGATGACCGCGACGAAGTAGACCGAGACGCCGATGCCCCAGACGGCCAGCGCGCGGCGGCCGCCCGGCGGGTCGCCCGGCAGCGTGCCGCTCATCGGACCTCCCCCCGGGCCAGGTGCGAGAACCAGCCGACGTGCCGGTGGACCAGCGCGACGGCCGCCTCGGCGTCCCCGGCGCGCAGCGCCTGGAGGATCTCCTCGTGCTCGGCGAGGGTCTTGGCGATCCGGTCGGGGTGGGAGTGCATGACGGCGACGCCCATCCGCAGCTGGCGGTCGCGCAGTTGGTCGTAGAGGCGGGAGAGGATCTCGTTGCCGCCGCTGCGGACGATCTCGGCGTGGAAGCAGCGGTCGGTGACGGCGGCTCCCGCGAGGTCTCCGGCGGCGGCCTGCTTCTTCTGCCGGGCCAGCAGCTCCTCCAGGCGCTCGATGAGCCCGGCGGGCGCGGGCACGGCCTTGCGCGCCGCGTGCTCCTCGACGAGCAGCCGTGTCTCGACGACGTCGGCGATCTCCTGCGCGGAGACCGGCAGGACGAGGGCGCCCTTCTTCGGGTAGAGCCGGATCAGCCCCTCGGCCTCCAGCCGGAGCAGCGCCTCGCGCACCGGCGTGCGCGAGACCCCTACGGCCTCCGCGAGCTCGCCCTCGGTGAGGAGGGTCCCGCCCTCGTAACGGCGCTCCAGCACGCCCTGCTTGACGTGGGTGTAGACGCGGTCGGCGGCGGGAGGTTGCTTCACGGCCAAGGTCATGCCGACAGGATAGATACAACACGTACGCATGGATGCATTCGTCCAGTATGCGGACTCGAATGTCACACATCTGTGGCAAAGAGGGGGTCCCGCTCGGCAATGGCACAACCAGGTGTGCTAGTTACGAGTCAGACACGTGCGGCCCCTTTCCCCTCGTCCTCAACTCGGCCGCACCGTTGGGGCATTCGACGTAATCGGGGTACTTCACTTGATAACCGGCATTCAGGGCACCCGTCTCCGCAGAGCCGCGGCCGCCGCCGTCACCACCGGCGCCATGCTCGCGACCGGAGCCCTCACCGTCGCGCCGGCGCAGGCCGCCACGGCGCCCACGATCGCCGCCCAGGGCGGCTACGTGATGAACAACGCGACCGGCAAGTCGCTCTACACCAAGGCGGCCGACACGCGCCGCTCCACCGGCTCGACCACCAAGATCATGACCGCCCTGGTGGTGCTGAAGCAGCCGAAGCTCAACCTGGACAGCAAGGTCACGATCCAGAAGGCGTACAGCGACTACATCGTCGACAACAACTGGGCGTCGAACGCCAAGCTGATCGTCGGCGACAAGGTCACCGTCCGCCAGCTGCTGTACGGCCTGATGCTGCCGTCCGGCTGCGACGCGGCGTACGCGCTCGCCGACAAGTTCGGCTCGGGCTCGACGCGGGCGGCGCGCGTGAAGTCGTTCATCGGCAAGATGAACACCACCGCCAAGGACCTGGGTCTGAAGAACACCCACTTCGACTCGTTCGACGGCATCGGCAAGGGCGCCAACTACTCCACGCCGCGCGACCTGACGAAGATCGCCAGCAGCGCCATGAAGAACTCCACGTTCCGCACGGTCGTCAAGACGAAGAAGTACACGGCGAAGACGACCACCAAGTCCGGCGGCACGCGGACGATGGCGCCGTGGGAGAACACCAACCCGCTGCTCTCGAGCTACTCCGGCGCGATCGGCGTGAAGACCGGTTCCGGCCCGGAGGCCAAGTACTGCCTGGTCTTCGCCGCCACCCGGAACGGCAAGACGGTCATCGGCACGGTCCTCGCCTCGACCAACGCGACCACGCGGAAGACGGACGCGACGAAGCTGCTGAACTACGGCTTCGCGAAGTAGGGAAGCAGGACGGGCACCAGGAAGGGGGGCTC